>NZ_JAVDPW010000001.1:0-844417 GCF_031453975.1 Inquilinus ginsengisoli
TTGCTGGGCTGTCGGATGATGGCGAGCAGGCGGGAGGTGCGTTCGTGCAGGGCGAGCACGGCCTGGCCGTAGATGGAGAACAGCATCAGATCGGCTTCCCAATGTCCGGGGGTGCGGCGATCTTCGGCGGTGGCAGGGCGCTGCTGGATGGGCACGCGCTGTGGGATGGTCTGGGCGGGGGAGCCGCCTTTGCGTCCGCGCCAGCCGCGTTTGCTCTTGCCGCGCGGTAGCAAGAGGCGCCAGCGGTAATCCTTGGTGCGGGCGATCTGGGCGGCGATGAAGCGATAGATCGTCTCATGGCTGATCACGGGGCGGCCCTGGTCCCGGGCCAGTCGGCCGGCGACCTGTTGCGGCGACCAGCCGCGGCCCAGCCGGTCGAGCACGGTCTGCCGGAGGGCGGCGTCGCGCACCAGGCGGCTGCCGTGCCAGCGTCGGGCGCCGGCTTGTTGGCCGGCATAGGCTGGTTTGTAGTCTCCGGCGGCGCCGCTGTTGCGCTTCAGCTCCCGAGACACGCTCGATGGCGCGCGATCCAGAGCTGCAGCGATTTGCCGGAGCGAGGCTCCGGCGGCGTAAAGGCGGGCAAGCTCACACCGGTCCTCGAGGCTGAACTGTCGGTAGCTTCGTCCCATCGCAACACCCCCTTCAAAGGGTGTTGCACTTCGTTTGTGAAGTCAGGGGATCTCTTCACGTCGATCGCGGCGAGAGAGTCCCGCTTTCGCGGGAATGAAGACGAAGCATTTCCAGACCCCAGACGAAGAAAGGGGCGCCCCGAAGGACGCCCCGATCTCCCGATGGGATCTTTGGTAGCCGTAGATTACTGCAGGACGATCTCGACGCGCCGGTTCTGCGGCTCGCGGACACCATCCGCCGTCGGGACCAGCGGATCGGCTTCGCCGACGCCGCGGGTGACGATCAGGCTGTCGGCGACGCCGTCCGAGACCAGCTCGCGGCGGACCGACTCGGCGCGACGCACCGACAGGGCCTGGTTGTAGCGGTCCGAACCGGACCGGTCGGTGTGGCCGGTGACGCCGATCTGCGTCGTCTTGCCCTGGAGCGCGTCAGCCGCGGCCGAGGCCACGATCTGCTTGGCTTCCGGGGTCAGACGCGAGCTGTCGAAGTCGAAGAACACCAGGTAGCTGCGAGCCTGGGTGGTCACGACCTCCTCGACGACCGGAGCCGGCGCGAAGGTGTAGCGCAGGCCGACCAGCACCGTGTGGTTGTTGCTGCTGTCGTACTTCAGGCTGTCGCCGGCGTCCTTGAACTTCGGCGAGGTGTTGCCGAGGTAGCGGTATTCAAGGTTGGCGGCCAGGTTCGGCGAGAAGTTGTACGACACACCGGCGATGCCCTGATAGGCAAACTGGGTGTTGAAGTCGTTGAAGTGGGTGCCGCCGTTGCCGCGCTTCAGCTCGGCATTGATCAGGGCGACACCGACGCCACCACCGATGTACGGCACGAACGGCGAGCCGAAATCGAAGTCGTAGTAGGCGTTCGCCATGATGCCGATGGTGCGAACGTTGCCGTTCTTGAAGGTGACGCCGTTGTTGAACGTCCCCTTGTCGATGTCGTTGTTGCGCAGGCTGACTTCAGCGTCCGCGCGGATCGAACCCCAGTCGTAACCGAGGTAGATGTCGCCGGCCGGGCCGACATTGTACTTGGACTTGCCTTCGGTCGCGCCGGTAAAGCCGCTGCTGGAACCGTTGCGGACGTCGACACTGTCTTCCTGGCGGAAATTCACACCAGCGCCGGCACCGACATACAGACCGGTCGCCTGGTACTGCTGCGCCATCGCAGGGGCTGCAACGAGCAGGGCGGCCGCGCCGACTGCGGCGTACATCAAGTTCTTCTTCATATCCAATACCTCGCTGATCACGGTTCAACCGAGGTCTCGTCCCCCGCTTCCTTCAAGGGCTGCGACCAGACCGCTCCCTTTGGATGTACGATGGTCGGGCGTAGACCGCAATTGAAATGGACCATGCTGTTGCGAATTTCGCGCAGTGTTGCAGCGATGCACCACCACCCCGGCACGGCCATTCGCGATCGGGTTAACCGATTGTTTGGATTTTGGAAACGGAAAAGCGCCGAAAGCAAATGGCTTGGTAAATGCGACGTTGTTGTGACACCGGATCGGATTTGGCCGAAAATCAAAGAATCGTGGGATTCATCAATGAAAACAGCGTAGTGGATTGACAATCTGTAACTATACCTTCGCTCGAGGCCACCCCGGTCCGGAGACGGTCCGCCACACCACTTCAGCGGCCTCTGAGGCCGACGGAGATTCGGATGTGGCCGAGTCTCAGCGCAGGCGATCGCGGACCAGCCGGGCGATGCCGCCCGCGCGCTGCTCCGCCGTCGCCAGCAACCGGTCGCGGCTGCCGGCGTAGTCGGCACGATTGCGTGCATCGTCGAGGCCGCGCAGATTGACGTCGACGGCATAGAGCACGGCCTCGATCGCGCCGCGCAGCGTCGCGGTGCCCGCGCCGACGTCGCTGACGATCTGGGTCGTCGCCAGGGTGGCGGCCTGGCCGGCGAGGTCGATCGCCTCCAGCACGGTTTGCGCCGCGTTCAGCGGGATCTCGGTGGCGGCGACAGTCGCCTCCTGCAGCACCGCCCGTCGCGCCACCTTCTCATCTTCGGTCGCCTTGGGCAGCTTCAGCGCCGCCATATAGGCGTCGAACACCGCGATGTCGGCCTCGGCATGGGCCGACAGCTCGGCCATCAGCCGTTCGCCCGAGAGGATCAGGGTATCCAGGAACACGCGGTCCGCGGCCTTGTTGGCGGTGATGCGCAGCGCCATCACCACGAGGCCGAGGCCGAGCGTCGCCGTCACCATCGCCGCCGAGCCGCCACCCGGGGTCGGCGAATCGCTGGCCAGGGCGTCACGGAAGGTGCCGAGCGGCCAGCGCCACAGGCTGTCTTCGGTGTCGTCGGTCATCACAGTCTCCCGGCCCGGCGCTGCAGCCGCATGGCCCGCCATCACAGGTCCTGTCCAGGCGTCAGGGTCCGGGATACACCATCACGACGCTCCCCGGCTCGACTTTTCCCGGTCACGAGGCCATAACCCGCCGGCGCCCTGCCGGTGAGCCCGCGACACCCATCGGCCGATTCGCGGCGACAGGCAGGATTCGATCGATCATGGCCCTGGAACATGCGCCGGTTCCCGTCCTGTTCTCACTCGGCACCAATCTCGGCGACCGCGAGGCCAATCTGCGCCGGGCGATCGGCCGGCTGCGCGACATCGCCACCATCGATGCCGTCTCGGCGGTGTACGAGACGGCGCCGATGTACGTCACCGACCAGGCGCCCTTCCTCAACATGTGCGTCGTGGCCCGCACTCTCCTGGCTCCCGAGGACCTGCTGCCGCTGTTGAAGCAGGCGGAGGCGGAGATCGGCCGCATCCCCGGCCGCCGCAACGGGCCACGGCTGATCGACATCGACCTGCTGCTCTACGGCGACCGCACCGTCGACCGGCCGGAGCTGGTGGTGCCGCACCCCCGGATGGCGGAGCGTGCCTTCGTGCTGGCGCCGGCCGCCGACATCGCGGCGGACTGGCGCCATCCGGTCGATGGCCGCAGCATCGCGGCACTGCTGCAGGCGCTCGGGCCGCTGTCCGGCATCACCCGGCGCGGCGACCTGGGCTAGCCTGGCTCGGCCGGCGCCGGCCCTGCCGAGCCACGCTCGACCATTTCCGGCACCCCCAGCTGCGACGCCGGTGTCTCGCCACGCAGCAGCGCCAACACCTGCTGGGCCAGGGTTTCGCCGAACGGGCGCAGCGAGGTGCGGAAGGTGGTCAGGGGCGGGTTGGTCAGCGCCGCGATCGGGATGTCGTCGCAGCCGATGATCGAGATGTCGCTGCCGACCGACAGCCCGGCGGTGCGCACCGCCCCGACGGCGCCGAATGCCATCTCGTCATTGCCGCACAGGATCGCCGTCGGCCGCGGCGACAGCGCCAGCAGGGCCCTGGTTTCCCGGCAGCCGCTCTCAGCGGTGTAATCGCCGCAGCGGTGCCAGGCTGGGTCGGTGGCCAGGCCGGACTCGGCCAGCATCTCCTGCCAGCCGAGCAGGCGCTGGCGGCTGCCGTTGACCTGCGCCGGGGTGTTGATTACGGCGATGCGGCGATGGCCCCGGCTGATCAGCCAGGCCGTGGCGATCCGGCCGCTGGTGCGGTGATCGGCGTCGATGAAGGGCGTCCCCGGCCGGTCGCCGTCACGGCCGAGCATGGTGAAGGGGAAACCCTGCCGGCGCAGATAGGCGGCGCGCGGATCGTCGACGCGGACCCGGGTGAGGATCACGGCGTCGACCCGACGACCCTCGACCAGTCGGTGCAGCGTCTCGATCTCCTGCTCGTCGGGCGCGGCTCCGGCGACCAGCAGGGCGTAGCCCGCCGGCGACAGCACGGCGTCGAGGCCTGTCAGCAACGGCAGGAAATAGCTGTCGACCAAGCCGGCCGGCGACGGCGTCAGCAGGAAGCCGACGGCGTCGGTGCGGCCGCGGCGCAGGGTCCGGCCGAGCGCGTTCGGCGTGTAGCCGATCGTCCGCGCCGCCGCCACCACCCGTTCGCGGGTCGCCGCGGCGACGTCGCCATGGCCGTTGAGGGCGCGGGAGACGGTGTAGGTCGATAGTCCAAGCGACCGGGCGAGGTCGACGATGCCCACCCGCTTGCGTTCCGCCATGCGCCCGTCCCGTCGTGGTGGTCAGTCCTTGAGGCCGGCCAGCAGCAGCACCATCGCCGCGGTCCAGGAGAAGTCGGTGCCACCCAGCCCTTCGCCGGTCGTCGGGTCGAAATACTCGCGGAAGCCGCTTCTGGCCACAACCGCCAGGCTGTCGCGGCGGATGCGGCGCGCCAGGTCCGGGCGGCCGTTGCGCTTCAGCCCGTCGATCAGCATCCAATTGACCACCAGCCAGATCGGCCCGCGCCAGTAGCGCCGGGGTTCGAACTCCGGCCGCCCGGGCTCGAAGCTCGGCACGGCGATCTCGACCTGGTCCAGCCAGCGCTCCAGCCGCGTGATCAGCGCCGGGTGGCGCGACGCCGTCATCGGGTCGGCGTACAGCGGCAGCAGCCCGCCGATCCCGGGCTGGCGGATGGCCTGGCCAGTGCGGGTATCGACCGAGAGGTAGAAGCCCTCGGCCTGGTCCCAGCGCGCCTCCAGCGCCGCGCGGGTGTTCGAGATCATCCGGTCGACCTCGGCCACGCCGGCAGTGTCGTCGATCATGTCGAGCAGGAAGCGCAGGTCGCGGTTGGCGCGCTGCAGCATGGCGTTGAAGCCGACATCGGCGACCCGGAACGGTGCCATGCCGTACAGCCGGTCGGCGCGATAGCCTTCGGCCCGGAAGGCCAGCACGAGGTTGATGTAGCGGTCGTATTCGGCGGCGGTCGGCCGCACCGCGGCGTCGGCGAAGGCGGTGTCCCGGCGCAGATGGGCGACCGACGGGCCGGGCTCGACCGCCGCCAGCGCCGCGTCCCAGACCGGGCTGTTGTCCATCCCGCTCTCCCAGGGGTGCAGGATCGCCACCAGGCCGGTGCCGTCCGGGTCCCGCGCCGTGTAGAACCAGCGATGCCAGGCCAGCAGCTTCGGCGCCAGCAGCCGGATATGCGGGCGCGACCGCTGCACTCCGAAGCGCTCGAACAGATGGCGGATGATGGTCGCGGCGACCGGCGGCTGGGTGATGCCCGAGGACCGCTGTCCCGGCCCCGCCTGCCAGATCGCGGCGTTCGGGAAGTAGCTGGAATCGTCACCGTGGAACAGGATGTGCGGGACCATGCCGTCGGGCCATTGCCCGTCGAACAGGGTCTCGATCTCGGTCCAGGCCCGGTCCGGGTCGAATTCGGCGAAGCCCAGCGCGACCAGGCAGGAATCCCAGTTCCACTGCGCCGGATACAGGCCGGAGGAGGTCGGGACGGTGTGGTCGCCCCGGTCGTTGGCCCGCAGGATGGCGATCGCGGCTTCGGTCAGGTCGGTCGTCATGGAGGCCGGGTCCGATGGTCGGGCAGGACGGCCTGCGCCAGAATCCGCGCCGCCTCTGTTTCATTCAATATGCCTAAACGTTTATAGAAACCCAAGCGGCGCATAATTGCGACGGGCAGTCACCCGTCGATCCCGGCTTTACCGCGACGCAGGCGCACGCCACACTGACCTCCATGAGGCGCTTGGCGTCATGCGCCCCCGTCATCGTCCTGCTGGCATGGGGGGTGGCCGCCCACGGGGCAGAGGTGACGGTTGCTGGGATCACCTTCAGCGACGCCGAAGGTGGCTTCGTGCTCGAATCCGCGACCGGGACCGGCCAGCTCGACGACCCGTTCGTGGTGGTCGAGCGGATCACCGGCAAGGGCGAGGCGGCGCTCAGCGTCAGCGGCCTCACGCCGGCCTTCGGCAACCGCGTCGGCACCGCGCATCTCGCCGGCTTCGCCCTGGTCAAGGTGGTGCGCAACGCCACCACCGAGGCTTGGCGCGATTTCCCGGTGGAGCTGCAGGAGCGCCGCGGCGACCAGAGCCCCTATGGCGACGGCCTGTCCTTCGCCCAGGCGCCGGCGGCGATCCGCAGCATCCGGTCCGACCGTTTCGCCGCCGCCCAGATGTTCGACGAGCCGCGCGACGTCGTGCTGTTCCATGACGGCATGGTGGCGCCGGGCGAGACGGTGACCTTGCGCATCATCGTCACCGACAACACGCCGGCGGCGCGCTTCTACGTCGTGCAGCGCCGGATCCAGCCGACCGCGTCACTGTCGCCGCCGCGCCGTGTCGCCCGCACCCGGCGCGCGGACGGATGAGTCAGGCCTTTCCCAGGTTCCGGAGATGTGCCGGGTTGGCTTTCGGCGCCGTCCTATGCCTCTCGCTCCCGGCCACGACCGCCCGGGCGGGCGAGGTCTCGGCCGCGGGGTTGGTGTTCAGCGACGCCGAGGGCGGCTTCGTGCTCGAATCCGCGACCGGCACCGGGCGGCTCGACGATCCGTTCGTGGTGGTCGAGCGGATCACCGGCAACGGCGAGGCGGCGCTGACCATCGAAGGGCTGACGGCGGCGTTCGGCAACCGCATCGACACGGCGCATCTGACCGGCTTCGCCCTGACCAAGATCGTGCGCAACGGCACCAACCAGGTCTGGCGCGACTTTCCGGTCGAGCTGGAGCGGCACCGCGGCGAGGGCAGCACCTATGATGACGGCCTGTCCTTCGCCCAGGGGCCCCAGGTGACGCGGTCGATCTGGGCCGAAGGCTTCGCCTCGGGCCGGGTCGTCGACGAACCGCATGACGGCATCGTGTTCCAGGATGGCACCATCCCGCCCGGCGGATCGGTGACGCTGCATCTGGTGGTCACCGACAACATGCCGGCCGGGCCGATCTACCTGGTGCAGCGCCGGCTGGCGCCGACGGCGTCGCTGGCGCCAGCCGGCCGCCACCCGAGGGCACGATCCTAGGGTGCGAGGCGGCGGTCCGGCCATGTTGCATTGCAGAAGTGCTGCGCCCGCCGGTTGCGAAAACCGGCGGCATCCCCAGATTGTTGCGGTGCGAGAACGACCGCGCGCGGCGCGATTCCGCGGCTGACGAGGCCGGAGGCCGGTCATGGACAACGTGAAGACCTATCGCGACGACACCCAGGGCTACTGCATCGAGGACCTCGCCGTCGGCATGTCGGCGAGCTTCGCCAAGACGGTGACCGAGGCCGACATCCTGCTGTTCTCCGGCGTGTCGGGCGACACCAACCCGGTGCATCTCAACCAGGTCTATGCCGAGACCACCCGCTTCAAGGGTCGGATCTCGCATGGTCTGCTCAGCGCCGGCTTCATCTCCGCGGTGATTGGCACCCGGCTGCCCGGGCCCGGCTCGATCTACATCTCGCAGAACCTCCAGTTCAAGGCGCCGGTGCGGCCGGGCGACACGGTCACCGCCCGGGTCACCGTGACCGAGCTGGTGCCGGAGCGGAACCGCGCCGTGCTGCAGACCCGCTGCACCGTCGGCGACACGCTGGTGATCGACGGCGAGGCGGTGATCCTGGTGCCTTCGCGCGCCGAGGCTTGATCCCCGGGGGCCTGCCCCCTGGTTCGACGCGTCCGTCCCCGCTATATCCTGCGATGCCCGGCGCGACCGGCCGGGCCGGGACGAGGCCCATGCAGATCTTCCGCCACTACGAGAACCTGCCGGCTGCGGCGCGCGGCGCCGTGGTCGCCATCGGCAATTTCGACGGCGTGCATCGCGGGCACCAGACCGTGGTCGAGGCGGCGCAGGCCGAGGCCCGCCGGCTGGGCGTGCCGGTCTGCGTGCTCAGCTTCGAACCGCATCCGCGCAGCCTGTTCCGGCCGGACGATCCGCCCTTCCGCCTGACCCCGTTCCGGATCAAGGCGCGGCTCTTGGAGGCGCTGGGCGTCGACCTGCATGTCGTGCTGCATTTCGACCAGGCCTTCGCCGCGCGCTCGGCCGAGGACTTCATCGAGACCGTGCTGGTCGGGGCGCTTGGCGCCCGCCATGTCGTGGTCGGCTATGATTTCTGCTTCGGCCACCGCCGCGCCGGCACGCCGGAGACGCTGACCGCCTTCGGCCGCCGCCGTGGCTTCGGCGTCACCATCGTCACCCAGGCCTCGGACGAGACCGGCGGGCTGCTCTCCGCCAGCCGGGCGCGCGAGATGCTGGCCGCCGGCGACACCCGCGGCGCGGCCGAGATCCTGGGCCGGCCCTGGGAGATCGAGGGCCGGGTCGAGCATGGCGACAAGCGCGGCCGCGAGCTCGGCTACCCCACCGCCAATGTCGAACTCGGTGAGTTCCTGCGCCCGTCCTACGGCATCTATGCAGTGCGCTGCGCGGTGGATGGGGAGGGGCCGCCGGTCTGGCACGACGGCGTCGCCAGCCTCGGCATCCGGCCGATGTGGCGGACGCAGGCGCCGCTGCTGGAAGCCTATCTGTTCGATTTCAGCGGCGACCTCTACCACCGCCATTTGCGGGTGCAGCTGGTGGAATGGCTGCGCGGCGAGGAGAAGTTCGACTCGCTCGAGACGCTGATCGCCCAGATCGACCGCGACTGCGCCGCCGCCCGGCGAGTGCTGGCGCTGTAAGGGCTCGCGGGCGCCGACTGGCCGGTTCGTGACGGCGCGAGACAGGTGACGCGCGGCGGGCATTGCGGATAGCCTTGGTGTCCTCCAGCAGCGGGCGTTCGCGGGGAACGCCGCGCCCGATCGAAAGACGAGCCGATGAGCAGCGCATTTCCCGAAATCACCCTCATCCGGCATGGCGAGACCGAATGGAGCGCGACCGGGAGGCATACCGGCCGGACCGACATCCCGCTGACGGCCGCCGGCGAGGAGGCCGCGCGCCGGGTCGCCGACCGCCTGCACGGCCTGTCCTTCGCCGCGGTCTGGACCAGCCCGTCGCAGCGGGCGAAGAGCACCTGCGCGCTGGCCGGCTACGGCGCGGCCGGCGTGGTCAAGCCCGAGCTGGCAGAGTGGGATTACGGCGCCTATGAGGGCCTGACCACCGAGCAGATCCTTACCCAGCGCCCGGGATGGCAGATGTTCCGCGACGGCTACCCCCAGGGCGAGACCTCCGCCGCTGCCGGCGCCAGGGCCGATGTCATCGTCGCAGCCGCCCGCCAGGTCGCCGGCAATGTGCTGATCTTCTCGAGCGCCCATTTCCTGCGGGTCCTGGCCGCGCGCTGGCTCGGCCTGCCGCCGGAGGACGGGTCGCGCTTCGTGCTGGACACCGCCAGCCTGAGCGTCCTCGGCTATGAGCACGACCTCACCGAACCCGTCATCCGGAAGTGGAATCAGAGATAGGCGGCCCTAAGCCCTAAGCGGCCTGACCCGCGCACCATCCCGACGACCAGGCCCATTGGAAGTTGTAGCCGCCGAGCCAGCCGGTGACGTCGACCACCTCGCCGATGAAATAAAGGCCCGGCACCGCCTTCGCCTCCATGGTCCGCGAATCGAGGCCGGCGGTGTCGACGCCGCCCAGGGTCACCTCGGCGGTGCGATAGCCTTCGGAGCCGGCGGGCAGCACCCGCCAGCCATTCACCGCGGCATCGACCCGGCGCAGTGCCTTGTCGGAGAGGTCGGCGAGGTTGCCCTCGGCGCCCTCGGCCGCGGCGACCGCCTGGGCCAGCCGCTTCGGCAGCACCGTACCGAGCACGGTGTGCAGCGCCCGGCGGCCGTTCTCGGCCTTGGCCGCGCGCAGCAGGGCGAAGACGTCGGTGCCGGGAAGCATCGCCACCTCGATCTCCCGGCCCTCGCGCCAATAGGAGGAGATCTGCAGGATCGAGGGGCCGCTGAGGCCGCGATGGGTAAACAGCATCGCCTCGGCGAATCGTGCCTTGCCGCAGCCGACCACGGCGTCGACGGCGATGCCGGCCAGGGGCTTCAGCCGCTCCAGCGTCGCCGGGTCGAAGGTCAGCGGCACCAGGGCCGGCCGGGTCTCGGTCACCGCGAGGCCGAAGCGGGCAGCGAGGTCGTAGCCGAAGCCGGTGGCGCCCATCTTCGGGATCGACCGGCCGCCGGTGGCGACCACCAGGGACCGGCACTGCACCGGGCCGGAATCCGGTGCCGCGCCCGCCAATCTCAGGGCGAAGCCGTCGGCGTTGCGTTCGACCGCCTCGACCTTGGTGGGCAGGCACAGTTCGACTCCCACCTGGGCCATTTCGGCCAGCAGCAGGTCGATGATCTGCCGCGACGGGCCGTCGCAGAACAGCTGACCCAGCGTCTTCTCGTGGAAGGCGATACCGTGGCGCTCGACCAGGGCGATGAAGTCGCGCTGGGTGTAACGGCGCAGCGCCGAGATGCAGAAATGCGGGTTGGCCGAGACGAAGTTCGCCGGCGCCGCGTGCAGGTTGGTGAAGTTGCAGCGGCCACCGCCGGAGATGCGGATCTTCTCGCCCGGCGCCGCGGCATGATCGAGGATCAGCACCCGGCGGCCGCGCTTGCCGGCCTCGGCTGCGCACATCATCCCGGCCGCCCCGGCCCCGATCACCACCACGTCGAAAGACTGCACCCTGTTCCCCTGCGCGGCCTGTCGAGCCGATCAAACCACCCCGCGTGGCCGGGACGCTTCACAATTCCCATGTCGTCATCCCCGCGAAAGCGGGGATCTCGTCGCGCCCGACCGGAGGGAGATTCCCGCTTTCGCGGGAATGACATTCAGGGAAAAGGGAGAGTTCTCGATCCCACAGTCACGCGATCAGCGCCGCGACCTTGGCCTTGAGCGCCGATTGCAGGTCCTGCGGGCTGAGGCGGATCTGCAGCCCGCGCTGGCCGCCATTGACGAAGATCTCGGCCTCGGCCATCGCCGATTCCTCGATCGCGGTCGGCACCGCCCGCTTCTGGCCCAGCGGGCTGATGCCGCCGACATGATAGCCGGTCAAGCGCTCGGCGTCGGCCGGCCGCATCATCTGCGCCGATTTGGCGCCGAAGGCGGCGGCCAGCTTCTTCATGCCGACCTCATGGTCCGACGGCACCACGACGCAGACCGGCTTGCCGTCGGCCTCGGCCATCAGCGTCTTCAGCACGATCCTGGGCGGCACGCCCATCGCCTCGGCCGCCTGCAGCCCGATGCGGTCGGCGCCCGGATCGTAGTCATAAGTCGCGACAGCAAAACGGATGCCCGCCTGCTGCAGCGCCTGGGTGGCGCGGGTGGTCTTCGACATCCGCCGGCTCCCGCAATCATCGGGGTGGTGGATCGAAATGACCAGGCGCCCGAGACCCAGGCGCCTGGTTCGATCCACCGCGCCCCAGAATCAGCGCTTGCGGGCCTTGCGGGCGGCGTAGCGGGCGTCGCGGGCGGCCTTCTGCTCGGCCTCCAGCGCCACCAGCCGGTCCGCCTCTTCGCGCTCGGCCGCAGCCTTCAACTCGGCGGCTTCGGCGGCCATCCGGGCCTCCTCGGCGGCGCGGAGTTCGGCCTCGGCCTTCAGGCGGGCGGCCTCGGCCTCCTTCGCTGCCTTGCGCTCGGCCTCGCGGGCCTCGCGGGCGGCGACGAGGGCCGCACGTTCCGCCCGCTGCCGGGCCAACTCCGGATTGTCCGGCGCGACCTTGGCGCGGAACTGTTCCAGCGCGGCCTTCTTCGCATTCTGAGCGCTGCTCAGCCGGTCACCGAATCCCTTTTCCCTGTAACCGCTCATCGTTCCGTCGTCTCGTTGCATATATCCCCGATTCACCGGCGGGAAGGCGAACGCCGCCCGCGCGGATGCACTAGATATGCTCAACCATCGATAGTTCCAACTGCCGATCGAACATGCCGGGTGCGCAGCCGCATGGGATGGGGTGGTTCAAGCCGGATGGATGGTCTCCCCCCGCGCCAGCATGGCGACGAAATCGGCGATCCGCCGGGCCCGGGTTTCGGCCTTCTTCGCGGTCTGCACGCGATACAGCACAGCGTAGCGGTTGCGCGAATCGAGCGCGGCGAAAAAGGCGGCCGCCGCGGGTTCGCCGTCCAGCGCCGCCTGCAGGTCCTTCGGCACGCCGCGGTGACGACCCAGCCCATAGGCGCGCCCCCACCGTCCGTCCCGTTTCGCCGCCTCGACCGCATCCAGCCCGGCAGGCACCATCCGCCCGGCGGCGACCAGCGTCTCCGCCTTCTCCCGGTTGCGCAGCGACCACACGCTGCGGGGGCCGCGCGGGCTGAATTTCTGCAGCCAGACCCCGTCGCCACGCCCCTGTTTCTGCCCGTCGATCCAGCCATGGCACAAGGCAAGGTCGAGCGCATCGTCGTAAGACACAGAGGATTCGCCGGTTGCCACTTTGGCGATGGCGAGCCAGGCACCACGGCCGGTGCTGTGATTTGCCGCGAGCCAGACGCCCCAGGCAGCGGCATCGGCGAAGTACAGGACCGGCAGGCCCTGATGCTCGCCGAGGGATTCGGGATCGGCCATGCCGCCAGGATAGGGCGAAGGATCACCAGGGCCAACCGGCGCAGTCACATTCCGACCGGGTCGCGAAAAAATCGCCCGGACTGTCGGATCCCACATGACGCGTTCGTCCTTGGGATATCTTCAGCGGCCCAGCGCCGCCATCGACAGGAGAGCCAGATGAGAAATGTCGTTGCCGCCACCTTCGTGTCCCTGGACGGCGTGATGCAGGCCCCGGGCGGGCCGGAGGAGGACCCGACCGGCGGCTTCCGCTTCGGCGGCTGGACGTTCCACTACTGGGACGACGTGATGGGCCAGGCGATGGCCAAGACCTTCGGCGCGCCCTTCGACCTGCTGCTCGGCCGCAAGACCTACGAGATCTTCGCCGCCCATTGGCCCCAGCTGGTCGACGACCCGGTCGGCAAGGTCTTCAACGCGGCGACCAAATACGTCGCCACCTCGTCGACCGCGCCGCTGGCCTGGCAGAACTCCATCGCCGTGCACGACGCGGCGGCGGATGTCGCCCGGCTGAAGCAGCAGGACGGGCCGACCCTGCTGATCCAGGGCAGCAGCGGGCTGATCCAGACCCTGCTGACGCACGACCTGATCGACGAGTTCAATCTGCTGGTCTTCCCGGTGGTGCTGGGCTCCGGCAAGCGCCTGTTCGGCCAAGGCGCCATTCCGGCCGGGCTGAAGCTGGTCGAGAGCAAGGTATCGACCACCGGCGTGGTCATGAGCACCTACCGGCGCGGCGGACCGGTCACCACCGGATCCTTCGCCCTGGCCGAGCCGACCGCGGCCGAACTGGCCCGGCGTGAACGGATGATGCGGGAAGGCTGAGGCGAAACCGGGCCGGGGCGACAGCGCCCCGGCCCGGTTAGCGCCGCTGGAACAGCTTCTCGATATCGGCCAGCTTCAGCTCGACATAGGTCGGGCGGCCATGGTTGCACTGGCCGGCATTGGGCGTGACCTCCATGCTGCGCAGCAGCGCGTCCATCTCCGCCGCGTTCAGCCGGCGGCCGGCGCGGACGCTGCCATGGCAGGCCAAGGTGGCGCAGACATGGGCCAGGCGCTCGGTCAGCGGCCGGGCGTCGTCCCATTCCGCCAGGGCGTCGGCCAGGTCCTGCACCAGCCCTGGCACGTCGGACTGGCCGAGCAGCGCCGGCACGCCGCGCACCACCACGGCGCCGGGGCCGAAGGGTTCGAGTTCGAGCCCCAGCTCCGCCAGCTCGGCCTGCCGCGCGGCCAGCCGCTCGACCGAGGCCTCGTTCAGCTCGACCACCACCGGCAGCAGCAGGCCCTGGCTCTTGACCGTGCCGGACAGCAGCTCGACCTTCATCCGCTCATAGACGATGCGCTCATGCGCGGCGTGCTGGTCGACGATCACCAGCCCGTCGCCGGTCTGGGCGACGATGTAGGTGGCGTGGACCTGAGCCCGCGCCGCGCCGAGCGGATGCTCGGCCGTGGGCTCGGCCACCTCGTCCCCGGCCCGCGCCGAGGGCCGGGTAAGGTCGGACGCGATCGGCGCCTGCCAGCCGGCCGCGGCCTCGGCCAGGCCGGTGGAGGGCCGCACCACGCCGCGCTGCTGGCCCCAGGGGGACGGGGTCAGGAACCCGCCGGTTGGCCGGGAGAGCGGCGGTAGCTCGCCCGGGGAGACGCCTCCCTGGCTCACGCCTCCCTGGCTGACGAACGCCGCCAGGGTGTCGGCGCCGACGCTGGTGGAAGCGCGGAAGCCGGCTCCGGCGATGGCGTGGCGCAGGGCGCTGACGATCAGCCCGCGCACCAGCGCCGGGTCGCGGAACCGGACCTCGGCCTTGGTCGGGTGGACGTTGACGTCGACCTCCTCCGGCGGCAGCTCGAAATACAGCGCCAGCATCGGGTGGCGGTCGCGCGGCAACACGTCGGCATAGGCGCCGCGGATGGCGCCGAGCAACAGCCGGTCGCGCACCGGCCGGCCGTTGACGAACAGGTACTGCGCCTGGGCGGTGCCGCGGTTAAGCGTCGGCAGGGCGGCGTGGCCGGTGAGGTGGATGCCCTCGCGCAGCGCGTCGATCGGCAGCGCGTTGTCGGCGAAGTCGCCACCCATGATGGCGCCCACCCGCGCCAGCCGGGCGTCGAACAGCTCGCCCTGCGCCGCCTCCAGCCGCAGCAGGGTACGGCTGGCGTCGGAGACGGTGAAGCTGAGGGTCGGATGGGCCATGGCCAGGCGTTCGACCATGTCGACTGCGGCCTGGGTCTCGGCCCGCTCGCCCTTCAGGAACTTCAGCCGCGCCGGGGTGGCGTAGAACAGGTCGCGGACCTCGACCCGGGTGCCCTGGTTCAGCGCCGCCGGCACCGGCGCGCCGACCGCCCCGCCCTCGACCGTCAGGCTCCAGGCCTCCGCCGCGCTGCGGGGCCGGCTGGCGATGGTCAGGCGCGAGACGGCGCCGATCGACGGCAGCGCCTCGCCGCGGAAGCCCAGGGTCGAGATCCGCACCAGGTCGTCGTCCGGCAGCTTGGAGGTGGCGTGGCGCTCGATCGCCAGCTGCAGCGCGTCCGGGTCCATGCCGGCGCCGTCATCGGCCACCGCGATCAGGCTGCGGCCGCCGTCGCGTAGGGAGACATCGATGCGGCGGGCGCCGGCGTCGATGGCATTCTCCACCAGCTCCTTCACCGCCGCGGCCGGGCGTTCGATCACCTCGCCGGCGGCGATCTGGTTGACCAGATTGGGCGGCAGGCGGCGGATGCTGTGCAAGGTCCGGACGGTCATCGCACCATCCTAGAGGACGGCCTCGATTCGTTCCAATGCCCGCCCTACCAGGCGAACTCACCGGCATCGGGTTCGCCGTAGAACACCAGCCGGTCCGGCCGGGTGCGGTCGATCCAGCCGGCCAGCCGCGCCGCCGCCTCCGGCGCCTCGAGATCGGCGTCGGCGCTGGCCATGCGGGTGCGGATGCGGCCGGGATGGATGGCGTAGACCGCCAGGCCGCGCGGGCCGAATTCGCGGTGCAGGCAGGCGGTCAGCATGTTCTGCGCCGCCTTCGAGATCCGGGTGGCGTAGGCGATGCCGAGATGGTCGAAATCCCCCGAGGCGACCCGGCTGACCGACCCCAGCCGGCTGCTGACATTGACGATGGTCGGCCGCTCCGCCGCCAGCAGGGCGCCGATCGCAGCCTGGGCGATGCGCAGCGCAGCGAGGCAGTGGACGTCGAGCGACTGCTGCACATCGGCCAAGTTGATCGCGGCCAGCTGGGCGCCGCGGCCGGACATGCCGGCGTTGTTGATCAGGATGTCGACCGCCGGCGCCCGTTCCGCCAGCACCGCGCGCAGCCGTTCGGCGCAGGCCGGATCGGTGACGTCGCCGCGGACCAGGATGCCGTCCGGCCCGGCCGCGTTCGTGAACTCCGCCGCCGCCTCGTCGTTGCGGACCACGCCGATCACGGTGTCGCCCTGCGCCGCGTACCAGCGCGTCAGTTCCAGCCCCAGCCCCGCCCCGGCGCCGGTGATCACGATCCTGCGGGTCATGCCTGCCCTCTCGAGTGCGAAATGATTGTCGTCGGCCGATGGGCCGGCACCTCAGCCCTCGATTGCGCGGATGTAGCGCTCGGCCGAGCGCAGCACCGCGCCGCGCGCGTCGCGGGGTACCCAGCGGCCGGCGAAGGCGCCGTGCAGCCGGTCGAAATCGAACGGCGCCACCGCGTCGGCGATGGCCCGGACGGCCTGGGCCGGCAGCGGGATCAGGTTGGGATAGCTGTACATGAAGGACACCCAGCGCCGGTCCGGCACGCCCTGGATGGTGTCGCCGCTGAGCAGGACCCCACGGCCTTCCGCCCCCGCTGCCCAATGCAGCACCGATGCGCCGGCGAAATGGCCGCCGCAGCGGATCATGGTGATGCCGTCAGCCAGCGCCAGGGTCTCGCCCGACCAGAAGGACAGGGCCGAATCGGGCCGCTGCACCCAGCCGCGGTCGCCTTCGTGCAGGTGGACGGGACAGCCGAAGGCCTGCGCCCACTCCACCATCGTCGTGTAGTAGTGGGGATGGGAAATGGCGATGGCGCGCAGCCCGCCGAGCGCCCGGATCGTCGCCACCACGGCATCGTCGATCAGCGCCACGCAATCCCACATCAGCACGCCGCCGCCGGGCAGCCGGATCAGGAAGGCGCGCTCGCCGATGGCGAAATGCGGTTCGACCTCGATCTGGTCGAGCCCCGGCTCGACCGGCGTGATCACGGCGCGATGGCCGCGCCGCAGCTCGTCCAAAGTCAGCCAGGTCTGGCCGGATTCGGGCACATATTGCCGCTCATCCTCGCAGATCGGGCAGGCGGCCGGCGGGGCGGGACTGTCGGGATACTGGGTGCCGCAGGTGCGGCAGAGGTGAAGAGCCATGCCGCGATCCTTCCACAGGATCGCGGCGATGGCGAGATGGGTTCAGGCCGCGCGCTTGGCAACGAAGAACAGGCGGGGGAAGGCCAGCAGACGCTTGCCGTCGGCATGAGGCGGGTAGGCCTGGCCGATGCGGCCGACATAATCCGCCAGGAAGGCGGCGCGCTGGTTGTCCGACAGCGGGTCGATGAAGGGGCGCAGCCCGGTAGCACGCACCCAGTCGACGATCGCCTGCGGCGTGTCCATCGGGTGCTGGTAGGCGGTGCGCCAGACATCGGTCACATCAGCCCGCGGCGCCAGCAGGTCGTAATAGGCACCGAGCGGCAGGATCTTGGTGCGCACCAGCGCGGCCTCGCCGATGGTCGCCGCCCAGGGGCCTTCGGTCGCCACCGCGCGCATCAGCCGGTGCGTCGGCTCCTCGCGGTTGTCGGGGATCTGTACGGCCAGGACGCCGCCCGGGGCCAGCAGCTCGAACAGCCGCGGCACCAGCACCGGGTGGTCCGGCACCCATTGCAGCGTGGCGTTGGCATAGATCAGGTCGGGCGCTTGCTCCGGCTGCCATTCGGCGATGTCGTGCCGTTCGAACCGGCACTGCGGCAGCCGGGCCCGGGCGTCGGCCAGCATGGTGTCGGAGCTGTCAATGCCGGTGATGTCGGCGCCGGGGAAGCGGTCGACCAGCAGTTCGGTCGAATTCCCGGGGCCGCAGCCGAGGTCGAAGATCCGGAAGGGCCGGGCGGCCGGGGCGAGGTCGACCCGGGCCAGCAGTTCCCGGGCCGGGCGGGTGCGCTGATCCTCGAAGCGGCGGTAGAGGGCGGGATTCCAGTCCGTCATGGCGTTTCCATCGGCTTGCGGGACGAACGACGTCCCCGGCGCCCTAGAAATGGGCCGTGATGGATATCATGTCCAATATATTGATCCGGACGATATCATACGTTTTCGATATGATATCGTCCGGATCGGACCGGGTCAGCTCCAGTCGCGGATCGCGGCGAGCAGGCCGAGGGTCGAGCTGTCATGCGCGCCCGGCGCCTTTTCGCCCAGCAGCGCGGGCTGGATCGCCTTGGCCAACTGCTTGCCCAGCTCCACCCCCCATTGGTCGAAGGAGTAGACGTTCCAGATGGTGCCCTGGACGAAGATCTTGTGCTCGTACAGCGCGACCAGCAGGCCCAGCGTGTAGGGGTCGATTTCCCGCACCAGGATGGTGTTGGACGGGCGGTTGCCCTCGAACACCTTGAACGGCAGCAACGCCTCCAGCGCCGCGCCTGACAGCCCCGACTTGGTCAGCTCCGCCCGCACCTGGTCCGGTGTCTTGCCGACCATCAGCGCCTCGGTCTGGGCCAGGACGTTGGACAGCAGGATCGGGTGGTGGTCGTCGACCGGGTTGTGGCTTTCCACCGGGGCGATGAAGTCGCAGGGGATCACCTTCGTCCCCTGGTGGATCAGCTGGTAGAAGGAATGCTGGCCGTTGGTGCCGGGCTCGCCGAAGATCACCGGCCCGGTCTGGTAGTCGACCCGGTGGCCCTGGCGGTCGACCGACTTGCCGTTCGATTCCATGTCGGCCTGCTGCAGATAGGCCGGCAGCCGGTGCAGGTACTGGTCGTAGGGCAGCACGGCGTGGGTCTGCGCGTCCCAGAAGTTGCCGTACCAGACGCCGAGCACGCCCAGCACCGCCGGCAGGTTCTGCTCCAGCGGCGCCGAGCGGAAATGCGCGTCCATGGCGCGGCCGCCGGCCAGGAAGCGTTCGAAGGCGTCGGCGCCGATCGCGATCATCACCGGCAGGCCGATCGCCGACCACACGGAATAGCGGCCGCCGACCCAGTCCCAGAAGCCGAACATGTTGGCGGTGTCGATGCCGAACTTGGACACCTCCGTCGCATTGGTAGACAGCGCGGCGAAATGCTTGGCGATCGCCGCCTCCGGCGCGCCGGAATGCAGGAACCAGCGCCGCGCGGTGTTGGCGTTGGTCAGGGTCTCCTGCGTGGTGAAGGTCTTCGACGCGATCAGGAACAGGCTGGTCTCGGGGTCGATCCGCTTCAGCGTCTCGGCGATGTGGGTGCCGTCGACATTGGAAACGAAATGCATCCGGATGCGCGGGTGGTGGTAGGGGACCAGCGCCTCGGACACCATCACCGGGCCGAGGTCGGAGCCGCCGATGCCGATGTTGATGATGTCGGTGATCGGCTTGCCGGTGTGCCCGGTCCAACTGCCGTCGCGCACGGCGTCGGAGAATTCGCGCATGTGCTTCAGGCTGGCCGCCACCTCCGGCAGCACATTCTGGCCGTCGACCTCGATCGAGCCGGCCAGGTCGGCGCGCAGGGCGGTGTGCAGCACGGCCCGGTGCTCGGTGCCGTTGATCGGCTCTCCGGCGAACATGCGGTCGCGCCAGGTCTCGACGCCCTGCTGCCGGGCGAGGTCGAACAGCAGGCCCAGCGTCTCCGCCGTCACCCGGTTCTTGGAATAGTCGAGCAGCAGGTCGCCGAGGCGCAGCGAGAAGCTGTCGAAGCGCTTGGGGTCGGCGGCGAAGAGGTCGCGCATGTGCACGCCGTCCATCGCCTTGCGATGGGCGTCGAGCGCGGTCCAGGCGGGCGAACGGGTCAGATCGGACATGAGGGGTCGCCTCCGTTGCGGGAACGGTGTCGGATCACAGGACACAAACGAAAAGGCCGGGGCACGCGCCCGGCCTTGGATGTCAATTGACGAGGTCGGTGACGCCCTCGAAGATCCCCTTGCGGCGCCGGATGATGATCGGCGTGTCGCCGCTGGTCAGCGGCTTGCCCGTGTCGGCGGCGGCATTGAGGCGCGCCGCCTCCTTGTAGGGGTCGACCACCGTGCCGGGCAGCGGCTTGGACTGCCAGAACAGGATGTTGTCGATGAAGCGGTCGTCGTCCTGGGCGATCTGCGTCGTCTCCTGGTCGACGGTCGAGCGGATCCCCGGTTCCGCCGGCCCGGCCTTGGCCAGGATCGCCGCGCCGCTGGCGCTGGCCGCAGCGCCGGCACCGGCAGTGTCGCCGCGCGGAATCTTGCGCCCCTGGCCGAACAGGATCGCCTCGGCCTGCTCACGCGGCTGGGTCTCCTGCGGCCGTGGGATGCCCGGCGTCGGCGGCGGCAGATCGGTCAGCGAACTCGGCATCGCCAAAGGCGCGCGCGGCATCACCGCGAATTCGTCCGGCGTCGATTTGTCGTAGCCGATGAACTCCTGCACCGTCTTGCTGCCGGCGTCGCAGCCGGCGACCGCCAGGGTGGCGATGACCAGGCCGGTCAGCGTGACCAGTCTGCCCCCCCACACCCGGCCGGGCTGGAAGAAACAGGTCGACTGGAAGAAACGAGACTGCCCGCTCACGATCGATCCCTCTGCGCTGCCACCGGGTGGGCGCGGCGGCCGAACAGACTGTCGGCGATCAGCAGCATCACACCGATGCTGATCGCGCTGTCGGCCACGTTGAACACCCAGAAGGAATACTGCCCCGCGTAAAAATGCAAGAAATCGGCGACGGCGCCGAACCGCAGCCGGTCGATCACGTTGCCGATCGCCCCGCCGATGATCAACCCGACGCCGCCGGCGATCAGACCGCGATCGTTGCGCCGCAGCCAGATCAGGAGGCCTACGACGACTGCGAGCGCAACCACCGACAGGCCCCAACGCGCCAGCGGCGAGTCGCCGGCGAGGAGACCGAAGCTGATTCCATAGTTCCAGACCATGGCGAAATCGAGGAAGCCGGTGATCCGGATCGACGGCGCCCAGCTGGCGGTGGTGATCGGGTCGGGCAGGCCGAACAGAACCTTCAGCACCCAGTATTTCGAGAGCTGGTCGGCGATCAGGATCAGCGCCGCGACGATCAACCCGCGCCGGAACAGCCGCGCATCGGTCATGCCGTCACTCCGGCCACCGCAGCATCGACCGCGTCCGAACAGCGATGGCACAGGTCCGGATGCGCCGCCACCGTGCCGACCTCGGGCAGGACCCGCCAGCAGCGGTCGCAGCGGTCGCCCGAGGCGGAGCCGACGATGACGCCGACGCCCGGCACGTCCGCCAGGGCGAAGGCGCCGTCCGGCACGGCACCGGTCTCGACCGCCAGGGTCGAGGTGATGCAGATCTCGGCGAAGTCGAGGCTGGCCAGCAGTTCGGCCTCGGCCGCGCCGGCATGGACCACCGGGTGCGCCTGCAGCGACGAGCCGATGCGCTTGGCCGCCCGCTCCAGCTCGATCGCGCCGGTGACCACGCGGCGCAGGTCGCGCAGCCGGGCCCAGCGCGCCGCCAGGGCATCGTCCTGCCAGGTATCAGGGACGTCGGGGAAGGTGCGGAGATGGACGCTGATGTCCGGCCCATCACCGCGCCGGGCCAGCCAGGCCTCCTCCGCCGTGAAGCACAGGATCGGCGCCAGCCAGATGGCGAGATGGTCAAACAGCGTGTCGAGCACGGTGCGGACCGCCCGCCGGCGCAGGTCGTCCGGCCGGTCGCAGTAGAGCGAGTCCTTGCGGATGTCGAAGTAGAAGGCCGACAGGTCGACCGCGCAGAAATTGTGCAGCGCCGTCGACATGGCGTGGAAGTCGTAGTCCTCGATCCCCTTGCGGATGGTGCGGTCGAGCTCCCACAGCCGGTGCAGCACCCAGCGCTCCAGCTCCGGCAGTTCTGCCGCCGGCAGCCGCTCGGCCTCCTGGAAGCCGTCGAGGGCACCCAGCAGGTAGCGCAGCGTGTTGCGCAGCCGGCGATAGGCGTCGGCCTGGTACTTCAGGATCTCCTTGCCGATGCGCAGATCCTCGGAATAGTCGGTCGAGACGATCCACAGGCGCAGGATGTCGGCACCGGATTGGTTCGCCACCTCCTGCGGTTCGACGCCGTTGCCGAGCGACTTCGACATCTTGCGGCCCTGCTCGTCCAGCGCGAAGCCATGGGTCAGCACCGCGTCGTAGGGCGCGCGGCCGCGGGTGCCGCAGCTTTCGAGCAGCGAGGAGTGGAACCAGCCGCGATGCTGGTCCGAGCCTTCGAGATAGAGGTCGGCCGGCCATTTCAGGTCCGGCCGCTGCTCCAGCACGAAGGCATGGGTCGAGCCGGATTCGAACCAGACGTCGACGATGTCGAAGATCTGCTCGTAGTCGTCGGCCTTGAAGGTGTTGCCGAGGAAGAACTGGGCGTCGTGCTTGTACCAGGCGTCCGAACCCTCGAGCTCGAAAGCCGCGGCGATGCGCTGCGTAACCGCGACGTCGCGCAGCGGCTCGCCGGTCTTCTTGTCGACGAAGATCGCGATCGGCACGCCCCAGGCGCGCTGGCGGCTGATCACCCAGTCCGGCCGGCTCTCGATCATCGAGGACAGGCGGTTGTAGCCCTGGGGCGGGTAGAACTTCGTGGTCTTCAGCGCGGCCAGCGCGGTCTGCCGCAGCCCGTTCGTCTCCATCGAGATGAACCATTGCGGCGTGGCGCGGAAGATCAGCGGCGCCTTGGACCGCCAGCTGTGCGGGTAGGAATGGCGGATCTGGCCGCGGGCCAGCAGGCCGCCGGCCGCCTCCACCGCCAGCGTCACCACCTTGTTGGCGTCGCCCTTCTTGCCGTCGGGGCGGTAGATCACCCGGCCGGCGAACAGCGGCACGCTGTCGTGGTAGCGGCCATCCTCGGTCACCGTCTCGGTCGCGGC
The DNA here is from genome assembly GCF_031453975.1 of Inquilinus ginsengisoli. Taxonomy (NCBI): domain Bacteria; kingdom Pseudomonadati; phylum Pseudomonadota; class Alphaproteobacteria; order Rhodospirillales; family Rhodospirillaceae; genus Inquilinus; species Inquilinus ginsengisoli. Next base: position 22,805 of record NZ_JAVDPW010000001.1, read on the forward strand.
GATGCCGTGGGCGCGGCCGAGGTCGAAGTCGTCGGCGCCATGGCTGGGCGCGGTGTGGACCAGCCCGGTGCCGGCATCGACCGTGACATGGCCGCCGGGCAGGAATGGCACGGCGAAGTCGTAGCCTTGTCCCGCCAGCGGATGGCGGGACACGGTGCCGGCCAGGGCCGAACCCGGGAACTTGTCGACGCAGGTCCAGGCGGTGACGGCGAGGTCCTTGGCCACCGTGTCGGCCAGGGCCGTCGCCAGCACCAGCGTCTCGCCGACCTTGGCGAGGCTTCCCTCGGCCACGGCATCGACGGTGTAGACGCCGTATTCGAAGTCGGGGCCGTAGGCGATGGCGCGGTTGGCCGGCAGCGTCCAGGGCGTGGTGGTCCAGGCCACCGCAGACGCGCCCCCGAGCGACGGCCGCGACGCCGCGGTCACCGGGAAGCGCACCCAGACCATGTCCGAGGTGATGTCCTGGTACTCGACCTCGGCCTCGGCCAGGGCGGTCTTCTCGACCACCGACCACAGCACCGGCTTCAGCCCGCGATACAGCCCGCCATTGAGCAGGAACTTGTGGATCTCGCGGACGATCTGCGCCTCGGCGGCGTCGGTCATGGTGGTGTAGGGGTGCGCCCAGTCGCCCATCACGCCGATGCGCTGGAACTGCGCCGACTGCACCTCGACCCAATGCCGGGCGAAGGCGCGGCACTCCTCGCGGAACTGCAGCACCGGCACCGCGTCCTTGTCCTGGCCGGCCTTGCGGTACTTCTCCTCGATCTTCCACTCGATCGGCAGGCCGTGGCAGTCCCAGCCCGGGACGTAGACCGCATCGCGGCCCAGCATCTGGCGGGTGCGGACGACGATGTCCTTCAGGATCTTGTTGACCGCGTGGCCGATGTGGATGTCGCCATTGGCGTAGGGCGGGCCGTCATGCAGGACGAACTTCTCGCGCCCCTTGGACAGCGCCCGCAGCTTGCCGTGCAGGTCGATTGCCTCCCACCGGGCCAGCAGCTCCGGCTCCTTCTGCGGCAGGCCGCCACGCATGGGGAAGTCCGTCTTCGGCAGGAAGACAGTGGATTTGTAGTCGGGAGCGGCCGGGGCGGCGGCACCCGGGGTCTCGGCAGGCTGGACGGTCATGACTTGGGGGCTCGTGGATCCACGCGGGCTCAATTACCCGCTTTGGCGCTCGGATACCAGCCGGTCGACCCCGGATGGGTCCATTCGGCGGCGTGAGGAGACATGGCGCAACGGCGCAGCGACCCGACCCCCGTCAGAGGGCCGGGCGGATAATTCGAAACAGGGCGTCCGTCTTGCGCATCCGACCATGGTACCGGATGAGCGCTCGGGGTCAAGCCGCACGGCGACCTCAATGATCCGGTCGAGCAGCAGCGGCCCGAGGCAGTGGAAGGCCGTCACGAAACCACGATCCCTTCTCCGCCGCGAGGGGGCAAGGGCGGCTGTGTCCGCGACGGCCTGGCCGGCAGCGGCTGACAGCTCACAAGTTATAACAGGCGCTTCCCCGCGGCCTCTGCTTCGATGGTCGAGGCCCCGCCGCCGGGTCCATGGAGCAGAAGGAGCCTTCCGATGAGATCGATCCGTGTCGCCCTGTTTGCCGCGACCCTGGCGTCATCCGCTCTGGCTGCGGTGTCCTTGGCTGCCGAGGGCACGGATGCCGAGAACGCGTCGCCGATCTACGGCGTCACCATTCCCGAGGGATACCGGCAGTGGGAGCTGATCGGGCCGGCCCAGGAGGCGGAGCCGCTGAACGAGCTCCGCGCCGTCCTCGGCAATCCCACCGCGATCAAGGCCTACCAGAGCGGGACCCTGCCGTTTCCGGACGGCACCATCCTGGTCAAGCTGGCCTGGAAGCATGTCCAGTCCACCGAGTTCGAGCCCGCCTCCGTCCCCGGCGCGGCGACGACGGTCCAGGTAATGGTCAAGGATTCGAAGCGGTACCCCGACAGCGGTGGCTGGGGCTTCGGCCGTTTCATCAACGGCAAGCCGGTCGACGAGGCGCAGCACCAGACCTGCTTCGCCTGCCACGAGGCGCGGGTGAAGGGGCACGACTTCGTCTTCACCCGATGGGCGCCATAAGCCGCTTCAGCCGCCGCTCCGGTCGATCGCGAAGTCGCCGCGCATCGGCTGCCACAGGGTGACGCCGCGCTCCTGGCGCAACAGGTCGGGCAGCGCCGCGATATAAGCCTGGCGGTAGGCGCGCGGGATCTGCACCCGCACCAGCTCGTCGAGGTCGGCCCAGGTCTCGTACAGCATGAACAGGGTGGGGTCGTCGGGCGACCGGTGCAGCACCGCGTTGATGAAGCCCGGCTCGTGCCGCATCGCGTCCAGCACCGGCGTCAGCAGGTCCAGGAACTCGGCCTCGCGGCCCGGCTTCGCATGCAGGGTGACGGTGAAGGCGACCGTCCCGTCGTCCGGGCGGGTGACGGTTGATGTGGGCATCGGCGGCCTCGGGCGTGCGGTGGCGAGGCGCCGAGGATGGCTGGTGACCTGCCCGAAACCAATGACCTCGAAGGTAATGGAATAGGTGGGCTAAAGCCCGAACACCCGGTCGCCCTGCTCGTCGATGATCTGTTGCGCCTTGGACAGCGAGAAGGCGGTGGCGTCGTCCTTGCTGGCGTGCTTGTCGGCGCGGACGAAGCGGTGGGTCTTGGTGCCCTCCGGGAAGTCCTTCTCGATCAGCCCGGCGGTCTGGTACTGGCCGCCCGCGGCATAGGGCGCCGGGCGGATGCGGAAGCCCTTGTATTCGACCGCCTCGCCGGCCGGGGCTTCGGCCCCGCCCTCAGCGCCCTCGCGCTTGCCGCCACCGAACAGGGATTTGAGGAAGGAGACCATCGCGCCGACCGCCGCACAGGGAAGGGGAGGCGCAGCCTATCGCGGATCGCGCCGCGGATCACGCTTTCCTGCGGCGGGGACCCGCCGCAGGGCGAGAGGCTACGCCGAACCTTGAGACCTCAGGCCGCCACGCGCTCGGCGGGACCGATCGGCTTGTCGCCCTTCACCGTGGTCCGGTACAGGGTGCGCGCCAGGTGCGGCGGGCAGCCGGTGGCCAGGTGGATGGTGGCCCGGTTGTCCCAGAACACCATGTCATGCGCCTGCCAGCGGTGGCGGTACTGGAACTGCGGCTGGGTCATGTGCGCGAACAGCCGGCGCAGCAGCGTGTCGCTCTGCGGCCGCTCCAGCTCGACGATGTGGGTGGTGAAGCCCTCGTTGACGAACAGCGCCTTGCGGCCCGTCGCCGGGTGCACCCGCACCACCGGATGCACCACCGGCGGCACCGTCTTCGCCTGGTCCGCGGTCAGGCCGGGCCGCAGCGCGCTCTTGGCCTGTTGCGCCACGTTGCGGGCGGTGTAGTCGTGCACCGCGGTCAGCCCCTCGATCTGCGCCTTGGTCTCGTCGTCCAGCGCGTCATAGGCGGCGGCCATGCTGACGAATAACGTGTCGCCCTCGACCGCCGGCAGGGTCTGGGCGTGCAGCAGCGACCCCAGGCTCGGCTCCGCCTTGTAGGACAGGTCGGAATGCCAGTAGCGGCCGGCATCGGCCAGGCCCAGCGGCTTGCCGTCCTCCCGCGTCTCGTTCGAGACGATCAGGATCTCCGGATGTCCGGCCAGGTGGAAATGGTGCTGGACGTGGATCTCCAGCTCGCCGAAGCGGCGGCTGAAGGCGATGTGCTGCTCCGGCGTGATCCGCTGGTCGCGGAACACCACGACCGAATTCGTCTCGAACAGCGACTTGACCGTGGCGAAGGTGGCGTCGTCGAGCGGGCCGGTGAGGTCGAGCCCGCTGATCTCGAGGCCGATCAGGTCGGACAGGGGATTGGTGGTGAAGGACATGGCGGCGTTTCCGTGGATTCGGTGATTCCGTTTGGGGGCGGCTCAAGCCTGCTGGGTGCCCCAGCGCTCGACCGTGAGCCGGGACAGGGTCCGGAACAAGAGGCTTTCGACCAGCAGGCCGATCAGGATGATGGTCAGGAGGCCGGCGAAGACGTTGGTCGTCTCCAGCTGGTTGCGGTTGACATAGATGAACCAGCCGAGCCCGCCGGAGCGTGAGGACACGCCGAACACCAGCTCGGCCGCGATCAGGGTGCGCCAGGCGAAGGCCCAGCCGATCTTCAGCCCGGCCAGGATCGCCGGGAAGGCGGCCGGCACCAGGATGCGGGCGACGTAGCGGAAGCCGGTCAGCCCCAGATTCTGCCCGACCATGGCGAGAGGCCGCGGCACGGCGCGGAAGCCCGAATGGGCGGCCAGGGCTAGCGGCCACAGCACCGAATGCACGATGACGAACAGCAGGCTGGGGGTGCCGAGGCCGAACCACAGCAGCGCGATCGGCAGCAGCGCGATCGCCGGCAGCGGGTTGAACATCGCGGTCAGCGTCGACAGCAGCTCGGCGCCCAGGCGGCTGGCCGTGGCCAGCCCGGCCAGGATCGCCGCCGCGATGATGCCGATGCCGTAGCCCACCACCAGCACCTGCAGCGACGCCAGGGTGCGCAGCGGCAGCTCGCCATTGGCGATGCCCTGGCCGAAGGCGGCCACGGTGGTCAGGAAGCTGGGCAGCAGCAGCGGGCTGCCGACGATGCGGGCGGTGATCTCCCAGATCGCGGCCAGCGCGACCAGGATCAGCAGCCGGCGCCAGGCCCCGGACCCGATCAGGCGGGAGGAATGGTTCTCGCCCCCGGCCGGGCGCACCGGCGACCCGGCCTGCAGCAGGCCCTGATAGTCAACCATCGGTCGCCTCCGCCGCGGGGCGACCATCGGTCGCCTCCGCCTCGGGGCGACCATGGGTCGCCTCCGTCCCCGGGTCGCCGATCTGGTCCGCGATCAGCCCCCCGATCCGGGCCTCCAGCGCGGCAAAGGCCGGGTCGCCCCGGTCCGGGCCGCGGCCACACGGCAGGTCGATCACGGCGCGGACCCGGCCGGGATGGGCGGTCATCACCACGATCCGGCTGCCGATCACGATGGCTTCGTCGATGGCATGGGTGACGAAGACGGTGGTGACCCCGGTCTCCTCGCACAGCGCCAGCAGCTCCTCCTGCATGCGCCGCCGGGTCATGGCGTCCAGCGCGGCGAAGGGTTCGTCCATCAGCAGCACCGCGGGCCGCAGCACCAAAGCCCGGGCGATGGCGGCGCGCTGCTTCATGCCGCCGGACAGGGTGTGGGGATACTGGTCGGCGACGCGGGCCAGCCCGACCCGGCGCAGCATGTCGTCGGCCACCGCCTCGGCCTCGGCCCGCCGGGTGCCGCGCGCCCAGGCCAGGGCGGAGATCAGGTTCCGCCGCACCGTCTGCCACGGCAGCAGCTGGTCGAAATCCTGCAGCACCATCATCCGATCCGGCCCTGGCCGAGACACCGGCCGACCGTCCAGCAGCACCCGGCCGGCGCTGGGCGGCAGGAAGCCGCCGATGCTGCGCAGCAGGCTCGACTTGCCGCAGCCGGACGGGCCCAGCAGCACCAGCCGCTCGCCGCGGCGGATGTCCAGGGTCACCCCCTCGACCGCCGTCACCCGGCGGCCGTCAGCGACATAGGCCAGGGAGACGCCGTCGAGCGTCAGGGCCGGCGTGTCGGCTGTCGTGGCGTCGGAGACCGGGGCGAGGGCCGGGGATGCCATCTCAGCTCCCCGGACGGTCGTAGAGCGGCGGGAAGAACAGGTCGCGCCAATCCGTCGTGGTGGTCGCGATCTGGCCGATGCGGTGCTGGAACTCGACGAACTTCAGCACGTTCTCCGGCGCCACCGTGTAGCGGGTGTCGGGGGCGGTGATCAGGCCTTCGACGAAGGATTCCGGCAGCTTCGACGATTCGGCGGCGATGTACAGCTTCGCCGCCTCGGCCGGATGGGCGGCAATGAACTGGTCGGCGCGGTCCAGCGCGGTGACGATCGCCGCCACCGTCTTCGGGTTGTCGGCGTAGAAGGCGCCGGTCGCGTAGATCACGTTGAAGGTGTGCGGGCCGCCCAGCACGTCGTAGCTGCTCAGCACCCGGTGCACCTTCGGATCCTGCAACTGCTGGTTCTGGAACGGCGGGGCGCCGAAATTGGCGGTGACCTCGGACCCGCCGGACAGCAGCGCCGCGGTCGCGTCCGGATGCGCCATGCTGACGGTCAGGTCGTCCAGCTTGGTCGCCTGGTCCTGGCCGAAGGCCTGGGCCGCCGCCATCTGCAGCACCACCGCCTGGAACCCGACCTTCACCGCCGGCAGCGCGATGCGGTCCTTGTCGGTGAAGTCCGCCAGCGTCTTCACGTCGGGGTTGGTGGTGGTCAGGTAGATCGGCATCGACCCCAGCGCCGCGATGCCCCTGACGTCGATCGAGCCGCGGGTCTTGGCCCACAGCGTGATCGCCGGCGGCGCCCCGGCCGCGGCGACGTCCAGGCTGCCCGACAGCAGCGCCTCGTTCATCGCGGCGCCGCCGCTGACCTGGATCCAGTCGATGTCCGGCGCCGGCAGCCCGGCCTCGGTGGCCGCCGCCTCGATCAGCTTCTGCTCCTTGGCCACGATCATCGGCAGGTAGGAGATGCCGAATTGCTGCGCGATCCGCAGCGTCGCGGTCTCGGCCTGGGCCGGTGTGGCCAGGGCGAGCATCGCCGCCGCTGCGAGGAAGGATCCGAGGATGGGGGCGCGCATACGGGCGGTCTCTGGCTGGCTTCGATAAGGACAAACATTTGGAGAAGACGGGGAAATATCAATCCAATTAATTTGTGTTATATGTTGTATAACAGAATACGAGTGTTATTTTTGACGTTTCGTCAGCGACTGGGCTGGCCGGCGAGGATCTCATTGCGATCGACCTTGCCGCCGGCAGTGTCGTCTGGGGTGGTGTCGTGATCGGACTCGGCGGCTTCGGCCGGCCGACCTGATCCGGCAATCCCGGACTCCGAATAGCGGCGGTAAATCCGACAATAGAATCGTAAAACCAGCTTGCCGACGACACCGGGCTTCTTCGCCGGCAGGACTGGACCTCCAGTCCATGCCCAAATATCTCTTGAGACCAAGCGGGGCGAGGCGCATCTTTATTTATGCGGGGCCGAGAAATCGGCGATTCGGCTTCATGCGCCGCCCCGCCCGACGGCGCTCCATGGATCGGAAGGAGATCCGATGGACATCGTTTCCCTGATTATCCAGCTCGTGGCAGGAGCGGTCGGCGGCAATGTTGCCGGCGCCGCGGTCAAGCAGTACAGCCTCGGCACGATCGGCAACTCGATCGCCGGCATCGTCGGCGGCGGCATCGGCGGTCAGATCCTGGCGGCGCTCGTCCCCAGCCTCGCTGGCGCGGCTGCCGGCGGCGGCCTCGACATCGGCGCCATCATCGGTCAGATCGTCGGTGGTGGCGTCGGCGGCGGCGTCCTCATGGTCATCGTCGGCATCATCAAGCAGATGCTCGCCGGCGGCCAGAAGGCCCAGTAACCGGATCGCGACGCCCGGCCGGCCCACGGCCGGGCGCCGCACCCGGAGAAGCAACGCCTTCCCCGCACCGGCGCCGCTTGCTAGAAGGGCGCCGGACGGGCCTGTAGTTCAGCGGTTAGAACCCGCCGCTCATAACGGTGTTGTCGCAGGTTCGAATCCTGCCGGGCCCACCACGCTTCGCCCTTACGGGCTACGCGTGGCGCAGCCACGTGGAGACTGCTCAGTGCGAAGCAGTGTCCGGCGTCGCTGTAACGAAGCGACAACGCGTCAGCGTCCCCGCGCCGTCTCATACAGCGCGATGGCGGCGGCGTTGGAGACGTTCAGGCTGCCGACCGCGCCTTGCGTCGGCAGCCTGGCCAGCACGTCGCAGGTCTCGCGCGTCAGGTGGCGCAGCCCGTCGCCCTCCGCGCCCAGCACCAGCGCCACCCGGTCGCCCTGCATCGCCGCGGCCAGGGTGGTTTCGCCCTCCTCGGCCAGGCCGATTCGGTGGAAGCCCAGTTCGCCGAGCGATTCGAGGGCGCGAGCCAGGTTCTTCACCCGGGTCAGCGGGACATGCTCGACCGCGCCCGACGCCGCCTTGGCCAGCACCCCAGTGACCTCGGGCGTGTTGCGGTCGGTGACGATCACCGCCAGCGCGCCGAAGGCAGCGGCGGAGCGCAGGATCGCGCCGATGTTGTGCGGGTCGGTCACCTGGTCCAGCACCACCACCACGCTGTGCTCACGCAGGTCCGCCTCGCGGCCGAGGTCGTCGATGTCGGGCGCGTCCAGCGGCTTGATCTCGAGCGCGATGCCCTGGTGCACCGCGCCCTTGAGGAAGCGGTCCATCAGCTCGCGCGTCACCAGCTCCGGCGCCGGGCGGGCGATGCCGGCCTCGGCGGCCTGGGCCAGCACCGGCTCCAGAATCGCCAGCCCGGCCTCGGTGCATTGCACCCGGGTGATCTCGCGGTCCGGGTTCAGCACCGCGGCGGTGGCGGCATGGACGCCGTAGAGGTAGCGGTCGGGCTCGCGCGCCGGCGGGCGGCCGTCGGGTGCGCGGCCGCCGGGGCCGCGCTGGTCCGGGCGCTGGCCCTGATGCGGGCTGGCCTGGGGCGGGGCGGCCTGGGACGAGTTGGCCTGAGGGTTGGACCGAGGGGCGTAGGGCGGGCGGTTTTGCGGCGTGCGGGTCATCGTCGTCCTGTGCGCCGTCGCCGGTCCCGGGTCAAGATTCCGATTTCCGCAACACGCATGCTTGACATCCTCGCCGGGATGTCGATATTCCGCCCCGCCATTCGCCGAGCCGTGCGGCGAAGCCCTGTGGAGGGGTGGCCGAGTGGTTAATGGCAGCAGACTGTAAATCTGCCCTCGTAAGAGTACGCTGGTTCAAATCCAGCCCCCTCCACCAAAGCCCTTTGGCTTCGAGTCACGGTCGAGGACATGGCGCGTCCCGGACACCCGGGCGGGTGTAGCTCAATGGTAGAGCAGCAGCCTTCCAAGCTGAATACGAGGGTTCGATTCCCTTCACCCGCTCCATCCGTGGATCCACAGGTCCCACCGCGAACATTAAGGTTTTCAGAGAATGGCGAAGGCGAAGTTTCAGCGGACGAAGCCGCACTGCAACATCGGGACGATTGGTCACGTTGACCACGGCAAGACGTCGCTGACGGCGGCGATCACGAAGGTGCTTGCGGAGACGGGCGGGGCGACGTTCACGGCGTACGACCAGATCGACAAGGCGCCGGAAGAGAAGGCGCGCGGGATCACGATCTCGACGGCGCATGTGGAGTACGAGACGGCGAACCGTCACTACGCGCATGTCGATTGCCCGGGCCATGCCGACTACGTGAAGAACATGATCACCGGTGCAGCGCAGATGGACGGCGCGATCCTGGTGGTGTCGGCGGCCGACGGCCCGATGCCGCAGACCCGCGAGCACATCCTGCTGGCGCGGCAGGTCGGCGTTCCGGCGCTGGTGGTGTTCCTGAACAAGGTCGACATGGTCGACGATCCGGAGCTCCTGGAGCTGGTGGAGCTCGAGGTCCGTGAGCTGCTGAGCTCGTACGACTTCCCTGGCGACGACATTCCGATCGTCCCGGGCTCGGCGCTGGTGGCGCTGGAGGACGGCGACAAGAAGCTGGGCCACGACGCGATCCTGGAGCTGATGGCGAAGGTGGACGCGTACATCCCGCAGCCGGAGCGTCCGAAGGACCGTCCGTTCCTGATGCCGATCGAGGACGTGTTCTCGATCTCGGGTCGCGGCACGGTGGTGACGGGCCGTATCGAGCGCGGGATCGTGAAGGTCGGCGAGGAAGTGGAGATCGTCGGCCTGAAGGACACGCAGAAGACGATCTGCACGGGCGTCGAGATGTTCCGCAAGCTCTTGGACCAGGGTGAGGCCGGCGACAACGTGGGCGCGCTGCTGCGCGGCACGAAGCGCGAGGAGGTCGAGCGCGGCCAGGTTCTGGCGAAGCCGGGTTCGATCACGCCGCACACCGAGTTCAAGGCCGAGGCGTACATCCTGACGAAGGAAGAGGGCGGCCGTCACACGCCGTTCTTCACCAACTACCGTCCGCAGTTCTACTTCCGGACGACGGACGTGACCGGTGTGGTGGCGCTGCCGGAAGGCACCGAGATGGTGATGCCGGGCGACAACATCTCGATGACGGTGACGCTGATTGCGCCGATCGCCATGGATGAGGGCCTGCGCTTCGCCATCCGCGAAGGCGGCCGCACCGTCGGCGCCGGCGTCGTCGCCGGCATCATCAAGTAAGATACGTCAGGTAGGGCTGGCGGCCCCCTTCGGCGGCTGCCGGTCTCGAAGATGCGAAAGGGCGGGGATCTCCCCGCCCTTTCGTCGTTTCGGGCGATGGCCGAAGATGGCGCCGCCCAAGATGAGGGCGACCAGGATGGGGGCGAAAGGACCCAGGCGATGGTGATCCGTCTCGACCGCGCGGCGCCGCTGCAGCCCCAGCTCTACGACCAGCTGAAGGCCTCGATCCTGACCGGCGCCACCGCGCCCGGCACGCGGCTGCCCTCGTCGCGCGCCCTGGCCGACCAGTTCGCGATCTCGCGCAACACCGTGCTGATCGCCTATGAGCAGCTCCTGGCCGAGGGCTATCTCGAGACGCGGCCCGGCGCCGGCACCTTCGTCGGCACGGCGCTGCCGGCGGGGGCCGAGGCGCTGCCGGGCGACGCGGCCGCCGGGTCGATACCCCACCCGCCGCCACGGCTGTCGCGCTACAGCGAGCGCCTGCGCGGCCTGGACATCGACAGCCTGACCCGCGGCGGCGGCCTGCGCTACAGCTTCCACTACGGCACGGTCAGCGCCGCCGACTTCCCGGCCGACACCTGGCGCCGGCTGCTGCTGCGCGAGATCCGGCGGCGCGCCGGCAAGCCCTATCTCTACGAGAACCCGCAGGGGCTGCCGGAGCTGCGGGCGGCCCTGTCCGACTACCTGTCGCGGGCCCGGGGCGTGCGAGCGCGGCCGGAGCAGATCCTGATCGTCAACGGCTCGCAGCAGGCGGTCGACCTGGCGCTGCGGGTGCTGGTCGACCCCGGCGACGCCGTGGTGGTCGAGGATCCCGGCTATTCCGGCGCGCGCCTGGCCTGCGAGGCGATCGGCGCCCGTCTGCTGCGCGTCCCGGTCGATGCCGAGGGCATGGACACGGGCCGTCTGCCGCCGCCCGAGGCCGGTGCGCGCCTGGCCTTCGTCACGCCCGGGCACCAGTTCCCAACCGGCGGGGTGATGCCGGTGTCGCGCCGCCTTGCCCTGCTCGACTGGGCCGGGCGCGGCGGCACCGTGGTCTTCGAGGACGACTACGACAGCGAGTACCGCTACGAGGGCCGGCCGGTCGAATCGCTGCAGGCGCTCGACCGCTCGGGGCTGGTGATCTATTCCGGCACCGTATCCAAGGTGCTGTCGCCCGGCCTGCGCCTCGGCTACATGGTGCTCCCGCCGGACCTGGTCGGGCCGTTCCTGCACGCCAAGCAGCTGACCGACCGCCACACCGCTTCGCTCGACCAGGCGGTGTTCGCCCATTTCATCCGCGATGGCCATTTCGAACGCCACATCCGCCGCACCCGCCGGCGCAACCAGCGCCGCCGCGACGTGCTGGTGGCCGCGCTGCAGGCCGCCTTCGGCCCGGCGGTGGAGATCCAGGGAGCGAAGGCCGGGATGCATGTGGTGGTCCGCTTCCGCGACATCCCGTCGGCCCTGGCCAGCAGCGTGGCCGAGGCGGCGGCGCTGCGCTCCGTCGGCATCGTGCCGGCCGAGATGGCCGGCGAGCGGGCGGAAGGGCGGGCCGGCTTCCTGATGGGCTATGCCGCGCTGGAGGATGCGGACATCCGCCAGGGCGTCGCCCTGCTGCACGAGGCGGTGCAGTCCTTCCGCCGCGGCGGAGAGGGCTGAATCGGGCATCGCGCTGGCCGACTGGTACCAAGGATTTCGCAGAAATCGGAATCCACTGTCGGGATCGCCACACTATCCGTGCTGAAGTGGCTCCTTGAAATCACCGGATTGGTGGATCTTCTCCGACCGGTCGGCGGATCCTAGTGTGCCGGACGATTTTTCGTTCGGAGACTGGACATGACGACCAACGGCGCGACCCCTCACGACACCGCCGCCCCGCCCGCCTCGGCGCTGCGCCTGAAGACCGGCCTCGCCGAGATGCTGAAGGGCGGCGTCATCATGGACGTGACCGATGCCCGCCAGGCCGAGATCGCCGAGCGCGCCGGCGCCGTCGCGGTGATGGCGCTGGAGCGGGTGCCGGCGCAGATCCGCGCCGAGGGCGGCGTGGCCCGCATGGCGTCGCCGGTCAAGATCAAGGAGATCCTGGCCGCGGTCTCGATCCCGGTGATGGCCAAGTGCCGCATCGGCCATTTCGTCGAGGCGCAGGTGCTTCAGGCGCTGGGCGTCGACTTCATTGATGAATCCGAGGTGCTGACCCCGGCGGACGAGGCCCATCACGTCGACAAGCACGCCTTCGTCACCCCCTTCGTCTGTGGCGCCCGCAACCTGGGCGAGGCGTTGCGCCGGATCGCCGAAGGCGCGGCGATGATCCGCACCAAGGGCGAGGCCGGCACCGGCGACGTCGTCCATGCGGTCCAGCACCTGCGCCAGATCGTCAAGGACATGCGCGGCCTGACCGTGCTCGGGCCTGAGGAGCTGTACGCCGCGGCCAAGGAGCTCGCCGCGCCCTACGAGCTGGTCCGCATGGTGGCTCAGACCGGCCGGCTGCCGGTGCCGAACTTCTCGGCCGGCGGCATCGCCACCCCGGCCGATGCGGCGTTGGTGCGTCAGCTGGGCGCCGAGGCGGTGTTCGTCGGCTCCGGCATCTTCATGCAGGATTCGCAGACCTTCGCCGAGCCGGATGAGGCCGAGCGTCGGGCCCGCGCCATCGTCCGCGCCACCACCCATTACGACAATGCCGAGATCCTGGCCGAGGCCAGCGAGGAGTGCACCGGCGCGATGAGGGGCCTGGCGATCGCATCGCTGCAGCCGGCCCAGCTGCTGCAGACCCGCGGATGGTGACGGCGGGGCCGCGCATCGGCGTCCTGGCGCTGCAGGGCGACGTCGACGCCCATGCCCGGGCGCTGGCGGAGGTGGGCGCCGTGGCGGTGCCGGTGCGCCTGCCGGCCCAGCTCGCCGGCCTCGACGGGCTGGTGATCCCGGGCGGCGAGTCCAGCACCCTGCTGAAGCTGGCGGCGCGGGACGGCATGTTCGCGGGGCTCAAGGGCTTCGCCGAGACCATGCCGGTGTTCGGCACCTGTGCCGGCTGCATCCTGCTGGCCCGCCGGGTGCTGCGGCCGGAGCAGGCGAGCCTGGGCGTGCTCGACGCCACGGTCGAGCGCAACGGCTATGGCCGGCAGATCGACTCCGCGATCCTGGAGACGCCGACGGTGCTGCCGGGCGGTGCGATGGAGGCGGTCTACATCCGGGCGCCGCGGATCGTCGCCACCGGGCCGGCGGTCGAGGTGCTGGCGACGCGCGATGGTGAGCCGGTACTGGTGCGCCAGGGCCGGCTGCTGGCCGCGACCTTCCATCCCGAGCTGTCGGCCGACCGGCGGGTGCACCGCCTGTTCCGCGACATGGCGGCGGCCGGCGGCGAGGCGCACCGGGCGGCCTGAGCGCGTCCCCGCCGTAAAAGCGGAGCCGGTCAGGAACAGGTGTTGATTCCCGGACGCGCTTCCGCTAGAAGACCGTTCGCTCCGCGGTCAGGGCGGCGAGCGCGCCTCGACGTGTTTCCTGAAGGCAGGGCGGTCCCCGGAGGAGTGTAGCTCAACTGGTAGAGCGTCGGTCTCCAAAACCGAAGGCTGGGGGTTCGAAACCCTCCACTCCTGCCACGCCCGCCTGACCGGCGAATTGATTTGGTAGACATGGCCAAGACCAGCCCCGTCCAGTTCTTCAGGCAGGTGCGTCAGGAGACCGCCAAGGTCACCTGGCCGACACGGAAGGAGACCGCGATCACCACCGGCATGGTGTTCGTGTTCGTGATCATCATGTCGTTGTTCTTCCTCCTCGTCGACTGGGGCGCCGGAATGCTCGTGACCTCCATCATCGGTCTGGGGGGCTGAGCCATGGCGATACGTTGGTACGTGCTGCACGTCTATTCGAATTTCGAGAAGAAGGTTGCGGAGTCGATCCGCGAGCAGGCGGAACAGAAGGGGCTTTCCGACCATTTCGAGCAGATCGTCGTGCCGACCGAGGAGGTCGTCGAGATCCGCCGCGGTCAGAAGGTCAACACCGAACGGAAGTTCTTTCCGGGCTATGTGCTCCTGAAGATGGAGCTGTCCGACCGGGCTTGGCACCTGGTGAAGAACACGCCGAAGGTCACGGGTTTCCTCGGGTCCGGCAACAAGCCGATCCCGATCAGCGAGGCCGAGGCGATGCGGATCATGAAGCAGGTCCAGGAAGGTGTGGAGCGGCCGAAGCCGTCCATCATCTTCGAGATCGGCGAGACGGTCCGCGTGGCTGACGGTCCATTCACCAGCTTCAACGGCGTGGTGGAGGAAGTGGACGAGGAACGGTCGCGGCTCAAGGTCGCGGTCTCCATCTTCGGTCGTGCGACTCCGGTCGAGTTGGAGTACACGCAGGTCGAGAAGGTTTCGTGACGGTCCGCGCTCCCCGCTGATGCGGGGGGTGCGATCGTGGTTTGAACACCCCGCGCCTTCGGGTGCGGGGCAGCAGTGCGGGAGACCCTCCCGGAAAGTCCTCCGGGGGTCGTTACCGCGCTTCCCCGTCCCTCCGGCCCTGCCGGGGGGATGCCTTGTTGAGGGATAACAGATGGCGAAGAAGATCGTCGGTCAGATCAAGCTGCAGGTGCCCGCGGGCGCCGCCAACCCGTCGCCGCCGATCGGCCCGGCGTTGGGTCAGCGCGGTCTGAACATCATGGAGTTCTGCAAGGCGTTCAACGCGCTGACCCAGAATCTCGAGAAGGGGATGCCGATCCCGGTCGTGATCACGGCCTATGGCGATCGGACGTTCACCTTCGTCACCAAGACTCCGCCGAACACCTACTTCATCAAGAAGGCCGCCGGCCTCGCCAAGGGCAGCCAGACGCCCGGCAAAGGCAGCACGGTCGGCCAGATCACGATGAAGCAGATTCGCGAAATCGCCGAGGTCAAGATGAAGGACCTCAACGCGAATGACGTCGACGCGGCTGCCCAGATGATCAAGGGCTCCGCCCGATCGATGGGCATCGAGGTGGTGGAGTAACCAGCCATGGCGAAGATTTCCAAGCGCTTGCGCGCCGTGACCAAGGGGCTCAACCCCGAGACCTCCTACGAGCTGGCTCAGGCCATCAAGCTCGTCAAGGGCAGCGCCACGGCCAAGTTCGATGAGACCGTCGAGATCGCGATGAATCTCGGCATCGATCCGCGCCATGCCGACCAGATGGTCCGCGGCGTGGTCCAGCTGCCGAACGGCACCGGCAAGGACGTCCGCGTCCTGGTGTTCGCGAAGGGCGACAAGGCCGAGCAGGCCCAGGCCGCCGGCGCGGACATCGTCGGCGCCGAGGATCTCGCCAAGGAGATCCTCGAAGGCCGGATGGACTTCGACCGCTGCATCGCCACCCCCGACATGATGGGTGTGGTCGGTCGCCTCGGTAAGGTGCTGGGCCCCCGCGGCCTGATGCCGAACCCGAAGCTCGGGACGGTCACCGCCGACGTCGCTGCCGCGGTCAAGGCCGCCAAGGGCGGTGCCGTGGAGTTCCGCGCCGAGAAGGCCGGCCTCGTCCATGCCGGCGTCGGCAAGGCGAGCTTCACGGAAGAGGCGCTGCTCGGCAACATCCGCGCCTTCGTCGAGGCGATCCAGCGCGCCAAGCCCAGCGGGGCGAAGGGCACCTATCTCAAGAAGGTGACCGTCACCTCGACCATGGGCCCGGGCTACAAGCTCGACTTGGCGAAGCTGCACGAGGGCGCGGGCGCCTGACCGGCGTCCCGACCTCGAGGAATACGCGGCCCGCAAGGGCTGCGGACAGGGTGGGGCTCCGGCCCCGCCCGAACCTGTCCGAGACTGCAGGCGCGTCGCGAGACGCTTAAAACCCACCTGCATAGACGGGAGTCGAACCCAATCAACGGCGGCGGCCGGACCTCGGTCCGGGCGTCGCGCGGGGCTTGGACTTCTGGGACAGGAGAGCGGGTCGGTGCTCCGGGCCTTCGGGTTCTGAGTGCCGGTCCAGTGTGGACTGGGGTTCCATTCCGGCTTCGGCCGGGGCGGGATCCCGACAACGGAGGCGATCCGTGAACCGTACACAGAAGGAAGAGAAGATCGCCGCGTTGCAGGAGTCGTTCCGGACGGCGACGATGGTCGTGGTCACCCGCCAAGGCGGGATGACGGTGGCCGAGTCGACCGATCTCCGGCGGCAAATGCTTGCGGCGGGCGCTTCGTTCCGCGTGACCAAGAATCGGCTCGCCCGCATCGCCCTTTCGGGCACCCAGTTCGAGCATCTGGCGGACCTGTTCACCGGCCCCACCGCAATCGCGTTCTCTCAGGACCCGGTTGCGGCGGCAAGGGTGGCGGTCGACTACGCCAAGAAGAACGACAAGCTGCAGATCATCGGCGGCGGACTCGGTCTTCAGACGCTCGATCAGAAGGGTGTCGAGGCTCTCGCCACGCTGCCGTCGCTCGACGAGCTGCGGGCGAAGCTGGTGGGCATGATCCAGACTCCGGCGACGCGTATCGCTGGTGTTCTGCAGGCGCCGGCCGGGCAGCTCGCCCGGGTCATCGGGGCCTATGCCAAGAAGGACGAGGCGGCATAGAGCCGCACCTGTTGAATCCCTACCCAGAAGACCCAAGTTTAGGAGAACGAAATGGCTGATCTTGCAAAGATTGTCGACGATCTGTCGAGCCTGACGGTCCTCGAGGCCGCCGAGCTGTCGAAGCTGCTTGAGGAGAAGTGGGGCGTGTCCGCCGCTGCTCCTGTCGCCGCTGCTGCCGCTCCGGCTGCTGCTGCTGCCGCCCCGGCGGAAGAGCAGACCGAGTTCAACGTCATCCTGACGGAAGCCGGCGAGAAGAAGATCAACGTGATCAAGGAGGTCCGTGCGATCACCGGACTCGGCCTCAAGGAGGCCAAGGATCTCGTCGAAGGCGCGCCGAAGTCCGTCAAGGATGGCGTGTCGAAGGACGAGGCCGCCAAGATCCGCAAGCAGCTCGAAGAGGCCGGCGCCAAGGTCGACGTCAAGTAAGACGGCGTGGCACTTCAAGCTGTTTGGTTAGTCTAGTCCGGGCGCGGTCGATCCCTCGGGGTCGACCGCGAACGGGCATTTGTGTTTTGTACCTGTTCGGCATTTGTTGGAATTGAGGGGCTCCCATGGCTCAGACCTTCACCGGCCGTAAGCGTGTCCGCAAGAGTTTCGGGCGGATTCCCGAGGTTGCCCAGATGCCAAACCTGATCGAGGTGCAGCGCAGCTCCTACGATCAGTTCCTGCAGATGAACATCAAGCCGGCGGCCCGGTCCATTCTCGGCCTGCAGGAGGTGTTCCGGTCGGTGTTCCCGATCAAGGACTTCTCTGAACGCGCCGAGCTCGACTTTGTTTCCTATGAGCTCGAAGAGCCGAAATACGACGTCGAGGAGTGCCAGCAGCGGGGCATGACCTTCGCCGCGCCGCTCAAGGTGACGCTGCGCCTGACCGTGTTCGATGTCGAGGAGGATACGGGCCTGCGCTCGATCCGCGACATCAAGGAGCAGGACGTCTACATGGGCGACATGCCGCTCATGACGGCGAACGGCACCTTCATCATCAACGGCACCGAGCGCGTCATCGTCTCCCAGATGCACCGCAGCCCGGGCGTGTTCTTCGACCACGACAAGGGCAAGACCCATTCCTCGGGCAAGTACCTGTTCGCGGCCCGCGTGATCCCCTATCGCGGCTCCTGGCTCGACTTCGAGTTCGATGCCAAGGACCACATGTATGTCCGCATCGACCGGCGCCGCAAGCTGCCGACCACGACGCTGCTGATGGCGCTGGATTCGGCCGAGACCGCCGCGCTGCGCGACGAACGCCGCAAGGAAGGCCGGGGCCTGCAGCCCTATGAGGCGCAGGGCATGAGCCGGGAGGAGATCCTCAGCTACTTCTACGACGAGGTCGCCTACACCCGCACCAAGGACGGCTGGAAGACCGCCTTCGACGGCGATCGCCTGAAGGGCGCCAAGCTGACGGCCGACCT
The DNA here is from genome assembly GCF_031453975.1 of Inquilinus ginsengisoli. NCBI lineage: Bacteria > Pseudomonadati > Pseudomonadota > Alphaproteobacteria > Rhodospirillales > Rhodospirillaceae > Inquilinus > Inquilinus ginsengisoli. Next base: position 40,843 of record NZ_JAVDPW010000001.1, read on the forward strand.
GGTCGACGCCGCCTCGGGCGAGGTCGTGGCCCCGAGCGAGACCAAGATGACGCCGCGCGTCATCAAGAAGCTGGTCGAGCAGGGCGTCACCGACATCCTGGTCCCGTCCGAGGACCTGATCGGCCGCTACCTGGCCGGCGACGTGATCGACGAGAGCAACGGCGAGATCTACTTCGAGGCCGGTGACGAGGTCACCCAGGCCGTGCTCGACCTGTTCCTGGACAAGGGCTTCGACACGCTGACGGTGCTGGCGATCGACCACGTCAATGTCGGCCCGTATGTCCGCAGCACCCTGGCGATCGACCGCAACGCCAGCCGCGAGGACGCGCTGATCGACATCTACCGGGTGATGCGCCCGGGCGAGCCGCCGACGCTGGAGAGCGCCGAGGCGCTGTTCAATGGCCTGTTCTTCGACCAGGAGCGCTACGACCTCTCGGCCGTCGGCCGGGTGAAGATGAACGCGCGCCTGGGCTTCCAGACCGACGACCAGCTGCGCGTGCTGCGCAAGACCGACGTGCTGTCGATCCTGAAGATCCTGGTCGACCTCAAGGACGGCCGCGGCGAGATCGACGACATCGACAACCTCGGCAACCGCCGCGTCCGCTCGGTCGGCGAGCTGATGGAGAACCAGTACCGCGTCGGCCTGCTGCGCATGGAGCGCGCGATCCGCGAGCGCATGTCCTCGGTCGACATCGACACGATCATGCCGCACGACCTGATCAACGCGAAGCCGGCGGCGGCGGCGGTGCGGGAGTTCTTCGGCTCCTCGCAGCTCAGCCAGTTCATGGACCAGACCAACCCGCTGTCCGAGATCACGCACAAGCGGCGCCTCTCGGCCCTCGGGCCGGGCGGCCTGACCCGCGAGCGTGCGGGCTTCGAAGTGCGCGACGTGCACCCGACCCATTACGGCCGGATCTGCCCGATCGAGACGCCGGAAGGCCCGAACATCGGCCTGATCAACTCGCTGGCGACCTACGCCCGGGTGAACAAGTACGGCTTCATCGAAAGCCCCTACCGCAAGATGGTCGAAGGCCGCGTCACCGACGAGGTCATCTACCTCTCGGCGATGGAGGAGAGCCGCTACACCATCGCCCAGGCGAATGCCGAGCTGGATGCCGAGGGCCGCTTCGTCGGCGACCTCGTCTCCTGCCGTCAGGGCGGCGACTACATCATGTCGAAGCCGGACGCGATCGACCTGGTGGACGTCTCGCCGAAGCAGATCGTCTCGGTGGCCGCGGCGCTGATCCCGTTCCTCGAGAACGATGACGCCAACCGCGCGCTGATGGGCTCGAACATGCAGCGCCAGGCGGTGCCGCTGGTCCGCGCCGACGCGCCGCTGGTCGGCACCGGCATGGAAGGCACGGTCGCCCGGGATTCCGGCGTGACCATCGTCGCCCGCCGCGGCGGCGTCGTCGACACGGTGGACGCCACCCGCATCGTCGTGCGGGTGACCGACACCGAAGGTGCCGTCTCCACCGTCGACATCTACAACCTGCTGAAGTTCCAGCGCTCGAACCAGAGCACCTGCATCACCCAGCGGCCGCTGGTGAAGGTCGGCGACCGCGTGGCCAAGGGCGACATCGTCGCCGACGGCCCGTCGACCGAGCTCGGCGAGCTCGCGCTCGGCCGCAACGTGCTCGTCGCGTTCATGCCCTGGAATGGCTACAACTTCGAGGACTCGATCCTCATTTCCGAGCGCATCGTCAAGGACGACGTCTTCACCTCGATCCACATCGAGGAATTCGAGGTGATGGCGCGCGACACCAAGCTCGGCCAGGAAGAGATCACCCGCGACATCCCGAATGTCGGTGAAGAGGCGCTGCGCCACCTCGACGAGGCCGGCATCGTCTACATCGGCGCCGAGGTGAAGCCGGGCGATATCCTGGTCGGCAAGGTCACGCCGAAGGGCGAAAGCCCGATGACGCCGGAGGAGAAGCTGCTCCGCGCCATCTTCGGCGAGAAGGCATCCGACGTCCGCGACACCTCGCTGCGCCTGCCCCCCGGCGTGACCGGGACGATCGTCGAGGTGCGGGTGTTCTCGCGCCGCGGCGTCGACAAGGACGAGCGCGCGCTGGCGATTGAGCGGGCCGAGATCGAGCGGCTGGCCAAGGACCGTGACAGCGAGCGCGCGATCCTGGAGCGCAGCTTCTTCGCCCGGCTGAAGGAGCTGCTGCTGGGGCAGACCTCGGTCTCCGGCCCGAAGGGCTTCGCCACCGGCGGCGCGATCACCGATGCGCAGCTGAAGGACTTCAGCCGCGGCCAGTGGCGCCAGGTCACCATCGCCGACGAGGCGCGGATGGCCGACATCGAGGCCATGGGTCACCATTTCGACGATCAGGTGAAGGCCCTCGAGGCGCGGTTCGACAACAAGGTCGAGAAGCTGCAGCGCGGCGACGAACTGCCGCCCGGCGTGATGAAGATGGTCAAGATCTTCGTCGCGGTGAAGCGCAAGCTGCAGCCCGGCGACAAGATGGCCGGCCGTCACGGCAACAAGGGCGTCGTGTCCAAGATCATGCCGATCGAGGACATGCCGTACCTGGATGACGGCACCCATGTCGACCTGGTGCTGAACCCGCTCGGCGTGCCCAGCCGCATGAATGTCGGACAGATCCTGGAGACCCATCTCGGCTGGGCGGCCGCCGGCATCGGCCGCCAGATCGGCGACATTGTCGACCAGTACCAGGCCCATGCCCGGCGCGGCGAGGATAACGCCAAGACGGTCAAGGCGCTGCACGGCAAGCTGCAGGACGTCTACGGCGACGGCCAGTATGCGGAAGACATCAAGGACATGTCGGTCGACGAAGTGATCGAGATGTCCGGCAACCTCCGCAAGGGCGTGCCGATGGCGACGCCGGTGTTCGACGGCGCCCGCGAGGACGACATCGTGGAGATGCTGGCGAAGGCGGGTCTGGCCTCCTCCGGCCAGGTGACGCTCAGCGACGGGCGGACCGGCGAGCAGTTCGCCCGCAAGGTGACCGTCGGCTACATCTACATGCTGAAGCTGCACCATCTCGTCGACGACAAGATCCATGCCCGTTCGATCGGCCCGTACAGCCTGGTCACCCAGCAGCCGCTGGGCGGCAAGGCCCAGTTCGGCGGCCAGCGCTTCGGCGAAATGGAGGTCTGGGCTCTCGAGGCCTACGGTGCGGCCTACACGCTGCAGGAGATGCTGACGGTGAAGTCGGACGACGTGTCCGGCCGCACCAAGGTCTACGAGGCGATCGTCCGTGGCGACGACAACTTCGAGGCCGGCATCCCGGAATCCTTCAACGTTCTGATGAAGGAACTGCGGTCGCTGGGCCTCAACGTCGAGCTCGAGCAGCGCAACTACTAAGCCGCTTCCGGCGGCCGGTCCCGGACGGGACCGGCCGTCGTTGAACCCTATACGTCCGTCCCTACCCCCAGGGGAGCAGGTACATGAACGAGTTGATGAATCTCGTCGGCCAGGTCTCGACGCCGCAGAGCTTCGACCAGATCAAGATCCAGATCGCCAGCCCGGAGCGCATCCGCTCCTGGTCGTACGGCGAGATCAAGAAGCCGGAGACGATCAACTACCGGACCTTCAAGCCGGAGCGCGACGGCCTGTTCTGCGCCCGGATTTTCGGTCCGATCAAGGATTACGAGTGCTTGTGCGGCAAGTACAAGCGCATGAAGTATCGCGGCATCATCTGCGAGAAGTGCGGCGTCGAGGTCACGCTGTCGAAGGTCCGGCGCGAGCGCATGGGCCATATCGAGCTGGCCTCGCCGGTGGCGCACATCTGGTTCCTGAAGTCGCTGCCGTCGCGCATCGGCCTGATGGTCGACATGACGCTCAAGGATCTCGAGAAGGTCCTGTACTTCGAGAGCTTCGTGGTGGTCGAGCCCGGCCTGACCGCGCTGAAGAAGAACCAGCTCCTCACCGAGGACGAGTATCTTCGCGCCCAGGACGAGTACGGCGAGGATTCCTTCACCGCCAAGATCGGCGCCGAGGCCCTCAAGGGCATGCTTTCGGGCATGGACCTCGAGGAGCAGAAGGTGCAGGTCCGCGAGGATCTGCGCGAGACCGGCTCCGAGGCCAAGCGCAAGAAGCTGGTCAAGCGTCTGAAGCTGATCGACGCCTTCCTGGAATCCGGCTCGCATCCGGAATGGATGGTGCTCGACGTCGTGCCGGTGATCCCGCCGGAGCTGCGTCCGCTCGTCCCCCTGGACGGCGGCCGCTTCGCGACCTCGGACCTGAATGACCTGTACCGCCGCGTCATCAACCGCAACAACCGCCTGAAGCGGCTGATCGAGCTGCGCGCGCCCGACATCATCGTGCGCAACGAAAAGCGCATGCTGCAGGAGGCGGTCGACGCCCTGTTCGACAACGGCCGCCGCGGCCGCGTCATCACCGGCGCCAACAAGCGTCCGCTGAAGTCGATCAGCGACATGCTGAAGGGCAAGCAGGGCCGGTTCCGTCAGAACCTGCTCGGCAAGCGCGTCGACTATTCCGGCCGTTCGGTCATCGTCGTCGGGCCGGAGCTGAAGCTCCACCAGTGCGGCCTGCCGAAGAAGATGGCGCTCGAGCTGTTCAAGCCGTTCATCTACCACAAGCTTGAACTCTACGGCATGGCGTCCACCATCAAGGCCGCGAAGCGGATGGTGGAGAAGGAGCGGCCGGAGGTGTGGGACATCCTCGAGGAGGTCATCCGCGAGCACCCGGTCCTGCTGAACCGCGCCCCGACGCTGCATCGCCTGGGCATCCAGGCGTTCGAGCCGACCCTGATCGAAGGCAAGGCGATCCAGCTGCACCCGCTGGTCTGCACCGCCTTCAACGCCGATTTCGACGGCGATCAGATGGCGGTTCACGTCCCGCTCGCGCTCGAGGCCCAGCTCGAGGCCCGCGTGCTGATGATGTCGACCAACAACATCCTCAGCCCGGCCAACGGCAAGCCGATCATCGTGCCATCGCAGGACATCGTCCTCGGCATCTACTATCTGTCGATGGAGCGGAACGACAAGCTCGGCCCCGCGCTGTCGATCGATGGGATCGAGGCACTGACCTCGGCGATCACCAATGACGACATCATCCTGCAGAACCCGGCCAAGCCGGTGGATGTGGTCGACGTCACCGACGTCAAGGCGGTGTTCGAGAAGCTGAAGTCGGGCAAGCTGACCGCCCATCAGATCCCCCGTTTCGCCTCGATCGGCGAGATGGAACAGGCGATGTCGGTGGGTGCGATCGGCATGCACAGCCGGATCAAGACCCGCTTCAAGACGGTCGACGAGAACGGCCAGGAGATCATCCAGCGCGTCACCACGACGCCGGGCCGGATGCTGCTGTCCGAGATCCTGCCGCGCAACATCGCGGTGCCGTTCTCGCTGGTCAATCGGCTGCTGACGAAGAAGGACGTCACCAACGTCATCGACATCGTCTACCGCCACTGCGGCCAGAAGGAGACGGTGATCTTCTGCGACCGGCTGATGGGCCTGGGCTTCGCCCATGCCTGCCGCGCCGGCATCTCCTTCGGCAAGGATGACATGGTCATCCCGAAGGCGAAGGAAGAGCTGATCGCCAAGGCGACGCAGCTGGTGAAGGAGTACGAGAACCAGTACCTCGACGGCCTGATCACCCGCGGCGAGAAGTACAACAAGGTGGTCGACGTGTGGTCGAACACCACCGACGAGGTGGCGCGCGAGATGATGGCCGAGATCCAGGCCACGCTCACCGACCCGACCCGGCAGGTGAACTCGGTCTACATGATGGCCCATTCGGGCGCTCGTGGTTCGGCGGCGCAGATCCGGCAGCTCGCCGGCATGCGCGGCCTGATGGCGAAGCCGGACGGGTCGATCATCGAGACCCCGATCATCTCGAACTTCAAGGAAGGCCTGACCGTTCTCGAGTACTTCAACTCGACGCACGGTGCCCGTAAGGGCCTCGCGGACACCGCCTTGAAGACCGCGAACTCGGGCTACCTGACCCGCCGCCTGGTCGACGTCGCGCAGGATTGCGTGGTGGTCGAGGAGGATTGCGGCACCAAGAACGGCATCACCACCGGCGCCGTGATCGACGGCGGCGAGCTGATCGTGCCGCTGGGCGAGCGCGTCCTCGGGCGTTGCGCCGGCGAGGCGGTGCTGCATCCGCTGACCGGCGAGATCGTGGTCCAGGCGGGCGAGCTGATCGACGAGGCCCTGGTCGAGGCGGTGGAGAACGCCGGCATCGACCGGATCCTGATCCGTTCGGCGCTGACCTGCGAGACCAAGGGCGGCATCTGCGGCAAGTGCTACGGCCGCGATCTGGCCCGCGGCACCACGGTGAACATCGGCGAGGCCGTCGGCGTCATCGCGGCGCAGTCGATCGGCGAGCCGGGCACGCAGCTGACGATGCGGACGTTCCACATCGGCGGCGCCGCCCAGCGCGGTGCCGAGCAGTCGGCGATCGAGGCGTCGTTCGACGCCAAGGTTCAGATCAAGAACCGCAACGTCGTCAAGAACGGCCAGGGCGTCCTGGTGGTGATGAGCCGGAACTGCGAACTCCAGCTCGTCGACGGGCAGGGTCGTGAAAAGGCCCGCCACCGCCTGCCCTACGGCGCCAAGCTGCTGGTCGATGAAGGCGAGAAGATCGAGCGCGGCCGCAAGATGGCCGAGTGGGATCCGTACACCATGCCGATCATCACCGAAAAGGCGGGTACGGCGACCTATGTCGACCTGGTCGAAGGCGTCTCGATGCGCGAGGTCGTCGACGAGCAGACCGGCATCTCGGCCAAGGTGGTGGTCGACTGGCGGCAGCAGCCGCGCGGCGACCAGCTGAAGCCCCGCATCGTCCTGCGCGACGAGAAGGGCGAGGTCATCCGCCTGCCGAACGGCCTGGAGGCGCGCTACTTCCTCTCTGTCGACGCCATCCTGCAGGTCGACAACGGCAGCCAGGTCCAGGCCGGCGACGTCATGGCGCGTATCCCGCGCGAAGGGTCGAAGACCCGCGACATCACCGGCGGTCTGCCGCGGGTGGCAGAGCTGTTCGAGGCCCGCAAGCCGAAGGACTACGCGATCATCTCGGATCTCGATGGTCGGGTCGAATTCGGCAAGGACTACAAGACCAAGCGCCGGATCGTGGTGCGGAGCGAGGAGTCGGGCGAGGAGCGCGAATACCTCATTCCGAAGGGTAAGCACATCTCGGTGCAGGAAGGCGACTACGTCCTCAAGGGCGACCAGCTGCTGGACGGCAACCCGGTGCCCCACGACATCCTGTCAGTCCTCGGCGTCGAGGCTCTCGCTGACTACCTCGTCAACGAGATCCAGGACGTCTACCGGCTGCAGGGCGTGAAGATCAACGACAAGCACATCGAGGTGATCGTCCGCCAGATGCTGCAGAAGATCGAGGTCACCGAGGTCGGCGACACCACCCTCCTGATCGGCGACCAGGTCGATCGCGAGGACTTCGAAGCCGAGAACGAGAAGGCGATCCGCGAGGATCTGCGTCCGGCCAAGGGCGTGTCCGTGCTCCAGGGCATCACCAAGGCCTCGCTGCAGACCAAGTCGTTCATCTCGGCGGCGTCGTTCCAGGAGACCACCCGCGTCCTCACCGAAGCGGCGGTCTCCGGCAAGATCGACGATCTCGCCGGCCTGAAGGAGAACGTCATCGTCGGCCGCCTGATCCCCGCGGGCACCGGCTCCGTGGTCAACCGCCTGCGCCAGATCGCCGGCGAGCGCGACCGCGTGGCCCGGCTGCAGCACGAGGAGCAGGAGGAAGCGGCGCTTCCCGCCGGCGAGGCCAGCGCCGCCTGATCCCAGGCGTCGGCCTTCTCAACGACAAGAAACCCCCTCCGGTCCGCCGGAGGGGGTTTTTCTTTGGCTGTGCGGGGAGGAGGGGCGGGGGCTTGGCTCAGCCGGCCGTCGGCAACGTTGCACCATCGCTGGCGTAGACGGTGTCGATCCAGCAGGTCAGCGGCGTGTACTGCACCACGATGTGGCCGCCGCGGCCGGTCAGCGTGACCCAGGCCTGGTTCTGCTCATAGTGTTCGTGCCTGCCTCCCGGAGTGCCCTCGCGGATGGAGGCGATCTGGCCGGCGGTGATGTGGCGGGCGGTCAGCGTCCCCGCGATCGCGGCGCTGCAGGCCCCGCCGTCGGATAGCTGGCTGACCCGCTCGGCCACGGCCGGGTCGGGGGCGACCTGCGCCGGCGGCGTCAGGCTGGCGCAGCCGGCGAGGAGAAGAAGAGAACCGATAAGGATTGTTCGGGTCGGGACCATGGCCGCCTTCCGAGTGGCCAGGCGGCCGAAGGGACCGTCGCCTCCCCGCGATATGGGGTGCCGGACCGGCCGCTCAATGATCGTTGCCGAAGCTTAACGATCTCTCCAGGAAGCCCGGTCGCAGGCCGCTCCTGGCCTTGCGGGCGGCTCGTGCGCCGCGTTGCCGCAGGCCATGTCGGAGAGGCTCAGCCGATCTCCGGCAGCGTCGCGCCGTAGCGGGGGTAGATCGCGGTGACCAGGCAGTGGTCGGGGTCGTATTCGACCACGATGCTGCCGCCGCGGTCGGCCAGCTTGAACCAGGCCTGGCGGTCCGCCGGAGCGCCGGGGTGGTCGCGGGCGGTCGTCGGCAGATCCAGCTCGACGATGCGGCCGGGCGGGACGCGGTAGGCGGTCAGCACTCCGGCGATCGCGTCGCTGCAGGGGTTGCCCGCGGACAGTGACCGCACCTTCTCGGCCACGACCGGGTCCGCCGCCACCGTGGTCGGCAACATGCCGCCGCAGCCGATCAGCGTCAGGGTACAGACTGGGACAAACCGGATCGAGACCATGGCCACCTCCCCCAAAGTGGATCAGGCGGCCGAACGCCCCGGCGCCCCCCTGCGATATGGGGCGCCGGGGCCTGCGCTCAATGCTTCCGGCCGAAGGAAAACAGCTTCTTCAGGAAGCTGGACTGGCCATGGCGCTTGCGCTTGCGGGCGATCGCCTCGTCGCTGACGCACCACGCGATCTGCAGCACCCGGCGCTCGCCCTTGAACGGCAGGTGGCCGTGCCAGGAATGGTCCGAGCGCTGGAAGGCCAGGAAGTTGCCGAAGGTCGGCGCCACTTCCCGGGCGCCCGGCGTATTGATGTCCTGGGCCGGCAGGATGCGCAGGCAGCCTTCGGTCGGCGCCCATTCCTGGTTCAGATAGACCAGGGCGGTGACGATCTTGTCCGGCCCGTCGGTGTGCGGCCGCCCGGCCGCCAGCTCCGACCATTTGCGCACAGTCACCAGCGTCGGCTTCGACGCCAGGTCGAGGCCGAACTTGGCGCCCAGCATGGTGGCGAATTCCCGGCTGGTGACATCGGCCACCAGCTCCTTGAAGGCGCCGCCGGCCGGGTACTCGTCGGGCGGCACGAAGCCGGTGATCGGAATGTCGGGGAAGTCGCGCTCGAGCTCGGCACGCCGCGCTTCCGGCAGCACGTCGGCGGAGATCACATGTGGGAACGGCGCCCGATCCACCGTCGCCGCCTCCAGAACATCGTAGCGAAGCATCAGCGTCTCCTGAAACGCGGCCCGGGTCGCTGGCGGCCCGGCCATCGCGCAAATCTGCGCCATACATAAGGCCGCCGTCATTTGCGATCAACTCGCAGCGCGGTCGCAGCCGGGGCCGGCCCCGCGCGAAACGCTGGCTTCGCCTGCCGGGCCTCGCCATAAAGGCTTCGGAGGTAGCCCATGGGTCCCATCGTCATCGTCCTGCCGCGCAAGATGAAGTTCGGCGCGGTCGGCGCCAGCCCGGTCGATCTCTACGCCCGCGACACCGTGGCCTTCAGCCGCTACAGCGAGGACATCGTCGTGGTCGGGCAGGAGGCGGACGAGCCGTTCCCCGGCATCCGCTTCCTGGCGATCCCGCTGCAGGAGGGCGAGCCGCACCGCCGCTGGATGCGCCGGGCGCTGCCGCAGATCGCGGCGCTGAACCCGTCGCTGATCGAGGTCCACGCCCACCGGGTGACGGCGACGGCGATCGCCCGCAGCCTGCCGCGGGTGCCGCTGCTCTACGTCCGCCACAACTTCATCCGCTTCCACAAGGGGCTGCTGTGGCGGCTGCACTACCGCCACGCGGTGTCGCGCTTCGCCGGCTACGTCTTCGTGTCGGAGGCGCTGCGCCGGCATTTCCAGGCGCATGCGCCGTGGTTCCGCGGCACCCTGGACGTGGTCTATAACGGCCTCGACATGGCCGAGCCGGCGCCGCTGCCGGAGGCCAAGGAGAAGATCATCATCCAGGTCGGGCGGGTGATCCCGGATAAGGGGCCGCTGGAGTTCGCCCGGGCGATGAAGCCGCTGCTGGCGGCGCATCCCGACTGGCGGGCGGTGATGATCGGCCGCGGCCGCGACCCGGCTTTCGTCGAGCAGGTCAAGGCCACCCTGGCCGAGGCCGGCGACCGGGCGCAGTTCCTGCCCTTCATGCCGCATGACGAGGTGATGGGCTGGGTCCGCCGCGCCGCCATCGCCTCGGTGCCGTCGGTCTATGAGGAGCCGTTCGGCCGCACCGCGCTGGAGGCGATGGCCTGGGGCGCGGCGCTGATCTGCTCCGGCACCGGGGGCCTGCGCGAGATCACCGCCGACAAGGCGGTGATCCTGCCCCGGGTGACGGCGGAGGCGATCCAGGCCGCGGCCGAGACCCTGATCGGGGACGAGGCGCTGCGCCGCCGGCTGCAGGTCGAGGGGCCGGCCCGGGCGCGCGCGCATTTCGAGGCCCGCGCCATCGTCGCCGGGCTCGACGACATCCGCGCCCGCCATCTCGCCGCGCGCTGACGCGCCTGTCACTTCCGGAGAGGCTGATCCGTCTTGTCCTTGTCGCCTTCTTCCGAGACGCAGATGGATCACGCCGATGCCCGCTCCGATGCCGGGGATTTCGAAGCCAGCCGCCAGGTTCTCCGCGGCCTGGCCTACCGCATGCTGGGCTCGCGCGCCGATGCCGAGGACGCGGTGCAGGAGACCTGGCTGCGCTGGCAGGCGGCCGACCGCGGCCGGATCGACAACATCAGGGCCTGGCTGGTCACGGCCTGCACCCGGCTGTGCATCGACCAGCTGCGCTCGGCCCGCCATCGCCGCGAGACCTATGTCGGCCCCTGGCTGCCGGAGCCGCTGGTGACCGAGAGCGCCCCCTCCGCCGACGAGGAGATGGAGCGCAGCGAGACCCTCACCACGGCCTTCCTGCTGCTGCTGGAGCGGTTGACGCCGGTCGAGCGGGCTGCCTACCTGCTGCAGCATGTCTTCGGCCTGGAGCACGCCGCCGTGGCCGCGGCGCTCGACCGCAGCGGCCCGGCCACCCGGCAGTTGGTCAGCCGGGCCCGGCGCAAGCTGGAGGGCGGCGCCATCGCGGCCCAGCCGGTGCCCCAGCCACAGCACGGGGCGATGCTGGAGGCCTTCCGCGACGCCCTGCGCTCCGGCGACCTGGCGCGGCTGACGGCGCTGCTGGCCCGCGACGCCCAGCTGTACAGCGACGGCGGCGGCAAGGCGCGGGCGTCGATGAACGTGATCGAAGGGGCCGACAAGGTGGCCCGCTTCTTCCACGGCGTCTGGGGCAAGCAGACCCGGCCCTTCACCTATCTGCCGCGCTGGATCAGCGGCCGGCCGGGCTATGTCGTCCTGCTCGGGGAGGAGATGATGGGGACCCTCGGGCTGGCGGTCGGCGCCGAGGGAATCAGCGGCGTCTTCTGGGTCCGCAACCCCGACAAGCTGGGGTCGATCGAAGTGCCGGAATCCGGCGTGTTTTGACCGCTGCGGAGGGGTTTGGGATGCGGCTTGACGTGGCGGGGGTGCGTCCGTATAGTCCGCGCGCTTTTTCCGGAAGCCGGCTGTAGCCCGTCGCACGACGGGCTAGACGCGCTTTCCGCAGAGAATACGACGACCGCGGACGCCTCGATGATGCGCCCGCGACAAGCGAAGGACTCCGGTTGGCCCCGCAGGTGTGGGCGCCTCGGGGTCCTGTATCGTTTGCGTCACCCCTCTCTCGGAACGTGTTGTCTTGGTCGGCGCCCGGAACGGGTGGGCCGCATTGCCGGGCCGTTTCATCGAAGAACCAAGAAGGGCAGATATGCCGACGATCAATCAGTTGATCCGTAAGCCGCGCCAGCCTCAGCGGGCGCGCAACAAGGTGCCGGCTCTCCAGGCCTGCCCGCAGAAGCGCGGCGTTTGCACCCGGGTCTACACCACGACCCCGAAGAAGCCGAACTCGGCGCTTCGTAAGGTGGCGCGCGTGCGCCTCACCAACGGGTTCGAGGTCACCAGCTATATTCCGGGTGAAGGCCACAACCTTCAGGAGCATTCGGTCGTCATGATCCGCGGCGGCCGCGTCAAGGATTTGCCGGGCGTGCGCTACCACATCATTCGCGGCACGCTCGATACGCAGGGTGTCAAGGATCGTCGCCAGCGCCGGTCGAAGTACGGCGCGAAGCGTCCGAAGTAAGGAGGGCTCACCATGTCCCGTCGTCACCGCGCCGAGAAGCGTGAGATCCTGCCGGACCCGAAGTTCGGCGACATCATCCTGTCGAAGTTCATGAACAACCTCATGTACGACGGCAAGAAGTCGACCACCGAGACGATCGTCTACGACGCGCTCGAGAAGGTGCAGACCCGCACCAAGGCCGACCCGATCGTGGCGTTCCACGAGGCCCTGGCCAATGTGCGGCCGCATGTCGAGGTGCGCTCGCGCCGCGTCGGCGGCGCCACCTATCAGGTGCCGGTCGAAGTCCGCGCCGAGCGTGGCCAGGCCCTGGCCATCCGCTGGCTGATCGCGGCGGCGCGTAAGCGCTCCGAGACCACCATGGTCGACCGCCTCTCGAACGAGCTGCTGGACGCCGCCAATCAGCGCGGCGCCGCGGTCAAGAAGCGCGAAGACACGCACAAGATGGCGGACGCCAACAAGGCGTTCTCGCACTACCGCTGGTAACCCAGCCTCCGGCCCGAGAGACTGATCATGCCGCGTAGCCACGCGATCGAAAAGTACCGCAACATCGGCATCATGGCACACATCGATGCCGGTAAGACGACCACGACCGAGCGAATCCTCTACTACACCGGAAAGTCCTACAAGATCGGCGAAGTGCATGAAGGCACGGCGACGATGGACTGGATGGAGCAGGAGCAGGAGCGCGGCATCACCATTACGTCGGCTGCGACCACCGCCTTCTGGCGCGACCACCGCGTCAACATCATCGACACGCCGGGCCACGTCGACTTCACCATTGAAGTCGAGCGGTCCCTGCGCGTGCTCGATGGTGCGGTGACGGTGTTCGATTCGGTCGCGGGCGTTGAGCCGCAGTCCGAGACGGTCTGGCGCCAGGCCGACAAGTACCACGTGCCGCGGATCTGCTTCGTCAACAAGATGGATCGGATCGGCGCGAACTTCTATCGCTGCGTCGACATGATCAAGGACCGGCTCGGCGCGCTGCCGCTGGTGCTGAACCTGCCGATCGGCGTCGAGAACGATTATGCCGGCCTGGTAGACCTGGTCGAGAACCGGGCCGTGATCTGGGAAGACGACAGCCTCGGCGCGAACTTCCATTTCGCCGAGATCCCGGACGACCTGAAGGAGAAGGCGGCCGAATACCGCCAGACCCTGCTCGACACCGCGGTCGAGATGGACGACACGGTGATGGAGGCCTATCTCGAAGGCACCGAGCCGACGCCGGACCAGCTGCGCGCCTGCATCCGCAAAGGCACGCTGGCGTTCAAGTTCGTGCCGGTGCTCTGCGGCTCGGCCTTCAAGAACAAGGGCGTGCAGACCTTGCTCGACGCCGTGGTCGACTTCCTGCCGTCGCCGCTCGACGTTTCGCAGGTCGAAGGCCACAAGATCGACTCCGACGAGACCGAGAGCCGCCCGACCAACGACGAGGCGCCGTTCTCGGCGCTCGCCTTCAAGATCATGACCGACCCGTTCGTCGGCTCGCTGACCTTCGCCCGCATCTATTCGGGCACGCTCCTCGCCGGGTCCTACGTCCAGAACTCGGTGAAGAACCAGAAGGAACGCGTTGGTCGCATGCTGCTGATGCATGCGAACAACCGCGAGGAGATCAAGGAGGCCAGCGCCGGCGACATCGTCGCGCTGGTCGGCCTGAAGAACACCACGACGGGCGACACGCTGTGCGATCCGGCCAAGCCGATCGTGCTCGAGCGCATGGAGTTCCCGGAGCCGGTGATCGAGGTCGCGGTCGAGCCGAAGTCGAAGGCCGACCAGGAGAAGATGTCGACGGCGCTGCAGCGCCTGGCGCAGGAGGATCCGTCCTTCCGCGTCGCCGTCGATCAGGAGAGCGGCCAGACCGTGATCAAGGGGATGGGTGAGCTCCATCTCGAGATCCTGGTCGACCGCATGAAGCGTGAGTTCAAGGTCGACGCCAATGTCGGCGCGCCGCAGGTCGCCTATCGCGAGACGATCACGCAGCGGGCCGAGATCGACTACACCCACAAGAAGCAGACCGGCGGTTCGGGCCAGTACGCCCGCATCAAGCTGGTGTTCGAGCCGCTTCCGGCCGGGTCGGGCTATCAGTTCGCCAGCTCGGTCATCGGCGGCACCGTGCCGCGCGAATACATCCCGGGCGTCGAAAAGGGCCTGAACTCGTCCAAGGAGACCGGTGTGATCGCCGGCTTCCCGGTGATCGACTTCAAGGTGAGCCTGGTCGACGGCGCCTATCACGACGTCGACTCGTCGGTCCTGGCCTTCGAAATCGCAGCCCGCGCGGCGTTCCGCGAGGGTCTGCCGAAGGCCAAGCCGGCGCTGCTCGAGCCGATCATGAAGGTCGAGGTCGTGACGCCCGAGGACTACATGGGTGACGTGATCGGCGATCTGAACAGCCGGCGCGGCCAGATCCAGGGCATGGACACCCGCGGCAACGCCAGCGTCGTCTCGGCGATGGTTCCGCTGGCCAACATGTTCGGCTATGTGAACAACCTGCGGTCGATGACCCAGGGTCGCGCCCAGTATTCGATGCACTTCGATCATTACGATCCGGTGCCCCAGGCGATCGCCGACGAAGTCCGCGCCAAGCTTGCTTGAAGCGCGCGTTAGAAAAACGGAGACAGTATAATGGCGAAGGCGAAGTTTCAGCGGACGAAGCCGCACTGCAACATCGGGACGATTGGTCACGTTGACCACGGCAAGACGTCGCTGACGGCGGCGATCACGAAGGTGCTTGCGGAGACGGGCGGGGCGACGTTCACGGCGTACGACCAGATCGACAAGGCGCCGGAAGAGAAGGCGCGCGGGATCACGATCTCGACGGCGCATGTGGAGTACGAGACGGCGAACCGTCACTACGCGCATGTCGATTGCCCGGGCCATGCCGACTACGTGAAGAACATGATCACCGGTGCAGCGCAGATGGACGGCGCGATCCTGGTGGTGTCGGCGGCCGACGGCCCGATGCCGCAGACCCGCGAGCACATCCTGCTGGCGCGGCAGGTCGGCGTTCCGGCGCTGGTGGTGTTCCTGAACAAGGTCGACATGGTCGACGATCCGGAGCTCCTGGAGCTGGTGGAGCTCGAGGTCCGTGAGCTGCTGAGCTCGTACGACTTCCCTGGCGACGACATTCCGATCGTCCCGGGCTCGGCGCTGGTGGCGCTGGAGGACGGCGACAAGAAGCTGGGCCACGACGCGATCCTGGAGCTGATGGCGAAGGTGGACGCGTACATCCCGCAGCCGGAGCGTCCGAAGGACCGTCCGTTCCTGATGCCGATCGAGGACGTGTTCTCGATCTCGGGTCGCGGCACGGTGGTGACGGGCCGTATCGAGCGCGGGATCGTGAAGGTCGGCGAGGAAGTGGAGATCGTCGGCCTGAAGGACACGCAGAAGACGATCTGCACGGGCGTCGAGATGTTCCGCAAGCTCTTGGACCAGGGTGAGGCCGGCGACAACGTGGGCGCGCTGCTGCGCGGCACGAAGCGCGAGGAGGTCGAGCGCGGCCAGGTTCTGGCGAAGCCGGGTTCGATCACGCCGCACACCGAGTTCAAGGCCGAGGCGTACATCCTGACGAAGGAAGAGGGCGGCCGTCACACGCCGTTCTTCACCAACTACCGTCCGCAGTTCTACTTCCGGACGACGGACGTGACCGGTGTGGTGGCGCTGCCGGAAGGCACCGAGATGGTGATGCCGGGCGACAACATCTCGATGACGGTGACGCTGATTGCGCCGATCGCCATGGATGAGGGCCTGCGCTTCGCCATCCGCGAAGGCGGCCGCACCGTCGGCGCCGGCGTCGTCGCCGGCATCATCAAGTAACGATGGTTTGAGAAACACGGCTCCGGGGGCTTCGGTCCCCGGGGTGGTGAGAGACTAGGACCGTACCTCCGTCCCCCGCCGCAAGGCGGCGCGGAAAGGGCGGCCCGGGATGAGAGGGGCTCAAGGCGAGAGCATTGAGCCCCGCGCATGGCGGGCCCGATCACGAAATCGTCACAACCGGCAATCCGGACGTGACATTCGCGGCGGGCTCGGCTATGTAACGCGCCTCACCCGAGCCCTCCAGCGGCCTGGGTGAGTTTTTTTTTGGACTGTTCGCGACGTGGGGGCCGGAATGACCCGGTCAGCCACCTCTCGGCAAGAACACTCGGATACAGAACGATGGACAGTCAGAACATCCGTATCCGCCTCAAGGCGTTCGATCATCGCGTGCTCGACCAGTCGACCAGCGAGATCGTCAACACCGCGAAGCGGACCGGGGCTCGGGTACGCGGGCCGATCCCGCTGCCGACGAACATCGAGCGCTACACCGTCAACCGCTCGCCGCATGTCGACAAGAAGTCGCGCGAGCAGTTCGAGATCCGCACCCACAAGCGTCTGCTCGACATCGTCGACCCGACGCCGCAGACGGTCGATGCTTTGATGAAGCTCGACCTTGCGGCCGGTGTCGATGTCGAGATCAAGCTCTGAGGCGGTGACGATGCGCTCTGGATTGATCGCCCAGAAACTGGGCATGACACGAATTTTCGATGCCGAGGGGCAGCACGTCCCGGTCACGGTCCTCAAGCTCGACGGCGTTCAGGTCGTCGCGGTGAAGACCGAGGAGACCGACGGCTACACCGCGGTGCAGCTCGGTGCCGGCAAGGCCAAGGTCAAGAACGTCTCCAAGGGCGTTCGCGGCCACTATGCCAAGGCCGAGGTCGAGCCGAAGAAGAAGCTGGTCGAGTTCCGCGTCAGCACCGATGCGCTGCTGACCGTCGGTGACGAGTTGACCGCCGAGCATTTCGTTGCCGGCCAGGTCGTCGACGTCACCGGCACTTCGATCGGCAAGGGCTTCGCCGGCGTCATGAAGCGTTGGAACTTCGGCGGCCTGCGTGCCACGCACGGCGTGTCGGTGTCCCACCGGTCGCATGGTTCGACCGGTCAGCGCCAGGACCCGGGCAAGGTCTTCAAGAACAAGAAGATGGCCGGCCATCTCGGTGCGGAGCGGGTGACGGTGCAGAACCTCACCGTCGTGACCACCGATGTCGAGCGCGGCCTGATCATGGTCAAGGGTGCGGTCCCGGGCGCCGAAGGCGGCTGGGTGCTGATCCGCGACGCAGTCAAGCGGCCGGCGCCGAAGAACGTCCCGTTCCCGGGTGCGGTTCGCAAGGGTGCCGCCGCGGCGGTCGAGACGCCTGTCGTCGAGGCTCCGGCTGCTGAAGCCCCGGGCGCCGACGCTGCCGGGCAGGAGGGCTAAGCGATGAAGATCGCCGTCAAGACGTTCGACAATGCGGCCGCCGGTGAGATCGAGCTCGATGACTCGGTCTTCGGTCTCGAGGTCCGCACCGATCTGCTCGCCCGCATGGTGAACTGGCAGCTGGCCAAGCGCCGCTCCGGCAACCACAAGACCAAGGGCATCAGCGAGATCAGCGGCACGACCAAGAAGCCCTACAAGCAGAAGGGCACGGGTCACGCCCGCCAGGGTTCGACGCGGTCGCCGCAGTTCCGCGGCGGCGCCCGGATTTTCGGGCCGGTCGTCCGCAGCCATGCGCATGACCTGCCGAAGAAGGTCCGCAAGCTGGCCCTGCGCCACGCGCTGTCCTCCAAGGTCGCCGATGGCAAGCTGGTGGTGGTCGACGCGGTCGTGGCCGACAGCCACAAGACCAAGGGCCTCGCCGTCAAGCTCGCCGCGCTGGGTCTCGACTCCGCGCTGATCCTGGCCGGTGAGCAGGTCGACACCAACTTCGCACTCGCCGTGCGGAACCTGCCGCTCATCGACGTGCTGCCCAGCCAGGGCGCCAACGTCTACGACATCCTGCGCCGCGACACGCTCGTGTTGTCGCGCCAGGCGGTCGAGCAGCTCGAGGCTCGCCTGAAATGATCCGCTCTCGCAAGAAGAAGGCCGAGGCCGCCGTCACCCCGCGGATGTACGACATCATCCGCGCGCCGGTGATCACCGAGAAGGCGACGCTCGCCGCCGGCCACAACCAGGTCGTGTTCAAGGTGCCGCTCGACGCCACCAAGCCTGAGATCCGCACTGCGGTCGAAGGCGTGTTCGGGGTCAAGGTCACCGCCGTGAACACCCTGATCGTCAAGGGCAAGACCAAGCGCTTCCGGGGCATCCCGGGCAAGCGTTCGGATGTGAAGAAGGCCGTCGTGACGCTCGCCGAAGGGCAGCAGATCGACGTGACCACGGGGGTTTGATCCGATGGCTTTGAAGACTTTCAATCCCATCACCCCAGGCCTCCGCCAGCTGGTCCAGGTGGACCGCTCGGGCCTGTGGAAGGGCAAGCCGGTCAAGGTTCTGACCGAAGGCCTGACCAAGAAGGGTGGCCGCAACAACACCGGCCGGATCACCGCCTTCCATCAGGGCGGCGGTCACAAGCGCACCTATCGCATCATCGACTTCAAGCGCCGCAAGCTTGGCGTCGTCGGCACGATCGAGCGCCTGGAATACGATCCGAACCGGACCGCGTTCATCGCCCTCGTCACCTATGAGGACGGCGAGCAGGCCTACATCCTGGCGCCGCAGCGCGTGGCCGCCGGCGACAAGGTCGTGTCGGGCGAAAAGGTCGACATCAAGCCGGGCAACGCGATGCCGCTGCGCAGCATGCCGGTCGGCACCATCGTCCACAATGTCGAGCTGAAGGCCGGCAAGGGCGGGCAGCTGGCGCGCTCCGCCGGCACCTACGCCCAGCTGGTCGGCCGCGACATGGGCTATGCCCAGCTGAAGCTGGCCTCGGGCGAGCTGCGTGTCGTGCGCGGCGAGTGCTTCGCCACGGTCGGCGCGGTCTCGAACCCGGACCAGTCGAACGTTTCGATCGGCAAGGCCGGCCGGAACCGCTGGCTCGGCAAGAAGCCGGTCACCCGCGGCGTCGCCATGAACCCGGTCGACCATCCGCACGGCGGCGGCGAAGGCCGCACTTCCGGTGGCCGCCACCCGGTCACCCCGTGGGGCAAGCCGACCAAGGGTCGCAAGACCCGCAGCAACAAGGCTACGGATAAGCTCATTATCCGTCGCCGCAAGAAGTAAGGGAGAGCGACGGTGGCACGCTCCGTTTGGAAGGGTCCGTTCATCGACGGCTATCTGCTCAAGAAGGCAGACAAGTCGCGCGGTTCGGGCCGGAACGAGATCATCAAGATTTGGTCGCGTCGCTCGACCATCCTGCCGCAGTTCGTCGGCCTGACGTTCGGTGTCTACAACGGCCAGAAGTTCCTGCCGGTGTTGGTCAACGAGAACATGGTCGGCCACAAGTTCGGCGAATTCTCGCCCACGCGGACCTACTACGGTCACGCGTCGGACAAGAAGTCGAAGAGGAAGTAAGCGATGGGCCAGGAGAAGAATCCCCCTCGCCTCGGTGAAAACGAGGCGCGCGCCTTCGCGAAGACGCTGCGCACCAGCCCGCGCAAGCTCAACCTCGTCGCCGAGACCATCCGCGGCAAGGACGCGGCGAAGGCTCTGGCCGAACTCACCTTCTCCCGCCGGCGCATCGCCGTCGACGTGAAGAAGGTGCTGCAGTCGGCCATCGCCAATGCCGAAAACAACCATCAGCTGGACGTCGACAAGCTCTACGTGGCCGAGGCCTATGTGGGGCGGCAGATCGTCATGAAGCGGTTCCATGCCCGTGCTCGCGGCCGTGCGTCCCGCATCGAAAAGCTCTGGTCGAACCTCACGGTCATCGTCCGCGAGCGGCGGGAGACGGCGTAATGGGTCAGAAAGTCAATCCGATCGGCCTCCGGGTCGGCATCAACCGGACCTGGGATTCGCGCTGGTTCGCGACCAAGGACTACGCCGGTCTTCTGCATGCCGATCTGAAGATCCGTGAGTTCCTCGAGAAGCGTCTGGCCCAGGCGGGCATCAGCCGCATCGTCATCGAACGGCCGGCGAAGAAGGCGCGCGTCACGGTCTACACCGCCCGTCCGGGCGTTGTGATCGGGAAGAAGGGCGCCGACATCGAAAAGCTCCGTCAGGAGCTGGCGAAGATGGCGGGCAGCGAGGTCAGCCTGAACATCGTCGAGATCCGCAAGCCGGAGATCGACGCCAAGCTGGTCGCCGAGAACATCGCCAACCAGCTCGAGCGCCGCGTGGCGTTCCGCCGGGCGATGAAGCGCGCGGTCCAGAACGCGATGCGCCTGGGGGCCCAGGGCATCCGGATCAATTGCGGTGGCCGTCTCGGCGGCGCGGAAATCGCGCGCACCGAGTGGTACCGCGAGGGCCGCGTTCCCCTGCACACGCTGCGCGCCGATGTCGACTACGGCACGGCGACGGCCAAGACCACCTACGGCACCTGCGGCGTGAAGGTCTGGGTCTTCAAGGGCGAGATCCTCGCCCATGACCCGATGGCCCAGGACAAGCGGGCGGCCGAAGCGGCCACCGGCCCGTCCTCGGCTCGGCCTGAGCGTGGTGACCGCCGCGACGATCGTCGCGGCCGCCGGGAGGGCTGAGGATCATGCTGAGTCCCAAGCGCACCAAGTATCGCAAGCAGCACAAGGGCCGGATCCACGGCGTTGCGAAGGGCGGCACCACGCTGAACTTCGGCGCCTACGGCCTGAAGGCTCAGGAGCCGGCGCGTCTGACGGCGCGGCAGATCGAGGCGGCCCGCCGCGCGATCACCCGCCACATCAAGCGTCAGGGCCGCGTCTGGATCCGGATTTTCCCGGACGTGCCGGTGTCGTCGAAGCCGGCCGAAGTCCGCATGGGCTCCGGCAAGGGTTCGCCGGAGTTCTGGGCGGCCAAGGTCAAGCCCGGCCGCGTCATGTTCGAGCTCGACGGCGTTCCCGGCGACCTGGCGAAGGAAGCCTTCGCCCTGGCTGCCGCCAAGCTGCCGATCGCCTGCAAGTTCATCGCCCGTCTCGGTGAGGAGGTCTGACCATGGATATCGAAGACGTCCGCGCCAAGACGCCGGACCAGCTGAAGGACGATCTGCTCGCGCTGAAGAAGGAGCAGTTCAACCTGCGCTTCCAGGCCGCGTCGGGCCAGCTCGAGAACACGGCGCGGGTCCGCGTCGTCCGTCGCGACATCGCGCGCATCAAGACCGTCATGGGCCAACGCGGCAAGGATGCCGCGTTGGCCAAGTAAGAGGATTGTGAGCCATGCCGCGGCGCGTGCTCAACGGGACGGTTGTGTCCGACAAGACTGACAAGACCGTCACGGTCCTGGTCGAACGCAACCTGATGCACCCGGTCTACAAGAAGTTCATCAAGCGGACCAAGCGCTACCTCGCCCATGACGAGGCCAACGCTTGCAAGGTCGGCGACCGTGTCTCGATCATCGAGACCCGGCCGATCAGCAAGCGGAAGACCTGGCTCGTCCTGTCCGAGGCCGAGGCCAGTGCCATCGGCACTTCGCCCGCGCCCGCTGTTTCGGGAGCGTAAATATGATTCAGATGCAGACGAACCTTGACGTCGCCGACAATTCAGGCGCCCGTCGGGTGATGTGCATCAAGGTGCTGGGCGGTTCCCACCGCCGGACCGCCACTGTCGGCGACGTCATCGTCGTGTCGATCAAGGAGGCGATTCCGCGGGGCCGCGTGAAGAAGGGTGACGTGCATCGCGCCGTCATCGTTCGGACCGCCAAGGAACTGCGCCGCCCGGATGGCTCGACGATCAAGTTCGACCGCAACGCGGCCGTGCTGATCAACAAGCAGGGCGAGCCGGTCGGCACCCGTATCTTCGGGCCCGTGACGCGCGAGCTGCGGGCCAAGAAGTTCATGAAGATCATCTCGCTCGCCCCCGAGGTGCTGTGATGGCTGCGAAGATCAAGAAAGGCGACCAGGTCGTCGTCCTCGCCGGCCGTGACAAGGGCAAGAAGGGCGAGGTCATCGAAGTCCGTCCGGCCGACGATCGTGTCGTCGTCCGCGGCGTGAACATCGTGAAGCGCCACACCCGCCAGACTGCGAAGACGCAGGGCGGGATCGTTGAGCAGGAAGCGGCGCTGCACGTCTCGAACGTGGCGCATGTCGACCCCACGAGCGGCAAGCCGACCCGTGTCGGCTTCAAGACGCTCGACGACGGCCGCAAGGTTCGGGTCGCCAAGGCTTCCGGCGAAGTGATTGATCGGTGAGGATGGCCATGGCTCGTCTCAAATCCCATTACGACAAGGTCATCCGGCCGAAGCTGAAGCAGGACTTCGCCTATGCGAACGACCTGCAGGTGCCGCGGCTCGAGAAGATCATCATCAACATGGGCGTCGGTGACGCCGTCGCTGACAGCAAGAAGATCCAGGCGGCCGTCGCCGAGCTGACGCTGATCGCCGGACAGAAGCCGGTGGTCACCAAGGCCCGGAAGTCGATCGCGGTCTACAAGCTGCGCGAAGGTATGTCGATCGGCACCAAGGTGACGCTGCGCAGCGATCGGATGTACGAATTCCTCGATCGTCTGGTGAACATCGCCCTGCCGCGGGTCCGCGATTTCCGCGGCCTGTCGGTGAAGTCCTTCGACGGCCGGGGCAACTACGCCCTGGGCATCAAAGAGCAGATCGTGTTCCCCGAAGTCGACTACGACCAGGTCGAAACGGTGCGGGGAATGGACATCGTTATCGTGACGAGCGCGAAGACCGACGATGAGGCGCGTGCGCTTCTCAAGGCCTTCGATTTCCCGTTCGTCAGCTGAACGAGCAAGGATAGATCATGGCCAAGAAGAGCTCGGTCGAGAAGAACAAGCGTCGCGAGAAGCTGGCGAAGGCTTTCGCGGGGCGTCGTGAGCGCCTGAAGGCGATCGCGAACAACGACACCCTGACGATGGAAGACCGTTTCAACGCCCGCCTCAAGCTGGCGGAGCTGCCGCGGAACTCATCGCCTGTCCGCATCCACAACCGGTGCGAACTGACTGGTCGCCCCAAGGCATTCTATCGGCGCTTCAAGTTGAGCCGGATCGCACTGCGTGAGCTGGCCTCGCGCGGGTTGATCCCCGGCATGACGAAGTCGAGCTGGTAAGGAGGACGGATTATGTCGCTTAGTGATCCGTTGGGCGATCTGCTCACCCGTATCCGCAATGGCCAGCGCTCGGGCAAGGCCGTGATCGAAACGCCGGCCTCGAAGCTGCGCGAGAGCGTGCTCGACGTGCTGAAGCGCGAGGGCTACATCCGCGGCTACGAGACCCATGTGGTCAGCCCCGGCATCTCGGCCACCAAGGTCGAGCTGAAATACGCCGAAGGCCAGCCGGTGATCCGCGTCATCGACCGCGTGTCGAAGCCGGGCCGCCGTGTCTATTCGGGCATCAAGGACCTGCCGAAGGTGTACAACGGGCTGGGCATCTCCATCCTGTCGACCCCGCGCGGCGTGATGTCGGATGTCGAGGCCCGCGCCGCCAATGTCGGCGGCGAGATCCTCGCCCGCGTGTTCTGAGGAGACCGGCGATGTCACGTATCGGCAAACACGCGGTCAAGGTCCCGGCCGGGGTCGACGCCTCGGTCTCGGGCCAGGACGTTTCGGTCAAGGGCAAGCTCGGTCAGCTCAAGCTTGCAGTCAACGGCGAGATCAAGGTCTCGCTCGAGGACGGCACCATCAAGGTTGAGCCGAAGAGCCAGTCGCGCCTCGCCCAGACCATGTGGGCGACCAGCCGCACCCTGATCAACAACATGGTGGTCGGGGTCAGCACTGGCTTCACCACCAACCTCGAGATCAACGGCGTCGGTTACCGCGCCGCGGTCCAGGGCAAGGAGCTGGTGCTGACGCTCGGCTTCAGCCACGAGGTGCGTTATCCGATCCCCGAGGGGATCACGATCAAGTGCGAGAAGCCGACCTCGATCGCGATCTCCGGCTTCGACAAGCAGCGTGTCGGTCAGGTTGCCGCGGAAATCCGCGGGTACAAGAAGCCCGAGCCCTTCAAGGGCAAGGGCATCAAGTACGACACCGAGACCGTTCTGCGCAAAGAAGGCAAGAAGAAGTAAGGACGGCCGGGATGACCACCAAGACCAACGAGCTGCGCGAGCGCCGCAAAGGGCGTCTCCGCCACAAGCTGAGCACGGCCCGGTACGGCCGCCTGCGCCTGTCCGTGTTCCGCTCGTCCAAGCAGATCTACGCCCAGGTGATCGACGACCAGGCCGGCAAGACCCTTGCCGCCGCCTCGTCGATCGAGAAGGACCTGCGCGGGTCGCTGAAGACCGGCGCCACCATCGAGGCCGCAGCCGCGGTCGGCAAGCTCCTCGCGGAGCGGGCCAAGGCGGCCGGGGTCGACAAGGTCGTGTTCGATCGTGGGCACTACCTGTATCACGGCCGGGTCAAGGCCCTAGCCGATGCCGCCCGTGAGGGCGGCCTGGACTTCTAAGGAGGACGCGCATGGCACGCGAAAGCAGAGACTCGCGCGGTCCTAGGGATCGCGGCGACAAGCGCCCGAGCGATCGGGAAGCCGGTGATGAGCTGATCGAGAAGCTGGTCTCGATCAACCGCGTCGCGAAGGTGGTCAAGGGCGGCCGGCGCTTCGGCTTCGCCGCCCTGGTGGTGACCGGCGACGGCCGCGGCCGGGTCGGCTACGGCTCGGGCAAGGCCCGTGAGGTTCCGGAAGCCATCCGCAAGGCGACCGAGCAGGCGAAGCGCAGCATGATCCGCGTTCCGTTGCGCGAAGGCCGGACGCTGCATCACGACATCATGGGTCACTTCGGCGCCGGCAAGGTCCAGCTCCGCAGCGCCGCCCAGGGCACCGGCATCATCGCCGGCGGTCCGATGCGCGCCATCTTCGAGGCGCTCGGCGTCCAGGACGTCGTCGCCAAGTCGATCGGCACGTCGAACCCGCACAACATGATCAAGGCGACCTTCGAGGCGCTGCGGATCATCGAGGGCCCGCGGGCCGTCGCTGCCCGCCGCGGCAAGCGCGTCGCCGACATCATCGGCGCCACCACCAACAAGCGTGATGGCGGCGTCGAAGTGGTGGAGGCTGCAAATGGCTGAGGCCAAGGCAACCGTGATCGTCACCCAGATCGGCAGCCCGATCGGTCGTCGCAACGACCAGCGCCAGACGCTGGTCGGCCTCGGCCTGAACAAGCTGCATCGCACCCGTGAGCTGGAGGACACGCCTTCGGTCCGCGGGATGATCGCGAAGGTGAAGCATCTTGTGCGGGTCGAGCAGGCGGGCTGAACCCCGCCGCTCACGAGGAGCGAACATGACGAATCTCAACGATCTTCGCGACAATGCCGGCGCTCGCAAGAAGCGCATGCGCATCGGTCGCGGCATCGGCTCCGGCAAGGGCAAGACCGGCGGCCGTGGTGTGAAGGGGCAGAAGAGCCGGACCGGCGTGGCCATCAAGGGCTTCGAAGGCGGCCAGATGCCGATCTACATGCGTCTGCCGAAGCGGGGCTTCAACAACAAGAAGTTCACCGCGAACTATGCCATCGTCAATCTCGGCCGCCTGCAGAAGGCGATCGAGGCGGGGCGGATCGACGCAGCCAAGCCGCTCGACGCCGAGGCGCTGATCGCCGGCGGGCTGATCGCCAAGGTCCTGGACGGGGTCCGTCTGCTGGCCAAGGGCGAGCTGTCTGCCAAGGTTACGCTGCACATCCACAGCGCCTCCCCGGCTGCCGTGGCGGCGGTGGAGAAGGCTGGCGGGTTGGTCGTGCAGACCAACCCTGCTCCGGTCGAGGCCACCCCCGTTGAAGCCGGGGCGTCGTCCTAGGCTTAACACCGGCGTTCGTCGCGGGTAAAACAGGGGCGGGGACCGCGCACGATCGCAGTCCCCGCCTTTTCTCTTTCGAGGCCGTGCATGGCATCTGCTGCAGAACAGCTCGCTGCGAACCTGAATTTCGGCGCCTTCGCCAAGGCGACGGAACTTCGCAAGCGCATCTGGTTCACGCTTGGCGCGCTGATCATCTACCGGATCGGCACCTATGTTCCGATTCCGGGGATCGACCCCCGCGTGCTGGGGGAAATCTTCGCCCAGCAGGGCGGCGGCCTCCTCGGCATCCTGAATATGTTTGCCGGCGGCGCGCTCGGTCGTATGACGATCTTTGCGCTGAACATCATGCCGTACATCTCGGCCTCCATCATCATCCAGCTGCTCACGGCGGTGTCGCCGTCGCTCGAGACGCTGAAGAAGGAAGGCGAGGCCGGGCGCAAGAAGATCAATCAGTACACCCGCTACTTCACGGTGGTGCTGGCCACGGCGCAGGCCTATGCGCTGGCGGTCGGGCTGGAGAGCGTGCATGGCACGATCGGTCCGGCGGTGGTCGATCCCGGCTGGTACTTCCGCTTCTCGACGGTGGTGACCATCGTCGGCGGCACCATGTTCCTGATGTGGCTGGGTGAGCAGATCACCTCGCGCGGCGTCGGCAACGGCATCTCGCTGATCATCTTCACCGGCATCGTCGCCTCGCTGCCGCACGCCCTGATCCAGATGCTGGAACTCGGCCGCACCGGCGCGATCTCGCCCTTCGTCATCCTGATGCTGCTGGTGCTGTGCGTCGCGGTGATCTTCTTCATCGTCTACATGGAGCGGGCGCAGCGAAGGCTTCTGGTGCAATACCCCAAGCGCCAGGTCGGCAACCGGATGTTCGGCGGCGAAAGTTCGCACCTGCCGCTCAAGCTCAACACCTCGGGCGTCATTCCGCCGATCTTCGCGTCCTCGCTGCTGCTGCTGCCGGCGACGCTGATCGGCTTCGCCGGGGCCGGCAGCGCCGAAGGCGCCGGCGGCTGGATCGCCTGGATCGCCGGCCAGCTGGCGCATGGCCAGCCGCTGTTCATGGGCCTCTACGCCGCCCTGATCATCTTCTTCTGCTTCTTCTACACCGCGATCGTCTTCAATCCGGAGGAGACGGCCGACAACCTGAAGAAGTATGGCGGCTTCATCCCCGGCATCCGCCCGGGCAAGTCGACCGCCGACTACATCGACTACGTCCTGACCCGGATCTCGGTGATCGGTGCCGGCTATCTGACGATCGTCTGCCTGCTGCCCGAGTTCCTGACGTCGAGCTACTCGATCCCGTTCTACTTCGGCGGGACCAGCCTGCTGATCGTCGTCACCGTGACCATGGACACGGTGGCCCAGGTGCATTCGCATCTCCTGGCCCATCAGTATGAAGGGCTGATCAAGAAGTCGAAGTTGCGGGGGAGTCGCCGATGAACCTGATCCTGTTGGGCCCGCCCGGTGCGGGCAAGGGAACTCAGGCGAAACGGCTGGAGGAGCGCTACGGGCTGAAGCAGCTCTCGACCGGCGACATGCTGCGGGCGGCGATCGCCGCCCGCACGCCGCTCGGCCAGCAGGTGCAGGAGATTCTGGACCGGGGCGACCTGGTCACCGACGCGGTCATGCTCGACATGATCGCCGAGCGGATCGCCCAGCCGGATTGCGACCGTGGCTTCATCCTCGACGGCTTCCCGCGCACCGTGCCGCAGGCCGAGGGGCTGGACGAGATGCTGGCCCGCCACGGCAAGTCGCTGGCCGTGGTGATCGAGATGCGGGTCGACGAGGCGGCGCTGTTCACCCGCATCGCCAACCGCGCAGCGCTGTCGACCGAGAAGCGCGCCGACGACACCGAGGAGACGCTGCGCAAGCGCCTCGGCATCTATCGCGAGCAGACCGCGCCGATCATCCCGTACTATCGGGACAAGGGGCTGCTGAAGGTGGTGGACGGCATGGCCGAGATGGATGCGGTGACGCACCAGATCGAAACCATCCTCGGCTTCCAGCCGGCATCGGCGACCTGACCGGCTCAGCCGGACGGGGTTGGGGGCGGCCCTCGGGCCGCCTTTTTTTATGGCCGGGCCGCGGCCAGGATCCAGTCGCGGAAGGCCCGGATCTTGGGCCGGTGGCGCTGGTCCGCGGCATGGACCAGCCAATAGCCCTTGCCGCGGTCGACCACGACCGGGAAGGGCGCGACCAGCCGGCCGGCGGCGAGGTCCTCGGTGAAGAAGTCCGGCGTCACCAGGGCCGCCCCCATCCCGGTCGCCGCCGCCTGTGCGGACGCCACTTGGCTGTCGAAGCGCGGCGCCGGTTTCCGCATCGATTCGGGCGCCCGCACCCCGACGGCATCGAACCAGGCATCCCAGCTCATGGTCATGCCGATCAGCGGTAGCGACAGCACATCCGCCGGCCTGCGCAGCCCGGCCGCCAGCCGGGGGGCCACGACGCAGGCCAGCCGGACCTCCAGCAGCCTGTGCGCGGCCAGGGCCGGGGGAAAGCCGCCCGGGCCGCTGCGGATCTCGACATCGGCGGTCAGCCGGTCGTCGGTCCGGTCGCCGAGTTCGGTGCTGGTGGCCAGCTTGATCGCGATGTCCGGATGGGCCGCCTGGAAGGCACCGAGCCGCGGCGCCAGCCAATGGGTGGCGAAGGTCGGCACCGAGGCCACGGCGAGGGCATGGGCGGCAGCGCCGGTCTCGCCCCCGACCGCGGCGCGCAGCCGGCCGAAGGCGTCGACCACCTCCACCGCCAGCCGCTCTCCGGCCTCGGTGAGGGCCAGGCTGCGACCGCGCCGGATGAACAGCGGCGTGCCCAGCCGCTGCTCCAGCCGATTGATGTGATAGCTGACGGCGGCCTGGGTCAGCCCCAGCTCGGCCGCGGCACGGGTGAAGCTGCCATGCCGGGCCGCGGCTTCGAAGGCGTTCAGGGCGGGCAGCGGCAGCGCGTCGTTCGGCATGCCCCAGTATAAGCGTCGCTTATCGATGGTGGCGAGGTCCTGCGTGGTTCGGCGGGGACGCCCGGCGCATCGTCCGGCCGATCCCACCGCCGTGAAAGGCCCGCCGATGCCCGCCGAATCCTTGAGCTTCCTCAACCCCGGCACCATGCCGCCGCCGAACGGCTATTCCCAGCTGGTCGTGGTGCCGCCGGGCGCCCGGCTGGCCTATGTCTCGGGCCAGGTCGGCCTGCGTCCGGACGGCACCCTGGCCGGTCCGGATTTCGCCAGTCAGGCGACCCAGGCCTTCGAGAACGTCCGGGCCGCACTGGCCGCGGCCGGCAGCGGCTTCGAGCATGTCATCCGGCTGGGCATGTTCGTCACCGACTTCGCCGCGCAGGGGCCGACGCTGCGGCAGGTGCGCGACCGCTACGTCAATCGTGCGGCGCCGCCGGCCAGCACGACGCTGCAGATCGACCGCTTCTTCCGCGACGGGCTGCTGTTCGAGCTCGACATCGTCGCCATCGTGCCGGCGTGAGGGCGGGCCCGATGTCGATCGCCCTGCCTGCCCGGATGCTGCAACTCCTGCGCCGCCTGGCCGGGGACGTCCCGCGCCCGACCCGGCGGCCGCCGCACGACCGGCTGCGGCCGGACGACCTCTCGGCCCACCTGCGCATCGATATCGGCGTCGAACCGAAGCGCCGCGTCGACAGAGAGATTTGACGCCCGTTTTGGTCGGCCGTATCGTGCCGCCGTCGAAAAAGGCAGGACCGGTTGTTGGTAGGCCCGGTCCCTTCCGTCCCGCGGTGTGAGCAGGGGGGCGGAAGTCTGTTCCGTGCCCCGCCTGACCGGTGGGGCGCGAGGACCCGCGACGAGGATCCCGGCAGCGCTGCCGGGGGCTCGGGCGGGTGTGTCGGAACGCCGTGGTTGGCGATCGCGATCTTCCCGGGCCGCAACCCCGAAGGAGATCGCCATGCGCCTCAACCATCTCGACCTCGCCGTGCCGGACGTCGCTCTGGCCCGGGACTTCTTCACCAGCCATTTCGGCCTGCACCATCGCGAGACCCTGGGCCGTGACGGGCTGGCGATCCTGGCCGACGACGGCGGCCTCGTCCTGGTGCTCAGCCGCTGGCGCAAGCAGGGCGCGGCAGCCTATCCCGACGGCTTCCACATCGGCTTCCTGGTCGAGACCAGGGAGGAGGTCGATGCCCAGTATGAGCATCTGGCCGCGGCCGGGGTCGAGGTCCAGCCGCCCTCGGCGATGCGTGGCGGCTGGATGTTCTACCTCACCGGCCCGGGCGGGGTGCTGATCGAGGTCAGCTGGCGGCCGGCCCCGGCCGGGGACTGAAGGCCCCTCAGCGTCAGCCGATGGCGATCACGATCTTGCCGACATGGCCGGCGGCCTCCAGGTGGCGATAGGCGTCCTTCGCCTGCTCGAACGGAAACACCCGGTCGATCACCGGCCGGATGCCGGCTAGCGCGATGTGCCGGTTCATCGCCTCGAACATCTGGCGGGAGCCGACATAGAGGCCGCGCAGCGTGACCGAGCGGCCGATCAGCGGCGTCGGCTCGAATGGGGTGCCGGCGGTCAGCACCCCGATCAGGGACACGCTGCCGCCGATCCTGGTGGCGGCGATCGACCGCGGCACCGTGCCGGCGCCGCCGACCTCGACCACATGGTCGACGCCGCGGCCGCCGGTCAGGCGCAGCACCTCCCGCTCCCAGTCGGGATGGCTGCGGTAGTTGATCAGTTCGGCGGCACCCAGCGCCTTCGCCTGTTCCAGCTTGGCGTCGCTGGAGGAGGTGGCGATCACCCGGGCGCCGGCGGCGCGGGCGAATTGCAGCGCCAGGATCGAGACCCCGCCGGTGCCCAGCACCAGCACCGTCTCGCCCGGCTGCAGCGGCTGCGCGCCATGGTACAGCGCGTTCCAGGCGGTGACCCCGGCGCAGGGCAGGGCGGCCCCCTCCTCGAATGACAGCCCCTCGGGCAGGTGCACCAGCCCGTCCTGGTCGAAGACGCGGTATTCGGCCAGGACGCCATGCGCCGCGCCGCCCAGGGCGCTGGCGGGGTCGGCCGGGTCGATGCCGCCGCCGATCCAGCTCTGCATGAAGATGCCGGCGACACGGTCGCCGACCTTGACGCGGGTGACCTCGGGGCCGACCGCCACCACCTCGCCGGCGCCGTCCGACAGCGGCACCAGGTCCGGCAGCGCGTCGCCGCGGCCGTAGCGGCCGGTCGCCACCATCAGGTCGCGGTAGTTCAGCGACGCCGCGCGCAGCCGGACCAGGGCCTGGCCGCGGCCGGGCACAGGAGTCTCGGCCTCGGCGAGGGTCAGGTTGTCGATGCTGCCGATGCGGGGAAAGCGATAGAGGCGCATGGCTCCAGGTCTCCGAATATCGTGGCTTGCCGCCGGGCTGACGGCCTGGGCGTCATGTTGCGGCTTGCAGGCCTTCACGCAAGAAGGCAACATTTCTTGCCATAGGATACTCTTTTGCACCCATGGGAGAGAGCGATGTCGCCACGAGATCAGGCCCGGCGATCCTATGGCTGCGCGGTCGAAGTCACGCTCGCCGTCATGGGCGGCAAGTGGAAACCGGTGATCCTCTACCAGCTGCTGAACGGGCCGCGGCGCTTCGGTGAGCTGCGGAAGCACTTCGTTGGTGTGTCGCAGCGGTCGCTGACGCTGCAGCTACGCGAACTTGAGGCCGACGGCATCGTGCACCGCCAGGTCTTCGCCGAGGTGCCGCCGCGGGTGGAGTACTCCCTGACCGAGTACGGCCGCACCCTGGCCCCGGTGCTCGACGCCATGAGGGCCTGGGGCCAGAGCTTCCGGGAGCGGGTGGAGGGAATCGCGCAGGCAGCCTAGGGGCCGGCCGGGGGCTGCCGGCCCCGCCGGCTCAGTACATGTGCTGGCCGCCGTTGATCGACAGGGTCGACCCGGTGATGAAGCCGCCCTCGTCATCGACCAGGAACAGCACGCCGCGGGCGATCTCCGACGCCTTGCCCAGCCGGCCGACCGGCACCCGGGCGACGATCTTCTCCAGCACGTTCGGCGGCACGGCGCGGACCATGTCGGTGTCGATGTAGCCCGGCGCGATGGCGTTGACGGTGATGCCCTTGCCGGCGCCTTCCTGGGCCAGGGCCTTGGTGAAGCCGTGGATGCCCGACTTGGCGGCGGCGTAGTTCACCTGGCCGTACTGCCCGGCCTGGCCGTTGATCGAGCCGATGTTGACGATCCGGCCGAAGCTGCGCGCCCGCATGCCGTCGATGACGCAGCGGCACATGTTGAAGCAGGAGCCGAGATTGGTGTCGATCACCGCATCCCAGGCGTTGCGGTCCATCTTGTGGATGGTGCCGTCGCGGGTGATGCCGGCGTTGTTGACCAGGATTTCGACCGGGCCGAGCTCGGCCTCGATCTTGGCGATCGCCGTCTCGCACTGGCCGAAATCGGCGACGTCGAACTTGTAGACGGCGATGCCGTGCCGCTCCGAGAAGCTGCGGGCCGCCTCGTCGTTGCCGGCATAGGTCGCGGCGACCTTATAGCCCTTTTCCTTCAGGGCGAGCGAGATCGCCTCGCCGATACCTCTCGTCCCGCCGGTCACAACCGCTACACGTGCCATGTGACGTCCTCCCAGGGTTGGATTGATGGGCCGCCGGCCGCGACGAGGATTCGGCGGGCGGCCCGGGAAATCGGCGGAATGCCGCTTCGGCCGGTCTGCGCCGGCCTCAGCGTTCCACGCAAAGCCCTCAGCGTTCGACGCAGAGGGCGATGCCCATGCCGCCGCCGATGCACAGGGTGGCGAGGCCCTTCTTGGCGTCCCGCCGGCCCATCTCGTAGAGCAGGGTGGTCAGGATCCGGGCGCCGGACGCGCCGATCGGGTGGCCGATGGCGATGGCGCCGCCATTGACGTTCACCTTGGCCGGGTCCCAGCCCATGTCCTTGTTCACGGCGCAGGCCTGGGCGGCGAAGGCCTCGTTGGCCTCGATCAGGTCCAGCTGCCCGGCCGACCAGCCGGCCTTCTTCAGCGCGGCGCGGCTGGCCGGGATCGGGCCCGAGCCCATCACCGCGGGGTCGACGCCGGCCGTGGCCCAGGAGGCGATGCGGGCCAGCGGGGTGATGCCGCGGCGCTGCGCCTCCTCCTCGGTCATCAGGATCAGCGCGGCGGCGCCGTCATTGAGGCCGGAGGCGTTGCCGGCGGTGACCGTGCCTTCCTTGTCGAAGGCCGGGCGCAGCTTGGCCAGCACCTCGATGGTGGTGTCGGGCTTCAGGTACTCGTCGGCATCGATCACCACATCGCCCTTGCGGCCCTTGACCGTGAACGGCGTGATCTCGTCCTTGAAGCGGCCCTCGCGCTGCGCCGCACCGGCCTTCTGCTGCGACGCCAGGGCGAAGCGGTCCTGGTCCTCGCGGCTGATCTGCCACTGCCGGGCCACGTTCTCCGCGGTGTTGCCCATGTGGTAGCCGTTGAAGGCGTCCCACAGCCCGTCGCGGATCATGGTGTCGACCATCTTGGCGTCGCCCATCTTGGTGCCGGCGCGCAGATGCAGCGCATGCGGCGCCAGCGACATGCTCTCCTGTCCGCCGGCGACCACGATGCTGGCATCGCCCAGGGCGATCGCCTGGCTGCCCAGCGCCACGGTGCGCAGGCCGGAGCCGCAGACCTGGTTGATGCCGTAGGCGGTGGCTTCCTTGCGGATGCCGGCGCCGATCGCCGCCTGGCGCGCCGCGTTCTGGCCGACCGCGGCGGTCAGCACCTGGCCCAGCACCACCTCGTCGACCTCGGCGGCGTCGACCTTGGCCCGGCCCAGCGCCGCGGTGATCGCGGCGATGCCCAGCTCATGCGCCGGGATGGCGGCGAAAGCGCCGGCGAAGGCCCCGACCGGCGTGCGCGCGGCTGCGGCGATGACGACGTTGGCCATGAAGGCGTTTCCTCTGCTGTTCGGCGCGGTCGGCCGCACCGGTGGAAATTGCGTTAGGATGACGATAGCCACGGCGCTTCCGCCAGCGCAACCGCCACGGAAGCGCCCAACCGAAAGGGAGCGGGATCGATGCGCAAGGCGATGCAGTGGGCGTTGGCGCTGGCCGCGCTGATGGGAACGATGCCAGCGGTGGCGGCCGAGGATTGCGCCGCGACCGCGGCACGGCTGGCTGAGGCCTGGCGAGCCAAGGCGCCGGTGACCGGCCTGTCCGGCATCGACGCCGCCACCGCCGCCTGCGTCCAGAAGACGCTGGTGCAGGACCTGGCCGCCGATGCCGGGCAGCCGGTCGGCTACAAGGTCGGCCTGACCAGCCAGGCGATGCAGGACCGGCTGGGCGTCGGCCATCCCGTCTCCGGCGTGCTGCTGGGCGGCATGCTGCGCGAGCCGATCACGCCGATCCCGGCCGATTTCGCCGCCCGCCCGATGGTCGAGGCCGACCTGGTCGCGGTGATCGGCGACGACGGGGTGAACCAGGCGAAGACGCCGGGGGAAGTGCTGGCCCATCTCGCGGCGCTGCAGCCCTTCATCGAGCTGTCCGACCTGGTGCTGGCGCCGACCGAGAAGCCGACGGCCGAGGCGATCACCGCGATCAATGTCGGCGCCCGGCTCGGCGTGCTCGGTCCGGCGATCCCGATCGAGCCAAGTCTGGCCGATCGGCTGGCGACGATGAAGGTCTCGTTGACCGACGAGACCGGCAAGGTGCTGACCGAGGCGCCGGGCTCTGCCGTCCTGGGCAATCCGCTGAACGCGGTGATCTGGCTGGCGCAGGATCTGGCGGCCCGGGGCGAAGCGCTGCAGCCGGGCCAGCGGGTCAGCCTGGGGTCTTTCGGCGCGCCGACGGGGCCGACGCGCGGCGGGGTGGTGACCCTGCGCTACGACGGGCTGCTGCTCGCGCCCGTGACGCTGGTCGTGAGGTTCGAATAGCGTCGGCCAGCCAGCCCGCCAGCGGTCGCCAGACCTGGGTCTCGGCGGTGCCGCCCACCACCATGCCGATATGGCCCAGCGGCGGCTCGATCCGCTCGGCGCCGGGCATCGTCTCGGCCAGGGCCCTGGCGCTGGCCGGCGGCACGATGCGGTCGCGGGCCGGGATCAGGTGCAGGCTGGGCATGCGGATCGCCTCCGGCCGCACCGGGTCGCCGTCGACCCGCCACAGGCCGCGGCCCGGCATGTTCTCGCCGTACCAGCCGGCCAGGCATTCCAGCGCCACCGGGCCCGGCAGCGGGATGCCGTCGTTCAGCCAATCCTCCAGCGCGACGAAGCGCGCCGCCTCCGGCGAGGCCGGGTCCAGCCGGCCGAAGGCGCTGAACTTGCGCAGCGCGGTCAGCGGGTCGAGGGTGGCGAACAGCGCCTGGATGCCGTCGACCGGCAGCACGCCGAGCGAGGCGACGATCGGCAGACTGGCCGCTGCCGCCATCCGGCCGATTTCGGCCTGGTGCGGCGCGCCGGCATGGAAGTCCCACGGGGCAGCGAGGAAGGCGGTCCCGGCGATGTCGGCACCCCGCCGCGCCGCCAGCGCTGCCGCCAGCGTGCCGCCCATGCAGTAGCCGAGCAACCCGACCGGCCCTGGGGCTACGGCCCGCACCGCGTCCAGCGCCGGCTCCAGCCGCCGGGTGACGATATCGCTCAGGGTGAAGTCGCGCTCCTCGCCCTGCGGCACATCCCATTCCAGCAGCAGCGGCCTCAGGCCCTGCGCCGCCAGGAAGCGCAGCAGGCTGCGCTCCGCGGTGAGGTCCAGCACATAGGCGCGGTTGACCAGGGACGGCACCACCAGCAGCGGCAGGCCGCCGGCTGGGCCGTAATCGCGCAGCCGGGCCGACCCGGCCTGCCACAGCACGGGCGGATCCGGCAGGTCGCGGCTGTAGGCGTGGTGGGTGTAGCGCTCCAGCCCGGTCAGGAAGGCGGCGGCGCGGCGCGTCGCCTCCGCCGTCAGGGTCGCGACGGCGGCGTCAGGTGCCAGGCTTGCGAGGCGTTCGGCGGCGCGGCGCAGCGGCTCCGGCCAGGGCGGATTCGAGCTGGGCGACACGCTGTTCCAGAGCGGCAAGGCGGCGATCCCGCTCGTCCAGCTCAGGGCGGCCGCGCCCAGGTGCAGCGGCAGCGGCCGGGGGCCTAGCCTTGTCATCGCCGCCGGCTCCGGCCGCGCCGCCCAGCCCTGCCAGCCAGCGCGATGCATGGGCCGGGTCGAACAGGGCGGCCCAGCCTCGCAGCGTCTCGGGATCGGTCAGGGTTGCGGTCCAATGCTCTTGCCAGAGATCGAGGAAACGGCGGGCGAGGGCCTCGGGGCTGTCGCCGTCGCCATGGGGTGAATTTGGGGGGGCTGGATTCGGGGGAGGCGGTTTCGGCGCGGTCATGGCGGGCGATCATAACCACTGCAGGCATCCCTGCCTATGCCCCTGGTCCCGGGGTTCGGCGTGCTGCGATGCGAAAGGATCGTGACATGCCGATCCGGTCGGACCAGTATAGGCTCAAATCAGCGAAAGCGGCCGTGTCCGCGGCCCGAAGAAGCGATAGGGACCACCATGCCGACCACGCAGGCCGCGCCCAATCCCGCCCCGTCGGCCGAGGAGCCGAAGGCCGCTCCCATCACCATCAAGAAATACGCCAACCGCCGCCTCTACAACACGGCGACGTCGAGCTACGTGACGCTCGAAAACCTGGCCCAGATGGTCAAGGACGGCGCCGAATTTCTGGTCTTCGACGCCAAGTCGGGCGAGGACATCACCCGCTCGGTGCTGACCCAGATCATCGTAGAGGAGGAAGGCAAGGGCGGGCAGAACATGCTGCCGATCGGCTTCCTCCGGCAGCTGATCGCCCTCTACGGCGACAACCTGCAGTTCATGGTGCCGCGCTATCTGGAATCCTCGATGGAGGCCTTCGCCCGCAACCAGGACCAGATGCGGACCTACTTCAAGGATGTCAGCGGGGTGTTCCCGTTCGGCGCCTTCGAGGAGATGAGCAAGCAGAACATGGCGCTGTTCGAGCGCGCCATGCAGATGTTCACGCCCTTCGCCGTCCCCGGCACCGGCCCGGGCGCCGGCGGCAAGGCCCCCGGCCAGCCGGCCCAGCCCGCCTCGGCCGAAGCCGCCGCAGCGCCGGAGACCGGCTCGCTCGACACGCTGCGCCAGCGCCTCGACGACCTTCAGCGCCAGCTCGACGCCATCAACAAGCCGAAGCGCTGATCGGCTGGAGCGCTCGCGTAGGTTGGGTTCGCCGAGGCGAACCCAACATCGTGTCGCCCGAGCCAGCGTTGGGTTCGCAAGAGCGAACCCAACCTACGAAGTCCCAATGCAATAGAAAAAGGCCCCGCCGAAACGGGGCCTTGCCGAGACTTGATCTGATGAGCCGACTTCAGCTCTCTTCGCTGGACACCAGCTGGATGTAGTTCTGCACGCCCATCTGGCTGATCAGGTATTGCTGCGATTCGATCCAGTCGATGTGCTCCTCGGTGTCATCGAGGATCTTCAGCAGGATGTCGCGGGAAACGAAGTCGCGCACCGATTCGCAGTGCACCATCGCCTCCTTCACCGTCTTCTGGTTGAAGGTCTCGAGGCCGAGGTCGGAGGCCAGCATTTCCGGCACATTCTCGCCGATGCCGAGCTTGCCGAGATCCTGCAGGTTGGGCAGGCCCTCCAGCATCAGGATGCGCTCGATCAGCAGATCGGCGTGCTTCATCTCGCCGATCGATTCCTCATACACCTTCTTTGCCAGGCGCTTGACGTCCCAGTTCTTCAGCATCCGGGCGTGCAGGAAATACTGGTTGATCGCGGTCAGCTCGTTCTTCAGCACCGCATTCAGGTGGGTGAGAACCTTCTTGTCGCCCTGCATGGTCGCCTCGGCTTGTGTCTGTCAGTATCACGGGCCGTACCCTAGAACGATTACAAGAGTCCGTAAAGTTTTACTTGTGTGATTGAGAAACAGTCGCAGCATTACTGAAAGTCATTCCCAATATCCGCCGGCGACACCATGCCGAGCGCCAGCAACACCAGGCTTTCGGCGGCCAGCGGATAGGCGGTGGCCGCCGGATCGAACTGCGGCACGCTGGGCGTGCGCGCGGTGTCCAGCCAGGCGTGCCAGGCGCCCAGCGCCGGCAGGGTGAAGTCGACGTCCCCGGCGCCGGCGTTGAACAGCAGCAGCAGGGGTGGGGCGGTCGGTTCGCTCAGCAGCATGCCAAGAACGGAGTCCGGGGCGTCCCAGTCGCCACCGGCCATGGCCTGGCCGTCCGGCCGCAGCCAGGCCAGGTCGGGCAGGGCGTCCCCGGTGCCGGATGTCGCTCCGCTCGGGGCGCCGTGCAGGAAGTCGGTGCGGCGCAGCGCCGGATGGGCCCGGCGCAGCGCCACCACGCGGCCCATGAAGTCGATGAAGGCCGGGTCGGCGCCGGCCCAGTCCAGCCAGGTCAGGGGGCCGTCCTGGCAATAGGCGTTGTTGTTGCCCTGCTGGCTGTGGCCCAGCTCGTCGCCGGCCAGCAGCATGGGGGTGCCCTGGCTGAACAGCAGCGTCGCGATCAGGTTGCGCCGGCGCCGCAGCCGGCGGGCCAGGATCGCCGGATCGTCGGCCGGGCCTTCGGCGCCGAGATTGTCTGAATGGTTGTCGCCGGTGCCGTCGCGGTTGCGCTCGCCATTCGCCTCGTTGTGCTTCCCGGCGTAGCTGACCACGTCGGCCAGGGTGAAGCCGTCATGGGCGGTGACGAAGTTGACGCTGGTGCGGGCGCCGCGCCCGTCATGGTCGAACAGGTCGGCGGAGGCGGACAGGCGGCGCGCCAGCTCCGGCCGCTGCCCGGCGTCGCCGCGCCAATAGCGCCGGATGCCGTCGCGATAGCGGTCGTTCCACTCCGACCATCCCGTCGGGAAGCCGCCGACGCGATAGCCGCCGGGGCCGATGTCCCAGGGCTCGGCGATCAGTTTGCACGGCGCCAGCACCGGGTCCTGCGCCACGGCCTGCAGGAAGGGGGCGGCGGAGGTGAAGTCGCCGCCGACCCGGGCCAGGGTGGTGGCCAGGTCGAAGCGGAAGCCGTCGACATGCGCCGCCTCCACCCACCAGCGCAGGCTGTCCACCACCAGCTGCAGCACCCGGGGATGGCCGAGGTCGAGCGCGTTGCCGGTGCCGGTGGGGTTGAACGGCTCGCGCCGGTCATGCGGCGCGTGCTGGTAGTAGGACAGGTTGTCGATGCCGCGGAAGTTCAGGGTCGGGCCGAAGACGTCGCTCTCCACCGTGTGGTTGTAGACGACGTCGAGGATGACCTCGATCCCGGCCCGGTGCAGCGCCTTGACTGCATTGCGCAGGGCATCGAGCGGTGCCCGGTATGAAAGTGAAGAGGGCGCACCGGCATAGGCGGGGTGGACGGCGAAGAAGGCGGCGGTGTTGTAGCCCCAGTAGTTGCGCAAACCCCGCTCGAACAGCGCCCGTTCGTCGAGGAAGGCGTGCACCGGCATCAGTTCGACCGCGGTGACGCCGAGCCGGCGCAGATGGTCGACCATGACCGGATGGGCCAGGCCGCCCAGGGTGCCGCGCAGCGGTTCGGGGATGCCGGGGTGGCGCATGGTCAGGCCGCGCAGCTGGGCCTCGTACAGCACGGTCTCGCCCCACGGCGTGCGCGGCGCCTCGTCGCCCTCCCAGTCATGCGCCGGGTCGATTACCACCGATTTCGGCACGAAGGGCGCGCTGTCGCGTGGGTCGAAGGACAGGTCGGCCTCCGGGGCGCCGCGGCTGTACCCGTGCACGGCGTCATCCCATTGGAAGCCGCCGGCCAGCGCCTTGGCGTAGGGGTCCAGCAGCAGCTTGTTCGGGTTGAAGCGGTGCCCGTCCAGCGGCGCATAGGGGCCGTGGACGCGGTAGCCGTAGACGGTGCCTGGGCCGGCCCCCGGCAGCATTCCGTGCCAGACCTGGTCCGTCCGGGCGGTCAGGTCGCGGCGTGCGACCTCCTGCCGCCCCTCGGCATCGAACAGGCACAGCTCGACCCGCTCGGCATGGGCGGAGAACAGGGCGAAGTTCACGCCCCCTTCGGCGAGGGTGGCGCCAAACGGCCAGGGCTGGCCGGCCGGGAGGCGGTCGGGCAAGGGCATCGTGGATTCCTTCTGTCCGATCGGCAGGATGGGGCGTGCGGCGGGACCCGTCCACCGACCATCGCGATGGCCCTCGCGACCGGCCGGCGCGACGAGACGCCCTTGGCCTATGACACGATTTCACCAAGTTTCGTGGCTAAGGCATCTCGCCATCCGACGCGCCTTCGTCAACCGTCATCGCCGCCCCAATCGTCCGTTGAAAGGACCGTCCGCGTGACCCTCGCCGATCCCGATCACAGCCCGGCCGACCCGGCCGACCTGGCCGAACCCGCCCCGAAGCGCGATGCCGAGGCGCCGCGAATCGCCATCGCCGCCGCGATCATCGTCGCCTTCGTCGCGCTGGTCGCTGCGATCTATCTCGGCGTCGAAAGCCGCAGCGCCAGCCAGGCGCGCGACGCGGTGCAGGCCAAGCTCGGCGCCACGCAGCAGGAGCTGGCGGCGCTGAAGCAGGCCGGCGCCGAGCGTGATGCGCTGAAGGCCGAAGCCGCCCAGCTGCAGACGCAGATCGACCGCGGCCGTGACGCTGTGACCGAGGCCGAGTCCCGCCGTGCGGCGGTGGGCAAGGAGGCCGATGCGGTCGGGCTCCGGGTCCAGGCCGCGCAGGCCCGCGCGACCGAGGTCGAGGCCGCCGCCGCGGCGAAGCAGGCCGAGGTCGACAGCCTGGCCGGCCAGCTCGACCAGCTGCGGTCGCAGGAGGCGGCGCAGCGCGACAGCTACGCCCGGCTGAACGCCGATGCCGCCGCGGTGAACGGGCAGGTCGCCCAGGCCACCGACCAGCTCAGCAAGACCCAGGCGGACCTCGCCGCGGCGCGGCAGCAGCTGGCGGACCTGCAGAGCCAGATCGCCCGCACCGCCGACGAACTGAAGCGCCAGGCCGAGACCGTCAAGCCGTAGCCGGAGGGCGGGCCCTCAGCCCGCCCATTCGAACAGCACCGTCGCCAGCGGCGGCAGGGTCAGCAGCAGCGAATGCGGCTGGCCGTGCCAGGGCGAAGCCTCGGCCTCGACCCCGCCGAAATTGCCCAGGCCGGAGCCGCCATAGCCGGCGGCGTCGGTGTTCAGCCGCTCGATCCAGCGGCCGCCATGGGGCACGCCGATGCGGTAGCCCTGGCGCGGCACCGGGGTGAAGTTCGACACCGCCAGCACCGGCCGGTCGCCGTCATGGCCCAGGCGCAGCCAGGCCAGGATCGAATCGGTGCTGTTGCTGGCGTCGATCCAGGCGAAGCCTTCCGGCTCGCAGTCGCGCGCATGCAGCGCCGGGACCTCGCGGTACAGGCGGTTGAGGTCGCCGATCAGCCGCTGCATCCCGGCATGCCGCTCGTCACCCAGCAGGTGCCAGTCCAGGCTGCGGTCGTGGCTCCACTCCGCGGGTTGCGCGAACTCGCCGCCCATGAACAGCAGCTTCTTGCCGGGATGGGCCCACATGAAGCCGTAGAAGGCCCGCAGATTGGCGAATTTCTGCCAGTCGTCGCCCGGCATCTTGCCCAGCATCGAGCCCTTGCCGTGCACCACCTCGTCATGGCTCAGCGGCAGCACGAAGTTCTCGCTGAAGGCGTAGAGCAGGCCGAAGGTCAGGTCGGAATGGTGCCAGGTCCGGTGGATCGGATCCTTCTGCATGTAGCGCAGGGTGTCGTTCATCCACCCCATGTTCCACTTGTAGCCGAAGCCCAGCCCCCCGAGATGGGCGGGCCGCGACACCGCCGGCCAGGCGGTCGATTCCTCGGCCACCGTGGTCACGCCTTGATGCCGGCCGAAGACCTCGACATTGGTCTGGCGCAGGAAATCCACCGCCTCCAGGTTCTCGCGCCCGCCGAAGCGGTTCGGCACCCATTCCCCGGCCTTGCGGCTGTAGTCGAGATACAGCATCGAGGCGACGGCATCGACCCGCAGCCCGTCGACATGGAAGCGGTCGAGCCAGAACAGCGCGTTGCCGAGCAGGAAGTTGCGCACTTCGGCCCGGCCGTAATTGTAGATCAGCGTGCCCCAGTCCTGGTGCATGCCCTGGCGCGGGTCGGCGTGCTCGTACAGCGCGGTGCCGTCGAATCGGGCCAGGCCGTGCTCGTCGGTCGGGAAATGCCCGGGGACCCAGTCCAGCAGCACGCCGAGGCCGGCGCGGTGGCAGCGGTCGACGAAGCCGGCGAAATCCTCCGGCGGGCCGAACCGGCTGGTCGGGGCGTACAGCCCGATCGGCTGATAGCCCCAGGACCCGTCGAACGGGAACTCGCTGATCGGCATCAGCTCGATATGGGTGAAGCCCAGCCCGACGGCGTAGGGGATCAGCTGGTCGCCCAGTTCGCGCCAGGACAGCGGGCGGTCACCCTCCTCCGGCACCCGGCGCCAGGACCCGGGATGCACCTCGTAGACGCTGATCGGCGCGTCGCGCCGCTGCGCCGCGGCACGGCTGTCCATCCAGGCGGCGTCGTCCCAGTCATAGCGGGGCAGGCCGTGCACGATCGAGGCGGTGGCCGGTGGATGCTCGGCGCGGAAGGCGAAGGGGTCGGTCTTCGGCGGCAGCAGGGTGCCGTCCGGGCCGCGGATCTCGAACTTGTAGGTGGCGCCGGGGCCGATTCCGGGAAGGAAGATCTCCCACACGCCGATGCCGGGATGCAGGCGCATCGGATGCAGACGGCCGTCCCAGCGGTTGAAGTCGCCGACCACGGCGACGCGGCGGGCGTTGGGCGCCCAGACCGCGAAGACGGTGCCGTCGACGCCGTCCAGCGTCCTGGGATGGGCGCCGAGCCGTTCGTAGAGCTCGAGATGGGTGCCTTCGCCGAGCAGATGCAGGTCGAGCTCGCCGAAGCTGGACGGGAATCGGTAGGGGTCCTCGACCTCCCACACCCCGCCCGCCGCGCCGTAATCGATGCGCAACCGGTAGCGGGCGGGGAAGGGGGCGTCGATCCGGCCGTCGAACACGCCATCCGGATGGCGCCGCTCCAACGCGGCCAGCACCACGCCGCTGTCCGGGTCGATGGCTTCGATCGCTGCAGCGTCGGGGCGGAAGCAGCGCAGCACGGTGCCGCCGGCCGCGGGATGGGGGCCGAGCACGCCGAAGGGGTCGCGGTGGTCGGAAGCGACCAGCGCCGCGACGTCGGCGGCATCGGTCAGACCGGCCTTGGGCGGGAGGTCCGGGGCGGTCGGGGGACGGGGGGGCGCGGTCCGGGTCATCGAAGCCTCCATCGGCCCGTGATCTTGGCCGGTTCTCTCCTGAAACAACAAGGGCGGATCCCGGAAGGATCCGCCCTCATGGTCACGACAGGACCGGTTTCGCCGTCAGCCGCCCGGTGTTGTCGGGGCTGCCGGGGCGGCCTGGCCGTCGGCCGGCGGCGTCGCCGGTGCCGCAGGGGCGGCCGCCGGTGCCGGCTGGTCGGTCGGGGCGGCGGGCGCCGCGCCCTGGCTGCCTTCCTGCTTGGCCTTCTCCTCGAC
Organism: Inquilinus ginsengisoli; assembly: GCF_031453975.1. Lineage (NCBI taxonomy): Bacteria > Pseudomonadati > Pseudomonadota > Alphaproteobacteria > Rhodospirillales > Rhodospirillaceae > Inquilinus > Inquilinus ginsengisoli. Next base: position 84,183 of record NZ_JAVDPW010000001.1, read on the forward strand.
CAGCGCCATCTGCTTTTCGATGAAGTCGCCGAGCTTCTTCGACGCGTCCTCGGACAGCGACTTCTCGGCCAGCAGGCTCTGGTGGAAGAAGGCGGTGTAGTAGTTGTCGTCGAGGGTGAAGACCAGCGACGCGCTGATCGCCTGCTCGCCCATCTTGCAGCTTAGCTCGGCCCGCTTGATCGCGTAGGGGCCGTTGACGACGGAGGGCTGGTCGCTGCTCTGCCAGTCGGTGGCGCAGACCGACTTCATGATCTCGAGATAGCGCTTGGCGAACTGGTCGATCTCGATCGCGTCGCCACGCGGCTCCTGGTGCAGGCCGCCGACGACCTTGCCGTCGGTGCCGACCTGCCAGGCCTGGTTGATCTGCAGCGGGTCGCGCGGCAGCTTGCGCGGATCGGCGATGGCGACGTTCTCCAGCCCGGCGGCGTGGAGGGTGTCCTGCAGCGCGCCGACCGGCATGCCGAAGCCCTGGGCGCCGATCAGGGCGCGCGGATCGTTGTTCGCGGCAGCCGGCGCGCCCCCGCCGGCAGGGGCGGCGCCCTGCGCCGAGGCGATCAGCTTGCGCGCCGCCTCGTTGCAGTCGCGCAGCGCGTTGAGCCCGGCCAGCGTGCCGCTGAGCGGGAAGGTGAACTCGCCCTTCGGCGTGGTCACGATCGCCTTGCTGCCCTTGGCCAGCGCCTGGAACAGGTCGCCATTCTGACCGGTCGGCACGACATAGGCTTCCGGGCTGCCCGGGACCGCGTCGAATTTCTTGTCGTAGGTGGCGTCGACCCGGATGCGGGCCTGGCCCTTGTCGCCTTCCTTCAGCCCCCAGCCCTGCTTCAGCACGGCCAGGTTGAAGTTGTAGTTGGGGTTCATCTGGAAGACCAGAGTCAGCCCGGCGTCATAGACCTTCTGGATGCCGCAATAGCTGAACTGCCGGGTGTTCGGGTTGGCGAAAGCGCCACCCTTCCAGCCGCCGGCGTCGATCAGGAATTCCTTGGGCGTCGGGGCCTGCTGACCCTGTGCCGCCGGCGGCTGGGTCTGGGCGGCGGGTGCCGCCGGGGCCGGGGCTGCGGGCTGGGCCGGGGCGGCGGGCGCCGCCTCCGCCGGCTTTGCGGGGGTCGTGGCCTGCTGCGCGATCGCCGGAACGGCGAACAGGAGCGGGAGCAGCGCCACACCGGCGCGGAGGGTCGAAAGCTTCATTCCAGGACGCGTCCGTTCATTTTTCCGGGAGGAGAGTCTCGAGCCTCCCCTTCGGGGCGGGCCACACTCGTCCACAGCGGCGCGGCTTGTCAATGCGCCAGAACGCAGCGAAGCGGCTACCAGCGCAGCCAGAGTGCCAGGAACATGTAGGCCGAAAACACCAGCAGCAGCACGCCGGCGACCCGGTCGATCCACAGCAGCGTCCGCGGCGTCAGGCGGCCGCCGGTCGCGCTCACCACCAGGCTCAGCGCGGTGAACCAGGAGGCGGAGCCGAGGAACACCCCGGCGACGAGGATCAGGCCCGAGGCGAAGGACAGCGTCTCCGCCAGCCCGACCGCGGTGAACGCGGTGGCGAAGGTCAGGATCGTCATCGGGTTGCTGAGGGTCAGGAGGAACGCGCTGGCCACCGCCCGGATCTCACCGCCTTCGGTGCGGCCCTTCTCCGGATCGCGCTCGATATGGCCGGCATGGAGCAGGGTGCGGATGGCCAGAACCAGCAGGACGGTGCCGCCGATCAGGTGCAGCCCGGTCTTCAGGCTGATCAGCCAAGTGCTCAGCGCCACCATGCCGAAGGCGGCGATCAGGCCGAACACCCCGTCGGCAAGGGCCGCGCCCACGCCGGTCAGGATGCCGTGGCGGGGGCCGTGGATCAGCGTCCGTCGGATGGTCAGCACGCCGATCGGACCGACCGGCGCGGCAATGGCGATACCGAGCGCGATGCCCTTGGCGAACAGGAAAGGATCGATCATCACGGTCTTGTTAGCCGTCCGCCTCGTGTCAGAACAGAGAGATCGCGAATGGTGGTTCGCCGATCCTTCGATTAAACCAATGCGAGATCGAAACCAACGGGGGCGATTCGGATGGACGCGAAACTCCGCCTCGACGCCATCGGGCGCACCCTCGTGCTGGCCCTGCAGGAGAATGCCCGGGCCAGCTATGCCGAGCTCGGCCGGTTGGTCGGGCTGTCGCCCCCGGCGGTGGCCGAGCGGGTGAAGCGGCTCGAGGACCAGGGCATCGTCAAGGGCTTCCGCGCCGAGATCGACCGCGGCCGGCTGGGCTACAGCCTGTCGGCCTTCGTCCGGCTGCGCTGCCGCGCCGACAGGTTCCCAGCGGTCGAGGAATTCGCCCGGTCGGTGCCGGAGGTGGTGGAATGCCATGAGGTCGCGGGCGAGGACGCCTATGTCTTCAAGGTCGTGGCCCGGTCGATCCAGCACCTCGACGAGACGCTGCTGCGTCTCGCCGCCTTCGGCGCCACCACCTCGTCGATGATCCTGTCGTCGCCGGTCGCCAACCGCGTCCTGGCGCCGACGGGGGATTGATCCGCTTTGCTGTTGCGGCGCAGCGTGGGTGCGCCACAATCGACGCTTCGCTGGGAAGGCCGTAGACAGGGATGATGTTCGACAAGATCCTGATCGCCAATCGCGGCGAGATCGCCTGCCGCGTCATCCGCACCGCGCGGCGCATGGGCATCAAGACCGTCGCGGTCTATTCCGACGCCGATGCCGACGCGGTGCATGTCCGGATGGCCGACGAGGCGGTGGCGATCGGCCCGGCGCCGTCGTCCCAGTCCTACCTGCTGATCGACCGCATCGTCGAAGCCTGCCGCACCACCGGCGCCCAGGCGGTGCATCCCGGCTACGGCTTCCTGTCCGAGAATCCGCGCTTCTGCGCCGCGCTCGAGGCCGCCGGCATCGCCTTCATCGGCCCGGGCGTGCCCGCCATCGAGGCGATGGGTGACAAGATCGAATCGAAGAAGCTGGCCCAGGCCGCCGGCGTCTCGACAGTCCCCGGCCATCTCGCGCCGATCCTCGACGACGAGGAGGCGGTCGCCGTCTCCCGCCGCATCGGCTATCCCGTGATGATCAAGGCCTCGGCCGGTGGCGGCGGCAAGGGCATGCGCGTCGCCAACAACGACGAGGAGGCGCGCGAAGGCTATCGCTCCGCCCGCAACGAGGCGCGGTCCTCGTTCGGCGACGACCGCGTCTTCGCCGAGAAGTTCATCGACGAGCCGCGCCACATCGAGATCCAGGTGCTGGCCGACAGCTTCGGCAACACCGTCTATCTCGGCGAGCGCGAGTGCTCGATCCAGCGCCGCCACCAGAAGGTGATCGAGGAGGCGCCGTCGCCCTTCCTCGACGCGGCGACGCGCAAGGCGATGGGCGAGGAGGCCTGCGCCCTGGCCCGCGCCGTCGGCTACCGCTCCGCCGGCACGGTCGAGTTCATTGTCGGCGCCGACCGGTCCTTCTACTTCCTGGAGATGAACACCCGGCTGCAGGTCGAGCATCCGGTGACGGAGGCGGTGACCGGGCTGGACCTGGTCGAGCTGATGATTCGCATCGCCGCCGGCGAGGAACTGCCGTTCGGCCAAGAGGATGTCCGGCTGAAGGGCTGGGCGATCGAGGCCCGGGTCTATGCCGAGGACCCGCTGCGCGGCTTCCTGCCCTCGATCGGCCGGCTGACCCGCTACCGCGCGCCGGAGGAGGGGCCGCACGTCCGCGTCGACACCGGCGTCGAGGAGGGCGGCGAGATCTCGATGCACTACGACCCGATGATCGCCAAGCTGGTCGGCATCGGCGCCGACCGCAACGCCGCGATCGCCTCGATTCGCGGCGCGCTGGACGGCTTCGTGATCCGCGGCGTCAGCCACAACATCCCGTTCCTGGCGGCGCTGATGCACCATCCGCGCTTTGTCGCGGGCCGGCTGACCACCAGGTTCATCGCCGAGGAGTTCCCCGACGGCTTCCACGGCACCATGCCGGCGGGCGAGGTCGCCGAACGGCTGGCCGCCCTGGGGGCCGCGCTGCTGCACCGCCAGGCGTTGCGCGGCACGGTCGACGGCCCACGCAGCTGGGTGCTGCGCAGCGGCCGCGCCAACCGGCCGGTGACGGTGGAGGAGGCGACGGGCGGCTGGCGCGTCCTGCTCGACGGGCGCCTGTTCGTGGTCCATGGCGACTGGCGGCCGGGCGGCATGCTGTTCGACGGCACGGTCGAGGGCGAACGCGTGGTCGCCCAGATCGACCGGCGCCCGGTCGGCCTGCGCCTGACCCATGCCGGCGGCGAGGTCGACATGGTGCTGCTGACGCCGCGCGCTGCGGAGCTGTCGGAGCTGATGCCGGTCAAGGCCGCGCCCGACATGTCCCGCTTCCTGCTGTCGCCGATGCCCGGCCTGCTGGTCTCGCTGGCGGTCGCGGCGGGCGAGCCGGTCCGCGCCGGGCAGGAACTGGCGGTGGTCGAGGCGATGAAGATGGAGAACATCCTGCGCGCCGAACGCGACGGCGTGGTCGGGACCGTGCACGCCAAGCCGGGCGACAGCCTGGCCGTCGACCAGAAGATCCTTGAGTTCGCAGCGGCCTGAGAGCCGGGAGAGCGCCATGCCGAACCGATCCGCCCATCTCGTCCTGCCGGTGCTGCTGCTGCTGGCGGGATGCGGCGACTACTTCATCCCGCCGGAGAATCCGGGGCCGCCGCCGCCGGTCGGCGCCATCAAGGACGACGACCTGCACCCGCCGCCCGGCCCCTCCGACCCCTACATGATCCGGGTCGACGAACGGGCGATGGGCGCCTGGGCCGACTACTGCACCCGGATCAAGGACCTGGCCGGCCCGAAGCGCCCGCCCAGCCCCGAGAAGACGCGGATCGAGGGCGACCTGCGCAAATGCGAGGAGATCTTCGCCCAATGATCGTCCAGGCTCTGATGAGCGTCCGGGCTTGAGCAAGGGCGCCGCGGACGAGGTCGAGGCCCGCACCGGCTGGTTCGCCGACGTGATGGCCGGCAAGGGCGAGGGCGGCCGCCTGCGCGGCGCCGTGACGGTCGGCGACCACACCCAGGCGCTGCTGGTCGAGCTGGAGACCGTGTTCGGCGCCGGGGCCTGGGTCGCCACCGTGATCCTGGCCGTGGCGGTGGTCGAGGCGCATCTGCGCGAGCAAGCGATGGCGGCGGGCTGGGCGGTCGACCCTTACCTCAGCGCCGGCAGGCTGTTCGCCGAGGCCGGGCTGGACGAGCGCTTCGACACGCTGCGCCGGGCCCGCAACCGGGCGCTGCACGTCTCCGACCCGCCGACGCTGACGGTCGACATGTTCTGGTTCGAGGCCGAGCGGCTGGAGGCCGAGGCGCGCTATGCCATCCGCCTGGTCGCCACGGCGCTGTATGGCGGCGACCTGCCGGAAGCGCCGGAGCGGGATGCATGAGCGCAGACCGCAAGACGCTGTCGCTGCGCATCACCGGCCGGGTCCAGGGCGTCGGCTACCGTGCCTGGCTGGCCGGCGAGGCCGAGGCGGCGGGGCTGGACGGTTGGGTGCGCAACCGCCGCGACGGGTCGGTCGAAGCGCTGCTGTCCGGCCCGGCCGGCGCAGTGGATGTGGTGGCGGCCGCCTGCCGCCGGGGCCCGAACGTCGCGCTGGTCGACCGGGTCCAGATCGCCGAGGCGGCGGCTCCCGATCACCGAGGGTTTGCCCAATGGCCGACGCTGTGACCGATCCCGCCGCGACGGCGGTCCCGCGCCTCGGCGTCGGCGCCTTCATCCTGGACGACTACGACCGGCTGCTGCTGGTGCAGCGCCGGCGCGAGCCGGAGGCCGGGCATTGGGGCCTGCCCGGCGGCAAGGTCGATTTCGGCGAGACGGTCGAGGCCGCGGTGGCCCGGGAGATCGAGGAGGAGCTGGGCATCGCCATCCGGCTCGACGGGCTGCTGTGCCTGGTCGACCAGATCGACATGGCGGCAGGCACCCATTGGGTGGCGCCGGTCTATCGCGCGGTGATCGCGAGCGGGGCGCCAGTCAACCGCGAGCCGGCGGCGCTGGCCGAGATCGGCTGGTTCGCGCTCGATGCGCTGCCCGAGCCGCTGACCCTCGCCACCCGTGTCGCGCTGGCCGCCGGGGCCCGTTCCGCCGCGACGACGGCCCGCTCCAGGAAACCGTCGAGCCTGGCGATCTCGACCAAGCGTCGGTCGCGGATCTTCCGATAGCGCGTGCCGGCTGCGCTTCAGGGCGCGAAGAATAGAAGCCCAGCCCGGCACGAATGCCGGGAACCGCTACGCCGCGGCGGCCGCCCGCTCCAGGAAGTCGTCCGGCCCCTCGACCTCGACCAGGCGGCGGTTGCGGATCTCCAGGTAGCGCGTGCCGATGCCGCGCAGCATGCGCCGGTCATGGGTGACGAAGACGCAGGTGGTGTCGTCGCGCGACAGCAGGTCCTCCAGCCGCTCGCGGCCGGCGATGTCGAGATGGTTGGTCGGTTCGTCCAGCAGGTAGATGTTGGGCTGGCGCAGGCGCAGCAGCAGGAAGGTGACGCGCAGCTGCTCGCCGTAGCTCAGATTGCCGATCGGCGTGGCCTGCTTCTCGATCGGGATGCCGATGTTGTGCAGTTCGCGCACCAGCTCGGCGTCGCGCAGGGTCGACGCCGCCTGCAGCGCCCGGTTGACCGGCAGCTGCCGCGGCAGGTCGGACAGGTGCTGGTCGAGATAGCCGGGCCGCAGCTGCGGGTTGGCGGTGATCGACGCGCCGATCGGCGCGTCGCCTGCGATCGCCCGGGTGATCGCCGCCATCAGGTCCCGGATCAGGTGTGACTTGCCGGTGCCGTTCAGGCCCAGCAGCGCGATACGGTCGCCGCGGCGCACGAACTCCTGCTCGATGCGCAGCAGCTCGCGCCCGGTCTCGGTGCGCACGACATGGTCCTTGATCCGGATCAGCGTCGCGCGCTGGACCTCTGACGTGTCCAGGTTGATGTCCCGCCGGGCCTCTCGATGCGCCACCGTTGCCTCCGCCCGGCGCTGCTCGGCGCGCGACGCCACTGCCTTGGCCCGCTGGGCCATGCCGGGGTTGTGCCCCTTCAGGTTGGCCCACAGCATCAGCCGCTTGGCCGCGCGCTCCAGCCGATCGACCTCCTTCTCGTCGCGCTCGGCCTGCTGCATCGCCGCCAGGTCCTCGCGGATCAGCTCCTGCCTGGCCTGAGAGAACGAGGCGCCGTAGCTGCGTACCCGGTCGCCGCGCAGGATGATGGTGCGGTCGGTGACCCGGTCCAGGAACTCCCGGTCATGCGACACCAGGAGGAAGGGCAGGCGCAGATGCTCGGTCAGCCAGCGCTCCAGCCGCATCACCTTGCCGACGTCGAGATGGTTGGTCGGCTCGTCGAAGATCAGCAGGTCGGGCTCGGCCAGAGTCGCCCGCGCCACCAGCAGCAGGCGCTGCCAGCCGCCCGACAGCTCGGCGACTTTCTGCCGGTGCCACTGCTCCGGCTCGATCCCCAACTCGTCCAGCACCATGTCGGCGCGCCAGGCCTGATCGTCGCGGGCCTGCTCCGACAAGGCCTGGACCAACGCCTCGTGCAGGGTCAGGGGCATGATCGCGACCGGCACCGCCTGGGGCACATGGCCGATCACCAACCCGCGCCGGCGCATGATGCGGCCACGGTCGAGTTCGATCTCGCCCAGCAGCGCCTGGATCAGGGTCGACTTGCCGCTGCCGTTGTCGCCGACCAGCCCGACCCGCTCGCCGGGATGGATGGCGAAGCTGGCATCCTGGAACAGGGCCCGGCCGCCGATCTTGAGCGTGATGGTCTCGGCCTGGAGGAGCATGATGGGCCTCTGGACGGATGCGTCTATCGGACGGGGGAGGGTATCAGATGCCCGATCAGGATAAGGCGAAAGATTGTGACCCGACGGAGGCGGCCGATGCCGGCAGGCGCCGGGAGGCGGTGCTGTGGAAGGAGCGGAACGCCGAGGCGATCGCCAGCCACAACGAATGGGTCGAGCGGGAAGGTTTGAGCCTGGAGAAGCTTCGGTTGTTTTGATCCTTTGGATCTTCGGATTGGTTCGGTTCGGTAGGCCGAGTAGCACTTGCCATGCGCATAAACTTGCGCATAGATTTATCCATGTCCAAGCTCGATAGCCGCCAGAATCTGGATCGGGCGTTGCGCCGTCCGACCAATCTCAACCTCTCGGTCGAAGCCACTCGCCGAGCCAAAGAGTATGGGCTGAACGTGTCTCGGATCGCTGAGGACGCCATCGTTGAGGCCGTGCGCCGCCGCGAAGGCGAGCTTTGGAAAGAACAGAACGCGGAGGCGATCAAGAGTCACGTCGAAAGGATCAAGCGAGAGGGCACAATTCTCGCGAAGTATCGGCGCTTCTGATGCGATTCGATGTGCATCGGCTGAAAGGGGCCGATGACGTGCTGGCACTGGGCGTCCAATCGGAGTTTCACGACCACCTTCAGACGAGGATCATCGTCCCGATGGTCCCTGTCGGTTCCTATCCTGCGAAGCCGATGGTTCGGTTGGAGCCAATCTTGTCGGTCGACGGGCAGCAATACGTTCTCGTGACAACCGACATGGCCTCTATCCCGATCGGCGAACTGGGCGATGTCGTCGCCTCCCTGGCCGATCAGCACTCGGTGATCGTCGATGCCCTGGACTTCCTGCTCCAGGGCTTCTGAGGCCTACCCCTCGAACACCTCGTCCCAGGCTTCGCGCAGGGCCAGGTCGACATCGGCCATCGTCACCGGCAGGCCGAGATCGACCAGCGAGGTGACGCCGTACTGGGCCAGACCGCAGGGCACGATGCCGGCGAAATGCGACAGGTCGGGGTCGACGTTCAGGGCCACGCCGTGGAAGGTCACCCATTGCCGCACGCGCACGCCGATCGCCGCGATCTTCTTCTCGAAACCGTCGCGCTCGACCCAGATGCCGACCCGGCCCTCGCGCCGCTCGCCCTTCACCTGGAACCGCGCCAGGGCGCGGATCAGCCACTCCTCCAGCGACTGGACGTAGCGGCGCACATCCGGGTTGCGCCGCTTCAGGTCGACCATGACGTAACCGACCCGCTGTCCCGGCCCGTGATAGGTGTATTGGCCGCCGCGGCCGGTGCGGTAGACCGGGAAGCGGTCGGGGGTCAGCAGGTCCGCATCATGGGCGCTGGTGCCGGCGGTGTAGAGCGGCGGGTGCTCCAGCAGCCACACCAGCTCCGGCGCGGTGCCGGCGCGAATCGCTGCGACCCGGGCCTCCATCGCCGCCAGGGCCTCGGGGTAGGGCACGGCCCCGTCGTCGAATCGCCAGTCCGGGCTGTCTCGGAGGGCGGTTTCGGGAGCGACTGACGACGGAATCGCGATCATCTCATCGGGCTGCTTGATCGGGCGCATCCGATCTGCTAATCCCCCCGCACCTCGGAAGGCAAGGCCCTCTTGGTCCTGTCTGCCGTGCGGTCGTGGCGGAATTGGTAGACGCGCAGCGTTGAGGTCGCTGTGGGCTAACCCCCGTGGAAGTTCGAGTCTTCTCGACCGCACCATTATCGTAAGGCCCGCCCTAAAGGCGGGCCTTTCGCGTTTCGCGCCACTGCGCCCCGTTGCGGCCCTTCCGCCAGGGCGGAACGCTCCCTATAACGGGTCGACCCGAAACGCTTTCCGGATCCCGCGAATGTCCAGCGATCTGCGCGAAGCCGCGCTCGACTACCACCGCCTGCCGACGCCCGGAAAGATCGCGGTCACGCCGACCAAGCCGCTGGCGACGCAGCGCGACCTGGCGCTGGCCTATTCGCCCGGCGTTGCCGCGGCCTGCGAGGCGATCGTGGCCGATCCGGCCCAGGCGTCGCAGATGACCAGCCGCGCCAACCTGGTGGCCGTGATCACCAACGGCACCGCGGTGCTCGGCCTCGGCAACATCGGCCCGCTGGCCGCCAAGCCGGTGATGGAGGGCAAGGGCGTCCTGTTCAAGAAGTTCGCCGGCATCGACGTCTTCGACATCGAGGTCAACGAGACCGACCCGGACAAGCTGGTCGACATCATCGTGGCGCTGGAGCCGACCTTCGGCGGCATCAACCTCGAGGACATCAAGGCGCCGGAGTGCTTCGAGGTCGAATCGAAGGCCCGAGCCCGGATGAACATTCCGGTCTTCCACGACGACCAGCACGGCACCGCCATCATCGTCGCCGCCGCCATCACCAACGGGCTGCGCGTCGTCGGCAAGGATTTGAAATCGGTCAAGCTGGTGGCCTCCGGCGCCGGCGCCGCGGCGCTGGCCTGCCTCGACCTGCTGGTCGACATGGGGCTGCCGCTGGAGAACATCTGGGTCTCCGATGTCGTCGGCGTGGTCTGGGACGGCCGCAACGAGCTGATGGACCCGCGCAAGCAGCGCTACGCCCGCAAGACCGAGGCGCGGACGCTGGGCGAGGTGATCGGCGGCGCCGACATCTTCCTCGGCCTGTCCGCCCCACGGGTGCTGACCGGCGAGATGGTGGCCAGCATGGCCGACCGCCCGATCATCATGGCGCTGGCCAACCCGACGCCGGAGATCATGCCGGAGGAGGTCAAGGCCATCCGTCCGGATGCGGTGATGGCCACCGGCCGGTCGGACTATCCGAACCAGGTCAACAACGTGCTGTGCTTCCCCTTCATCTTCCGCGGCGCGCTCGACGTCGGCGCGACGGCGATCAACGAGGCGATGAAGATCGCCGCGGTGAAGGCCATCGCCGACCTGGCGATGCAGGAGGGGTCGGACATCGTCGCCACCGCCTATGGCGACCAGCAGCTCAGCTTCGGCCCGGAATACCTGATCCCGAAGCCGTTCGACCCGCGGCTGATCATCAAGATCGCGCCGGCGGTGGCGAAGGCGGCGATGGATTCCGGCGTGGCCACCCGGCCGATCACCGATTTCGACGCCTATGTCGGCAAGCTGGAGGAGTTCGTCTTCCGCTCCGGCCTGGTGATGCGCCCGGTGTTCAACCTGGCCAAGCAGGAGCCCAAGCGCATCGTCTACGCCGAGGGCGAGGACGAGCGCGTGCTGCGCGCCGCCCAGGTGGTGCTCGACGATCAGCTGGCCAAGCCGATCCTGATCGGCCGCCGCGGCGTGGTCGAGCGCCGGATCGAGAAGCTGGGCCTGCGGCTGAAGCTGGACCGCGACGTCGAGCTGGTCGATCCCGAGGACGATCCCCGCTACAACGAATACTGGCGCCTGTACCACCAGCTGCTGGCCCGCCGCGGCGTCTCGCCCGACGTGGCCCGGACGGTGGTGCGCACCAACAGCACGGTGATCGCCGCGCTGATGGTGCAGAAGCAGGAAGCCGACGCCATGATCTGCGGCAGCTTCGGCCCGTACCGGCCGCATCTGCGCGACATCGTCAGCGTCATCGGCCTGCGCCCCGGCGTCACCGCCCCGGCGGCGATGAGCGCCCTGGTGCTGCCGCGCGGCACCTTCTTCCTGACCGACACCTACGTCACCCCCGACCCGACGCCGGAGCAGATCGCCGAAACCACGCTTCTGGCGGCGGAGGAGATCAAGCGCCTGGGCATCGTGCCCAAGGTGGCGCTGCTGTCGCATTCCAATTTCGGGACCATGGACGGCGCGTCGCCGGTCAAGATGCGCCACGCCCTGTCGCTGATCCGCCTGCAGGCGCCGGACCTCGAGGTCGAGGGCGAGATGCACGCCGACGCGGCGCTGTCGGAAGAGATCCGCCAGCGCATCTTCCCGGACAGCAAGCTGACCGGCACCGCCAACCTGCTGGTGCTGCCCTCGCTCGACGCCGCCAACATCGCCTTCAACATGCTGAAGGTGCTGGGCGAGGCGATCTCGATCGGACCCCTGCTGCTCGGCGTCGCCCGGCCGGCGCACATCCTGACCCCGTCGGTCACGGTGCGCGGCCTGGTCAACGTCACCGCGATCGCGACGGTCGACGCCCAGCTGGCGGGGGCGGTGTGCCCGATCGACACCCATGCCCGTCAGGCGTCGCACCTGGCGCTCGAAGCCCTGTCGGTGTGAGGTGACTTCGGGGCCTGACGTCGACACGGCCACGGCCGAACCCCAGGAGTACGGCCTGCCGCCCGGCTTCGTGCAGGCAATCGAGGAGGCGCTGGACGCCCAGCGCTTCGCCGAGGTGGAGGAGCGGCTGGCGCCGCTCCACTCCGCCGACCTGGCGGCGCTGCTGGAGGCCCTGCATCCCGACGACCGGCGCGTCGTCGTCGGCCTGATCCGGGTCCAGCTGACCACCGACGCCGAGGCGCTGACCTGGCTGAACGAGGACGTCCGCGAGGAGGTGCTCGACCTGCTCGGGCCGCGCGACGTCGCGGCGGCGGTGCAGGAGCTCGATTCGGACGACGCCCTCGCCCTGATCGAGAATCTCGATGAGGACGAGCGGCGCGAGGTCCTGGCCAACATCCCGGCGGAGGAGCGGCGGGTCCTGCTCGAAGGGCTCGACTTCCCGGAATATTCCGCCGGCCGCCTGATGCAGCGCGAGCTGGTGTCGGTGCCGGACTACTGGACCGTGGGCAAGACCATCGATTGGCTGCGCGCGGCCGAGGAGCTGCCGGACGAGTTCTACAGCCTGTTCCTGGTCGACGTGCACGGCAAGCCCAGTGGCCAGCTGCCGCTGTCGCGCTTCCTGCGCGGCCGCCGCCCGGCCAAGCTGGCCGAACTCGGGCTGGAGGACATCCACCCGATCCAGGCGGAGACGGACCAGGAGGAGGTGGCGCTGCTGTTCCGGCGCTACGGCATGGTCTCGGCGCCGGTGGTCGACCAGAACGGCAAGCTGCTCGGCGTCATCACCCTCGACGACGTGGTCGACGTCATCGACGAGGAGGCGGAGCAGGACATCTTCCGGCTCGGCGGCATCGGCGAGCAGAGCGACCTCTACCGCGACGTCGCCGCCACCACCCGCTCGCGCTTCTCCTGGCTGTTCGTCAACCTGTTCACCGCGGTGCTGGCCTCGGCCGTGATCGGCCTGTTCGAGGACGTGATCAGCCGGGTGGTGGCGCTGGCGGTGCTGATGCCGATCGTCGCCTCGATGGGCGGCAATGCCGGCACCCAGACCCTGACCGTCGCGGTGCGGGCGCTGGCGATGCGCGAGCTGACCGACAGCAACGCCGCCCGCATCCTGTGGAAGGAGGTGCTGGTCGGCGTGATCAACGGCCTGCTGTTCGCGGGGATTGCCGGCGGGGTGGTGTGGCTGTGGTTCGGGGATCCGCGCCTGGCGGTGGTGATCGGCGCGGCCATGATCATCAACCTGCTGGCGGCGGCGTTCTCGGGCACTGTGATCCCGCTGGCGATGCAGCGCTTCGGGATCGATCCGGCGGTGTCCAGCGCCGTGTTCCTGACCACCGTCACCGACGTGGTCGGCTTCTTCGCCTTTCTCGGCCTGGCGGCCCTGATCCTGCTGTGAACCGTCGCCCCATCCCGCCGGATGCGGGATGGGGCCGGTTCCGCATCCGCCTCAGGCGGTGCCGACGGTGCCGGCGATGCTGGCGTTCTTGGTCTCGCGCGCGGCCTTGATCACGTTGGAGGCGATGTTGACCGCCGGGATCGTGAGATTCTGACCGCCGGGCACGCCCTTGGTTAGGTGCTCGACGAGCTGCTTGACCTTCTCCTCGCTCACCGTCTCGACGCCCGGCAGCAGCGCCACCAGCGCCGCCAGCCCGACGACCTGGCCGAAGCGCAGGTCGCTCGCGACCGCGAGCTTCTTCAGCGCGTCGCGCAGTTCGGCTTCGCCAATGCCCGTGGTCTCCATGTCAACACGCCTCCATCAATCGGATCTGGGCCGACTGCACGATTGCAGTGCATAACCCGTCATGAATACTCAGGGTTGTAAGGGGCCATCATCGCTTCTGTCCAGCCGTTCCCGCAAGGTCAATGCGATGATGGCCCCTCCACACGGGCCCCGTTGCTCAGGGCAGGGCGATCGTCACCTCGCCGCGCTTGCCGGCCTCGACCTCGACCGGCTGCTCCGCTTTGCGGTCGTCGAGCTCGACCTGCACCAGGTAGCCGCCGGCCGGCAGGGTGAAGCTGGCCTCGGCGTCGAAGCTGTAGCCGAACTCCTTGCGGTTGCCCTGGATGTCCGCCTGGGCCGAGACGATCTTCCAGCTCAGGCCCTTCTCCGCCGGAGCGCTGCCTGCCGTGGCCTTCAGCACCAGCACGCCGGCCTGCAGCACCACCTCCGGCTGCACCGTGGCGCCCGACCCGACCTCGACCGGCAGGCCGACCTCGGTCTGGCCGACCTCGAGCGACAGCAGGTACTTGCCCGCCGGCACGGTGAACACCGGCCGCGATGACCGCCTTCGCCATGATGCGCATAGTACTGCCCTCTCGGCGTCCATCCCCGGACCAGACGATAGCATGGCTTTTCGGGCGTGACTTGCCCGGCCGCAAGACCATGCCAAGAGCAGAGACCGCCGCGCGCTGGCGACGACTGACTGTTGATCCGCTGGACAGTATTGCTTTCGGTCGGCCGGCCGTAGCCGCTGCGCGCCAGGGTTGTGTTTGATACGTTCCGGATTCGGGCGCTGGGGCGATGGCCCCGGCGCGTGCGGTTCGACGCTGGCGGGATCCAGAGCGGCTTTGCGCATCAAACGGTCGCTTTCGATTGGAATTTGGAAATTAATTTATATTCATAAGTTAATAAAATAACTGCAGGTGTGAAAATAAAGAACTCAACCTGCAGATAGAACTTATATGGAATCAAACTCATCTATCTATTTCGTCATTGAAAAGTAAAAAACGAGAATTTCTATGGACAGCCCTATCGTTTTTTGCCTGAATGCCGGCTGGCTGGCCCTGTGGGCGGCGGCCGGGCTGTCAGCTTGGCAAGGGTTTCTTGGAGGAGGAATAAGATGGGTCTTCTTGACGGCCTGCTCGGAGACGGCGGACTGCTCGGCGGATTGCTTGGCAACGACGGTCTCCTCGGCGGCCTGCTCGGCAGCGACGGCCTACTCGGCGGTCTGCTCGGTGGCGATGGAGCGCTCGGGGATCTCCTGAGCGAGGATCTTCTCAGCGGCGTGATCGGAACCGTGAAGGGCGTCCTGGGCGCGCTTGACGGCGTTCTCGGCAGCGGCGAGGGCGAAGGCCTGCTCGGCGGCGTGTTCGGTCTGGTCGACGGCCTGCTCAACGGCCTGCTCGGCGGGGCCCTTGGCACCGGGCTGACCGACGGCCTGCTCGGCTCGGTCGAGGATCTGCTGCACAACATTCTCGGCGGCGACCTGCTGGGCGGCGTGCTCGGCGGCGTGCTCGAGACCGTCAACGGCCTGCTCGGCGGCCTGCTCGGTGGCGGCCTGCTCGGCGGCGCCGCGGCTGACGGCGCCCTCGGCGGCGCGCTCGACACCGCGCACGGCCTGCTGGACGGCATTCTCGGCGGCAGCGACCTGCTTGGCGGCCTGCTGGACGGCGACCTGCTGGGCGGCGTGCTCGACACCGTCGGCGGCCTGCTGAACGGCGTGCTCGGTGGCGACCTGCTCGGCGGCGGCCTGCTGGACGGCGTGCTCGGCGGCGACCTGCTCGGCGGCCTGCTGGATACCGTGAGCGGCCTGCTCGGCGGCATCCTCGGCGGCGACCTGCTCGGCGGCATCGGCGGCAGCAACGATCTCCTGGGCGGCGTGCTCGACCTGGTCAGTGGCCTGCTTGGTGGCCTGACCGGCGGCGGCGACCTGCTCGGGGGTCTGCTCGGCGGCGATCTGCTCGGTGGCCTGCTCAGCACGGTCGAAGGCCTGGTCGGCGGCCTGCTCGGTGGTGACCTGCTCGGCGGCGACCTGCTCGGCGGCCTGCTCGGCACGGTCGGCAACCTGCTGAGCGGCCTGCTCGGCGGCGACCTGCTCGGCGGCGTCGGCGGCGGGATCCTGGACGGCAACCTGCTCGGCGGCCTGCTCGGCACGGTCGAGAGCCTGCTTGGCGGCGTGCTCAGCGGCAACCTGTTGGGCGGCGACCTGCTCGGCGGCATCACCGACACGCTGCACGACCTGCTCGGCAACCTGCCGATCGGCGGCGACCTGGTCGGCGGCATCCTCACCACGGTCGAGGGTCTGCTCGGCGGCCTCACCGGCGGCAACCTGCTCGGCGGCGACCTGCTGGGCGGCCTGCTCGGCACGGTCACCGGCCTGCTCGACGGCCTGCTGGGCGGCAATGTGCTGGGCGGCCTCGGCGGCACCGGCGGCCTGGGCAACCTCGGCGGCGTGGTCGAGGGCATCCTCGGCGGCGTGCTGTCGACGGTCGAAGGCGTGGTTGGCGGCCTCCTGGGTCAGGACGGCGTCGGCAGCCTGCTGCACATCAACGACCTGCTGTCCGGCCTGCTCGGCGGCGGCAACACCCTCGAAGCGGCGCTCGACACCATCCTGTCCTCGATCGGGGACGCGCTGGGCGGCATCGACGTCAGCGGCCTGGGCCATGTCGGCCCGCTCAGCGCCGTCACCGGCCTGCTCGGCTCGGTGCTGAACGTGGTCGGCCTGGGCGCCAACAGCCTGGCCAACATCGTCGGCGACGTGGCCGGGTCGAGCGACCACATCAACGGCACCGCGAATGCCGACATCCTGAACGGCTATCTCGGCAACGACCTGATCCATGGCAACAACGGGTCCGATCGCCTCGATGGCGGCACGGGCAACGACACGCTCTATGGTGATGCCGGCAACGACACCATCACGGGCGGCCTGGGCAATGACGTCATCGTCGGCGGTGCCGGCGCGGACATCATGATCGGCGGCAGCGGCAACGACGTCTACTACGCCGACAACAACGGCGACCGGACGCAGGAGCTGGCCAACGGCGGGCTCGACACGGTGGTCGTGGCGAAGAACTGGGTGCTGAGCGACAACGTCGAGAACCTGCTGTTCGTCGCTCATGGCGGCAACAACGGCGTCGGCAATGCCCTGAACAACAGCCTGACGGGCAATGAGCTTGCCAACGGCCTGGCCGGCCTGGCCGGGAACGACATCCTCGATGGCAAGGCCGGGAACGACATCCTCGACGGCGGCGCAGGGACCGATACCCTGACCGGCGGCCTGGGCGCCGACACCTTCCGGTTCCTGTCGATCGGCCAGACCACGGTCGGCGCGGGTCGGGACGTGATCCTCGACTTCACGCACGCCCAGGGCGACAAGATCGACCTGCACTTCATCGACGCCAGCACCAAGGTTGTGGGCGACCAGGCCTTCAACTTCATCGGCGCGGCGAACTTCTCGGGTGTGGCCGGTCAGCTGCACTTCCAGAACGGGATCCTGAGCGGCGACATCAATGGCGACGGCCATGCCGATTTCGAGATCCAGGTGAAGGGCGCGACCGCGCTGGTCGTGACCGACTTCGTGCTCTGATCGGCTTCGGCTGATCGGGGGATCGGCCCCAGGCGCCTGGCCCACGGGCGCCTGGGACTCCGATCCCGTTGCGGGGGACGGGCCGCGCGATGCTTCCAGATCGCGCGGCTTTTCTTTTGTCTCAAGGGCTGGGCGATGTCCCGGCATCGCAGGGCTTTTCATTTGTTGCCCGGGCTTTGCTACAGTGCGGCCAAACACGCTGTGACTGGGAGCGACGCCCGCCATGATCCCCAATGCGCCGCAAGGCCTCGACTTCATGCTCGGCGAGACCGCCGACATGCTGCGCGATTCGGTCCGCAGCTTCGCCGACGCCGAGATCGCGCCGCGCGCCGCCGCGATCGACCGCGACAACCAGTTCCCGATGGACCTGTGGCGCAAGATGGGCGACCTCGGCGTCCTCGGTGTGACCGTGGAGGAGGAGTATGGCGGCGCCGGTATGGGCTATCTCGAGCACATGGTGGCGATGGAGGAGATCTCCCGCGCCTCCGCCTCGGTCGGCCTGTCCTACGGCGCCCACTCCAACCTCTGCGTCAACCAGATCAAGCTGAACGGCAGCGACGAGCAGAAGCGCCGCTATCTGCCGAAGCTGATCTCGGGCGACCATGTCGGCGCCCTGGCGATGTCGGAGACGGAGGCCGGCTCCGACGTGGTCGGCATGAAGCTGAAGGCCGAGAAGAAGGGCGACCGCTTCGTCCTCAACGGCACCAAGATGTGGATCACCAACGGCCCGGATGCCGACACGCTGGTGGTCTACGCCAAGACCGACCCGGCGGCCGGCCCACGCGGCATCACCGCCTTCCTGGTCGAGAAGGGGTTCAAGGGCTTCTCCACCGCCCAGAAGCTCGACAAGCTCGGCATGCGCGGCTCCAACACCTGCGAACTGGTGTTCCAGGATTGCGAGGTGCCGGAGGAGAACGTGCTGGGCCAGGTCGGCGGCGGCGTGCGGGTGCTGATGAGCGGCCTGGACTACGAGCGCACGGTGCTGGCCGCCGGCCCGCTCGGCATCATGCAGGCCTGCCTCGACATCGTCCTGCCCTATGTCCGCGACCGCAAGCAGTTCGGCCGGGCGATCGGCGAGTTCCAGCTGATGCAGGGCAAGGTGGCCGACATGTATGTCGCGCTCAACGCCAGCCGCGCCTACGTCTACGCCGTCGGTCAGGCCTGCGACCGCGGCCGGGTCACCCGCCAGGATTCGGCCGGCGCCATCCTCTACGCCGCGGAGAAGGCGACCTGGATGGCGCTGCAGGCGATCCAGGCCCTGGGCGGCAACGGCTACATCAACGAATTCGCCACGGGGCGGCTGCTGCGCGACGCCAAGCTGTACGAGATCGGCGCCGGCACCTCCGAGGTCCGCCGCATGCTGATCGGCCGCGAGGTGATCGGGCTGCGGGGTTGAGGGGGTGGCGGATCGGACATAGGGGAGGGGACGGAGATGTCGCTGAGACTGCGGATGCTGGTCGCGGCCGTGCTGTTGCAGCCGGCGATCTTCGGCGCGGCCCTGGCGCAGACGACGGGGAATGAGGCTGTCTCCGCCGGCAAGGCGGCGGTCAAGGCCCTGATCGGCAACACGCTCGTCTTCACCACGCCCGGCGATCCCGGCGACAAGGTCGCCCTCTACATCCTGGCGGACGGGACCGGGCGCTTCACCATGGACGGCGGCGACGCTGCGGGCAGGCCGAAATCCATCCGATGGTCGATTCGGGAGGACGGAGCCCTCTGCGTGGTCGAGGTCGGCAAGACCCGCAAGGATGGGGATTGCGCTGCGATCTCGGTCGCCGGTGACAGCGTGACCCTGAAGCCGCAGGGCGACCCGGCCATCCCCGGCAAGATCCTGAAGGGCAACCCCCGGAAGCTGTAGCGCAGGCCGCCCTTCCCGGGCCTATTTGTCGAAGGTGGTCAGGGTCGCGCCGTCGTCGCCGACCGCGATGGCCACCAGCTTCGCCGGCTCCGTGGTGCTGGCGTTCTCGCTGACGCCATGGGCCGAGCCGGGCGGCTCGATCCAGAACTGGCCGGCCTGGAACACCGCGGTCGGGCCGCCATTGACCTGGGACCGGATGGCGCCGGACACGACATAGGCGAACACCGTGGCCGAGGCGGCGTGGTGATGCGCCGGCGAGGCGCCACCCGGCGCGTAGTCGACGGTCAGCGCCGTCAGCGTCTTGCCCGGGATGTTGGCCAGCTTCTGCGCCGTCAGCGGGGTAACGGTCTCGCCACGCGCCGCCGCGGCGACAGCCGTCCAAGCCTGGCCGCCGGCGAAGCCCAGCGCCAGCATTCCGGCCAGGGCCGCGGTGGCGAGGACTCGCTTGGAATTCGAGGTCATGTCGTCTCTCCAGGACGGGCCGGGGCCGCACACCGCGTCCGTGCCCGTTCAGAGACAGAGACGAGACAGCCCGCACGGATGTGACGGTGGTCCCGGCGGCCTGTTGCACCGCCCGCTGGTTTCTGCACACTTGACCGGTTGGTCAGAACGACAAGAAACAGGGGGCATCGATGCTGGGACGAATCGGACGCCGCGCCGTGCTGGGCGTGGCCGCGCTGGCGCTGGGCGCCGCGACGCTGCCGCAGGCCTGGGCGGCGGACAAGCTGGCGGTGGCGGCGGTCTACACCGTGCCGGTCGAGCAGCAATGGGTCAGCCGGCTGCACAAGGCGCTGAAGGCGGCCCAGGACCGCGGCGAGATCGACTACGTCTATTCCGAGAACGTGTCGAACACCGACTATGAGCGCGTGATGCGCGAATACGCCGAGGGCGGCAAGAAGCTGATCATCGGCGAGGCCTTCGGGGTCGAGCGCGGCGCCCGCGCCGTGGCCAAGGACTATCCCGACACCGCCTTCCTGATGGGCTCCAGCCTGCCGCCGGCCGAGCCGAACTTCTCGGTGTTCGACAACTACATCCAGGACGCCTCCTACCTCACCGGCATGGTCGCCGGGCTGAAGACCAAGTCGAACAGGATCGGCATGGTCGGCGGCTACCCGATCCCCGAGGTCAACCGCCTGATGCACGCCTTCATGGACGGCGTGCTGGCGGTCAACCCGCAGGCGAAGTTCTCGATCACCTTCATCGGCTCCTGGTACGACCCGCCCAAGGCCAAGGAGGCGGCCTTCGCCATGGTCGATGCCGGCGCCGACGTGCTTTACGCCGAACGCTACGGCGTCTCCGACGCGGCGAAGGAGCGCAAGGTGCTGGCCATCGGCAACGTCATCGACACCCAGGCCGAATACCCCGGCACCGTGGTGGCCAGCGCGCTGTGGCAGATGGAGCCGACCATCGACCGCGCCCTCAAGGCGGTGGCCGGCGGCAGCTGGAAGGCCGAGGATTACGGCCCCTACAGCAGCATGAAGGCCGGCGGCGCCTCACTCGCCGCGCTGGATCCCAAGCTGGTCGACCAGGCCATCATCGACAAGGTCCTGGCCCGGCAGAAGGAGATCGAAAGCGGCGCCTTCACGGTCAAGGTCGACGACAGCGAGCCGAAGCCGACGCTGTGATGATCACCCCGGAGGCCGCGCAGGCCGCGTCGGCCCTGCGCCTGCGCGGCATCACCCGGCGCTTCGGCGCGCTGGTCGCCAATGACGGCATCGATCTCGACCTCGCCCGGGGCGAGGTGCTGGCGCTGCTCGGCGAGAACGGCGCCGGCAAGACCACGCTGATGAACATCCTGTTCGGCCATTACGTCGCCGATGCGGGAACGGTCGAGGTGGCGGGGCCGGGCGGCGGCCTGGTCCCGCTGCGCCCGGGCTCGCCCCAGGCGGCGCTGGCCGCCGGCATCGGCATGGTGCACCAGCACTTCACCCTGGCCGACAATCTCAGCGTCTTCGACAACATCGTGCTGGGGTCGGAATCGCTGTGGCGCCCGGCCCAGCGCCGCGCGAGTGCGCGGGCGAAGCTGGCGGCGCTGATCGAAAGCTCCGGCCTGGCCGTGCCGCTCGATGCCGCCGTCGCGTCGCTGTCGGTCGGCGAGCGCCAGCGGGTCGAGATCCTGAAGGCGCTGTACCGCGACGCCCGCATCCTGATCCTGGACGAACCGACCGCGGTGCTGACGCCGCAGGAGGCCGAAGGGCTGTTCGCCACGCTGCGCCGGCTGGCGGAACAGGGCCTCGCCATCGTCTTCATCTCGCACAAGCTGGCCGAGGTGCTGGCGATCAGCCGGCGGGTGGTGGTGCTGCGCGCCGGCCGGGTGGTGGCGGAGATCGCGACCGCCGGCGTCGACCGCGCCGCCCTGGCCGAGGCCATGGTCGGCCGCCCGGTGCCGGTGACCCAGAAGCGGCCGGCGGCGCCTGGAAGCCCCGTGCTGGCGCTGGACGGCATCCGCCTGCGCGGACCCGACGGCCGGCTGCGGCTCGAGGATGTCTCGCTGCAACTGCGCGGCGGCGAGGTGCTGGGCATCGCCGGGGTCTCGGGCAATGGCCAGGCGGCGCTGGCCGGGTTGGTCTCCGGCCTGGCGATGCCCGAATCGGGCCGCATCGTGCTGTTCGGCGGCGCGGCCCCGGTCGGCGTCTCCGCCGCCATGGTCGCGGCCGGCGTCGGCCGCATCCCGGAGGACCGCCACCATGATGGCGTGGTCGGCGACATGGCGGTGTGGGAGAATTTCGCGCTGGAGGATTACCGCCGGCCCGATTCCCAGCGCTGGGGCCTGCTGCGCCGCGGCGCGCTGCGCGCCCGCGCCCGCTGGCTGATCGGGTCCTACGGCGTGAAGTGCCAGGGGCCGGAGGCGCGGACGCGGTTGCTGTCCGGCGGCAACATCCAGAAGCTGATCCTCGGCCGGGTGCTGGACCGGTCGCCCGGGTTGGTGCTGGCCTGTCAGCCGACCCGCGGCCTCGATGTCGGCGCGGTGGCCGAGATCCACGCCCGGCTGCTGGCCGCCCGCGACCGCGGCGCCGGGGTGCTGCTGATCTCGGAGGATCTCGACGAGATCTTCGCCCTGTCCGACCGTGTCGCCGTGCTGTATCGCGGCCGCCTGACCCCGCCCTGTCCGGCCGAGGGCCTCACCATCCGCGCGCTCGGCCTGATGATGGCCGGGCAGGAGCCGGAGTTCGCTCATGCGTCTTGAGCCGCGCGAGCGGGCCTCATCCTTGCTGGTGCTTGGCGTCTCGGTCGGCGCCGCAATCCTGGCGCTGCTGCTCTGCGCCATCCCGCTGCTCTGGGCCGGGGCGCCGGTGCTCGACGCCTACCGGGTGATGGCCGAAGGGGCGTTCGGCTCGCGCTTCGCCGTGGCCGAGACCCTGTCGCGGGCCACGCCGCTGATCCTGACCGGCCTGGCCGCCACCGTCGCCTTCCGGGCCAAGCTGTGGAACATCGGCGCCGAGGGCCAGCTCTATCTCGGCGCGCTGGCGGCGGCGGCGCTGGGCTCCGGCGCGCTCGACCTGCCCGGCTGGGCGCTGCTGCCGCTGGTGCTGGCCGCGGGCGCGGTGGCGGGCGGCCTGTGGATGCTGGGGCCGACCCTGCTCAAGACCCGGTTCGGCGTCGACGAGGTGGTGACCACGCTGCTGCTGAACTTCGTGGTGCTGCTGTTCGTGTCGATGATGCTGGAAGGGCCGATGAAGGACCCGATGGGCATGGGCTGGCCGCAATCGGCGCCGCTGCTCGACGCCGCCGCCCTGCCCAAGCTGATCCCGCGCACCCGCATCCATGCCGGGCTGCTGATCGCCGTCGCCGCCGCCGTGCTGGTCTGGCTGATGACCACGCGCACCGTCTGGGGCTTCGAGATGCGCGCCACCGGCGCCAACCCGGCCGCGGCCCGCTTTGCCGGCATGCCGGTCGGCCGGGTGATGCTGCGGGTCGGGCTGATCTCCGGCGCCCTGGCCGGCCTGGCCGGGGTGGGGGAGGTGGCGGGGCTGAAGGGCTACCTGACCCTCGACCTGTCGCCCGGCTACGGCTATGCCGGCATCGTCGTCGCCATGCTGGCGCAGCTGCATGCGCTGGGCGTGCTGCTGGCGGCGCTGTTCGTGGCCGCGGTGTTCGTCGGCGCCGACAGCATGAGCCGGGCGATCGGCGTCTCCAGCTACATCGCCAACCTGATCGTCGCCACCTCGCTGCTGACCGTGCTGCTGTCCAGCACCATCCTGCGCTACCGGGTGCGCTGGCGATGAGTGCTGTGCTCGACATCCTGCTGGCCGCCAGCTTCTGGGCCGCGGCGCTGCGCATCGCCACGCCGCTGATCTTCGGCACGCTGGGCGAGCTGATCTGCGAGCGCGCCGGGGTGCTGAACCTCGGCATCGAGGGCATCTTCACCGCCGGCGCCATGGCCGGCTGGATGTGGGTGTACCAGGGCGGCGACCTGTGGACCGGGGTGATCTTCGCGGCCGGGGTGGGCGCCGCCTTCGGCCTGCTGCACGCGCTGCTGACCGTGCCGCTCGGCCTGTCGCAGCACGTCACCGGCATCGGCGTCACCCTCTTGGCCAGCAGCCTGTCCTACTTCACCTACCGCATGGTGCTGCCCAACGCCTCGACCCCGCCGCGGATCGAGCCGTTCCAGCCGGTCGCGCTGCCCGGCCTGTCCGACCTGCCCTGGATCGGGCCGGTGCTGTTCCAGCAGACGCCGCTGACCTATCTCGCGCTGGCCGCCGTCGCCGCCACCGCCTGGGTGCTGTACCGCACGCCGCTGGGCCTGGCGCTGCGGGCGGTGGGCGAGAACCCGGCGGCGGCCGAATCCCAGGGGGTCGACGTGGTCGCGGTCCGCCTCGGCGCGGTCATGGCCGGGTCGGCGCTGATGGCGGTGGGCGGCGCCTTCCTGACCATGTCGGCCTTCAACGCCTTCTTCTTCGAGATGGTGGCCGGGCGCGGCTGGGTTTGCATCGCGCTGGTGGTGTTCGCCTCCTGGCGGCCGGGCAAGGCGCTGCTCGGCGCCGTGCTGTTCGGCGCCTTCGACGCCTTCCAGGTGCGGCTGCAGCAGCTGGCCGGCGGGGTGGTGCCGTACCAGGTCTTCCTGATGCTGCCCTACCTCCTCAGCATCCTGGCGCTGATCGCGATGTCGCGCCGCGCCGCGGTGCCCAAGGCCTTGATGGTGCCCTATCGCAAGGGCGAGCGTTAGACTGCGGTCCGGACCCGTGCTAGGGAAGGCGCGGATTGCGAGCCGGTCGCAAAGTGGGAGTGTGGGAATGAGCGAACCTCTGCGCCTCTATGTCGGATACGATTCGCGCGAGGACATCGCCTGGCAGGTCTGCCGCTATTCGGTGCTGCAGCACGCGTCCAAGCCGGTCGAGGTGACGCCGCTGAAGCTGCCGGAGCTGCGGGCCCAGGGCATCTACACCCGGCCGGTCGACACGCTGGGCTCCACCGAATTCACCTTCAGCCGCTTCCTGGTGCCGGCCCTGGCCGGGTTCGAGGGCTGGGCGGTGTTCTGCGACTGCGACTTCCTGTGGTTCGGCGACATCGCCGACCTGTTCGCCCAGGCCGACGACCGCTATGCGGTGATGGTGGTGCAGCACGACTACCAGCCGAAGGAAGCGGTGAAGATGGACGGCAAGGCCCAGGCCGCCTATCCCCGCAAGAACTGGTCCAGCCTGATGCTGTTCAACTGCGGCCACCCCTCGAACAAGACCCTGACGCCGGAGGTGGTGAACCGCGAGACCGGCGCCTTCCTGCACCGCTTCCAGTGGCTGTCCGACGACCAGATCGGCTCGCTCGACACCGGCTGGAACTGGCTGGAGGGCTGGTACCCCAAGCCGGCGCAGGGCACGCCGCAGGCGGTGCACTACACCCGCGGCGGCCCGTGGTTCGAGAACTACCAGGATGTCGACTACGCCCAGGAGTGGCGCGATACCGCCGAAGAGGTGAAGCGGCTGGGGATCAAGGCCTGAGGGCCGTCAATCCTCCTCCGCCCCGGTCACGCTGCGCCAGCCTTCGGTGATCGGCAGCAGCAGGCCGGCGGCCTGGGGCAGGTACTGTTCGGCGAAGAAGCGGGCGTGGGTCAGCTTGGCGGCACGGAAGGCCGGGTCGCCCCCCTCACTCCCATCGGCCATCACCGTCAGCGCCGCCCGCGCCATCAGCCAGCCGCCGGCGACCAGCCCGAACATGCGGAGGTAATGGACCGCGCTGGCCGCCACCGCCGCCGGATCCTCCGGCGCGGTCTCGACGACCCAATCGGTCGCCGCCATCAGCGCCGCCAGGCTTTCGATCAGCCGGTCGCGGATCGCCGCCGCCGCGGGGTGGCGGGCGCCGGCCAGCTCGGCCTGGGTCCGCGCCATCTCGTCGAACAGCACCCGGGCGGCGACGCCGCCGTCGCGCGCCACCTTGCGGAACACCAGGTCGTTGGCCTGGATGCCGTTGGTGCCCTCGTAGATCGGCGTGATCCGGGCGTCGCGCAGGTGCTGGGCGGCGCCGGTCTCCTCGATATAGCCCATGCCGCCATGGACCTGGATTCCGGTCGAGGCGACCTCGCAGCCGGTGTCGGTGCACCAGCCCTTCACGACCGGGGTCAGCAGGTCGACCCGCGCCTGCGCCTTCGCTCGCTCGATCGGGTCGGGATGGCCTCGGGCGAGGTCCAGCGCGGCGCCGGCGGCATAGGCCAGGGCCCGCATCGCCTCGGTCTGGCTGCGCATCGACAGCAGCATGCGGCGGACATCGGGGTGGGCGGCGATGGGGGCCGGAGCATCGAGCCCGATCGGCTTGCCCTGGACCCGGGTGGCGGCATAGGCCTCGGCGGCCTGGGTGGCGCGCTCGGCGATCGCCACGCCCTGCAGCCCGACGGTCAGCCGGGCGTTGTTCATCATCGTGAACATGTATTCGATGCCGCGGTTCTCCTGCCCGATCAGGAAGCCGGTGGCGCCGCCGCCGTCGCCATAGGCCATGACGCAGGTCGGGCTGGCATGGATGCCCAGCTTGTGCTCGAGGCTGACGCAGCGCAAATCGTTGCGGGCGCCGGGGTTGCCGTCGGCATCGGGCAGCAGCTTCGGCACCAGGAATAGGCTGATGCCCTTGATCCCGGCCGGCGCCTGCGGGGTGCGGGCCAGCACGAGATGGACGATGTTCTCGGCCATGTCGTGGTCGCCATAGGTGATGAAGATCTTCTGGCCGGTGATGCGCCAGGTGCCGTCCGCCTGCTTCTCCGCGCGGGTCCGCACCGCGCCGACGTCGGAGCCGGCCTGCGGCTCGGTCAGGTTCATGGTGCCGGTCCACACGCCGGAGACCAGCTTGGGCAGGTAGGTCTTCTTCTGCTCGTCCGAACCATGGGCCTGCAGCGCCTCGACCGCGCCCTGGTTCAGGACCGGGCACAGGCCGAAGGCCATGCTGGCCGACTGCCACATCTCCGACACCGCCATCGCTACCGCCCAGGGCAGTTCCTGCCCGCCCCATTCCGCCTCGAAGGGCAGGGCGTTCCAGCCGCCGTCGCGGTACTGGGCATAGGCCTCGCGGAAGCCGGGGGCGGTGCGCACCACCCCGTTCTCCAGCGTGGCGCCGACCCGGTCGCCGCCGGCGTTCAGGGGCGCGATCACCTCGCCGGCCAGCCGCCCGGCCTCGTCCAGCACCGCCTCGACCAGCTCCGCCGTGGTCTCCCCCTTGCCGGGCAGGGCGGCGATGCGGTCCAGCCCGACCAGGTGCCGCAGCACGAAGCGCATGTCGGCCAGCGGCGCGGCATAGGCGGTCATTGGACGATTCCTTGGCTTCCGTTTTGGTTGGGATTTCCGTTTACGTAAACGGGAGATTTCCCCGAAGCGGCGACGGAATCAAGTCCCAGTCGCCGGTCGAGGAAGCCCAGCGTCCGCCGCTCGGCGTCGTCGACCGGGGTCCAGCTCGGGCTCAGGGCCGGCGGATCGGCGATCGGCGTGGTGCGGTCCAGCAGCGCCGTGGTCGGGGCAGTGAAGTCGAAATTGTGCTGCTGGCCGGGATAGACGATCAGGCTGACCGCAGCACCCTTCGACAGCCAGGCGCCGAACAGCGTGCCGCAGGCGGCGGCCGGCGTCACCGTGTCGGCCGACCCCATCAGCACCAAGAGCGGCGTGTCGCCGACCGGCTGGGTGTTGGTCATGTACTGGTCGCAGCGCGGGTATAGCGCGATCGCCGCGGCGAAATGCGGGGCGGTCTTGGCGATCAGGGACTGGCGCATCGTCGCGGTGGCGGCGACGGCGGTGGTCGCACCTTGAGACCAGCCGAGAACGGCGATCTCCTTCGGGTTGATTTCCTTGCGGGTCTGCAGGTATTCCAGCGCCCCGACCGCGTCCTTGACCCGCAGCTCGACCGGGACGGTTTGCAGCCCGACCGAGATGATCTCGCGGTAGCCGCGCGCGGTGTAGCTGTCGACCAGGAACATGGCGTAGCCGCTGGCGGTCAGCCGGGTCGCCCAGCGGTCATGCGCCGGGGCGTAGCCGCCCGACCCGTGCAGCCCGACCACGGCCGGGAAGGGGCCGGCGCCCTGGGGCAGGAACAGGCGTCCGGTGATGACCTCGCCGGACAGGCTCTTGAACATGACGGTTTCGGCCGGTGCGACGCCCTGGGCCTGGGCGGCGGGGATCCGGACGACCGAGGCCGTCAGCAGCAGGATGGCGATGCAGAGACGAAACACGGTCGATCCAACCCTCCAGGCGGGAGTGTTCCACGAGTTCGTTCTTCCGGGGAACAACGGATTCGTTGTCCCCGGGAAATGACGAATTTTCCGGGGATTTGCGGCATTCATTTCCCAGGGAACCTCGCCTGCGATGAAGCGTTCCCTCAATGCATCGTCATGTCGCGCGATGCAGGCCGGAGTGGTGAAATGACCGCACAGAAGCCGGTGCGGGACGTTCGGATCGATTTCTTCCGTGGTCTCGCGCTGATCATCATCTTCATCAACCATACGCCGGGAAATATCGTCGGATATTTCACGCCGCGGATGTATGGGTTGAGCGATGCGGCGGAGATCTTCATCTTCCTCGCCGGCCTGTCCTCGGCCATGGCCTTCGGCCGCAGCTTCGGCCGGGCCGGATTCCTGGCCGGGCTGGGCCGGGTGGCCCTGCGCGTGTGGCAACTCTACCGCGCCCATATCGGCCTGTTCATCCTGATCTGCGGCATCATCGTCACCGCCGACCGCATCTTCGTCACGCCGAACTACGTCTCTCAGCTCGGCCTCGACCGGTTCTTCCAGGATCCGGGCGGGTCGCTGGTCGCCCTGCTGTCGCTGCACTACGTGCCGCATTATTTCGACATCCTGCCGCTCTACATCCTGCTGCTGACGGCGGTGCCGGTGATGGTGCTGCTGGCGCGGATCTCGCCGGTGCTGGTGGTGCTGGCCTCGGCCCTGCTCTATGTCGGCGCGGTGGTCGAGGGCTGGAACCTGGTGGCCGACACCACCGAGGGCCGCGGCTGGTTCTTCAACCCATTCGCCTGGCAGGTGCTGTTCGTCGCCGGCTACGGCTACGGCGCCGGCTGGTTCGAGGTGCCGCAGGCGACGCGGGCGCGCATCACCGCGGCGCTGGTCTACATGGTGTTCTGCGCCGTGTTGGCGCTGTCGCTGGTGCGGCTGGACGGCGGCCTGTTCGCCGGCATGCGCGACATCCTGGAGCCGATGGCGCGGAAGACCGATGTCGGCCCGCTGCGCCTGCTGCACTTCTTCGCCCTGGCCTATCTCGTGGTGTCGCTGCTGCGCGCCGCGCCGGACCTGATCACGCCGCGGCGGGCCGAGCCGGTGGCGCTGATGGGGCGGCATTCGCTGTCGGTGTTCCTGCTCGGCATGGCCCTGTCCTTTGTCGGCGGCATCGTGTTCGACCAGGCCGGCACCGGGATCCTGCCGCATCTCGCGGTCAATCTCGGCGGCATCGGCCTGCTGTGGGCCTGGGCCCGCGGCGCCGCCTGGTTCAACGGCCAGCCCTGGAAGCGTGGCCGCGACCTGCCGGCCCGGCCGGTCCCGGCCACTCGGATGCGGCCCGCCCGCACCGCCCCGATGCCGGCCCCGGCCATGGCCCGGCTGCGCCTGGCGCCGCGGCGGGGGTTGTAGGCTGCGGCGGAGCTGTCCTTGTGCCGTCGCCGGCCTGAACCTGGCTTTCCATGTCATTGCCCGGCTTGACCGGGCAATCCAGGGGCCACGAAGAGCGCTCTCGCCGCCCCTGGATGCCACGGTCAAGCCGTGGCATGACGAGTGAGGGGGGCGACGTCGCTCCGGATTCTGCTGCCGCCCGTCCGCTCCGGCCGTCCCCTGACCCCGAACATAGCGGACCGCCGACAAGGCGCTTTACGCCGCCGCCAATTAAGGATACTTAAGATCCTTAAGGATTCTTCATATCCTTAATGACTTTGGCCGACGGCCCCCGTTCGCCCGGGCCCTGCCGGCCCTGCGTGCCACCCGGGAGATCGAGAATGTTCACCAGAATCCTCTGCGGCCTCGCTTTCGCAGGCCTCCTCGTCACCGTGGCCTCGGCCGATGGCTGGGCGGCCGAGAAGGCCAAGGTGTCGGTGGTGTTCGACCGCGCGCTGCCGAACGTGCCGGGCAAGAGCATGAAGGGCGTGCTGGTCGAGTACCAGCCGGGGGGCGCGTCGCCCGGGCACACCCATGCCCACTCCGCCTTCATCTACGCCACGGTGCTGCAGGGGGCGATCCGCAGCAGCGTCAACGGCGCGCCGGAGAAGGTCTATCACGCCGGCGAGAATTTCTACGAAGAGCCGGGCGCGCATCACGGCGTCAGCGCCAATGCCAGCGCGACCGAGCCGGCGAGCCTGCTGGCCGTGTTCGTGGTCGACACCGACGAGACGGTGCTGACCACCGACGACAAGTAGGGCAGGCGGCCACGTCCCGGGCCCGGATCGTGGTTCCGTTGATCGCTGCGGGGAATTGCATCACCATCGGCCGCGCGACCGCACCGGGCTCATCCGACGCATCGGTCGGACCGGATAAGGCAGGACCCAGCGCATGCAGTTGAAAAGCCAGGTCGAGTGGGCGCTGCACTGCTGCGCCATACTCTCAGGGCTCCCGGCCGGCCGGTACCTGGCGACCAAGGTCCTCGCGGAATTCCACGGCGTGCCGAAGGAATACCTGTCCAAGGCGCTGCAGGGCCTGTCTCAGGCCAAGATCGTCGAAAGCACCCTGGGTCCAGCCGGGGGCTACCGCCTGGCCAGGGGGCCGGACCGGATCAGCTTCCTCGACATCGTCGAGGCGGTGGAGGGCAAAAGCTCCACCTTCGTCTGCAGCGAGATCCGGAAGAACAACCCCTGCCGGCCCACGGGACATTGCGAGACCAAGGCCTGCTCCATCGCCCGGGTGATGTGGCAGGCGGACCAGGCCTGGCGGAATTCGCTGAAAGGCGTGCTGCTGTCCGATCTGGGCAAGATGCTCGAGACGGACATCCCGGCCGATCTCTACCGGAAAAGCTTCGAATGGGTGCTGGCGCGGGCCTGATGGCCGGCCAGGTGCTGCGGCGCAGGCTTACACCGGGGGTGCAAAGCCACCCCCTTCATTGTCATTGCCCGGCTTGACCGGGCAATCCAGGGGCCACGAAGAGCCGCTCTGGCCGCCCCTGGATGCCACGGTCAAGCCGTGGCATGACAAGCAAAGGCGGTATGCTCAGGCCCGGACCACCTTGCCCGGGTTCATGATCCCGGCCGGATCGATCGCCTGCTTGATCCGGCGCATCAGCTCGATCTCGATCGCCGGCTTGCGCTCCGCGACCTCGTCGCGCTTCAGCAGGCCGACGCCGTGCTCGGCGCTGATCGACCCACCCATCGCGGCGACGATGTCGTGCACCCGGTGGTTGATCTCCGCCCCGCGCCCCATGAAGGCGGCACGGTCGGCGCCCTCAGGCTGGTTCAGGTTGAAATGGATGTTGCCGTCGCCGAGATGGCCGAATGGCACCACCCGCGCACCGGGAATCGCGGCCTCGACCGCCGCCGTGGCCCGCTCCAGGAACGCCGGCACCCGCGCCACCGGCACCGCGATGTCGTGCTTGATCGACCCGCCCTCGTGGCGCTGGCCCTCGACGATCGCTTCGCGCAGGTGCCAGAAGGTGCGGCGCTGGGCCTCGCTGGCGGCGATGACGGCGTCGTCCACCAGACCGGCCTCCAGGGCGTGGGCCAGGATCGATTCCAGCTGCTGCGCCAGCGGCGCGTCGGCGGCGGTGGAGGACAGCTCCAGCAGCACGTACCAGGGGTGGGGTTCGGCCAGCGGGTCGATGACGCCGGGCACGTGGCGCAGGGCGAAGTCGATCGCCAGGCGCGGCATCAGCTCGACCCCGGTCACCGCGCCGCCGGCCTCGGCCCGGGCGCGGCCGAACAGGGCCACGGCCGCCGCCGGGTCGGGCACCGCCACCAGCGCCGCAGCCACGCTGCGCGGGCGCGGAAACAGCTTCAGCACCGCCGCGGTGATGACGCCCAGCGTGCCCTCGGCGCCGATGAAGATCTGCTTCAAATCATAGCCGGTGTTGTCCTTGCGCAGGGCCCGCAGCCCATCCCAGACCCGGCCGTCGGGCAGCACCACCTCCAGCCCCAGCACCAGGTTGCGCATGCTGCCGTAGCGCAGCACCGCGGTGCCGCCGGCGTTGGTCGACAGGTTGCCGCCGATGCGGCAGCTGCCCTCGGCGCCCAGGCTCAGCGGGAACAGCCGGTCGGCCGCCTCCGCCGCCGCCTGGACCTGGGCCAGGACCACCCCGGCCTCGACCGTGATGTGGTCGCCCTCGGCGTCCAGCTCGCGGATCGCGGTCAGCCGGTCGGTGGCCAGGATGATCTGGCCGGCCTCGGCCACGGCGCCGCCGACCATCCCGGTGTTGCCACCCTGCGGCACGATGCCGATGCCG
This sequence comes from Inquilinus ginsengisoli, assembly GCF_031453975.1. Lineage (NCBI taxonomy): Bacteria > Pseudomonadati > Pseudomonadota > Alphaproteobacteria > Rhodospirillales > Rhodospirillaceae > Inquilinus > Inquilinus ginsengisoli. Next base: position 116,099 of record NZ_JAVDPW010000001.1, read on the forward strand.
CGGCCGGCGCACAGCTTGACCACCGCCGCGACCTCGGCGGTCGACCCCGGCCGCACCACGACCCCGGCAGTGCCGCGGTAGTTGCCGCGCCATTCCTGCAGATAGGGTTCCAGGTCAGCAGCATCGCGCAGCACGGCCTGGGGGCCGATGAGGGCGATCAGCTGGTCGATCAGCGCGGCATCGTTCATGGTCCGGTTCCCTACGGGCGGGGGGCCGCGGCGCGGCGCAGGCGGTCGTTGATCGCGGCGCCCAGGCCGGTCTCCGGGATCGGTACCACCGCGATGGTGCCGGCTCCGGTCTTGTCCAGCGCCCGCAGCATGGCGAACAGGTTTGCCGCCGCTTCGGCCAGGTTGCCCTTGTCGCTCAGGTTCATCACCTTCGGGCCGCTGCGCAGGTCGGGGCCGAAGGTCAGCAGCACTTCGCCCGGGCCGATGGCGCCGGCGTTCAGCCGCACCTGCGCCCGCGGGGCGTAGTGGCTGGCCAGCTGGCCGGGCGAGGCCGGGCGGTCGGGATCCTTCTCCGGCACCGCGATCGGGCCCAGCAGGGCGGTCAGCTCCTCCACCGTCACACCGCCGGGGCGCAGCAGCACCGGCTGGTCGCCGGTCAGGTCCAGCACGGTCGATTCCAGCCCGACCTCGCAGCGGCCGCCGGCCACCACCATCGCCACCCGGCCGGACAGCCCGTCCAGGACATGCTGCGGCGTGGTCGGGCTGACCGCGCCCGAGACATTGGCGCTGGGCGCCGCCACCGGGCGGCCGACCGCGGCCAGCAGCTTGCGCGCCGCCGGATGCGCCGGCACCCGGATGGCCAGGCTGTCCAGCCCGGCCGAGGCCAGCAGCGACACGCGCGCGTCCGCGCGCCGCGGCAGCACCAGGGTCAGCGGCCCCGGCCACAGCGTCTCGGCCACGCGCCGGGCGCGGGCGTCGAACAGCACCAGGTCCTCGGCCTGCTCGGCCTCGGCGAGGTGGCTGATCAGCGGGTTGAAGCTGGGCCGCCGCTTGGCCTCGAAGATCGCGGCCACGGCGCGGTCGTCGGTGGCGTCGCCGCCCAGGCCGTAGACGGTCTCGGTCGGGAAGGCCACCAGCCGGCCCTCGCGCAGCAGCGCGGCGGCGCGCGCGATGCCGCTGGGGCCGTCATCGACGATCTCGGTCTTGGCCGAAGGGGTTTCGGGGGTGCTCATCCCCCGTTCTATAGCCCGATCCGGCGCCGGGGGGCCATGCGCAGACAGTGAATCGGACATCCCCGACGCAGGGCCGAAGGCCTGTGGTGATATCATGTTGCACTGCAACAAAAGTCGCGCGACAGTGCTTCCACAGCAGGAGAACAAGAATGGCCGGTCGAACCATCACCGTGGCGCAGCAGAAGGGCGGGGCCGGCAAGACCACGCTGGTCGCCCATCTCGCCGTCGCCTTCGTCCGGTCCGGCCTCACGGTCGCGGTGATCGACATCGACCCGCAGGCCAGCCTCAGCCGCTGGGTCGAGGCGCGCGGCGCCAATCCCGGCTTCAGCCACCAGCACATCACCGGCTGGCGCGTGCCGGCCGAGGTCGACAAGGCCCGCGCCAGCCACGACGTGGTGCTGATCGACAGCCCGCCGCACGCCTCCTCCGACGCCCGCATCGCGGTGCGCGCGGCGCAGCTGCTGCTGGTGCCGGTCCAGCCCAGCCCGATGGATCTGTGGGCGACCCAGCCGACCCTGGCCCTGGCGGCGGCGGAGAAGGTGCCGGCCCTGATCGTGCTGAACCGGGTGCCGGCGCGGTCCAGCATGGCGGATGCGCTGGAGGTCGAGATCGCCAAGCTCGGGATTCCGGTGCTGGCCGAGCGCATCGGCAACCGCACCGGCTTCGCCGCGGCGATGCTGACCGGCCGCACTTTGGTCGAGACCGCGCCCAGCACCAAGGGGGCGGACGAGATCCTGGCCCTGGCGCACGCGCTCAGGGGCTGACGTCCGGTCAAGGCTTGCCCCATCCGTCGTTTCCGGCGAGGCTGCGGCCCTCCCGCCCGCCCGTCGCTGAACGAGTCCGTCCGATGACCGCCGATCCCTTCGTCGCCTTCGCCGAAAGCCTCGCCGACGCCGCGCGCCCGGTGGCGATGCGCTGGTTCCGCACTGGCATCGCGGTCGAGGACAAGGCCGACGCCTCGCCGGTGACCCTGGCCGACCGCGCGGTCGAGCGCCAGCTGCGCCAGATGATCGGCGAGCGCTATCCCGAGCACGGCATCCTGGGCGAGGAGCAGGGCGGCGAGGGCATCGACCGCGACCTGGTCTGGGTGCTGGACCCGATCGACGGCACCCGCGCCTTCATCGCCGGGGTGCCGATGTTCGGCAGCCTGATCGCCCTGGTCCGGAACGGAACCCCGGTGGTCGGGGTGATCGAGATGCCGGCGCTGGGCGAACGCTTTACCGGCCATGCCGGCCACCCGACCCTGGCCGACGGGAAGGTGTGCCACACCCGCGACTGCGGCGGGCTGGACCACGCCATCCTGTCCGCCACCTCGCCGGAGATGTTCTCGGGCGCCAGCGCCGAGGCCTTCGGCCGGCTGGCCAGGGCGGTGAAGCACCGCCGCTACGGCCTCGACTGCTACGCCTTCGCCCTGGTGGCGCTGGGCTGCATCGACCTGGTGATGGAGCGCGACCTGCAGCCCTATGACTACATGGCGCTGGTGCCGGTGATCGAGGGCGCCGGCGGGGTCATCACCGACTGGCAGGGCAAGCCGCTGGGGCTCAATTCGACCGGCGAGGTGCTGGCCGCCGCCACCCCGGCGCTGCACCGCGCCGCCCTTGCCATGATCGGAGCCGCCTGATGCCGCGCCTGTATTTCGCCGCGCCGCTGTTCTCGGCGGCCGAGCTGGTGTTCAACGCCGTGCTGGTCGAGCGCATCGAGGCGCTGGGCTTCGACGTGTTCCTGCCGCAGCGCGATGGGGTCGAGAGCCGCCGCGAGCCCTGGGCCTCGATGACGCCGGAAGACCGCCGCCGCGTCCTGTTCGACACCGACCGCGACCAGGTCTTCGCCTGCGACGTGCTGCTGTATGTGCTCGACGGACGGGTGCCGGACGAGGGTGCCGCGATCGAGCTCGGCATGGCCTATGCCCATCGTCAGCTGACCAAGCCGGGGCGCCGCCTGGTCGGGCTGCACACCGATTCGCGGGCCGCCTTCCTCGGCGCCCGGCTGAACCCGATGCTGGCGGGCGCGCTCGACGTCGTGTTCGAGGATGCCGACGCGCTGTTGGGATATCTCGCCGGCATCCGCTGAAGGCTGGTCCCCGGCCGGGCCGCCGCTCTCCGTGCCGCGGCCCTAGCCGGAAGCTCAGCGGTAGTAGCCATACGGGGCAGGATGGGCATAGACCACGGCCGGCCGGGCGTAGTAGGCGGGCCGCACGGGATAGACGACACAGCCGGCCAGGGAAGCGGCCGCGGCCAGGGCGGCGGCGAGCTTGAGCAGACGTGCAGGCGTGGGCGACATCACGAGGGTTCTCCGGTTGCGGTCCACACCCGATCGGGGGTGCATGGACTTCACGCCGGATAACGTCGTGTCCGTCGAAAAGATCCATTCCTTACAAGGAGTTAATCGTCCTCCGGAACGGCGCCGACCGTCTTCGGCGTCTCGAAGGCCACCAGCCGGCCGCTGCCGCCGGCCTCGGCCCAGCGGTCGATCGGCAGCTCGATCACCGCCAGCCCGGTGGTCGGCACCTTGCCGGCCAGCCGGGCCAGGGCCGCCGATTCGCCCTTGGTCGACAGCCGGCGCGCCAGCTGCTCGGTGTCGGGGTTGTGGCCGACCACCATCACCACCGCCGCCGTATCCGGCGCCTGGCGCAGCCGGGCCAGCACCCCGGCGCCGCCGACCAGATAGAGGCCGCGGTCGAACACCGTCTCCGGCGCGATGCCCCAGGCCTCCAGCGCCAAAGCCAGGGTCTGCCGGGCGCGGGTGGCGGTCGAGCACAGCACCAGGTCGGGCACCGGGCCATGCGTCTTCAGCCATTCGCCCATCTTCGGCGCCGCCTCGCGGCCGCGCGCCGCCAGCGGCCGGTCGTGGTCGGCCAACTCGGGGTCGTCCCAGTCGGATTTCGCGTGCCGCAGCAGGATCAGGGTCTTCATTGCGCCTCCCAGCCGTCATACCCTGCGTGAGGGGCGACCGATCGTCCAGACATGTCGGCCGCATGGCCGTGGGAGACAGGATGAGCGACCAGACCGGGCTGTATTTCGCCAAGGGCCAGCGCGAGCACCAGCTGCTGCTCGGCCTCGGCAACCGGCACGGGCTGATCGCCGGCGCCACCGGCACCGGCAAGACCGTGTCGCTGAAGGTGCTGGCCGAGGGCTTCAGCAAGGCCGGCGTGCCGGTCTTCGTCGCCGATGTGAAGGGCGACATCGCCGGCATCTGCCAGCCCGGCACCGCCAACCCGAAGCTGGCCGAACGGGCCAGAACGCTCGGCCTCGGCGACCTCGCCTTCCAGGCATTCCCGACCGTGTTCTGGGACCTCTACGGCAAGCAGGGCTACCCGATCCGCGCCACGGTGGCGGAGATGGGGCCGCTGCTGCTGTCGCGCCTGCTGCAGTTGAACGACACCCAGGAGGGCGTGCTCAACATCGCCTTCAAGGCGGCGGACGAGAACGGGCTACTGCTGCTCGACCTCAAGGATCTGCAGGCGCTGCTGGCCTTCGTCGCCGAGAACGCGTCGACCTTCACCGGCACCTACGGCAACGTCTCCAAGGCCTCGGTCGGCAGCATCCAGCGCCAGCTGCTGGTGCTGGAGCAGCAGGGGGCGGAGGCGTTCTTCGGCGAGCCCGCGCTCGACCTGATGGACCTGATCCGCACCGGGTCGGACGGGCGCGGCGTGGTCAACGTGCTGGCGGCCGAGACCCTGATCCAGGCGCCGCGGCTCTACGCCACCTTCCTGCTGTGGCTGCTATCTGAGCTGTTCGAGCGCCTGCCCGAGGTCGGCGATCCCGACAAGCCGAAGCTGGTGTTCTTCTTCGACGAGGCGCACCTGCTGTTCGACGACGCGCCCAAGCCGCTGGTCGAGAAGGTCGAGCAGGTGGTGCGGCTGATCCGCTCCAAGGGCGTCGGCGTCTACTTCGTCACCCAGAACCCGATCGACGTGCCGGACAAGGTGCTGGCCCAGCTGGGCAACCGCGCCCAGCACGCGCTGCGCGCCTTCACCCCGCGCGACCAGAAGGCGCTGAAGGCCAGCGCCGACACCTTCCGCACCGAAGGCAAGCTCGACGTCGTCAAGGCGCTGCAGGAGCTGGCGGTGGGCGAGGCGCTGGTCTCGTTCCTCGACGGCAAGGGCATCCCCGAGGTGGTCGAGCGGGCGCTGGTCTGCCCGCCGGTGTCGCGCATCGGCCCGATCACCGATGCCGAGCGCCGCACGGCGATCGCGGCCGGCGGGCTGGACCTCAAATACGCCACCGCCATCGACCGCGAGTCGGCCTATGAGAAGCTGACGGCGCGGGCGGCCGAGACCCAGCAGCAGGCCACGACCGCCGCCGAGGCCAAGGCCCAGGCGAAGGCCGGGCCCAGCATGGTGGAATCGATCTTCAAGGACGTGGTGCGCAGCGCCGGCAGCTCGGTCGGCACCCAGCTCGGCCGCAGCCTGGGGCGCAGCGTCGGCGGCACCGCCGGCGGCACCTTCGGCAGCTCGATCGGCCGCGCTTTGGTGCGCGGCGTGCTCGGCTCGCTGTTCGGCGGACGGCGGTAGGGACCTTTCAGGACTCCTAAACATCGTCATTGCGAGCGCAGCGAAGCAATCCATGCCAGGCGGCACCATGGATTGCTTCGTCGGCTTCGCCTCCTCGCAATGACGATTGAGGAGGGGTATGCTCCGGCCATGCACGACAACGACGCCCTGTTCGACGCCCTGCGCCGCTCGGCCGACGCCGGCGTGGTCGACGCCATCGAGGACCTCGTCCGCAACGGCCGCGACGAGGAGCTCGCGCGCCTCAACGCCCTGGGCCTCGCCACTGCCCGCGGCCTGGATGAGGAGAAGGTGATCGCGGCCCTGCTGCACGCGTCGCGGCTGGGCCTGTTCGAGATGTCCTGGAACATCCTGTGCCCCAGCTGCGGCGGCGTGCTCGGCGCCAACGCCACGCTGAAGAGCGTGCGGCAGCAGGATTATCATTGCGCGTTCTGCGCGCTGGACAGCGAGCCGACGCTCGACGACACGGTCGAGGTCAGCTTCACCGTCAGCCCCCGCATCCGCAGCATCGGTGCCCACGACCCCGACAGCCTCGGCTTCTGGGACTACCACCGGCAGGTGTTCTACGGGTCCGGCCTGGCCTTCCCCGAGCCGGGCATGTTCGACGCGCTCAGCCGCAAGGCCCTGCTGGAGGCCGTCGAGCTGAAGGCCGGCGAACGCATGATCCTGGCCCTGCAGCTTCCGGCCGAGACCGTCATCATCTTCGACCCGGTGACCCACACGGCGCATCTGGTCGAGAGCGCGGGCGAGCCGACGGCGGACCGTCGCGAGATCACGATGATCTTCACCAGCGCCCGTGCCGAAGTCGGCCGCACCACCCTGGCCCCGGGGCCGCTCCGCCTCCTGTTGGACAACCGCACCGAGCGCCGGGCCCTGGTCGGCGTCTATGTCGCGGGCCCGGAGATGTGCAGCCTGATCGGCGGCCGCCGCCCGTTCCTGACCGCCAAGCGGCTGCTGACCAACCAGACCTTCCGCGACCTCTACCGCACCGAGACGCTCGACGTCGAACAGCGGCTCAAGATCATGAGCCTGACCTTCCTGTTCACCGATCTGAAGGGGTCGACCGACCTGTACGAGCGGGTCGGCGACCTCGTCGCCTACGACTTGGTGCGCTCCCACTTCCAGGTCCTGCACGAGATCGTGGCGTCCGAAGCCGGCGCCGTGGTCAAGACCATCGGCGATGCCGTGATGGCGACCTTCCCGGAGCCGCGCCGCGCCGTCTCGGCCGCGCTGCGCATGCGCGACTCGATGCGCCAGCTCAACGCGCGGCGGGGGGCGGAGGAGCTGATCCTGAAGATCGGCATCCATGAGGGGCCGTGCCTCGCGGTGAACCTCAACGATCGCCAGGACTATTTCGGCCAGACCGTCAACATCGCGTCGCGGGTGCAGGCGCTGGCCACCGAGGACAGCATCTTCGCCACCCAGGCGATCGTCCGGGACGCGGATTCGGCCCGGCTGCTGTCCGCGCGCGGGGTGGACGCCACGCTGCAGGCCCTGACCCTCCGCGGCGTCGGCGACCGCGTGCCGGTGTTCGCGATGACCTGACGGGGGCGGTTGCGTCCGGATCGCGTCGCCTTTTCGCCCCCTCATCGTCATTGCGAGCGCAGCGAAGCAATCCATGCCAGGCGGCGCCGTGGATTGCTTCGTCGGCTTCGCCTCCTCGCAATGACGGAGGGGGAGGGGCGGCGCGCCCGTCGTCCCGTAAACACTTTGTTCATTGCGCAAGCGGTTCAGTTTGTTCATGATATGTTCCATGGACACCGCGCCGATCGACGCCGCCCCTGCCGAGACCCAACCGGTCGATCCCGACCGGGAGTGGACGGTGTGGGCGCTGGGCACGCTGCGCGAGCTGGTCGACATCGACATGCGCACCGCCCGCCGGCTCGAGGGCCAGCACATCGTGGCCGGGAACCGGTTCGAGCCGCCGGTGATCGATTTCGCGCTGTCGCAGGCCCGCATCGCCCGTGCGGTGCGCCTGACCATCGCCATGACCGAGCGCATCCGCGAGGCCTACCGGACCCGCAAGGACGCGGCGGAGAAAGCCGCCGCCGAGGTCCAGGAGCGCCGGCAGCGGCGGCGGGCGCAGGTCGCCCGCGCCGTGGCCGAGGAGCTTGGGCCCGAGCGGCCGGCCGGTGCCAAGGCGGCCGCCGCACCGCGGGAGAGCCTGACCGAGACCGAGCCGCTGGACGTCGAACTCGACACCCTGCCGATCGACGAGATCGTGCGGCGCATTTGCCGCCGCCTCGGCCGCGAGCCGGGCCGGCTGCCCCAGGGCTGGGACGAGGTCATCGCCGGGGACGAGGCGGCCGAGCCGCTGGACGAGGCGCTCACCGATCCGCCTCCCGAAGCGCCCGAGCCCGGCGAGCCCGCCCCGCCGGCCCGCAAGCCAGATAGCAGTTGAGGGGCGCTCCGTTCGCGTTGCCTCTCCCGCTTTCGGGAGAGGTCGGAGACGCGAAGCGGCTCCGGGTGAGGGCTCTTTGTCGAGGCCTGGGCCCGCCCTCACCCGGTCGTCCTGCGGACGCCCGGCCTCTCCCGTCAGGCGGGAGAGGCAACGCGAAGAGCTGACTGAGTCGCCTCACCCGCCCCCCCAATCGTCATTGCGAGGAGGCGAAGCCGACGAAGCAATCCATGGCGCCGGTACGAGCGGCCCGATGGATTGCTTCGCTGCGCTCGCAATGACGAGGGAGGGGTGGCGGGAGAGGCGCCGCGCCTTTCCTCTCGGGTCGGAAAAGGACGTCGGCCCATCATTTCATCGGCCGGACCGGCCCGACCGGCGACGGCTGTCACCAAACTGCATAACCTTCCAGGTACATGGGGGGTGAGCAGCAGGAGACAGGCACATGACCGAGCTGAAAGACACCGGGACCCGCAGCTGGCTCGAGATCGAGCTCGAGGACGACATGGACGAGGAGCTCGAGCAGGCGGTCGACGACGCCCGCATCGCGCCCGAGCTGCGCGCCCTGCTGGCGACGCGCAAGAAGAACAGCCTCGACCGCCACACCTATTTCAACGAGCTGCTGCGGCTTCAGAGCGAACTCGTGAAGCTGCAGGACTGGGTGCAATACAAGGGCCTCAAGATGGTGGTCCTGTTCGAGGGCCGCGACAGCGCCGGCAAGGGCGGCGCCATCAAGCGCATCACCCAGCGCGTCAATCCGCGCACCTGCCGGGTGGTGGCGCTGCCCGCCCCCTCCGACCGCGAGAAGACCCAGTGGTACTTCCAGCGCTATGTGCCGCACCTGCCGGCGGCCGGCGAGATCGTGCTGTTCGACCGCAGCTGGTACAACCGCGCCGGCGTCGAGCGCGTCATGGGTTTCGCCAGCGAAGGCCAGGTCGAGGACTTCTTCCGCGACGTGCCGGAGTTCGAGCGCATGCTGCTGCGCTCCGGCATCATCCTGGTGAAGTACTGGTTCTCCATCACCGACGAGGAGCAGCAGCTGCGCTTCCTGATGCGCATCCACGACCCGATCAAGCAGTGGAAGCTGTCGCCCATGGACCTGCAGTCCCGCGTGCGCTGGGAACAGTACACCAAGGCCAAGGAGGCCATGTTCGAACGCACCAGCATTCCCGAGGCGCCCTGGCACATCGTCGAAGGCAACGACAAGAAGCGGGCGCGCCTGAACTGCATGTCGCACCTGCTGTCGGTGGTCCCCTATGAGGAGGTGCCGCATGAGGAGATCGCGCTGCCGGAGCGGGTGTTCGACCCGAACTACGAGCGCCGCACGCTGCCGGAGGAACTCTACGTGCCCCACCGCTACTGAGGCACAAGAGCCGGGCGCGGCGACACCGCGGACGTGGAAGCCTCAGGGAAGCATTCATCGATAAGGACGTTGCGCAAATGGATTTCGGTGTGCCGATCAATATTGGATTCGGCTTCGAATCTTGACGTAAAAGGGTAACAGTCTTTGTGTAACCGTGGCGCGCGCAACTATCAGCCCCCCATTCTCTCGCGCTGACATCTCCCCGAGGTCGCACCCCATGGTCACACAGAAACGCCGTGATTTCCTTCGCATGAGCGCCGCCTCGGTGGGCGTCGCCGCGGGCGGTTCCGCCTGGCTGGACCTCGTCCAGCGGGCACTGGCCACCGAACCTCATCGCGTCCACAACGACATCCGGGATGTCGAACACGTCGTCATCTTCATGCAGGAGAACCGGTCGTTCGACCATTACTTCGGCATGCTGCCGGGCGTGCGGGGATTCGGTGACCCGCGGCCGGTTCCGCTGCCGAGCGGCAAGCCGGTCTGGTACCAGCCCGAAGGCACCAATCCCACCGTCAAGATCAGCGACCACGTCTCGCATGACAAATGGACCGCGAAGGACACGTGGTATCAGCCGGATCGCAGCAAGCGGCAATCCCGCTACGTCCTGCCGTTCGCACTCAGCGGCACGGCCGGAACCGCCAACTTCCAATACGCCGGCGACCTGGACCACAGCTGGAAGGCATCCCAGGACATCTGGCAGGATTGGGACGTCTGGGTCCCGCTCAAGAGCAAGCAGACGATGGGGTATCTCACCCCGGAGGATCTGCCGTTCTACACTCTGCTGGCGAACAACTTCACGGTCTGCGACGCCTACCATTGCTCCGTCTTTGCTGCGACGGACCCCAATCGGCTCTATCTCTGGTCCGGCACCTGTCCTCCGCCGATGAATTTCCCGGACAACTACAGCCGGGACGACAAGGGCAATGAGGTCTACGTCGCCGATATCCGCAACGACAACAATTCCAAGATCACCCCTGCCATGTATGGCGATTCGCCGACCGCCAAGAAGACGGCAGTCGCCGCCGGCGTGGCGGATTGGCTGACTTATGCCGAGGTGCTGGAGAAGAACGACGTCAGCTGGAAGGTGTTCCAGGAATACGACAATTACGGCGACAACTATCTGCAGTACTTCAAGAATTTCCGCATCGACAGCACCGGAAAGCCGATCAGTCAATCGCGGGACGACAGATTCAAGGGCCTCTATGAGCACGGCCGGACCTTCGCCGCTTCGAGCACGGTGCTGGGAGAGAGTGTGATCGACCAATTCCAGAAGGCGATGGAATCGCCCGAGGGCCTGCCGCAGGTGTCCTGGATCGTGGCGCCCTACAAATATTGCGAGCATCCGTCGGCGGCTCCGGGGGATGGGGAGAACTTCACCGCGGCCATCCTGAACGCCCTCGTCCAGAACCCGAAGGTGTGGGCCAAGACCGTCTTCCTAATCATGTATGACGAGAACGACGGCTATTTCGACCACGTCCCGGCTCCCATCCCGCCGATCACCAACGCCTATGGCCAGACCACGCTGGCGCAATGCGGCGCGGATGAAATCATGACCGGGACGACCCCGGTCGGCCTGGGGCCGCGCGTGCCGATGCTGGTGATCTCGCCCTGGAGCGTGGGCGGGCGGGTGTGTTCCCAGCTGTTCGACCACACCTCGGTGCTGCGCTTCCTCGAGGAATGGCAGATCGCCAAGGGCGCCGATCCCCGCAAGATCCGGTGCCCGAACATCTCCCCGTGGCGCCGGACGGTGTGCGGCGACCTGACATCGGCCTTCGACTTCAGCGGCGGGAAGAATTGGCCGGCGGCGGTGAAGACCGTGCCGACCCCGCTGAAAAATGGCACTGGCCCCCTGGCGGTGCCGAACCCTCAGGCCCTCCCCAGCGTCACCTATCCGTTCAAGCGGGCGGCCTGCCCGCTGCCATATCGTTTCTTCGTCCACGAGAACGTCACGCGCGACGGCGAGTTCGGCATCGATTTCGACAATCTCGGAAAGGTCGGCGCCCACTTCATCGCCTACCGGAACCCGGGGCAGGATCGCCAGGCGGCCTACCACTACACGGTCGAAGGCGGGAGATCGCTCACCGCCACCCTGCAGCCCGACGACGTGGACGGCCAGTATCACTGGAGCGTCTTCGGCCCGGATGGCTATCTCGCGGAGTTCAAGGGCATCGCGGATCAGCCCAATCGGCGTCGCAAGCCCGAAGTCCGGCTCGACTACGACCGGGATGGCAGGGGGGTTCGGGTGACGTTGCGGAATTCCGACGACCGGCCGTGTGAATTCGAAGTGTCCGAGGCCTACAATTCCCTGACCAGAACGCAGTCCGTCAGGGCCCGGTCCACAGAGGAACTGCATTTTTCAGTGTCGAGGTCGTTGTCCTGGTTTGACGTGAGCGTCCGGCTGAAGTCGGAACCGGGCTTCCTGCGGCGCTTCAGCGGCCGTGTCCAGACCGCGGACGAAGCCTGGAGCGACCCGGCCATCGGGAAACCCCAGCCGGCCTAGCGGATTGCCGGCCCGGCCTCGCCGTCCTCCATCGCGGCGGCGAGGCCTGCCTCGAAAGCAGCCACGGCCGCGGCGCTACTGGTCGAAGCGCCGCGGGTCGACCTCGGCGAAGCTGCCGCCACGGGAGAAGTCGTCGAACCTCACCACCAGCGGGTTGGGCGACGGGTCGCGATAGGGCCCGAACTTGAAGTACTGGGCGCCGCCATCGCGGAAGCCGACCGGGCCGCGGATGGTGACGATCGGACGGCCGTCGGCCCAGATCTCGATGAGGTCGTCGGGCCCGGCGGCGACGCGCAGATGCACCACCATGTCGACCCAGGCGCCGAAGGGCGACGGCAGCGGCCCCTTGCGGTCGATGGTCAGCCCATGGCTGCAGTCGCCGCGGCGGTCGGTCGGCAGCCTGCCGCCGACGGTGTCCTCGCCGCCATGCAGGAAGCTGGGATAGCCCGGGAAGTCCGAGAAGTCGTAGCCGTCCTGCCAGGCCACCAGCACCCGGCATTGCTGTCCCGGCGTCGGGCCCTCCTGCTCGACCGTGATGTGGAAGGCGCCGTTCTTGAAGCGCTGCGCCAGGATCGGGCTGTGGCCGCCGCTCTGCTTCCACTGGCCGATGATCAGGCGGTTGCCGTCGGTCCGCACCGGCTCGTCGATGCGGAAGCTGAAGCCGAACCAGCGGTCGGCGCCGTTCGGCTCGGCCGGCTGCAGCCACAGCTCGGCGCGCTGGTCGCGCTCCGGCGCGAACACCGCGCCCGGCATGGTGTCCATGCAGCCGCTGCGCCGCCGCCTGGCCTCCATCGGCGGGATCGCGGCCGGCACCGCATCCCCCGGCAGCAAGGCCATGCCGGCGGCGTAGCGGCCGGACCGGACCACCGTGTCGTCGATGAAGAAGCGGTTCTCCTGGCGCGGGCAGGGGGCCCAGACCTTCGGGTCGATGCGCCCCGATTCGAAGCCGTCCGAGATCTCGGCCGCCATCGCCGGCGCGGCGGTCGGGAGCAGGCTGGCCAGGAGCAGGACGACCGGCAGCATCGGCTGCCGCAACAGGGCTGCGAGCATGATCATCGCGGTTGGTGTCGGGCCACGCACGATAGGGGCCCGCCCGGGTGCCGCCAAGCCGCGCCGGGCCTATTTGTCGAAACGCCGCGGATCGACCTCGTCGAAGCTGTGGCCCAGGCCGAAATTGTCGAGGCGGACGACGACCGGCGTGTCCGCCGGGTCGCGATATGGCCCGATCTTGAAGTACTGCTTGCCGCTGTTGCGGTAGCCCAGCGGGCCGCGGACGGTGACGATCGGCTGGCCGTTGGCCCACACCTCAACGATGTCGTCGGGCGTCGCGGAAATGCGCATGTGCACCACCATGTCGACCCAGGCGCCGAAGGCCTGCGGCAGCGGTGCCTTGCGGTCGATGGTCAGGCCACGGGTGCAGTCGGCGCTGTAGTCGGGCGGCAGCTTGTTGCCGTCGCCGTCGAAGCCGTCATGCAGGAAGGGGCGGCGGCCGGGGAATTCCGAGAAGTCGTAGCCGTCCTCCCAGGCGATCGGCACCCGGCACTGCTGGAACGGCGCCGGGCCGTCCTGCTCGACTGTCAGGTAGAATTTCCGGTTGCGGAAGCGCTGCCCCAGGATCGGGCTGTACGGGCCGCTCTGCTTCCATTGGCCGACCACCAGGCGCCTAGCATCGGCCTCGGGCGACGGCGGCGCGTCGACGCGGAAGCTGAAGCCGTACCACAGGTCGGTGCCCTTCGGCGCGGTCGGCTGCAGCCACAGCTCGGCCCGCTGGTCATGGCCGGGGTCGAACTCCACCATCGGCATCGGGTCCCGGCAGCCGCTGCGGCTGTGGTCGATGTCCAGCGGCTCGATCGCCGGCGGCAGGTCCGGCGTCGGCAGCAGGGCCATGCCGGCGGCATAGCTGCCGGAGCGGACCTGCGACTGCTCGATGAAGAAGTAGCCCTCGTCGCGCTGGCAGGGGGCCCAGACCTGCGACATGATCCGGCCGCCCTCGAAGCCGTCGCTGAAGCTGTTCTTGACGTCCATGGCGGCCGCCGGGGCGGCGGCGCCCAGCACAAGGGCGATCGGCAGCAGGAGGCGCTGCAGCAAGGCAAAAGGCATGGATCTGTCGCAACCGCCGAATCGGAAGGGAAACGGCAGGATAGTTCAGCGCGGTGGCCGGCTGGCGCCCAACAGCCGCGGCAGGTCGCCGCGCCACGCCACCAGCGAGAACACCAGCGCCGCCACCACCACGAACAGCGCCGTCACCGCTGCCATCACGGGGGTGTAGCCGTAGCGCAGGGCGTTGAAGATCTTGATCGGCAGCGTCTCCACGGTCGACCCCGCCACCATGTAGGCGATGATGTACTCGTTCAGGCTCAGCACGAAGGCGAAGGCGTAGCCGGAGATGATGTAAGGCCTGACCGAGGGCAGTACGATGGTGCGGAACACCGTGCGCTCGTCGGCGCCCAGCGTGCGCGCCGCCTCCACCGCCGCGCGGTCGATCGAGGCCAGGCCCAGGGCGATGTTCACCAGCGGCAGGGTGACGAAGAAGATGCCGTGCGAGACGATGGTGGCGGCGATGTGCCCGTACAGGCCGACGATCTGCCAGAAGATCAGGAAGCCCAGGGCCGAGACCACCGGCGGCAGGATGAAGGGGGCGATGCCGAGGGTGTAGAGGGCGCGGCCCCAGCGCGGGTTCCAGCGCCACAGATACCAGGCCATCGGCAGCGCGATCGACACCGACAGGGCGGCGGCCAGCACGGCGATGATCACGCTGTGGCCCAGCGCGCCGACCCATTCCGGGTCCCGCAGCATCTCGCCGTACCAGGCGACCGACAGGCCCTGCGGCGGAAACAGCAGGCGCTTCTTCTCGTTCAGCGACACGCCGATGATGACGATGATCGGCGCCAGCAGGATGGCCCCGATCAGGCCCATATAGAGGCGGGAGAGGACGCGGCCCATGGTCAGCGCCCCCCGGCCGGCTTGCGGCCCTGGCCCAGCAGCAGGGTCAGCCCGATCAGGGCCAGGCTGACCAGCACCAGGAACACCGCCAGCGCCGCGGCGAAGGGGATGTTCGACTGGTAGATCGCCTGGTCGGTGATCAGCACCGACAGGGTCCAGTGCTCCGGCTTGCCCAGCACCTGCGGCAGCACATAGCAGCCGAGGGTGAAGACGAACACCAGGATGGCGGTGGCCAGGATCGCCTGGCGCAGCGACGGGATCACCACGGTGAAGAAGCCGCGCAGCGGCGAGGCGCCCAGAGTGCGGGCGGCCTCGGTGATCTCGGGGTCGAGGCGGTTCACCGCCGGGTACAGCATCAGCACCGAATAGGGGAAGCCGATGAAGCACAGCCCCATCAGCAGGGCGCCGAAGCTGGGCGTCCAGGCCTCGGGTGTATCAAGGATGCCGAGCGTGACCAGCAGGTTGGACAGCCCGGCCGACCGCGACAGCAGGATCGACCAGGCGAAGCCCATGATGACCTCGGACAGCGACAGGATCGACAGGATGCAGACCAGCCAGGCCACCTGCGCCCGACGGGGCGTGCGGCTGAGGCACCAGGTGAAGGGTACCGCCGCGACGACGCAGACCACGGCGGCCAGACCGCAGATCATCAGCGAGAAGCCCAGCACCCGGGTGAACAGTGGCGTCCAGAACCGGGCATAGTTGTCGAGCTCGAAGGCCGGCTCGTACAGCCCGCCCTCGACCCGGTGGTAGAAGCTGAACGCCACCATGATCAGGAACGGGACCAGGAAGAACACGCACAGCATCGCCGCCGGCCACAACGCCGGCAACCGGGCGACCAGGCCATGAGGGGCGTTATGGGTTGTCGCCGGGGCGGCCGAGGCCGTGGTCATGGCCGGTGCGGTCATGCCGCCAGCACCACGCAGGATTCGGGCGGCAGCTCGACCGTGATGCTCTGGCCGGCCGCGATCGGCGGCAAGTCTTTGCGCGCGGCGGCGGCGACCAGCCGGGTGCCGGCGCAGTCGACATAGACCTCGACCGAATTGCCGACATCGCGCACGAAATCGACCGTGCCCGCGACCCGGTTCGGGCCCGCCTCGCCGGCCGGGCGCAGTTGCACCTCCTCCGGCCGCACCAGGAGGGTGGCGCCGGCGCCGGAAGCGAGACCGCCCAGCCCCTCGCTCGCGGTCAGCACGGTGTCGCCGAGGCGTAAGGTCCCGCCGTCGACCCGGACCGGCAGCAGGTTGCCGGTGCCGATGAAGTCGGCGACGAAGGCATTGGCCGGGCGGCGATAGATCTCCAGCGGCGCGCCGGATTGCTGGATCCGGCCCTTGCCCATGACGACGATGATGTCGGCCATGGTCATGGCCTCGCGCTGGTCGTGGGTGACCAGGATGGTGGTGACGCCCAGGCGCTGCTGCAGCTGCCGCAGCTCGATCTGCATCGCCTCGCGCAGCTTGGCGTCCAGCGCCGACAGCGGCTCGTCCAGCAGGAACAGGCGGGGGTCGATCGCCAGGGCGCGGGCGATGGCCACGCGCTGGCGCTGGCCGCCGGACAGCTGCGAGACATGACGGTCGGCCACGCCCGGCAGCTGCACCAGGGCCAGCAGCTCCTCCGCCCGCTTGCGCTGGGTAGCCTTGTCGGCGCCGCGGATGCGCAGGGCGTAGGCGATGTTCTCGCCAACCGTCAGGTGGTCGAACAGCGCCAGCGACTGGAACACCATGCCGAAGTTGCGCTGATGCGTCGGCACCGGAGTGACATCGCGCCCGTCCAGCAGCAGCTGGCCTTTGGTCGGCGATTCCAGGCCGGCGATGATGCGCAGCAGCGTGGTCTTGCCGCAGCCCGACGGGCCCAGGAAGCAGACCAGCTTACCGGCCGGGACGGCCAGGTCGACGTCGGTGACGGCGGTGACCCGGCCGTAATCCTTGGCGATGCCCTGGAGGCGGAGCTCGTGCATGCGGCGCGGGTCCTGTCTCGGAGGTAAAGGCCCCGGCCAGCGGTCCGGCCGGGGCGGGGCTCGATCAGCCGGTGATCATACCCGTCCACTTCTCCGCGACCCAGTCGCCGCGTTCGGTGTACAGCTTGTAGTCCGGGATGATCGGCTTGACGTCGCTGGAGACGGCGGCGAACTCCTCCGCCGACAGGCTCAAAATCTCGCGTGGCACGATCGGTGCGGTGCCGACCTTGCGCGACAGCGTTTCCTGCTGGGCTGGCTGGCACATGTAGTCGATGAAGACATGCGCCTCCTCCAGCTTCTTCGACGCCTTGGTGACGGCCCAGGAGCCGCGGTCGGACACGCCGCCTTCCTTCGGGAAAGTCGAGCGCACCGGGAAGCCGTCCTTGATCGCGAGGCCGGTGACGTCGTGATAGTACTCGCCCATCGGGATCTCGCCCGACTGCAGGGCGTTCTGGAACTGGCCCTCGTCGCGGTACCACAACGACACGTTCGGCTTCAGCTCCGCCAGCTTGGCCAGCACCTTCTCGACACCCTCATTGGTCGCCAGGATGTCGCTGTTGCCGCCGAAATGGGTGTGGGCGGCGATCTCCAGCAGGAACGAGTTGCTGGCCAGCGCCATCAGCCCCAGCTTGCCCTCATTCGCCTTGTCCCACAGGGCGGCCCAGCTGGTCGGCGCGTCCTTGTAGGTCTCGGTGTTGGTGACGAGGGTGATGAACCAAGCCACCGCTGCGACGCCGGCGATACGGCCATCGTCGTATTTGTTGAGGAACTCCGGGAACACCTTCGCAGCGCCCGGCATCTTCGCCGGGTCCAGCGCCTGCCACAGCCCGGACTTGATGCCGCGCAGCATCGCGACCTGGGCCATCATCGACACGTCGGCCGGGGCCTCGCCGGCATTGGCCGCGGTCTGCAGCTGCACCAGCCAGGCCTCGCCGGTCGGCTCGCCGACGCCCTCGACCTTGATGCCGGTCGCCTTGGTGAATTCCGGGAAGACGTGCTTGCCGAAGCTCTCTTCGAAATAGCCGCCATAGGTGCCGATCTTGATGCTGCGCTCCTGCGCATGCACGAAGGGCGCCCGGCCGGCGACGGCCAGGGCGGCGCCGGCGGCGGACAGCTTGAGCAGCGTCCGCCGACTCGGGGAGAAGCGATAGATCTCGCGGGTCATGAAGCCTCCTGATGTCTTCTTGTGCGGTGTTTTCTTACGCAGCGTCGCGGGACGACAGCGCATCCGTCAGCCGGGCCGCGACGACCGGCGCAACGTCGTCGCCGACATTGGCGAAGGCGGCGCGCAGGAACCGGTCCTGGCCCGGCCCGAACATGCTGCCCGGCAGGGTCAAGAGATTGTGCCGCAGCGCCAGGTCGCGGGCTACCTCGACCGCGCCGCGGCCGGGGAAGGGGTGCTCGAGATAGGCGAAGAAGGCGCCCAGGCTGACCAGCCGCCAGCCCTCCAGCCCCGACAGGGCGTCGCGGAACACGGTCGCGCGGCGGCGCATCGCCGCGGTGTTGGCCGCGACCCAGCCGCCCAGCTGCTCCAGCCCGAACAGCGCCGCCTCCTGCCCGATGCGTGGGGCGCAGATGGCGACGCAGTCCATCGCCTTCTCGACCTGGGCCATCAGCGCCGGGCCGGCGGTCAGGGCGCCGACGCGGTGGCCGGTGATCGCGAAGACCTTGGAGAAGCTGTAGAGGTGGATCAGGGTCGAGGCCCAGTCCGGGTCCTCGAACAGGTCGTGCGGCCGGGCGTCGGTCGGCAGGAAGTCGATATAGGTCTCGTCCAGCACCAGGGCGATGCCGCGGCGTTTCGCCAGGTCGTAGAAGGCGCGCAGCGTCGCCGCCGGGTAGATTGCGCCGGTCGGGTTGTTCGGCGTCACCAGCACGATGGCGCGGGTGCGGTCGGTGATCAGGGCCGCCGCCTCCTCGACATCCGGCACGCCGCCGGACTCGGGCCGGAAGGCCAGGGGCGCGGCCTCGATGCCCAGCGTGTCCAGCCACATCTTGTGGTTGAAGTAGTGCGGCAGCGGCAGGATCACCCGGTCGCCAGGCTGCGCCAGCGCCGTCATCGCCAGGCAGAAGGCCTGGTTGCAGCCGGCGGTGATCGCCACATGGGCGGCGTCGATGGTGCCGCCGTAGAACCGGGCGAAGCGCGCCGCCAGCGCCGCGCGCAGGGCGGGCACGCCCAGGATCTCGGTGTAGCGGTGCATCGCGGGGTCGCGCAATCGATCGGCGAGATGCGCGATCAGGCTATCCGGCGGGGCGTAGCCGGGGACGGCCTGGGCCAGGTCGACCAACGGCCGGTCGGCAGGGAAGCTGCGGCCCTGGATCCAGCGCTGGGCTTCGGCGATCGGGGGGGCCGCCACGGCGGCGAGGAGCGGGTTGAGCGTCGTCATGGTTTCTGCTTACACCGGATCGCGGCGCAGCGGCATGGTCATGCAATGGATGCTGCCGCCGCCGGCGGCCAGCAGGTCCAACTCGGGCTCCAGCACGGTGATGCCCTCGGCCCGCAGCAGGGCGTTCACCCGGCTGCTGTGCTTCGGCGACAGCACCCGGTCGCGGCCCAGCGCCAGCAGGTTGCAGCCCATCGCCATGACCTCCTTGTAGGTGACCGGGACCAGCTTGATGCGGTGTGCCTTCAGCCAGTCCAGCAGCCCGTCGTCCAGCACCTCGGTGCAGGCCACGGCCAGCCCGTCCGCGGCCATGCAGAAGATCACGTCGAGATGCAGGAAATGCTCGGGGAACGGCTCGACCCGGGCCTCCCAGCCCTCGGCCTCGAACCAGCGCGCGAACTGCCGCGCGCCGGCCTCGTTGGTGCGCTCCCCGGAACTGCCGATCAGCACCAGCCCGGGGCGGATGATGTGGATGTCGCCGCCCTCCAGCGTGCCGTCGGTGGAATAGCGCCAGATGCCGCCATGCTGCTGGTAGAACTCGATCACCGCCGCGTATTCGCCGCGGCGCTGCGGCCGGAACAGCTGGGTGACCACCGGGCCCCAGGGCGTCACCTGGCTCGAATCCCGGGTGTAGACCTGGTAGGGCAGGTGCGGCTCGACCTTGAGGTAATGGCAGGCGACGCCGGCACCTTCGAGCGCGTCGACCATCTGGCGGTACTGGCCCTGGACGCGCTGGTGGTCATAGGCCGACCCGGCCTCCAGCGTGGCCCGGGCGATGCTGTTGGTCGGCTGCCACGAATAGTGGTCCGGGGTCGCCAGCAGCACGTCGCGCAGCACGCCGGTCTCGGAATCCAAGGTCCAGGGCACTCGAAGCCTCGCTGTTCGCACTGTTTCGTTGCCGGAAGGATGGCGCATGTTGCGCCGCCGAAAAATAGCGCTGACACGACGTTCACTTCGTAGATTCTCGATGTAATCTCGTCCGCATGAAGAACGTGACCCCATGAAGAACGTCACGGACGTCGAGCTGCGGCTCTTGCGGATCTTCGTGACCGTGGTCGATGCCGGTGGCTTCGCCGCGGCCCAGGCGGCGCTGAACCTCGGCGCCTCGACCGTCTCGACCCAGATGGCGCAGTTGGAGCGGCGGCTGGGCGCCCGGCTGTGCGAACGCGGCCGGGCCGGCTTTCGCCTGACCGAGAAGGGCCGGGCGGTCTACGAGGCTGCACGGCGGCTGCTCGACGCGGTCGAGGCGTTCCGCGGCGAGGCCTCTGCGCTGGACGCCCGGCTGGCCGGCGACCTCAGGGTCGGGCTGCTCGACGCCACCGCCGGCGATCCGGGGTCGCCGCTGATCCCGGCGCTGCGCCGCTTCGGCGGCCGCGACCACCGGGTGCACCTGCACCTGACCATCGACACCCCCCCGATGCTGGAGAAGCGGCTGCTCGACGGCCAGCTGGACCTCGCGGTCGGCAGCTTCCCGCGCCGTGTCGCCGGCCTGACCTACACGCCGCTGTACCAGGAGCGGCACCGCTTCTACTGCGGCGCCGGACACCGCCTGTTCGCGGTGCCCGACACGCCGGAGACGCTGCCCGAGATCCGGCGCGAACGGCTGATCACCCGCGGCTACTGGAACCTCAGCGACCTGACCCGGCTCGGCCTGTCCGAGGCCTCGGCCGCGGCCACGGTCGACGCCATGGAGGCGCAGGCGGTGCTGATCCTGTCGGGCGGCTATCTCGGCTTCCTGCCGGTGCATTACGCCGCACCCTGGGTGGCCGCGGGGCGGCTGCGGCCGCTGCTGCCGGACATCCTGGACTATGATGCGCCGTTCGAGATCGTGGCCCGCAAGGGCGCCACCGGGTCGCGGGCGGCGCAACTCCTGGCCAAGGACCTGCTGGAGGCGCGGCGGCCCCCGTCAAGCCCGACCACGCGGGTTTAGGGCCGCAACCGTCAGGGCCAGAAAAGAGTCCTATGACTGCGCCAAACATGCACATTTGTTAATCATCTCAGGTCATTGTCAATTTGTCCGATAAATAGGATATTGCCGGCCCAGGCCGAAGCGCCGGGCAGAAGTTTCCAGGGAGGACCCCTCATATGCGTACCGCCACATCCCTCGCCCTCGCGGCGATCCTGAGCTGCGGCGTCGCCGCGGTCTCGGGCCTCGCCCAGGCGGCCGACGGCGCGGCCACCGGCGACACCTCGGGCAAGAAGATCGCGCTCAGCAACAACTACGCCGGCAACTCCTGGCGCCAGGCGATGCTGAAGAGCTGGGACGAGGTCGGCAAGGCCGCGGTCGAGAAGAAGCTGGTGGCCGAGGCGCCGGCCTTCACCACCGCCGACAACTCGCCGACCGACCAGGCGTCGCAGATCCAGAACATGATCCTGCAGGGCTATGACGCGATCGTGATCGACGCGGCGTCGCCGACCGCGGTCAACGGCGCGGTCAAGGAGGCCTGCGACGCCGGCATCGTGGTCGTCTCCTTCGACGGCATCGTCACCGAGCCCTGCGCCTGGCGCATCGCCATCGACTTCGCTGGCATGGGCAAGGCCCAGATGGACTACCTCTCCGGCCGGATGAAGGGCGGCAAGCTGCTGGAGGTCCGCGGCCTGGCCGGCGTCTTCGTCGACGACGAGATCCACAAGGGCATCGAGGACGGGGTGAAGGCCCATCCCGGCTTCTCCATCGTCGGTTCGGTGCATGGCGACTGGACCCAGACCGTGGCGCAGCGTGAGGTCGCCGGCATCCTGCCGACCCTGCCGCAGGTCGACGCGGTGGTGACCCAGGGCGGCGACGGCTACGGCGTGGCCCAGGCATTCGCCGCGGCCGGGCGCAAGCAGCCGCTGATCATCATGGGCAACCGCTACGAGGAGCTGAAGTGGTGGAAGGAGCAGACCGCCAGCGGCTATGAGACGATGAGCCTGTCGATCGCTCCCGGCTCGGCCCAGGTCGCCTTCTGGGTGGCGCAGCAGATCCTGGCCGGCAAGGACGTGCCGAAGGACCTGCGCCTGCCGACCGTGGTGGTGGAGCAGGCCAAGCTCGACTACTGGCTGGCCCACACGCCCGAGGGCGGCGTCACCAACGCCACCTACCCGCAGGATTGGGTGGTCAAGCTGATCGACGCCATCGCCGCGGGGAAGGACCTGCCCGCGACCCCGACCGAGGGGTGAGGATAGGAGTGACTCCCTCCTGTCAGCCGTCATCCCCGCGAAAGCGGGGATCTCGGTGCGGCCTCAACGGTGAAGAGATTCCCGCTTTCGCGGGAATGACGTGGAAACTCGGAGATCCCGAAATCCGCAGGAACCCCGCATGACATCACCGATCGTCGACTTCATCGGCGTGGCCAAGAGCTTTGGCGCGGTGCGGGCGCTGGGCGGGGTCGACCTGTCCGTCGCACCCGGCGAATGCCTCGGCCTGGCCGGGCACAACGGCGCCGGCAAGTCGACCCTGATGAACGTCCTGGCCGGGACGCTGGCGCCCGACCAGGGCCGGCTGACCGTGCTGGGCGAGGACCGCACCGGCCGCTACGCCATCGGCCCGGCCCAGGCGCTCGGCATCCGCTGCGTGTTCCAGGAGCTGTCGCTCTGTCCCAACCTGACCGTCGCGGAGAATGCCCGGATCACCCATCCGGGCATCACCGGCCCGGGCTGGCGCCGCCGGGCGGGTGACCTGATCATCGGCATGCTCGACCGCATCTTCCCCGGTCACGGCATCGCGCCGGAGGCCGAGGTGGCGGACCTGTCGATCGGCCGACGCCAGATGGTCGAGATCGCGCGCGCCTTCAGCGTCAGCGACGCGCCGCTGCACCTGGTCATCCTGGACGAGCCGACCTCGTCGCTCGACGCCATCGCGGCCGGGCAGCTGCTCGACTTCGTGCGCCGGCGCGTCGCCGAGGGCCTGTCGGTCATCCTGATCACCCATATCCTGGGCGAGATCCTGTCCACCGCCGGCCGCATCGTGGTGATGCGCGACGGAAGGGTGGTCGGCGCCTGGGCGAAGGGCGCGATCGACAAGCCCGGCCTGGTGGCGGCGATGGGCCATGCCGCCGCCACGGCGACCGAGGCGGTGGCTGCCGCCGACCGGTCGGCGCCGGTCCGGGTCCGCGTGCCGGCCGCCGCCGGGCGCGGGCTGGAGCTGATGGCGCGCGAGGGCGAGATCATCGGCCTGGCCGGCCTCGCCGGCCATGGCCAGAGCCGGCTGCTGCACCGGGTCCACGACACCGCGGTGGGGTCCCGCTTCGGCTTCCGCCGCGGCGGCGCCGAGGTGCGGGGCCGCGTCGCCTTCGTCGCCGGCGACCGCCAGAGCGAGGGCGTGTTCCCGCTGTGGTCGATCGAACGCAACATCTCGGTCCGCTCGCTGCGGGCGCTGTGCCGGGGCGGGCTGATCGACCGGCCGGCCGAGGTCGCGCTTGGGCAGGAGTGGAAGGAGCGCATAGGCATCCGCGCCCCGGACCTCGGCAACGGGATTCTGACGCTGTCGGGTGGCAACCAGCAGAAGGCGCTGTTCGCCCGGGCCCTGGGCAGCGACGCCGAGATTGTGCTGATGGACGACCCGATGCGCGGCGTCGACGTCGGCACCAAGCACGAAGTCTACGGCCTGATCCGGGCCCAGGCGGCGCAGGGCCGCAGCTTCCTCTGGTACACCACCGAGATGGAGGAGCTGGAGCACTGCGACCATGTCTATGTCTTCCGCAACAACCGCATCGTCGCGGATCTCAGCCGGTCGGAGCTGACCGAGGCCGCGGTCCTCCAGGCTTCCTTCGAGGATGAAGAGCGCCGCGCGTCATGACCGAACTGTCCGTGCCCCGCCCGTCCCTGTCCCGCCCCAGGCCCAATTGGTGGGCGCCGTTCACCCGGGCCTCGACCTGGCGGGCGCTGCTGCCCTTCCTGTCGCTGGTCGCGATCCTGGTGCCGATCTTCCTGATCAACCCGCGGACCATGAGCTATCTCGGGCTGAACCTGATGCTCGGCCTGGCGATCCCGATCATGTTCGCGACCCTGGCGCAGATGTGCATGCTGACGGTCAACGACCTCGACCTCGGCATCGGCGCCTATGTCGGCTTCGTCACCTGCGTCGCTGCCACCTGGCTGGTCGACCAGCCCTGGCTGGGCATCGCCGTGCTGCTGGCCGCAATCCTGGCCTATGCCGCGGCCGGTGCCCTGATCCACCTGCGCAACGTGCCGTCGCTGGTGGTGACTTTGGGTATGAGCTTCGTCTGGCTCGGCCTCGCCATCCTGGTGCTGCCGTCGCCGGGCGGCAGCAGCCCGGCCTGGCTGCGCGCGGCGATGACCTGGAAGCCGCCCTTCGTGCCGCTGCCGATCCTGGTGGCCGTGGTCCTCGCCGTGGTCGTCCACCTGTTCCTGATGCGCTCCGCCCTCGGCGCGGTGCTGCGCGGCGCCGGCGGCAACCCCAAGGCGATCACCCGGGCCGGCTGGTCGCTGCTGCGCATCCGCATCGGCCTCTACGCCCTGGCCGGGGTGTTCGGCCTGCTGGCCGGGCTGTCGCTGCTGGGCCTGTCGACCTCGGGCGACAGCAACATCGCCCAGCGCTACACACTGCTGTCGATCGCCGGGGCCATCCTCGGCGGCTGCGACTTCGTCGGCGGCCGGGTGTCGCCGATCGGCGCGGTGACCGGCGCCCTGGTGCTGGCGCTCGCCGCCTCGCTCCTCACCTTTCTGAACATCTCGCCGGACTGGCAGATCGGCGCCCAGGGCGCGATCCTGATCATCGTCCTGGCGCTCAGGGCCCTGACCGGCCGGAGGCGGGCACGATGACCCGGATTTCAACTTGGACCGGCGACCGTCCCTGGCTGTGGTCCTGGGTCGGCGCCGTGCTGCTATGGCTGGCGATCGTCGCCATCGCCCAGGGCGAGGGGGCGGGGCAGGTGCTCAGCGCCGCGCTCAGCTTCGGCGTCTTCTTCGTCGTCGTCGCCATCGGCCAGATGTTCGTGATCGCGATGGGGCCGGGCAACATCGACCTGTCGATCCCGTCCAACATCGCCCTGTCCGGGTCGATCGCCATGATCGTCATGGCGGGCCAGGATTCGATGATCCTGCCCGGCTTGGCCGCGGCGCTGGTGGCCGGGCTGGTGGTCGGCATCGCCAACTGGGCGCTGATCCGCGGCTTCGCGATGCCGCCGATCATCGCCACCCTGTCTTCCAGCCTGGTGTTCCAGTCGGTCGCCATCGCCTATGGCCGCGGCCTGCGGGTGTCGCCGCCGGACGGCTTCGCCGGCTTCACCACCGACAAGATCCTGGGCGTGCCGCTGATGGCGATCGCCGGCTTCGTGCTGGCCGCGGTGATGGCGGTGGTGCTGCAGCGCACGGTCTATGGCCGGTCGGTGCTGGCGGTGGGGCAGAACCCGCGCGCCGCGCATCTCGCCGGGGTCAAGGTCGAACGCACCCGGTTCCTGACCTATGCCGGCTCCGGCGCCTTCGCCGGCCTGGCCGGGGCGCTGATGGCGGGGTATTTCGGCGGCGCCTCGCTCGACATGGGCAAGGACTATCTGCTGAACTCGATCGCGGTGGTGGTGATCGGCGGCACCAGCGTCGCCGGCGGCCGGGCCAACCTGCCCGGGCTGTGGGGCGCGGCGCTGTTCCTGTTCCTGCTGGTGACGATGCTGAACACGCTCGGCGTCGGCACCGGCCTCAGGCTGGTGCTGACCGGGCTGATCATCATCGCCGTGATCGTCGCCGCCGGCGGCGAGAAGACGCGCTGAGGCGCGAGAGAGACGACGGAGAACGCACATGGCCAAGCACAGGATCGCCGTCATCGGCCTCGGCAAGATCTCACAGGACCAGCACCTGCCGGTGATCGACGCCAGCGGCGAATTCGAACTCGCGGCCGTGGTCAGCACCCGCGGCCTCAGCCAGGGCGGCGTGCCCAGCTTCCGCACCCCGGCGGAGCTGTATCGGGCCATGCCGGAGATCGGCATCGTCGCGGTCAACACCCCGCCGGATGTCCGCCACGCCATCGCGCGCGAGGCGCTGGCGGCCGGCAAGGACGTGCTGCTGGAGAAGCCGCCGGCGGCGACGCTGACCGAACTCGCCGACCTCGAGGCGCTGGCCGAGGCGAAGAAGCGGGTGCTGTTCGCGACCTGGCATTCGCGCTTCAACCCGGCGGTCGAGGCGGCGCGGACGCTGCTGGCCGAGGCCGGCCTGCGCTCGCTGCGCATCGAATGGCGCGAGAACGTCAAGAAATGGCATCCGGGCCAGGATTGGGTGTGGGAGCCGGGCGGCTTCGGCGTGTTCGACCCCGGCATCAACGCCCTGTCGATCTTCACCCGGATCCTGCCGGCCATCCCCTTCGTCCGGAGCGCCGAGCTGACCTATCCGTCGAACCGGCAGACGCCGATCGCGGCCAAGCTGGTCTTCGCCAGCGCCGATCCGGCGGCGCCGGCGCTGACCGCGGATTTCGACTGGCGCGAGACCGGCGGCGAGACCTGGCACATGCTGATCGAGACGGCGGACGGCCGGTCGGCCCGGCTGTTCAAGGGCGGCGCGGCGCTGGAGGTCGACGGCCGCGTCACGGTCGAGGCGCCAAGCGAGGAGTACCAGCACATCTACCGCCACTTCGCCGGGCTGCTGGATGCGCGCCGCAGCGATGTCGACGGCGCGCCGCTGCGCCTAGTCGCCGACGCCATGCTGGTCGGGCGGCGCCTGACCACCGACGCGTTCGACTGGTAAGTCCGGAAAAAGGAAGGACCGGCCCGGAATGATCCCGGGCCGGTCCCTGTTGTCGTTCGATCAGACCGACTTCGTGTCGCCCATGGCGGGGTCGGACACGCTGGGGTTGCCGTCCTCCATGCGCCCGGCGAAGCGTCGGGTGAACAGGGCGTCGCCATCGACCCGGACGGTGAAGTCGTACCACCGGCCCTGCAGCAGGAGCGGCAGATAGGCGGTCGCCTGGCCGTGCGGCAGCACGATCTGGCGCCAGGGGATGTTGATCAGCTGGTAGGCGTTGGCCTTGATGCTGAAGAAGCCGAGGCCGTCGCCGCTGTTGGTCAGGCGCACGATCAGGCCACTGGCCCGCTTGTCGTAGGACACCGCGATCTCCCCCACCGGCGAACGGCTGTGGCCGCCCGGGGTGACGGTGCCGGTGAAGTGCCGGTGGAAGCCGTTCGGCCCCAGCACCCACAGGTCGTACTTGCCGAAATCGGCGGCGGTGTTCCAGTCGCCGGTCAGCTGCTTGCCGGCCTCCACCGAATAGCGGCGGGGGATCCGGTCGAGATGCAGCCGGTCATAGACCTGGAACACGGCGCCGACGTCGCCGGTGTTGACGAAGTGCAGCTGCATCCGGTTGGCCGAGCCATGGGCCTCGCCGGTCACCGTCAGCTCGTAGGGCAGGGCGCGGGACGGCTTGATGCCGCGGGCCTGGACCGGCGCGCGCTGGGCGGTCGGGTCCGGCAGGGGCACCTGGGGCAGAGTTTCCTGCTGCGCCCGCAAGGCGTCGGCCGCGGTCTTGGTCGTGCTCGGCAGGCGCGGCAGCCGCTCGGTGTTGGGGTCGCGGAAGTTGAAGGCCGAGGTCAGGTCGCCGCAGATCGCCCGGCGATAGGGGCTGATGTTGGTCTCCTTCACCCCGAAGCGCTCTTCCATGAAGCGCAGCACCGAGGTGTGGTCGAACACCTGGGAATTGACCCAGCCGCCGCGGCTCCAGGGCGAGACCATATAGCAGGGCACGCGGGTGCCCGGGCCGATCACCTTGCCGTCCGGCGTCGGCTGGCCCCGGGTGCCGGGGGGAACCGGCCAGCCGTAGCGCTCGTAGGCCAAGTCCTTGTCCGACAGGGTGGAGGCGCCGGCCGGGGTGCCGTCGGGGTTGAAGGAATGCGGCGCCGGCGGCGGGGCATGGTCGAAGAAGCCGTCATTCTCGTCGAAATTGACGATCAGGACCGTCTTGCTCCAGACCTCCGGGTTGGCGACCAGGGCTGCCAGCACCTCCTGGGTGTACCAGCCGCCCTGGACCGGGCTGGACGGGCCGGGATGCTCGGAATAGGTGTCCGGGGCGACCACCCAGGTGATCTGCGGCAGCTTGCCGGCCAGGATGTCGGCCTTGAACTCCTCCAGCAGACCGCTGGTCGGCATGGTGTTGCCGACGCCCTTGTACAGCGGCTGCTTCGCATCCTGGGACTGCTGCCAGGGGATGTAGGGCGCGCCGCTCGGGCCGTTGCCGATCGCCTCGCTGGCGCGGCGGTACGGCTTGAAGCCGACCAGGGAGTTGTCGGTGAAATTGTTCGGCAGGTTCTGGTAGACCTTCCAGGAGATGCCGGCCTTCTGCAGCCGCTCCGGATAGGTCGTCCAGGTGTAGCCCTCGCTCGACGGGCCGAAATCATCCCACTCGTTGACCACCGACGCGACGCCGGCGCCGGTCGGGCCGTTGGTGCCGGTCCACAGGAACAGCCGGTTCGGGTTGGTGCTGCTCAGGATCGAGTTGTGATACTGGTCGCAGATGGTGAAGGCATTGGCGAGGGCGAACTGGAAGGGCAGTTCCTCTTCCGTGTAGTAGCCCATCGACTGGTTCTGCTTGAACTGCGGCCAGTGGCTCATCACGCCGTCGGCCCAGGCGTTGTGCGTGTCGCTCCAGCCATGTGGCGTGCCGTTGACGCGCTGGGCGTTGCCCTTCTTCTCGTCCAGGTGATAGGGCATCACCACGCGGCTGCCGTTGGACTGCTGGAACACGCTGCCACCGCCGGCCTGCGGAATGGTGAAGCGGTCGCCATAGCCGCGGACACCGGCCATCGTGCCGAAATAGCTGTCGAAGGACCGGTTTTCCTGCATCAGCACCACGATGTGCTCGACATCCTTGATCGAGCGGGTGGCGTTGTGCGCCGGGATGGCCAACGCGTCGCGGATCACCGGCGGGAACATCGACAGCGCAGCGGCGCCGCCGGCCGCCGTCCCGGCCATCTTCAGGAAGTCGCGTCTGCTTTCGGAAGTCATGAGTCTTGTTCCCCCAGAGAGAAGCGATTGCTTCTGTGGCGTCTGGACCGTGATTGCGTAAAATTCGAGCTTTCTGACACCATTTTCCCCTCGTGGAATCGCATCGATTCCAGCATTCCGAGGCGGTGCGACCGGGAATGCCGGGACCCTAGACAAGATGTGTTTCAGAAAGATGTCGTTCGTAGCGGTTTCTTAACAATAAGGTCGGTGATTTCATTTGCCGACGGCAATCCGAAGTTATGCGGATGCTTTCAGGTCCGGAACGACAACTATAATGTTCTGATGTTGATAATAACTCGCAAGAACTTGCCGGTGCTCACCCGGTTCCGCCGATGACTCATGGCCGGATTGCACGGCGCCGAGGCCAGCCAGCCGCCTCGACGTTCGAGCCCGCCTCTATCAGGTCGCGCTGGCCTGGCCGAAGGCCGGGTCGGAGACGCTCGGGGTTCCGTCCTCCATGCGTCCGGCGAAGCGGCGGGAGAACAGGGCGTCGCCCTCCACCCGGACGGTGATGTCGTACCAGCGGCCCTGCGCCAGCAGCGGCAGGCGCAGCGTGGCCTGGCCGCCCGCCGCGATCGGATGGCGCGGCGATCCCCCGACCGCCTGATAGGCGTTGGCGGTGACGACGAAGGTGCAGGCCCGGCTGCCGCGATTGGACATCTGCAGCGCCAGCTTGCCGGCCGTCTTGTCGTAGGCGGCCGTGACCTCCGGCGCCGCCTTTCCCGCGCCCAGCGCGGCGACGCTGCCGGTGAAGTGGCGGTGGAAGCCGTTCGGCCCCAGCACCCACAGGTCGTACTGGCCGAAATCGGGGCCGGTCGCCCATTCGCCGGCCAGCTGCTTGCCGGTCTCGACCGTATAGCGACGCGGCACCCGGTCCAGGTGCAGCCGGTCATAGACGTGGAACACGGCGCCGGCGGCACCGGTGTTGATGAACTGCAGCTGGAACCGGTTCCCGGCGCCATCCGCCTGCCCGTCGGCGGTCAGCTCGTAGGGCAGGGCGCGGGACAGGCGCAGGCCGGGCGACTGCTGCGGCGGCTGCTGCGCCGACACGCCGGGCACCGCCACCTGCGGCAGCAGCCCCTGGGTCAGGCTGATCAGGTCGGCGGCGACCTTGCTTCGGTTCGGCAGCTCCGGCGGGCGGTCGAGGTTCGGGGTGACGAAGTCGAAGGCCGAGGTCAGGTCGCCGCAGACGGCGCGGCGATGGGCGCCGATGTTTGGCTCCTGCACGCCGAAGCGCCGCTCCAGGAAGCGCAGCACCGAGGTGTGGTCGAACACCTCGGAATTGACCCAGCCGCCGCGGCTCCAGGGCGAGACGGCGTAGCAGGGCACCCGCGGGCCGGGGCCGTAGACCCGGCCGTCCGGCTGCGGCTGCGCCGTGCTGCCGGGCGGCTTGGGGTGGGTGAAGTATTCCGGCGCCAGGGCCGCATCCGACAGGGTCGAGCCGCCGGCCACGGTGCCGTCGGGATTGCGCGAGGCGGCGGCCGGCGCCGGCATATGGTCGAAGAAGCCGTCATTCTCGTCGAAATTGACGATCAGGACCGTCTTGCTCCAGACCTCGGGGTTGGCGACCAGGGCGGCCAGGGCCTCCTGCACGTACCAGCCGCCCTGGACCGGGCTCGACGGGCTGGGATGCTCGGAATAGGCGGCCGGCGCCACCAGCCAGGACACCTGCGGCAGCTTGCCGGCCTGGATGTCGGCCCGGAACTCGTTCAGCCGGTTGCTCAGCAGCGAGAGTGCGCTGGTCGGCGCGGTGTTGGCGACGCCCTTGTACAGGGGCTGTGCCTGGTCCTGCGCCGGGCGCCAGGGCAGGAAGGGGAAGCCGTTGGGCAGGTTGCCGATCGCTTCGTTGGCCCGGCGGTACTGCTTGAACCCGGCCAGCGGGTCGTCGCCGAAATTGTCCGGCAGGTTCTGGTAGACCTTCCAGGTCACGCCGGCGGCCTGCAGCCGCTCGGGATAGGTGGTCCAGGTGTAGCCCTGGCTGGACGGGCCGAGATCGGTCCATTCGTTCAGCACCGCGGCGACGCCGGCGCCGGTCGGGCCGTTGGTGCCGGTCCAGTGGAACAGACGGTTCGGGTTGGTGCCGCCATGCAGCGAGCAGTGATAGGCGTCGCAGAGGGTGAAGGCGTTGGCGAGCGCGAACTGGAAGTCCAGCTCGGTCCCCGTGTAGTAGCCCATCGACTGGTTCTGCTTGTAGCGCGGCCATTCGAACAGCCGGCCGTCGGCCCAGGCCTGGTGCGCGTCGCTCCAGGTGTGCGGCGTGCCGGTCACCCGCTGGGCGTTGCCGCGGCGCTGGTCCAGGTGATAGGGCATCACCACCCGGGTGCCGTTGGACTGCTGGAACACCGAGCGGCCGCCGGGCAGGGGGATGGTGAAGCGGTCGCCGAAGCCGCGGACGCCGGGGAAGGTCCCGAAGTAATGGTCGAAGGACCGGTTCTCCTGCATCAGGATCACCACATGCTCGACATCCCTAATCGAGCGGGTGGCGTTGTTCGCCGGGATCGCCAGCGCCTCGCGGATCACCGGCGGGAACACCGACATCGCCGTGGTCGCACCGGCCAGCGCACCGGCCGCCTTCAGGAAGTCGCGCCTGCTTTCGGACGTCATCGCCAGGATGCCCCCAGGAGAGGCCGGCGCTGTTCCAGCACCGGGGCCGCTGTTTCCAGGAATTCGCAAAAGAAGGGCGCCGGCACCCGTCTCGAATCACTGGGATTCGAACCCCCGGGCCGACGCCGTTCAAACGACGCCGGGACCCTAGACAAGATGTGTTGCAGGCCGATGTCGGTCGTAGCGGCTTCCCAACAATGTTGTGGATGATTTCTCTTTCCGGACGCCATCGCAGGCGATGCAGATGCTTTCGTGTCCGGAACGGCAGCGATATTGCGATGATATTAAGAATGATTTGCAGAAGATTGTTGACGGCCGCCTGCCCTTGCCGGTAACTCACGGCCGGATCGCGCGGTGCCGGGGCCAGTCAACCGCCGCGCCGTCGCACACCCGGTTTCGCCAGGTCGGATCACACCCCAGCCGCCGGATTCGTTTTCGCGGGATGGGGGAATCACCATGGTCTGTTCGCATCGGGGCGCGTTGCGCCTGGGGGTGGCGCTTGGCGCCTTGACGTTGGGCTGCCCGGCCTTCGCCGGGGGCGCCCTGGGGCAGACGGCGTCGGCCGCGACGGAGCTGCAGCCCGTCCTGCAGCTGGCGCCGATCCCGGTCACCGGCGCCGCGGTGGAGGAGCAGCCGGCCTGGACCGACAGCACCGACCGGCAGGAGCTGGACCGGCGCTTCGTCCGCAGCTGGGAGGATCTCGGCCGCCGCGTCGACGCCGGGGTGAACTTCAACCGGCAGAACGACAGCATCAACATCCGCGGCCTCGACGGCGACCGGGTGCTGACCACGATCGACGGCATCCGGCTGCCCTATCTCGACGACGGCGCCCGCCAGGTGCGGGGCGGGCTGCGCAGCTTCGACTTCGACTCGCTGTCGCAGATCGACATCGTCAAGGGCGCCGATTCCAGCCGCTACGGCTCGGGCGCGCTCGGCGGCGTGCTGGCGCTGCGGACCTTCGACCCCGAGGATCTGCTGGCCGACGGCCGCGACTTCGGCGGCATCGGCAAGTTCGGCTATCAGGGCGACGACGACAGCGTCGGCGGCACCACCGCGGTCGCCGGCCGGGTCGGCGACACCTATCTGATGCTGCAGGCCGGGCTGCGCTACGGCCATGAGCTGGACAATCGCGGCAATGTCGGCGGCTATGGCGCCGACCGCACCAAGAACAACCCCGACGACTACGACCAGCAAAGCCTGCTGGTGAAGCTGGCGCATCATTTCGAGGGCGGCCACCGCCTCAGCTTCACCGGCGAGTATTTCCGCCGCCAGGACAATCTCGACATCAAGACCGACCAGGGGCCGGGCGAAAGCTACCTGATCGGCCATGACGACGGCATCGAGCGCAGCGAACGCAAGCGCGCCTCGCTCGGCTACGACTATGTCGCGCCGGAGCCGGGCGGGCTGCTCGACCGGGCGCATCTGACGCTGTACTGGCAGCAGTCGGAGCGGACCGACGAGAACAGCGGCCTGCGCAGCACCGACGCCCGCGCCTTCATCATTCCGGGGGACCCGTTCCAGTACGGCTATCCCAGCGGCCGCTACACCAGGAACAACCGCATCGAAGAGACCCTGTGGGGCCTCAACGGCGAGGCCGAGAAGACGGTCGAGCTGGCGACGCTGCCCAACCGCCTGACCGTCGGCGGCGAATACTACCATCTCGGGATCGAGCAGCATTCGGGCGGCGCCGACAACTGCCCGGCGACGCCGACCACCCGGCCGGCGATCTTCGGCCCGCGGCTGTGCAGCTTCCTGCACACCAACCAGGCCGACATGCCGGAGGTGAACGGCAACACCGTCGGGCTCTATGCCGAGGACGAGATCGCCCTGTTCGAGGACCGGGTGAAGGTGACCCCGGGACTGCGCTTCGACTGGTACGAGCTGACCCCGCAGGAGACCGCCGCCTATCGCGACAACCCGAATGCGGCCGGCGGGCTGCCGAACTCCTCCTCCGACAGCGCGCTGTCGCCGAAGGTGATGGTGTCCTGGCAGGCGGTGGAGGAGGTGACCTTCTATGCCCAATGGGCCAAGGGCTTCAAGGCGCCGACCGCCTATCAGCTGTACCTGAACTATGGCGGCCCGGGCACCTATCTCAGCCTCGGCAACCCCGACCTGAAGCCCGAGACCAGCAGCGGCTACGAGATCGGGGCGCGGCTCGGCGACGACGACCTCGGCGGGTCGCTGACCTTCTTCGACACCTGGTACAACAACTTCATCGACACCCTCAGCGTCGACCCGGCCAGCGTCGGGGTGCCGTCGGGCAGCTACCCGCTCGGCGTCACCTCCTACCAGAACCGCGCCCGGGTGCGGATCTACGGCGTCGAGGCCGCGGCCCATTGGCGCTTCGGCGACGGCTGGCGCAGCTGGGCGTCGCTGGCCTGGTCGGTCGGCCGCGACGAGGGGGCGGAGACCTATCTCAACTCGGTGCCGCCGCTGCGCGCCATCCTCGGCCTCGGCTACGACGCCGCCAGCTGGGGCGCCGACGCCTCGGTGACCATGGCGACGCGGCGCGACAAGGTCGAGGATCCCGACCTGCAGTTCAAGGCGCCGGGCTACGCCGTCTTCGACATGACCGGCTGGTGGGAGCCGGAAGGGGCGAACGGCCTGCGCGTCCAGGCCGGGCTGTTCAACCTGTTCGACACGAAATACTACGACGCCCTGAACGTGCCGGACGCCCCGACCCAGCCGCTGCGCTATTACACCGAGCCGGGCCGCAGCGTGCGGCTGAACCTGACCTACAAGTTCTGAGGGGCGGGCAGGTTCCGAGGGGCGGGGCGCCTGGCGCGCCCTAGCCCTTCAGCCGCTCCATCAGGATGACCGGGTGGTCCTTGTAGGTCATGCGGTTGACCTCCCGGTAGCCGCAGGCGCCGCCCAGGCGCAGCGACGGGGTGTTGTCCGGGTCGATGATGCAGACGCTGCGGGTCCAGCCTTGCGCATCGACCCAGCCCAGGGCGGCGCGCACGGCCTCGCCGGCCAGGCCGCGCCCATGGGACCAGGGCGCCAGGACCCAGCCGGCTTCCGGCACGCCGTCGAACCCCAGGCCTCGGTGGAAATCGGCGAAGCCGACATCGCCGACGAAGCGGCCGGTGGCGCGCTCGCGCACCGCCCAGTAGCCGAAGCCGAGCAGTCCCCACAGCCCGCCATAGCGCAGCAGCCGGGCCCAGCTCTCCTCAGCGGTCGAGGGGCGGCCGCCGATGAAGCGGGTCACCTCCGGCTCCGCCCACATCGCGGCGAGGTCGTCGAAATCCTCCGCCCGGTGGGGGCGGAGGATCAGGCGCTCGGTCTCGATGGTATTGTCGGGCATCACTGCTTGGTCACCAGCCGGTAGTAGATCTGGTCGGTGGTGGCGCCGTTGACGTAGCCATGGACGGTGCTGCGCATCGCCACCTGGGCGACCGCCTGGAACATGATCACGATCGGCGAGGACTCCTGCACCTTGCGCTGCAGGTCGATGTACAGGGCGTCGCGCTTGGCGGCGTCGCGCTCCTGCAGCGCCGCCTCGGTCTCGGCGCTCAGCTCCGGCACCAGCCAGGAATTGCGCCAGGTGGTGGTACTTTGCGGCGACCCGTCGCTGTTGTCGATGTTGTAGGAGAAGGCGCCGGCGTTGGAATGCGGGTCCATGAAGTCGGGGCCCCAGTACAGCAGCACCGCCTCGTGGTTGCGGGCGCGGTACTTGGTGATGACCTGGCTGCCGGTGCCGGGCACCAGGTCCAGCGTGATGCCGGCCTGGGCGAAGGTCGACTGCAGCGACTGCGCGATCTCGGTGAAGGGCGGGCTGGAGATCACATCCATCTTGATGGTCAGCCCGTCCTTGATCCCGGCCTCGGCCAGCAGGGCCTTGGCCTTGGCGACGTCCAGCTTGAACGGCGTGTCGT
This sequence comes from Inquilinus ginsengisoli, assembly GCF_031453975.1. NCBI lineage: Bacteria > Pseudomonadati > Pseudomonadota > Alphaproteobacteria > Rhodospirillales > Rhodospirillaceae > Inquilinus > Inquilinus ginsengisoli. The sequence continues at coordinate 151,731 of NZ_JAVDPW010000001.1, forward strand.
TCAGCGCGCCGGGGAAGCCCTCCGGCCAGAACGCCTGGTGCACCTTCATCTGGCCGCGCAGGAAGCTCTTGGTCATGCCGTCATAGTCGACGAGGTAGCGCACCGCCTCCCAAACCTTGGGGTTCTGCAGCGCCGGCACCTTCTGGTTCAGGCTGAAGAAATGCACCGCGGCCTGCGGATAGGTGCCGACGGCGATGCCGTCCTTGCCCTCGATCGCCGCCACCTGGTCCGGCGTCAGGTCGCGCGCCAGGTCGGCGTCGCCGGCCTCCAGCAGCAGGCGCTGGGTCGCCGGCTCCGACACATGGCGGTAGATCACCGACTTCATCGCCGGCGCGCCGCGGAAATAGGCGGGGTTGGCGCGCAGCGCGATCGATTCGTTCGGCTTGTAGGCGCGCAGCGAGAACGGGCCGGTGCCGGCCGAGTTCTGGCCCAGCCAGGCATTGCCGAAATCACCGTCCTTGGCATGCGCCGCCACCGTCTTCTCGTCGACGATCGAGGCAGGGCGCGAGGCCAGGATGTTGAGGATGAAGCTGGGGGCGAAGCTGCCGGTGGTGGTGACCGTCACCTCGGCGTCGCCGGTCTTGCGCACCAGCTGCCCGACATTCTCCGGGGTCCAGCCCAGCTGGGTCAGGATGAAGGCCGGCGCCTTGTTCAGCTTGACCACGCGGGCCAGCGAGTACACCACATCCTCCGGCCGCAGGGGGGCGCCACCCTGGAAGGTCACGCCGGGGCGCAGCTTGAAGGCCAGGCTCTTGCCGTCGTCGGACACGGTCCAGCTTTCGGCCAGCCCGCCGACCAGCTTCTGCATGTCCTCGGCCTCGTACTGCACCAGCCGGTCATAGGTGTTGGTGACGATCTCGCCGGAGGTGAACTCGTAGGCCTGGGCGGGGTCGAGGCTGACAATGTCGTCGATGTTCTTGGCCACCACCAGCGCATCGGCCGGCGTCGCCGCGACGGCCGGGGCCAGCGGCGCCAGCAGCGCCGCGGCGAGGAGGAAGAAGGGCAGGCTTCGCATCGTTTTTTGTCTCCCTGTTTGGTGTTGGTGGTCCGGGTCAGTCGGTCAGCAGCGCCGGGGCCAGGAATGGCGCCAGCCAGCGGCCACGGTCGATCGCGGCCTCGTCGTAGTGGCCTTCGGCGTCGAGCACGTTGATGGTGCCGAGCACCCGGTCGTCATAGACGATCGGGAAGTTCAGCACCGCGCCGCAGCCGAGCGAGGCGATCAGTTCATAGTCCGGGAACACCTCGGCGATCTCGGCCAGGGTGCGGCCAAGGAAGACCTCGCGCCGGCCGATCACCTGGGCCGACCAGCGGTCCTGATGCATCGGCTTGCGGCCGGTGACGGGATAGGCCACGGGGTCGTTGGTGTAGATCCGCTCGGCCTCCGCCGTCTCCGCGCGCAGCGCCATGATGGTGAACAGCCGGTGCCCGACCACGGCGCGGTAGGCGTCGTCCGCGGTGCGGAACAGCGTGCCGGGCTGGCCGGGGGCGGCCTGGGCGGCGATCAGCGCCGCCACCGCGGCGGCCACGGCGGGGTCGCCCAGCCCGGCCGGTTTCGTCGGATCCGTCATCTGTCCTCTCGCATGCGATCGAAAATCGGGGCGGTCCCGGTCCACAGCACCCGGGTCCAGCCGTCCTGGGCGTTGGTCCAGCGATGGGCCTGGCCGGCGGCGTAGTGCAGGCTGTCGCCGGCGTCGAGGCGGATGGTCTCGCCGGCGATGCCGACGATCAGCGACCCCTCCAGCACATAGGCGATCTCCTCGCCCTCATGCCGCACCGCCTCGGATTCGTAGCCGGGCGGGACATGGACCAGCACCGCGTTCAGCGACTGGCCGGGGAAGGCGGTGCTCAGCCGCTCGTACCGGATCTGGTCGATTCCGGCGGCACCGGTCGAGAACAGCGGCCGCTCGCCCCGCCGGGTCAGGCCGCTGGCGGGCCGCGGCGCCGCCAGGAAGGAATCGAGCGCGACTCCGAGCGCCGCGGCGATGCCGGACAGGGCGCTGAGCGAAGGCGTGGCGAGGTCGCGTTCGAGCTGCGACAGGAAGCCGACCGACAGGCCGCTGCGTTCGCCGAGGTCCTTCAGGGTCAGGTCCAGGGCGCGGCGGCGGGCGCGGATCGCCCGGCCCAGATGCGGCGCCGCGGGCCGTGTGTCGGCTGCCTGTTCCGCCATGCTGTCCGTCGCGCCGCCCCCTTGCTGTGACCGGAAGCCTAGACGGAATTTTGCTGCCATCAAAATTTTTTTGATGGCAGGATGGTCCCACAGGGAACGTTACCCGGGGCGGCCGGGGGAGCGGCTTGACTCCGGTTCGATGCGGCCCGGAAGATGGTCCGACCTCGGGCGCCGCTGCCTCCTCCGCGACGGATGGTTTTCCGGCGGAAGTCCGCGCGGCACCCGGTCTTCGTTCCGTGGTCGTGGAAAAAACAACAGGGAGGGGGACAACGTGATCAAGCGTTTCACCCGCAATCTACTCGCAGCGACAATCCTGGCCTGCGCCAGCCTTCCGGCCATGGCCGAGACACCGAAGGACACGCTGGTCGAAGCGTGGCAGATCGACGACATCATCTCGCTCGACCCGGCCGAGATCTTCGAGTTCTCGGCGGCCGAATACCAGGCCCAGGTCTATGAGCGGCTGATCGGCTACGACGTCAAGGACGTCAGCAAGATCCTGCCCGGCGTGGCGGAAAGCTGGACCGTCTCCGATGACGGCCTGACCTACACCTTCAAGATCCGCGACGGGGTGAAGTTCCACTCCGGCAATCCGCTGACCGCGCAGGACGCGGCCTGGTCGCTGCAGCGCGCGGTGAAGCTGAACCTGTCGCCGGCCTTCATCCTCGGACAGTTCGGGCTGACCCCGGAGAATGTCGAGCAGACGGTGACGGCGCCGGATGCCCGCACCCTGGTGTTCAAGACCGACAAGGCCTACGCCCCGACCTTCGTGCTGAACTGCCTGACCTCCGGCGTCGCCTCGGTGATCGACAGCAAGCTGGCGATGGAGCATGCCGCGAACGGCGATTTCGGCCATGAGTGGCTGAAGACCCATTCCGCCGGCTCCGGCCCGTTCAAGCTGTCGGCCTGGAAGCCGAACGAATCCCTGGTGCTCGACCGCAACGACGACTACTGGCAGGGCAAGGCGGGCTTCCGCCGCGTCTTCATCCGCCATGTGGCCGAGGCCGCGACCCAGATGCTGCTGCTGCAGAAGGGCGATGTCGACGTCGCCCGCAACCTCAGCGCCGAGCAGCTGAAGTCACTCGACGGCAACCCCGACATCGAGCTCGAGGACTCGCCGAAGGGCTCGGTCTGGTACATCAGCTTCAACACACGGCACCCGCCCTTCGACAAGCCCGAGGTGCGGCAGGCCCTGAAGTACCTGATCGACTATGACGGCATGGCCAACAGCTTCATGCGCGGCATCGCCGTGAAGCATGAGAGCTTCATTCCCAAGGGCATGCTGGGCGAGATCGACGACGCGCCGTTCAAGCTCGACGTCGCCAAGGCCAAGGAGCTGCTGGCCAAGGCCGGGCTGCCGGACGGATTCAAGACCACCTTCGACGTCTGGAACGCCTCGCCGTCGACCGACATGGCGCAGTCGATCCAGTCGACCTTCGCCCAGGCCGGCGTTCAGGTCGAGCTGATCCCCGGCGACAACAAGCAGACCCTGACCAAGTACCGGGCCCGCAACCACGACATCTATATCGGCCGCTGGGGCACCGACTATCAGGATCCGAACTCGAACGCCGAGACCTTCGCCATCAATGTCGACAACAGCGACGGTGCCAAATCGAAGACGCTGGCCTGGCGCAACGGCTGGCAGGATGCGGCGATGACGGCCGAGGCCCAGGGTGCTGTCACCGAGCGCGACGGCGCCAAGCGGGCGCAGACCTATGCCGACCTGCAGCGCAAGCATATGGAGGTGTCGCCCTTCGCGGTGATGTTCCAGCAGACCGAGGTGCCGGCCAGCCGCAAGAACATCTCCGGCATCACCTGGGGCCCGGCCTTCGACAGCAACTTCTACTGGACCGGCAAGAAGTCCTGAGCCGCAGCGAGGATCCGGAACCGTGCTGAAGCTGTTCGCCTGCGGCATCCTCGCGGCGATGATCGCCTGCTCTGGCCTCACGGCCAGGGCAGGCACGCCGCCCGACACGCTGGTCGAAGCCTGGGTGATCGACGACCTCGTCTCGCTCGACCCGGCCGAGATCTTCGAGGCCTCCTCGACCGAATACCTGGCCCAGGTCTATGACCGGCTGATCGGGTACGACCACAAGGACGCCAGCAGGATCGTGCCGCTGCTGGCCGAAAGCTGGGCCGTCTCCGACGACGGCGTGACCTACACCTTCAAGATCCGCGATGGGGTGAAGTTCCACTCCGGCAATCCGCTGACCGCGCAGGACGCGGCCTGGTCGCTGCAGCGCGCGATCAAGCTGAACCTGCCGCCGGCCTATATCGTCAGCCAGTTCGGCCTGACCGCGGACAATGTCGACCGCATGGTCACGGCGCCGGACGACCGGACATTGGTGTTCAAGACCGACAAGGCCTATGCGCCGACCTTCGTGCTGAACTGCCTGACCTCCACCGTCACCGCCGTGGTCGACAGCAAGCTGGTCAAGGCGCATGAGGCGAATGGCGATTTCGGTCATGGCTGGCTGAAGACGGCGTCGGCCGGCTCCGGCCCGTTCAAGCTGGCGTCCTGGAAGCCCAGCGAGCTGCTGGCGCTCGACCGGAACGACGGCTATTGGCAGGGCCAGCCCGGTTTCCGCCGGGTCTTCATCCGCCATGTCCCGGATGCCTCGACCCGGCTGCTGCTGCTGCAGAAGGGCGATGTCGACGTCGCCCGCAACCTGACCCCGGACCAGCTGAAGTCGTTGCAGGGCAATGCCGACATCACGCTCGAGCCGGTGCAGAAGATGTCGATCTTCTATGTCAGCCTCAACGTCCTGCACCCGCCCTTCGACAAGCCGGAGGTGCGGCAGGCCCTGAAGTATCTGATCGACTATGACGGCATCGTCGGGACCATCATGCATGGCCTCGCCACCGTCCATCAGACCCTGGTGCCGGCGGGCATGCTGGGCGCGATCGACGACGCGCCCTTCACCCTCGACGTCGCCAAGGCCAAGGCGCTGCTGGCCCAGGCCGGCCTGCCGGACGGCTTCAAGACCACGATGGATGTGATCAACCAGTCGCCCTACATCGACATCGCCCAGGCGGTCCAGGCCAGCTTCGCCCGGGCCGGCGTGACGCTGGAGCTGATCCCGGGCGACGCCAGGCAGGTCCTGACCAAGCAGCGCGCCCGCAACCACGACGTCTATATCGGCCGCTGGGGGCCCGATTATGAGGATCCGGATTCCAATGCCGGGACCTTTGCCATCAACACCGACAATGGCGACAACCCGGCGTCGAAGACCACGGCCTGGGCCAATGGCTGGCAGGATGCGGCGCTGACCGCCGAGGCCCAGCAGGCCGTGCTCGAGCGCGACAGCGCCAAGCGGGCGCAGATCTATGCCGATCTGCAGCGCCGCCACCAGCAGGCATCGCCCTTCGCCTTCATGTTCCAGCTCTCCGAGGTGATCGCCAGCCGCAAGACGGTCGAGGGCCTCACCTGGTCGGCGACCTATGACAGGAATCAGTATTGGACCGGCAGGAAGCCCTGATCCCGTGACAGCCACCAACCTCCAGCCGGTCCCGACCCGGCCCGGCGGCATGCGCCGCCGGTTCCGCCGCAGCCTCGCCATGCGGGTCGCCGGCGTCGTCACCTCGGTGGTGACGACGTTCTTCGGCCTGCTCCTCGTCACCTTCTTCATCGGCCGGGTGGTGCCGATCGACCCGGTGCTCGCCGTGGTCGGCGACCGGGCGCCGCGCGACGTCTACGAGAAGGCGCGGCTCGAACTCGGCCTCGACCAGCCGCTGTGGACCCAGTTCGGCCGCTATGTCGGCGACGTGCTGTCGGGCGATCTCGGCACCTCGGTGCTGACCTCGCGGCCGGTGCTCGAGGACATCGAGCGGGTGTTCCCGGCGACGCTGGAACTGGCGACGCTGGGCGTGCTGATCGGCATCCTGGCGGGGGTGCCGGCCGGGGTGATGGCGGCGGTCCATCGCGACCGATGGCCGGACCACCTGGTCAGGGTGGTCGGGCTGATCGGCTATTCCGTGCCGATCTTCTGGCTCGGCCTGGTCGGGCTGCTGCTGTTCTACGCCAAGCTCAGCTGGGTGGCCGGGCCGGGGCGGCTTGACGTGTTCTATGACGGGCTGGTCGACCCGGTGACCGGGGTGATCACAGTCGACGCCATCCTGGCCGGCGAATGGGACGTGTTCTGGAACGCGCTGGACCATCTGATCCTGCCGGCGGCGCTTCTCGGCTACTACAGCCTGGCCTATATCAGCCGGATGACGCGGTCCTTCATGCTCGACCAGCTGCGCCAGGAATACGTCGTCACCGCGCGGGTCAAGGGCGTGTCGGAACGGGCGGTGATCTGGCGCCACGCCTTCCGCAACATCCAGGTGCCGCTGCTGACCGTCATCGCCCTGTCCTATGCCGGGCTGCTGGAAGGCGCGGTGCTGACCGAGACGGTGTTCGCCTGGCCGGGCCTCGGCCAGTACATCACCAATTCGCTGCTGAACGCCGACATGAACGCGGTGCTCGGCGGCACCATCGTCGTCGGTGTCGTCTATATCGGGCTGAACATGCTGTCCGACCTGATGTACCGCATGCTGGACCCGAGGGCGCGATGACCGATCTGGCTTCCCCCCGGCCCGACACCTGGCGCGGCTGGCTGCTCAGCGACACCCCGCGGTCGCGCGGCCAGGCCCGGCTCGGCCGGCTGTACCTGCTGTGGCTCGGCCTGGCCCGCAACAAGCTGGCGATGGTCGGCCTGGTCATCGTCCTGCTGCTGCTGGTCGCGGCCGCCGCGGCACCGCTGCTGGCCCACCAGTCGCCGATCGAACAGGACTTGGCCAACCGGCTGCAATCCTTCAGCGCCGCCCATTGGCTGGGCACCGACGAGCTCGGCCGGGACATCTGGTCGCGCATCATCTACGGCGCGCGGCTGACCCTGCTGATCGTGGTCCTGGTCGCCATCACCGCGGCGCCGGTCGGCCTGCTGATCGGCACGGTCTCCGGCTATCTCGGCGGCTGGGTCGATGCGGTGCTGATGCGCATCACCGACATCTTCCTGGCCTTCCCCAAGCTGATCCTGGCGCTGGCCTTCGTCGCCGCCCTCGGGCCCGGCATCGAGAACGCGATCATCGCCATCGCCATCACCTCCTGGCCCCCCTATGCCCGCATCGCCCGGGCCGAGACGCTGACCATCCGCAACGCCGACTTCATCAGCGCGGTGCGGCTGCAGGGCGCCTCCAGCGCCCGCATCGTCGCCCGGCATGTGGTGCCGCTGTGCCTGTCCTCGGTGATCGTCCGGGTCACGCTCGACATGGCCGGCATCATCCTGACCGCGGCCGGCCTCGGCTTCCTCGGCCTCGGCGCCCAGCCGCCGCTGCCGGAATGGGGGGCGATGATCTCCAAGGGCCGCAGCTTCATCCTCGACCAATGGTGGGTCGCCACCATGCCCGGCATCGCCATCTTCGTGGTCAGCCTGGGCTTCAACCTGCTGGGCGACGGGCTGCGCGACATCCTCGACCCGAAGCAGGGGGGCCAGTCTTGAGCGCCCCGCTGCTGGAGGTCGAGAACCTCTCGGTCACCTTCGACACGCCGAAGGGCGAGGTGCGGGCGGTGCGCAAACTCAGCTTCGCCCTGGGGCGCGAGAAGCTGGGCATCGTCGGCGAGAGCGGGTCGGGCAAGTCGATGACCGGCCGCTCGATCCTGCGGCTGGTAACGCCGCCCGGCCGGGTCGAGGCCGACCGGCTGGTGTTCGATGGCATCGACCTGCAGCGCCAGAGCGAGCGGCGGATGCGCGACATCCGCGGCCGCCGCATTTCGATGGTGATGCAAGACCCGAAATTCTCGCTCAACCCTGTCGTGACGGTGGGCGAGCAGGTGGCCGAGGCCTACCGCATCCACAAGCGCGCCTCGCGCCGCGAGGCCAAGCGGCGGGTGCTGGAGATGTTCGAGGCGGTGCGCATCCGCGACCCGGAGCGGGTGTGGGGCCTGTACCCGCACGAGGTCTCGGGCGGCATGGGCCAGCGCATCATGATCGCGATGATGCTGATCCCCGACCCCGACCTGCTGATCGCGGACGAGCCGACCTCGGCGCTGGACGTCACGGTGCAGATGCAGGTGCTGGCGATCATCGACGACCTCGTCACCCAGCGCGGCATGGGGCTGATCTTCATCAGCCACGACCTCAATCTGGTGGCCAGCTTCTGCGACCGCATCCTGATCATGTATGCCGGCCGGGTGGTCGAAAGCTGCCGGGCGGCGGAGCTGCACCAAGCCAAGCACCCCTACACCCGCGGGCTGCTCGATTCGCTGCCGCAGATCGGCGACGCTCGCGAATTCCTGCCGGTGCTGCGGCGCGACCCGGCCTGGCTGGAGGCGTGAGCATGGAAGCGATGATTGCGATCACCGGGCTCGACGTCATGTTCGGCGACACCCATGCGGTGCGCGATGCCTCGCTGACCGTGGCGCCGGGCGAAAGCTTCGGCCTGGTCGGCGAAAGCGGGTCGGGCAAATCCACCATCCTGCGGGCGCTGTGCGGGCTGAACCCGGACTGGACTGGCCGCATCGTGGTCGACGGCCAGGCCCAGGGCCGGCGGCGTCAGAAGGGCTTCTTCAAGCAGTGCCAGATGGTGTTCCAGGACCCCTATGGCTCGCTGCATCCGCGCCAGACGGTGGATTCGACGCTGATGGAGCCGCTGGCGATCCATGGCTTCGACGACCGCGACAGCCGGGTCGAGCGGGTGCTGGCGGAGGTCGGGCTGGGACCCAGCTTCCGCTTCCGCTATCCGCACCAGCTGTCGGGCGGGCAGCGCCAGCGCGTCGCCATCGCCCGCGCCCTGGTGCTGGAGCCGCGGCTGCTGCTGCTGGACGAGCCGACCTCGGCGCTCGACGTCTCGGTGCAGGCCGAGATCCTGAACCTGCTCAAGCGCCTCAGGGCCGAACGCGGGCTGACCTATCTGATGGTCAGCCACAACCTCGCCGTGGTGTCGGTGATGTGCGACCGGCTGGCGGTGATGAATCGCGGCCGCATCGTCGAGACCCTGACCGTGGCCCAGCTGCGCGACGGCACGGTGACCCAGCCCTACACCGCGCAGCTGCTGCAGGCCAGCCAGGGCTACGACCGTGCCGCCGCCGACCGGATCGAGGATTTCGCCGCTTGAGGAACCGGGGGTCTTGCCCGATGGTTGGTGGCCCGGTCCAATCGGTGAGGTCCCCGATCATGCGCGTCCGACACTGGTTGATCCTCGCTTTGGCCCCGCTGGTCATGGCGGCCGCGCCCCAGCCGGTCACCGCCCCGGTCTCGCTGGGTTTCTCGGTCCGCGAGGGCGCGACGCCAGCCCACCCCGCCCTGGAGAAGGTCGAGGACGGGCCATGCGGCGCCATCGCCCGGTTGCGGGTCGACCACATCCCCGACTTCAAGCCGTCGGGCGTGTTCGCCACCGTCCCGGTGGTCGAGCTGAACGGCAAGGGCGAGGTCGTCCGCAGCTGGCGCCTGCCCTGGGACTACACCGTCAGCGGGCTGGACGGCGACTGGCTGCTGGCCGCCTATGCCGGCAAGTCCGATCCGCTGTGGATCGACCCGGCCGGCAGGCTGGGCGTCGCCAGCGCAGCCGATGCCAGGATTGCCCTGGCCGATGACAGCGCCAGGATGGTGGCATGCCCCGCCGGGGCGAAGATCCCCGATGGCGCGCAGTGCCTGTCGGTCGGCGACCCGTCGCAACGCGCCCGGCGCATCGTTGCCGCCCCTGGGGTATGCAGCTAGACGGGATGCTCAGCCTCGGGGCGCGCCCCAAAGCAGAGGGCTCGGAATCGTGACTCTTCGTTCAATCGCGATGGTGATGGCTGCGCTGGTGACGGTCCCCGACCTAGTTTGGGCCGATGCGGATCCATGCGGTCCTGTGCTGAATGTGATCACTAGAATGAATGCCGCGCCGCGTCTTCAGCAGCACGGAACCGTGACCCATGATGGCAAGTCCTATTCGTCGGATCTGCAGGCGTTTGGCGACAAAGAGTATGCCCGTAAGGGGGCCGGCTCCTGGCGGTCCGGACCGCGCCAGCTGGTGCCGCTCGTCGTCGACGGCAAGGCCGCCGTCTTCGACTGCCGGCGTGTCGGCTCCGAAGACTGGGGCGGGATCGCGACGACGGTGTACACATACAAGCGTCGGATGCCGCTTCGGCATATCGTGAGAGACGTCCGCCTCTGGGTTGCCGATGGCACGGGATTGGCCGTTCACTCGCGGATCGCGATCCACGAGGGCGGGACGATCGGCGGAGCGGAGTTCACGCAGAGTTACGATCCCGATGCGACTCCTCCGGAGGGGGCCCCAACACCGTGATCGCCTACGACCTGCTGCAGCGCCCGGACTTCGTCGCCGAATACGAGCCAGCGAAGGCCGAGTTGCGGCACGCACTCGGCTACAGCGGTTCCTGATCGGATGGTCCGGAGGCGCGGCGGACCGCGCCTCCGGCGCCGCTTACTTCCCGAGCTTGGCCACCTGCTCGTCGGACAGCTGCATCATCTTGCCGTCCTTCCAGGCGTAGAGGACGTAGTTGCTGCCGGCCGGGTCGCCCTTGGCGTCGAAGCTCAGCTTGCCGATCACGGTGTCGTAGGCCGACCCGTCATGCAGCGCCGCGGCGACCTTGGTGCCGTCGACCGAACCGGCCTTCTTCGCCGCCTCGGCCCAGGCCTCGACCGCGGCGTAGGCATACAGGGTGTAGCCTTCCGGCTCGTAGCCGTCGGCGCGGAACTTGGCGACCGCGTCCTTGGCCTGCGGCACGTCCCGCGGCTCCGGCCCGAAGGTGACCAGCGAGCCCTCGCCGGCCGGGCCGGTGATGCCCCAGAACTCCTGCGACACGGTGCCGTCGTCGGACAGGAACTGCGCCTTCAGCCCTTGGTCGCGCATCTGGCGCAGGATCAGCCCGGCCTCGTTGTGCAGCCCGCCGAAGAACACGGCGTCGACATTCGCCGCCTTCATCTTCGACACCACCGCCGAAAAGTCGCGCTCGCCGACGGTGATGCCCTCATACAGCACCTCGGTCAGGCCCAGGGCGTTCATCCGCGCCCTGGTCGCGTCCGCCAGGCCTTTGCCGTAGGTGGTCTGGTCCTGCAGGATCGCGACCTTGCCGCCCTTGTAGGCGGTGGCCAGGAACCTGCCGGCGACGTCGCCCTGCTGGTCGTCGCGGCCGCAGGTGCGGAACACCGTCTTGATGCCCTGCTCGGTCAGCTGCGGGTTGGTCGAACCCGGGGTGATCTGCAGCACGCCTTCCTCGGCATAGATGGTCGAGGCCGGGATCGAGACCGAGGAGTTGTAGTGGCCGATCACGGCCACGACCTTCTGGTCGACCAGCTCATTCGCCGCCGCCACGCCCTGGCGCGGGTCCGAGGCGTCGTCGCCATAGACGATGGTGACCTGCTCGCCATTGACGCCGCCGGCGGCGTTCAGGACCCTGACCGCGGCCTCGGCGCCGCGGCGGAACTGCTCGCCCACCGAGGCGTTCGGGCCGGTCAGCGGCCCGGCGACGCCGAGCTTCACATCGGCCATCGCCGGGGCGTGGGCGGCCAGCGTGCCCAGGGCAGCCGCGGCCAGCAGAATTCTCGCAAAACGTGATCTCAAAGTGACCCTCCTCGGTCTGGATCGGCGGCGCCTACCGCCGGGTGTCGCGTTGGTCCGGGCCATGGCCGCAGCCGCTGAAACCCGCTTCCCCCAACAGCGATGGCGTGTCCGTCCCGAGCCTTCTCTGTCGGCACCGACAGACGCTCAAGGACGGCAATTGCGATCTCCGGCATCTCAGGGATGGCAGAGTTCATTTTTGCGATTACCAAGCCATGTCAAATCCATCCTCGATGGCTACAAACGAAACTGTCGGCGGATTGAAGACAGGTGCAGGTCTGGTGCGGTGGCTACAGGTAGAAGTCGCCGGCGGTGAAGTGGATCTCGCCGCTGCAGCGGATCTCGAGGTCCGCGTTGCCATCGGAAATCAGAGCAGGAAGTCGCCCGTGACCAGGGTGATCGCGCCGGTCAGGGTGACGCTGAAATCCGCCGTGCCGTCGCCGTTGACGTCGCCGCTGACCGTGGTCACGCCGCCGGCCACGTTCTCGCGCAGCTCGCCGGCATGGTGGGTGAAGGCGGCGCTGCCGATGAAGTGGAAGGCCTGGTCGCCGGCGGCCGTGGTGTCGGCGTCGATGCCGTGCAGGTCGATGCGGTCGCCCTGGGCATGGCTGAAATCGGTGATCCGGTCGGCATTGACACCGACCGGGCTGTCCGACAGGGCGGCGTAGTAGAAGCGGTCGGCCCCGGCGCCCCCGGCCAGGGTGTCCTTGCCGCCCATGCCCGCCAGCACATCGTTGCCGGCGTTCCCGACCAGGCCGTTGGCGCCGGCATTGCCGATCAGCGCGTCGTTGTGGCTGCTGCCATAGACGTTTTCGATCGCCACCAGCACGTCGCCCTGGGCGTTGCCGCCGCTGCCGGCGCCGCTGGTCAGGTTGATCGTCACCGCGGCCGCGCTTTCGGAGTACATCACCGAGTCGGTGCCGGTCCCGCCGTCGAGCCGATCGGCCCCGGCGGCTCCGCGGAGCACGTCGTTGCCGTTCCAGCCGAAGAGGGTGTTGGCGCCATCATTGCCGTTGATGACGTCGTTGCCCGGGCCGCCAGTGACATTCTCGATGCCGGTGAAGGTGTCGCCTTCGGCATCGCCGTTATGGCCGACGCCCGTGGCCAGGTCGATCGTCAGCCCTGCCGTGCTGCCGGTGTTCCAGTACACGACGGTGTCGTTGCCGGCCCCGCCGTCGAGATGGTCAGCCCCGGCGGCGCCTGCGAGGCTGTCGTCGCCGGCGGCTCCGGACAGGGCATTGGCGCCGGCGTCGCCCACCAGGATGTCGTTCCATTGGCTGCCGTCGACATTCTCGATCGAGAACGGGCGGTCGCCCTCGGCATCGCCGCCATGGCAGCTGCTGTAGCCGTCGCCGGCGTCGAGCATGATCGACACCGCGGCGCTGCTGCCGGCATAGCTCGCGGTGTCGGTGCCCGTCCCGGCATCGAACGAGTCGGCGCCGGCGCCGCCATTCAGCACATCGTCGCCATCGCCGCCGCCGAGATAGTCGTCGCCGGTGCCGCCATCGAGATGGTCGTTGCCGCTGCCGCCATACAGCCAGTCGCCGCCGTCGCCGCCGGCGAGGCTGTCGTTGCCGTCATTGCCGCCGAGGACGTTGCCCACCGAGGACCCGGCCAGGATGTCGTCGAAACCGGTGCCCTCGATGTTCTCGACATAGGCGATCAGGTCGCCCGTTGCCTCGCCGGTATAGCCGTACCCGGTGCCGAGATCGACATGGACCCCACCCTGTTCGCCGGTGTAGCCGATGGTGTCGATGCCGTCGCCGCCGTTGAGCTGGTCCGCACCGGTGCCGCCTTCGAGATAGTCGTCGCCGCCATTGCCGGCAAGGAAGTCATTGCCGCCATAGCCGTGGATCGAGTCGTTGTCGCCGGTGCCGGAGAGGAAATTGTCGCCGTCATCGCCGGTGATGGTCGCCATGGATGTCTCCTGTGATCAGGGAAAAGGGGGCGGCGCGGATTGGCCGGCGCCGCGGCTCTCAGCTGGGGCGGCCGGGCCGGATGTCAGGCGGGCTCCGGCGTCGGGCAGGCCTCGGCCGGCCCGAATCTCACATCCTCGAACCAAGGGATCGCATCCGCCGGGTCGCCGGTGTCGGACCAGATGTCCGGCAACAGGTCCAGACGCAGTCGAAGCGCGTCGTCGCCGTCGATCCACCCGGTGTCGCTGGCCCCGCCGGGGCCGACGTGAACAGGCATTGAGTTCTCCTGACCGGCGGCCAAGCAGACCGCCCCGCCGGCCGCCGCATGCGGTCCGCGCGATATTCAATGGCAGGTCCCTGTTCTGCCTCGCCTCCCTGGATCGAGAGCCCGCTTGGCCGCGGGGTATCCGGTCACGGGACGATCCTGCTGGTCGTCGTCCGGCCGGTGCGAAGCTTGTGGATGGTATTGTCCAGGGATGGGAAGGTGGTCTCAATCCCCCAGGAATCGGGGATTGCCGAGGCCGGGTTCAGGCGTCGAGCAGGCCGAGCGTGAGCGCCATGGCAACGGCCTCGGTCCGGTTGGTCGCCTGCAGCTTGCGCATCGCCGAGGCGACATAGTCGTTGACGGTGTGGACCGACAGCGCGAGCCGCTGGGCTGCCTGCTTGCTGGAAGCGCCGCGGGCGACGCAGGCCAGGCAGTCGCGCTCACGCGGGGCCAGCAACGGGGCCGGGGCGTCGGGGCCGTGCGCAGCGATCACCATGAGGCGGCGCTGGATCTTCAGCGCCCGGCCGATATGCGAGCCGAGATGCCGCAGCAGCCGGACCTGCTCGTCGTCCCAGTCGGGCTTGCGCCGCGACCGCCACAGCGAGAGATGGGCGCTGAGGCCGTGCTGGTCGAAGTCGACCCAGTAGAGGCCGCTGTGCCCGCCCTGCGGCTTCACATAGTCGTTGTAGAACTCGGTCCTCAGGAAGGCCGGTTCCGGCACCAGCATGCGGTCGATGAAGACGGACCCGGCCTGCAGCCGCGGCAGCATCGGGATGATCGGCCAGGTCTGGTGGTAATGGGCGTTGTAGACCGGGATATAGCTGGGGTCGCAGCCGACCCGGAGCGCCACGTCGGTCGGCTTCGGCGAGCCGGTCGGATGCAGGGCCGCGGCCTCGCCGCCAAGCAGCGTCGACACCCGGCCGAGCACGACCGTCCAATCCTCGTCGCCGAGCGCGGCGTCGTAGGTTTGGCCAACCAGACTGGCGATTGTGCGATCATCCGACATGACAAGGGAAAGCATGCACTGAACCTGCAGCGACGGAAAGATCGGCCGACACCATTGAGGACTATGTCGGGATTTGGGATCTTTGGCGGCCAGGCCCCGCCAGGGTGCCCCGACTTGCCTTGTCCTAGGGTAGGAAGTCCGTCGCCTGCAAGGCGATAGCGCCGGTCAGGGCGATGCTGAAATCGGCGGTGCCGTCGCCGTTGACGTCGCCGCTGACGGTGGTGACGCCGCCCGACTGAGCGAAGCGCGACGGCCGGGCCGCGCGGGCTTGCCCAGCCGGCGCGCAGGCGGATCGTGATCACGTGGGGAGGGTCTGCGGTGGTCGCGGGACGTCCGTCGCCGCTTGGCGCTTCGCGACCGTCAGGCCAGACGCTTCCAGCTTTCGAACACCTGCTCGCGAGCGATCTTGCCGTCGCGCATGTGAAACACATGCAGCAGCCGGAGTTCGATCCTCTCGCCGACCGAGTAGGAGGCATCGGCGAAGCCATCCGCGGTCAGCCGGCAGCGGACGATGCAGTCATCCACCACCCGGTCTGCGGTGGCGAATCGGTCCAGCGGCTCGATCTCGACATCGGCGATGGAGGAGAAGATCCTGACGTAGTTCGCCTGGATCGCGGCCTTGTCGGTCAGGACGAGGCCGCTGGCCGGCGCCTCCAGCACGATGTCGTCGGTGTAGAGCCCCATGACGGAGGCCGGATCCTGCGCCTCGCCGCGGATATGGGCGTCGACGACGGCGAGATTGGCCGCGATCGCTTCAATGGACATTCTGCTTCCTTGAGAGCTGCGAGGTCCGTGGGACCTGAGATGTCAGAAAGCCGCCCTGTTTCCTGCGCCTTGATCGGCTCTTGGCGTGGGCGCTGCTTCCGGCCTGCCGGGCAGCGCTCCGATGCCGGGAAATATCGTGGAGTGGACGAAAGGCCTCAATCCCCGAGGATTAGGGGATATGTGCCTATGGCCTGTCGCTGTGCCGGACTGCGCTCCCAGGCGACGGCCTGACGCGGCGTCCGTTCACCAGTGCAGGGTGAGGAGGAGGGCCGTCGCCGACAGCGCCGTCCCGCCCGCCACGGCGGCGAAGGCCGGCCCGGCGCGCCACAGCAGCACCGCGAACAGCCCGACACTCGCCATCAGAACCGCATGCATCGCTCGTCCTCCCAGACCCTGCTTCCCCGCGCCACGCCCGCCGGCACCGGGATCGCAAGTCGACCTCGCCTTGCGACAACAACGGCATTTGCGTCGAATTGGTTCGTTCGAAACGCAAAAATCGACAGGTGACATCCTGTCCGGGCGCGATTCACGGAACCTCCGTGACGCCATCAGTGTCCCGGATCGGGACGAGGCCCTCAATCCCCCAAGATTAGGGGACGGCTGGGGTCGATCGCGGCGAGGATCAGTCGTCGAGCAGGCCCAGCACCCGCGCCGTGGCGACCGCCTCGGTGCGGCTGGTCGCCTCCAGCTTGCGCATCGCCGATGCCACATGGTCGTTGACGGCGTGGGTCGGCAGTTCGAGCTGGCGGGCGATGTCGGCGCTGGAGGCGCCCTGGGCGATCCGGGCCAGGCAGTCCCGCTCGCGCCAGGTCAGGTCGGCCCCGCTCTGGAGCAGGCCGACGGCCGCCCGGCGGACCGCTGCGTCGACGAGGCGCCGCTCGATCTCCAGCGCCTGGCCGAGATGGGGGCCGATCTGGCGCAGGAGGCGAAGCTGCTCAGGCTCCCATTCCGGCGCTCGCCGCGGCCGCCACAGCGAGATCGTGGTGGGAAGGACGCCTTCCTCCTCCCGGCCGCTGTCGATCCAGGACAGGCTGGCGTGCTGGTCCTGCGGCATCAGGAAGTCGTTGTAGAATTCGGTCCTGACATAGTCCCGGTCGGACAGCAGCATGCGGTCGAGGAAGACCGACCCCGCCGGCAGGCGCGGCAGCCAGGATCGGATCGGCAGGATCTCATGGTAATAGGCGCCGTAGAGCTCGACATAGGCGGGGTCGATCCCAGCGACCAGGGTCTGCACCGCCTGCCCTGGGGCGCTGCGCCGCTGCAGCACCGCGGCCCGGCCGCCGAGTATCCCCGACAGGGTGTCCAGCGCCACGGCCCAATCCGTGTCGCCGACCGCGGCGTCGTAGAGCTGTCCGATCAGATTCAGGAACGCGCGTTCATCCGGCATGAAGAATCACGATGGTGGCGGACCGGCCCCTGACCGGGCGGCCGATCCCGGCAACGGAGTGATATAGCACGCCGCAACCGTCGTCATCGGCGGTCCGGCGCCCCCCGCTACTCCGCCGGGGCCGACGCGATTTCGGAATCGAGCCGGGCCTTGCCGAAGGCGACGCCGCGCCGCTCGGGACCGAAGGCGATCAGCACGGCGATGACCACGGCGACGATCCCGGTCACCAGCGCCATCGCCATCCCGTAATCGTTGCCGTTGCCGACGGCGATGTGGGTCTGCAGCGTCAGGTTGATCGCCGCCAGCAGGTTGCCGGTCTGGTAGACGAAGCCGGGGAAGGTGCCGCGCGCCTCCTCGGGCGACAGCTCGTTCAGATGCGCCGGGATCACGCCCCAGGCGCCCTGCACCGCGACCTGCATCAGGAAGGCGCCGGCGGCCAGCGTCACGGCGCCGGAGGAGAAGGCCCACAGCGGCAGGGCCGGCAGCGCCAGCAGGGCGGCGATGACGATGACCCGGCGCCGGCCGAAGCGTTCCGACAGGATGCCGCAGGCCAGGCCGCCGATGATGGCGCCGATGTTGTAGACGATGGCGATCAGGCTGACCTCGTGCGGGGTCATGCCGTGCTGGACCTTCAGGAAGGTCGGGTAGATGTCCTGGGTGCCGTGGCTGAAGAAGTTGAACGCGGTCATCAGCAGGATGGCGTAGATCCCCAGCCGCCAGTGCCGCCGGATGGTGTCCAGCAGCGAGATCGGGGCGGCGGCGGTGCGGGTCTCGGTCCAGGACGGGGATTCCGGCACGCTGCGGCGGATGTACAGCACCAGCAGGGCGGGCAGCACGCCGATCATGAACATGCCGCGCCAGCCGATCGATTCGTAGAACAGGCCGTAGACCACCGAGGCCAGCAGGTAGCCGGTGGGATAGCCCGCCTGCAGCAGGCCGGAGACGAAGCCGCGCGACCTGACCGGGACCGTCTCCATGGTCAGCGAGGCGCCGACGCCCCATTCGCCGCCCATGGCGATGCCGTACAGCATGCGCAGGATCAGCAGCACGGTGAAGGTCGGGGAGAAGCCCGAGGCGAATTCGAGCAGCGAGTACAGCAGCACGTCGACCATCAGCGTCGGCCGGCGGCCGAAGCGGTCGGCGGCGCGGCCGAACAGGAAGGCGCCCAGCGGCCGCATCACCAGGGTCAGCGTCACCAGCCACGACGTGGCCTCGGCCCCGGTACCGAATTCCTGGGCGATGTCGGTCAGGATGAAGATGAGGAGGAAGAAGTCGAAGGCGTCGAGGGTCCAGCCGAGAAAGCTGGCGACGACGACGCTGCGCTGCTGGGCGGTCCATCCCTGCATGTCGGAGCCTCTTGAGCCGTTGAGTGCGCAGGGCGGCGCCCCCTCCGTCGCCGCCCGCCGCCTCAACCCAGTTCATCCCTCGATGCCGCGCCCGTCTTGCGCGCATCGGGCATGGCTCATGTGCCGGAACCGAAGCTCCGGGGCTCAGTCGGTCGGCATCTGGTCGATGCCGCCATGCGCGGCCGACCAGGACACCGGGTCGTGCAGGAATGTCTCGACCTCGCCCAGGGTCTTGGTGTCGAAGTGGTTGCCGGCCTTGCACACCTCCAGCACGTCCCACCAGGTGGCCAAAGCGTGCAGCTCGACCCCGATCGAGTGGAAGAACTTCGGCGTGTCCTTGAAGATGCCGTAGTTGAAGATGACGAAGACGTGCTCCACCACCGCGCCGGCGTCGCGCAGTGCCTGGCAGAACTTGGCCTTGCTGCGGCCGTCGGTGCTCAGATCCTCGACCAGCAGCACGCGCTGGCCCTCGGTCAGCACGCCCTCGATCTGGGCGTTGCGGCCGAAGCCCTTCGGCTTCTTGCGGACATACTGCATCGGCAGCGCCAGCCGGTCGGCGATCCAGGCGGCGTAGGAGATGCCGGCGGTCTCGCCGCCCGCCACCGCGTCGATCTTCTCGAAGCCGATCTCGCTCAGGATGATCGAGGTGGCGAAGTCCATCAGCACGCCGCGGATGCGGGGGAAGGAGATCAGCCGCCGCGTGTCGGTGTAGACCGGGCTGGCCCAGCCCGAGGTGAATTTGTAGGGCGTCTCGACGTTGAAGCTGATCGCCCCGGCCTCGAGATAGGCCTGGACCGTCAGGCGGGCGATGGTCTTGCGGTCGGCAAAGCTGGTCGAGAGGATCATGGCGGGCTCCGGCGCAGGGGTTTGCGCGTCTTAGGGCGGGGACAGCCATCTGGCAAGCGGGCTTGCGGGGGAAAGCCCGCATGGCCATGATCCGCGCGCCGCTTCAGGGACCCCGCCATGACCACCCAGCCTGACCGCCTGACCCTCCGCCGCCCCGACGACTGGCACCTGCATCTGCGCGACGGCGCCATGCTGCGGGCGGTGCTGCCGCACAGCACGGCGCATTTCGGCCGCGCCATCATCATGCCGAACCTGACGCCGCCGGTGGTGACCACCGCCGATGCCGTCGCCTATCGCGACCGCATCCTGGCGGCGCTGCCGGCCGGGGCGCGCTTCACCCCGCTGATGACCGCCTACCTGACCGAGGGCACCGACCCCGACGACCTCGCCCGCGGCAAGGAAGAGGGCGTGCTGACCGCGGTCAAGCTGTATCCGGCCGGCGCCACCACCAACTCCCATGCCGGGGTGCGCGACCTCGCCAAGGTCCGGCCGGTGCTGGCGCGGATGCAGGCGATCGGCCTGCCGCTGCTGGTGCATGGCGAGGTGGTCGACCCCGCGATCGACATCTTCGACCGCGAGGCGGTGTTCATCGAACGCCACCTGCAGCCGATCCGCGCCGACTTCCCCGAACTGCGCATCGTGTTCGAGCACGTCACCACCCGGAACGGGGTGGATTTCGTGCTGGACCAGGGCGACGGCCTGGTCGGCGCCACCATCACGCCGCATCACCTGATCCTGAACCGCAACGACCTGCTCGTCGGCGGGGTGCGCCCCCACTACTACTGCCTGCCGGTGGTGAAGCGCGAAAGCCACCGCCTGGCGCTGCGGGCGGCCGCGACTTCGGGCGACCCGCGCTTCTTCCTCGGCACCGATTCCGCGCCGCATCCGGTGCATGCCAAGGAGGCGGCCTGCGGCTGCGCCGGCGTGTTCAACGCCCTGGCCGCGGTGGCCTGCTACGCCGAGGTGTTCGCGGAGGAGGGGGCGCTGGACCGCTTCGAGACCTTCGCCTCGCTCAACGGCCCGGCCTTCTACCAGCTGCCGGTGAACGACGAGACCATCACCCTGGTCCGCGGCGAGGACGACCTGCCGGAGCGGCTGGCGGTCCCGGGCGGCGACGACGTCCATGTCTTCCGCGGCAAGACCGTGCCGGGCTGGCGGGTGGAGGCATAGGCACGGCCGGCGGCCGCTTCCGAACCCTCAAAGGTACAATCCGACGTCGTTTCTGAGGTGCTCGCTCAGCGCGCTGATGTCGGGCGGCTTGCGGGCTGCCCTGGTCCGGCGGGCCGGACGCCACCAGACGGCGGCGCGCAGCAGGGACAGGCGTGCCACGCGCGCCGCCGCAACCAGAATGAACATGATCGCTGCCCATCGAACCAAGGGTGGAGAAGCGGGCCGCCCGGCGCGGCCTATTTGCCCATCTCCATCGCCGCGTCGCACGAGACGTTCGGGTTCATGTCGGCGAAGGTCCCGGTCGGGTTCGGCCGCCAGGCCCAGACATGAAGCTCGTAGAACGCATCCAGCCCGTAGCGGTTGGGGGCGCTGTTGAAGTTGAACAGCTGGCCCTCGATCGCGGCCGGGCCTTTGGAGGTGATGTACTCGACCGCCACCAGCTCGAGCTTGCCGTCGGGTTTCGGCTCGTACATCACCGCTTCGGGCCTGGCCAGATCGATCGCGTCGTCCTTCAGATAGGCGGCATTGACGTAGTGGATCCCCATGGCCCCCCCGCTCACGCCGCTGGCGCAGGGAATCGGGGTGTAGCCCTCGGCCGTGGCCGCCGACACGTCGTGAAAGCGGTCGTTGGCCGTGCGCACCTTGTCCGCCAGCGGATTGCCGGCCGCATGGGCGACCGCGGTGCCGATGACCATCAGGGATATGACGACGAGAGTCCGGGCATGGCGACGTGATTTCATCTGCCTCTCCATTTGATTGTGGATCGGGCGCCGCAGGCGGCGGGGCCGGGCTGGCCACCGTGCCTGCGGCGTCGATCGGGATGTTTGCGGTTTCGGAAGGGAATCGAGGCGTCGGCCCCGATCCGGTCAGGCGCGGCCTGGGCAGGCCCGGCGCGCTCGGCCTTGCGGGGCGCGGCCCGCCATCTTCGGCTGACGCGGCGGAGTCCGTCACCCGCCCCGCTGGAAATCCACCCTAGAGGTGGAAATACGGATCGAGCACGCGGACCTCGGTGATCCGCTCCACCGGCAGCCCGTTGCGGTCCGCGGCCTTGCGAATGGCCTCCGGGGTCGGGGCGTCGTAGATGCAGAAGGTCTGCTTCTTGTCCGCGGTCACATAGGAATGCACCCAGGTCACCCCGTGCTGGGCGTTGTTGGCGATGACGGTGGCCGCCGTCTGGCGGCCCGGCTGGTCGGGGGCGAGACCGAGTCCATCCGGGAAATGGCGTTCGATCAGATAGCGGGGCATGGCGTCGTATCTCCTGCTTGCGGCATCGGGCCGTGTTGAGGTGATCAGGCTATGCGCCGCGGCGTTCCCGCACATCGGGAGGGCTTCCCCATTTTGCGGTGGGGCCTTCCCCATTTTTCGCCATCAGATTCTGCTCATGGGCGATGCGAACCGCCTCGCCACGCGTCGCGGCACCGAGCTTGGCCAGCACGGACGAGACATGATGGTCGACGGTCTTGGAGGAGACGTGGAGCCGGTCGCCGATCCGGCCGTTGCTGAGGCCTTCGGCCAGGCAGCCCAGGATCTCCACCTCGCGCCTGGTCAGGCCAAGCGGGTTCCGGCGTGTGCTGGCCCTGGGCCCGCGCGGGATGCGGCGAACCCCCTCGCCGCGCATCCGCTGGCGCAGCATCGCGGCCGCGGGGGCCGCGCCGAGCCGATCGAAGATCTCTAGCGCCGCCAGCTGCGCCGGCTGGTCGCCATCGGCCAGCGCGCGCGCCTGCTCATAGGGGCAGCCCAGGCGGTGCCAGGCTTCGGCCGCGCGGTGCCAATCGCCCCTGATCTGCAGGACGAAGGGTGGCGCGGCCCAGCCCGGCGCGGCGATGGTGTCGCCGGCCCGCCAGCGCCAGAACGAGAACTCGCCCGCATGCCAGGGGTGGCGATGCCTGATCGCGAGATCGTAGACCGCCGTCGCCTCCGCCATCGCGCGGTCAGGCTCGCCGGCGAGCCATGCCGCCTCCGCCCGGGCGGCGCGGGCCGGCGCCAGGCGCTGCAGCGTGTCGGTCTGCAGCACCTGCTCGAGGGCTTCGTCAAGCACCGCGGCGGCACCCGGATCACCGCGCCGGGTCCGCACGCGGCCCAGGGCGATCAGCGCCATGATCCGGCTGACGGCCCCGACATGGGGGCGCTCGACCAGCGACACCGCGATGTCGCCGGCCTCGTCCCAGCGGCCCTGATAGAACCGCGTCAAGGCGAGCCAGGACCGCATGTAGTGGTTCGCATGATCCAGGTCGCGTTCGGCCGTGTAGGCGATGCCGTCGGCGAGATGGCGCTCCGCCTCGGCGAACTGGTACTGCTCGCCATAGCACGAGCCCAGATTCGAATGGGCGAGGCCGACCAGGGAGTCCAGCCCCGCGCGGCGCGCCAGGGCGAGGCTGCGGTCGAGATGCGGGCGGCCGCGCTCGTCTCCGAAGGCGAGCATCGCCGACCCCACGACATTCTCGGCGGCCGCGATGGTGGCCTCGTCCCCAAGACGCGTGGCCAGTGCGATCGCCTTCCGGCCCCAACGCACCGCCGGCTCGCGATCCCGGTGCAGCATCCGCAGATGGGCCTGGATCCGATAGGCGGCGGCCAATTGGCGCGTCGGGGGCAGCGCCTCCAGCACCTCGATGGCGCGGCGGCTCGCCTCCTCGGCGGCGGCGTTGCGGCCGCTCCGGACCAGGGGCCAGGCGAGGGCGGCGAGGTTCTCCCCCTCCTTCAGTCGGTCCCCGGCCTGGCGCCACAGCTCGATCGCCTCCTGGCGGGCCCGGCTGGCTTCGGCGAGGTCGTCGATGATGGCGCATTCCTCGGCATAGGCCTCGAGCAGCTGCGCCCGTTCGGCCGGCGGCCGATCGCCGGCGAAGCCGAGGACACGGAGATACTGGGCCGCCGCCGCCCGGTGGGCCCCGGCAGCGACGGCGGCACGGGCCGCCGCCGGCCCGAATTCGAGGACCGCGTCGCCATCGCCCGCGCCCTCGGCGAACTGCGCCAGCTGCGCCAGGTCGATGCGCCCGGCCCCGGAGGTCCTCAGGCCGTCGAGCGCCGATCGATGGAGCTCCCGGCGGCGTCCGGGCTCGAGATCGGTCAGCACCGCCTCGCGAACCAGCTCGTGCCGGAAGGAGATGCCACCTTGCGTCGCCTCGAGCAGTCCGGCCCTGATGCATTCGGCCAGGCCCTCGGCTGCGCCGCCAAGCACCCGCTCCACCGCGATATGGTCCATCCGGCTGCCGATCACGGCCGCGGCCTCCAGCACATATCGGCCGGCCGGCGTCAGCTTCGCCGCCCGGGCCAGCACCGCGTCGCGCACCGTCTTCGGAAGTCCCCGCTCCGCCCAAGACAGGATCTCGGTGATGAAGAATGGGTTGCCGCGGGTCTGCCGGTACAGCGCCTCGGGGTCGAACGGTCGGCCCGCGATCAGGCTGCGCACGGCGTCGATCGTCAGGCGCGGCGGCTCGATGCGGAGGGTCGCCCCCGACGTCGCCAGGTCGCCGAGGAGCACGCGGAGGGGATGCCGGGCGCCGACCTCGTCGTCGCGATAGGTGAGGATGAGAAGAACCTTGGTCTGCGCAATGCGGCGGCTCAGGAACCTGATGAGGTCGAGCGTCGCCTCGTCGGCCCAATGGATGTCCTCGATCACGAGGAGCGTTGGCCGGCTCGGCTCGTCAAGCAGGTCGAGCACGGTCGAGAACACCGCGGTGCGCGGCGCCTCGTCCTGCAGCTGCGCCAGCAGTCTTCCGCCGGTCTGGCGGGCGATGTCGTGCAACGGGCCGAGCGGCGAGGGGGTGAACAGCGCGTCGCAATGCCCCTTGAGGATGCGCATCGCCTGGCCGCTCGTCGCGATGAAGCGATCGACGAGTGAGGTCTTGCCGATACCGGCCTCGCCGTTGACCAGCGCGATGCGTCCCGCGTGGGCGCACGCCTCCTTCAGGGCGGCGGCCAGCAGCTGCAGTTCGTAGCCCCGTTCGAGCAGCTCCATCGGCAAGGCTCTGTCAGATTGGGTGGCCCATTCTGCCTCGCCTTCTGGGCAGGATCATGTCAGTGCCGGATGCCGGGCCGCTCCCGGATGGCCGTGGTTCAGGGCGGGTGCTAGCCTGTGCCGATGATCAGCTCAGCAGTGTTTCACGACGCGACGATTGCCCGTCTCTCCGTGGAGGGCAGCGTGATTCACATCGAAGTGAACGAATTTGCTTTGTCCCCGGTTGAGATGTGCCCGCCGACCCGCATCTCGATCCGGAATTGCCGAGAGATCCTTCGAGATGGCCTCCTGGCCGAGGGGATAGTGCCGGAATCCGAAGATGGCGAGATCTATAGGATCGAAGAGGATGCGGTCGGCATTACCTTGATGGTCATCTGGTTCAAATACAAACCGCGCACCGAGTCGCTCGTGGCCTACAAGTTTGTGGGAGCGGATTTGGACGTGACGGCTTTGTAGCCGTACCGGCTGTGAACGCCGACTGCCCCGTCCGGCTCAGCCCTCAGTCCCGACCGGCCGGAAGAATGACCGCTCGTAGCGCAGGAAGCAGCGCGTCTCCTTGGCATAGGCCATGGCCTTGGCGACCTCCGGATCCGTGGCGGCTTTGCGCCGGTAGTCCTCGTAGGCGGCGAAGCTGGGGAAGCTGAACAGCCCCAGCGCCACGTCGCTCTCGCCCTCGGACGGCAGGAAATAGCCGTGATGGGTGCCGCCGAACCGCGGCAGTAGCTCGAGCCACATCCGGGCATAGGTCTCGAACTCGGGAAGCTTGTCCTGATCGACGATGTAGCGGATGTGGCAGGTGATCATCGGCGGCTCCCTGGAGAAGGCGAGGAATCGGGTCGGTGCTGGTCTACCCCAGATTCGACGGTGCGGTGAGGGGAACAGATCCTCGCTTGACGCGGCCGCCGGTGCCGCCTTCGATGGGGCCGGAACTCATCGGAAGGAATTCGTCCGTGGCTGTCGCGATCGATGCGTTGGATATCACCGTGCTGGACGACCGCATCCGGGGCGTGCCGCCGGGGACCGCGCCGCTGCCGCTGGCGGCGGTGGCGGCGCAGGGCTGGCACCCCGCCGAAGGTGTGATGTCGCTGCCGGTGCTGACGCTGGACGAGGCCGCCTTCGCCGGCAACCGCGACCTGATGCTGCGCTATGCGGCGGAGCAGGGCGTGGCGATCGCGCCGCATGGCAAGACGCCGATGCTGCCGGAGCTGGCGGGGTCGCTGGTCGCGGCCGGGGCCTGGGGCGCCACCGTGGCCGACATCCGCCAGGCCGCGGTGATGCTGCATGCCGGGCTGAACCGCCTGATCCTGGCCAACGAGGTCGGCGGCCTGGGCGGCGCCGGGCGCCTGGCCCGGCTGCTCGACGCCTATCCGCAGGCCGAGCTGTATCCCTTCGTCGATTCGGTCGAGGCGGCCCAGGCGCTTGACACCGCCTGGCGCGAGGCCGGGCGGCCGCCGCTGCCGGTGCTGGTCGAGATCGGTGCCGGCCGCGCCGGGGCCCGCGACCTGGCCGCGGCCGAACGGGTGATCGCCGCGGTGGCGGCCAGCCAGGGCCGGCTGCGCCTGGCCGGCGTCGCCACCTATGAGGCCGCGGCGGCCAGCGCCGCCCCGGGCCGGGCCGAAGCCGTCGTCGCCGGGCTGGCCGAGCTGGCGGCGGCGACCTTCCAGCGCGTCCGCGCCGCGGCGGGCGCCGGCGCGCCGCTGATTGTCACCGCCGGCGGGTCCTACTATTTCGACCTGGTGGTGCGCCATCTCGGCCCGGTGGTCGCGGCGGATGGCGCGGCGACGCTGGTGCTGCGCAGCGGGTCGCTGTTCCTGGGCGACCACGCCTTCACCGCCCGCGGCCTTGCCGAGATCGATGCGCGCCAGGGCTTCCGCATCGGCGGCGAGGTCCGCAGCGCGGCCCAGGGCTTCCGCCCGGCGCTGCGGCTGTGGGCCGAGGTGCTGTCGCGGCCGGAGCCCGGCCTGGCCCTGTGCGGTATGGGCATGCGCGACGTGTCCTACGACCAGGACCTGCCGATGCCGCTGCGTCTGCACCGCAACGGCCGGGTGCTGGCCGATTTCGCCGGGCCGGACGACGCCCGGGTGGCCAAGCTGAACGACCAGCACAGCTTCCTGGCGCTGCGGCCGGACAGCCCGGTCGCGGTCGGCGACGTGGTCGAATTCGGCATTTCCCATCCCTGCACCTGCCTGGACCGCTGGCGCCTGGTCTGGGGCGTGGATGCGGCCGGCCGGGTCCGCACCGCCTATCCCACCCGCTTCGGCTGACGGCTGGCGGTCAGGCCCGCCGAAACACGACGCTGAGGTTGTTCGCCGGCATCTCGGTGACCGCCGGGCCTGCGAATCCGGCGGCGGCCGCCAGGGCGGCGACCGCCTCCAGGTCGCGCAGGCCCCAGGCCGGATCGCGGCTGCGCAGGCTGCGGTCGAATTCCTCGTTGCTCGGCGCGGTCGGCGCGCCGGCGCGGCGATACGGGCCGTAGAGGTACAAGGGTGCGCCGGGCGGCAGGAGGGCGGCGGCACCGCGCATCAGCCCTTCCGTCGCCGCCCAGGGCGAGATGTGGATCATGTTGATGCACAGCACCGCATTGGCCGCCGCGATCGGCCAGGGCGGCGCCGCCGCGTCCAGGACCAGGGGCGGGCGCAGATTGGCCAGGCCGCTCTCCGCCGCCCAGGCCGCGATGCTCTGCCGCGCCTCCGGGCTGGGGTCGGATGGCTGGAAGACCAGGTCCGGCATGGCTTGCGCGAAATGCAGGATGTGCTCGCCCGACCCGCTGGCGATCTCCAGCACCGTGCCGGCGCGGGGCAGCACCTCGCGCAGCACGGTCAGGATCGGGTCGCGGTTGCGCGCCGCGGCGGGGGCATGCTGGCGGTGATCGGTCATCATCCCGCCAGGATCGCACGCCGCCCCCGGCGATCCAACCGGGCGCGGTCGACTTCGGCGTGCCCTCCGGCCACACTGCGGCGCCAAGACACGCCGCGCGGCTGGAGACGCCATGATCACCGTCCATCACCTCAACGATTCCCGGTCGCACCGCATCCTGTGGCTGCTGGAGGAACTCGGGCTGCCCTATGCGGTCGAGTACTACCGGCGCGATCCGCAGACCCGGCTGGCCCCGCCCGAGCTGCTGGCGGTGCATCCGCTGGGCAAGGCGCCGGTGATCGTCGATGACGGCCGGGTGATGGCCGAATCAGGCGCCATCATCGACTACCTCATCCGCCGTCACGGCGGCGGCCGGCTGCAGCCGGCGCCCGACACGCCGGCCTATGACGACTATGTGCACTGGCTGCACTTCGCCGAGGGCTCGGCCATGCTGCCCTTGATCCTGAACCTCTATGCCGGGCGGCTGGGCGCGGCCGCGGCGCCGGTGCAGCCGCGGATCGACAGCCAGGTGGCCAGCCACCTCGCCTATGTCGACGGGGCGCTGCAGGGCCGGCCCTACCTGCTCGGCGATTCGCTGACCGCCGCCGACATCCAGCTCAGCTTCATCGGCGAGGTCGCCGGCGCCCAGGGCCGGCGCGGCGCCTATCCCGATCTCGACGGCTGGAACCGGCGGATGCAGGATCGCCCGGCCTACCAGGCCGCGGTGGCGAAGGGCGGCCCCTACGCCCTGGCGCGCTGACCCCACCCGACACGGAGCACCGACCATGCCTCACGTCACCGTCGACGGATGCCGCCTGCACTATCGCCTCGATGGGGCGGAGGATGCGCCGCCGCTGCTGCTGATCCACGCCGTCGGGGTCGATCTCGGCATGTGGGCGCCGCAGGCCGATCGCTTCGCCGGCCGCTTCCGGGTGCTGCGCTACGACCATCGCGGCCATGGCGGCAGCGACGTGCCGGTGGGGGCCTACAGCCTCGACCGGCTGGGGCGGGATGCGGTCGGGCTGCTCGACGCGCTCGGCATCGCCCGGACCCATGTCGCCGGCCTGTCGATGGGCGGGATGGTGGCGCTGTGGCTCGGCATCCACGCGCCGGACCGGGTCGACCGGCTGGTGCCCTGCTGCACCACCGCCTATGCCGGCGGCGCCGCGGTGTGGGACCCGCGGATCGCGGCGGTGCAGGCGGGCGGCATGGCGGCGCTGGCCGACGGCGTGATCGAGCGCTGGTTCACGCCGGGCTTCCGTAAGCGCGCGCCCGGCACCATCGCCGGCGTGCGCCAGACCCTGCTGGGCACCTCGCCGGAAGGCTATGCCGGCTGCTGCGCCGCGATCCGCGACATGGACCAGCGCGACGCGATCGGCCGCATCGCGGCGCCGACCCTGGTGATCTCGGGCGCGCACGACGCCGGCACCCCGCCGGAGCGGGGGCGGGAGATCGCCGCGGCGGTTCCGGGGGCACAATTCCTGGCCCTCGACGCCGCACACATCGCCAACATCGAACAGCCCGACGCCTTCGGCGCCGCGGTCGAAGATTTTCTGGGCTGAGACTTCGACCGATCTACCCCGCCGGCCGTCTTGCGGCGGCCAGCAGCAGGCCGAAGCCGATCATCAGGCTGCCGGAAATGCGGTTGAGCCAGCGGAACGGCCGGGCGGTGCGGAAGACGCGGCCCAGCCGGGCGCCGATCAGGGCGTAGGCGGTGATCGCCACGACTTCCAGCACCAGGAAGCTGGCGCCGAGCAGGGCGAAGCTGGCGGCGTAGTCCGACGGCACCACGAATTGCGGGAAAAAGGCGGTGAAAACCAGGATCGCCTTCGGGTTGCCCGCGGCGACCCAGAACTCCTGCCGGATCAGGGCCTGCAACGGCTGCGGCCGGCCGGCGGCGTCGCGGTCCAGCACCGGCGCGTCGGCGCGCAGCAGCTTGATGCCGAGCCAGACCAGATAGGCGGCGCCTATCCACTTCACCGCCGCGAAGGCGACCTCCGAGGCGGTCAGCAGCGTGCCGAGGCCCAGCCCGGCGACCGCGATCATGATGGCGAAGGCGACCAGCCGGCCCGATGCGGCGGCCACCGCGCGGAATGTGCCGTCGCGGGCGCCGTTCGACAGCGACAGCAGGTTGTTCGGCCCGAACGCCATGTTGATGGCGAAGCAGGCGGGCAGGAAGAGCAGGTAGTCGTCGAGCGTCATGATCGGGTCTCCTCCGGCCTTGCCGGTCGGCACAGCCTGCCAGAGATCCGGCGCCGGTGGAACCGGCCGGCGGCGGCATGAAGGCGCCAGATATTCTGATGAATTGGAGTAATTTTCACAAAATTTGAACTCAATGGCTGAAGAATTTCATCTTGGATTCATGGGTGAAAGATCGGATTGTCCAGCATAGTTGGCCTTCATCTGCATGATGCCAGGACAAGGATTTCTGTGTCGATCTCTCCCGATGCCATCGCGATGCGGTTCTATCTTGGCGGCGTCGAACCGCTGCTGTTCCGGTTGCGGAAGCAGCCGCGGCTGCGCCTGTGGGGGCACAGCGCCGCCGACCTGCCCGAGGCCCCGCTGACGCTGGAGGCGGAGGGCTGCACCGACGAGCGCTGCCGCCACATGGTCGAGAAGCATCGCGACTATCTCGCCAAATTCGCCCGGCGCGGCCCGGACGGCACCGCCGGCCTGTGGTACGGCACGCCCTGCCTGCTCGACCTCGACGGCTTCGCGGACGCCGCGGCCTATGAGCGGGACATCCGGAAGCACAGCTTCGGCTACATCCTGCGGGAGACGCGCAAGGCGGCCAAGGCCGGCTACCGCTGCCGGATGTTCGACCGCTTCGGCCAGGGCGACGACATGCGCGACATCGAGGCGTCGAAGCTGTTCCGCTCCGGCGGGCCGGTGCCGCAGGCCTTCGCCCAGCGCTTCGGCCGGGGCAGCGGGGTGAAGGGCGACCCGTGGCTCGATTCGGCCTGCCCGGCGCATTGGGCGGCCGACTGGGGCGTCTTCGTCGACGATGGCGGGCGGGACCGGCTGGTCGGCACCATCGTGCTGCGCCGGATCGGCAACATCATCCGCATCGTCAGCTTCCTCGGCCATGCCGACCACCTGTCCTCGGGCGCGATGAAGCTGCTGTTCGTCGAGATCGTGCGCTGGCTGCTGCGCCGCGACGATCCGCGGGTGCTGGGCGCGCGCTTCCTGCTGTACGGCGCGGCGGAGCAGGGGCGGCTGGGGCTGCTGCACTGGAAGCGCCGGCTGCTGGTGCGGCCCTTCGTCTTCGCCGATCCGGACGGGCCGGTCACCTCAGGCGCCGGAATTCCCCGCGCATGATCGGGGTGAAATCGGCCTGATCGGCCAGCCGGGTCTCGATCTCGTGGCGGAAGCGGTCGGGCCCGACGGTGAAGACCGACCGGCCGATGCCGCGCGGGGTGTGCTTGACCAGGATCAGCCGGTCGCCCTCCCAGCTGCCGCGCGACGGGGCCAGCGGCGGGAAGCCGTAGCTGTCGAACCAGAACCAGACGATCTCCTGCGCCGCCGGGTCGACCGTCAGCACGCCATGCGCGTCGAAGCGGCAGCCGCCCGCCCGCTCCTCGGCGAAGTCGTGGATCAGCGACAGCCGGGCCGGATCGAAGCGGAAGTCCCAGCGCCCCTTCGCCGGGCCGCTGGGGCCCCAGGGGTTGGGGAACACCTCCTCCTCGCCCTCCCAGGCGCCTTCAAGGCGGGCGAGGGACTCGTGCAACGGGCCGGGGGTCAGGGGCGTCATCGGGGACCTCGATCGGGTGATGGCGGCACCCTAGCGGCCCGTGAAATGGCGTGCTAACCGGATCGGGCCCGCCAATTGCGCATTCTGGCCAGGTCGTGCCGATTGAGATCCGCCGCTTCCGCCATGACGGCCGTTTCGACGGCCCGATCCATGCCCATGGCCGCGGCCAGCTTTTCGCCCTCGACCATGGCACCGCCCTGATCCGCAGCGCCGCGGGCGACTGGATCATGCCGCCGGGCCGGCTGTGCTGGATGCCGGAAGGCGTGCCGCACGGCGTGCTGACGCTGGGGCCGGTGGCTGGGCTTAGTCTTTATTTCGATGCCGGGACAAGCGCGGGCCTGCCGGACCGGCCGCAGGTGCTGCGGGCGCCGCCGCTGGCCCTGTCGCTGCTGGTCCGGATCGCCGAGGTCGAGGCCGATGCGGACCGCCGCTCCCGGCTGCTGGCGGTGCTGCTGGACGAGTTGCGGGCGGCGCCGGAAGAGCCCCTGCGCCTGCCGACGCCGCGCGACCCGCGGCTGCGCCGGATGACCGCAACGCTGGCTGCGGACCCGGCCGATCCGCGCCGCCTCGACGACTGGGCGGCCGAACTGGCCCTGCCGAAGCGCACGCTGGTGCGGCGCTTCAAGGCAGAAACGGGGCTGAGCTTCGTGCAGTGGCGTCATCACGCCCGGCTGATCCGGGCGGCGGCGCTGCTCGGCGCCGGGGGTTCGGTGACCGACACGGCGTTCGCCGTCGGCTATGACAGCGTCAGCGCCTTCATCACCCGTTTCCGGGCCGGCTTCGGCGTGACCCCTGGGCGATTCTCCGAGTAGC
Organism: Inquilinus ginsengisoli; assembly: GCF_031453975.1. Lineage (NCBI taxonomy): Bacteria > Pseudomonadati > Pseudomonadota > Alphaproteobacteria > Rhodospirillales > Rhodospirillaceae > Inquilinus > Inquilinus ginsengisoli. The sequence goes on from NZ_JAVDPW010000001.1 coordinate 183,520, forward strand.
CGCCGAATTGTGGCAGGCCGGACGGGGATCGGCCCAAAGAAACCATCTTCCCCCTCTCAACTGGCGATCGACCAGCAGCGGGGGAAGAGGATGAGCCTGGACCACAATGACGCTTTCGACATCGAGCGGCCGGATGCCGACGAGGCCGCCCGGCATGCGCCGTCCATGACGGCACAGCCCGCTTGCGGCGGGGGCCGCTCGGCCGAGAACCGGGCCCGGATCGTCGCACATCTGCGCTCCACCCTGCTGATCGGCGACCGCTCGCAGGTCTGGGACTAGCGGCCGGTCAAGGGAACAGCAGCGACACTCTCAGCCCCGGGCGGTTGTCCGACAGCGCGACCGTGATGCGGTGCAGCTGGGCGGTGGCCGACACCAGGCTCAACCCCAGCCCGTTGCCCGGCGTGTTGCGGCTCTGCTCCAGCCGGTAGAAGCGCTGGAACACCTTGTCGCGCTGCTCCTCCGGAATGCCGGGGCCGTCATCGGCGATCACCAGCTCGGCCCGCCCGTCGGGCCGGCGGGCCAGGTGGATGTCGATCTGGGTTCCGGGCGGCGTGTGGCGCAGCGCGTTCTCGATCAGGTTGGCGACCATCTGCGACAGCAGGTCGACGTCGCCCGTGACCTCGACCGGCGGCGGGCTGTCCCACCGGATGGTCTGGCCGCTTTCCTCGGCCGTCGGCTGGAACACCTCGACCATGGTCGAGGTCAGCTCCGACAGGTCGCAGCGGGCGAAGCCCCGGCGCGCGCTGCCGGCCTCGAGCCGGGCGATGCGCAGCAGGGCGTTGAACACGGCCAGAAGCTGGTCCGCCTCGACGATCGCGCCCTCCACCGCCCGTTCGTATTCCGCCGTCGACCGTGATTTCAGCACCGCCCCCTCCAGCCTTTGGCGCAGCCGGCCCAGCGGGGTGCGCAGGTCGTGGGCGATGTCGGTGGAGACCTGGCGCAGCCCGTCCATCAGGGCCTCGATCCGGTCGAGCATGGTGTTGACGATGTCGGTCAGCCGGTCGAACTCGTCGCCGGTCTCGCGGCCCGGCAGGCGCTGGGTCAGGTCGCCGTCCATGATCTTCTGGCAGATGCGGTTGATGGCATCGACCCGGCGCAGGACGCCGGCGCTGACCAGCAGCCCGCCGCCGACGCCGAGGATGGCGGTCGCCAGCAGGCTCCAGCCAAGGCCACGCAGCCACAGCTCGCGGAGGTCCTCGAGCGGGGCGCGGTCGGCGGCGACCAGCAGGAATGCGCCATCCGGCAGGATCTTCCCGACGCCGCGGAGGTCGCGGTCGTCTCCGGGGGGGCCGGGGAGGCTCAGGTCCTGGGCCCCCGCCGTCGGCGGCATCACCGGCAGGTTGCCCACAAGGCGCTTGCCGTCGCGGTCCTGGTACAGGAAGAAGCCGGGGCTGTTCGGATCGCTCTTCAGGCTCTGTTCGATGTCCGAGGCGATCTCCTCGGGCGGATCGCGCGGATAGTCCTCGGTCAACTCGGCGACGATGGCGGTCAGCGAGCCGTCGAACTGCCGTGCCGTATAGCCCGCGGTCGCCCAGTAGAGCACGCCGAGGATCGCCGCGACCGACAGGCCGAACACCCCGGTGTACAGCGCGGTCAGCCGGAAGCTGGTGGTGCGGAAGATCCTAACCGGGCGGGCCAAGGCGGTACCCGGCGCCGCGGATAGTGGTCAGCAGCTCTCCGGCGAAGGGCCGGTCCAGCTTCCGTCGCAGCCGGCTGACATGGGCCTCGACCACATTGGTGGTGGGGTCGAAGCGCAGGTGCCAGACCTTTTCCAGCAGCATCGTCCGGGTCACCACATGGCCGGCGTTGCGCAGGAGGTATTCGAGCAGCTGGAACTCCCGCGGCTGCAGCTCGATCGGCTGGCCGGCCCGGACCACGGTGCGGCGGATCAGGTCGACCTCGAGATCGGCGACGCGCAGCACCGTCTCGGCCGAGGCCTGGCGCGCCCGCCGGCCCAGCGCGTCGACCCGCGCCAGCAGTTCGGCCAGGGCGAAGGGCTTCGGCAGGTAGTCGTCGCCGCCAGCCTCCAGCCCGGCCACCCGCTCGTCGATGTCGCCGAGCGCGGTCAGGAACAGGACCGAGGTCCGGATGTCGGCGGCGCGCAGGCGCCGGACCAGGGCGAGGCCGTCCAGGCCGGGCACCATCCGGTCGACGATCAGCAGGTCGAAGGCGCCGCCGGCGGCGGCGAGGAAGCCGCGCGGACCTTCGGCCACGGTCTCGACCCGATGCCCTGCGCCGGCCAGGCCCTCGGCGACATAGGCCGCGGTGTCGGCATCGTCCTCGATCAGGAGAATCGTCAGCGTCTGCAAATCGCATCCCCGGACAACAAGCTGTCAAAGATATGATATGCGATTTATCGCCGACGATCAGCCATTTTCCAAATGTGGCGGAGGTTAATTATCGGTTAACTGGGGAAACTCTGTTCATATCGAACGGACGGAGAAGTAAATTCAGGAAACTGAAGGTCTGGTTTCTTTCTCTTGTTTATAAGTAGTGACAGGTGAAGCGGATGGTTGTGGATCGCAGTGGTCGTCCGGCGGAGCCGCCGCAGACAGGGGGGCAGCCGGATCCGCTCGACGGTTCGGGCGCCGCCGATGCATCGGACGGGTGGCATGAACCGGACCGGCTCACCGCCGTGCCGGAGGGGCTGGTCATCGCGGGCGGGCGGGCACCGAAGAACCAGTCCCGGATCGTCGAGCACCTCAAGGCGGTGCTGCTGGCGCCCGCCGGCGTGCGCCACTGGGACTAGGGGCAGGCCGCCTACAGCACGAAATCTGCGGCCGCCAGGGTGACCGCGCCGGTGAGCGCAATGTCGAAATCCGCCACGCCGTCACCATTGACGTCGCCGGCCACCAGCGTCTGGCCGCCGGACTGGATGACCCGGATCTGTCCCGCTGCCGAGAAGGCCGCCGCGCCGATGAAGGCGAAGGCCTGATCGCCGGCGACGGCCGTGTTCGCATCGATCAGCGTGAGCTGGATCCGGTCGCCGGCCGCATGGCTGAAATCGGTGATCAGGTCGTGCGTCGCCGCCCCCACCGGGCTGTGCGCGACGGCCGACAGGATGAAGCGGTCGGCGCCCGCCCCGCCGGTCAGCGTGTCCGCGCCGGCACCACCCTCCAAGGTGTCGTTCCCGTCATTCCCAGCCAGCACGTTGACGCCGGCGTTGCCGACCAGGGCGTTGGCCAGCGCATTGCCCGTGCCGTTGATCGCGCCGGCCCCGAGGAGGGTCAGGTTCTCGATCTCGCCACCGAGCGACCAGGTGATCCGCGACAGCACCGTGTCGATGCCGCCGCCGGCGGCTTCGGTCACGACGTCGCCGGCATTGTCCACGACAAAGATGTCGTTGCCGCCGCCACCGAACAGCCGGTCCGCCCCGGCGCCGCCGTCCAGGATATTGGCGGCATTGTTGCCGACGATGACGTTGGCCAGGATATTGCCGGTGCCGCTGATCGCCGCGGCGCCGGTCAGGACCAGGGTCTCAATTTCGGCGCCGAGGGTGAAGCTGACCGACGACCGCACCGCATCGGTGCCGCCGCCGGCCGCCTCGACCACGACGTCGCCGGCATTGTCCACGACATAGGTGTCGTGGCCGCCGCCGCCGGTCATCCGGTCCGCCCCGGCACCGCCGTTCAGGGTGTTGGCGGCGGCGTTGCCGGTGATGGTGTTGGCCAGGGCGTTGCCGGTGCCGTCGATGGCGGCGGCGCCGGCCAGGATCAGGGTCTCGACCTCGGCGCCCAGCGTGTGGGTGACGGAAGACTGCACCGTATCGACCCCGCCGCCTGCCGCCTCGACCACGACGTCGCCGGCATTGTCGACGATATAGGTGTCGTTGCCGCCGCCGCCGGTCATGCGGTCCGCCCCGGCGCCGCCGTTCAGCAGGTTGGCGGCGGCATTGCCGACGATGGTGTTGGCCAGGGCGTTGCCGGTGCCGTTGATCGCCGCGGCGCCGGTCAGGACCAGGATCTCCAGCGTCGGGCCGAGGACATAGGTGATCGAGCTCTGCACCGTGTCCGTGCCCTCGTTCGCATTCTCGGTGACGATGTCGCCGGCATTGTCGACGATGTAGGTGTCGTTGCCGGTGCCGCCGGTCATGCTGTCGGCTCCGGCACCCCCGCTCAGCACGTCATTGCCGCCGAGGCCGACCAGCCGGTCCGTCCCGGCGCCGGTGGCCAGGACATCGTCCAGGGCGTTGCCGGTGAGGGTGTCGCTGCCGGATCCGGAGGTGAAGCGGATGCGCTCCACTCCGGTCATGTAGACGCTGAAATCCGATGACGAGGACGACGTGTCCGGCGCCAGCAGCTGGAAGGTCAGGTCGGCGGTCACGGCGCTGCGGTCCACCACGGCGGTGTCCAGGCCGATGTCGCCATAGGCGGAATCGCTCCCCGCCCCGGTCTCGAGGATGTCGTCCCCCTGGTTCCCGTTCAGGGTGTCGTTTCCGGCCCCGCCCTTGAGGCGGTCGTCGCCGGTTCCGCCATAGAGGTAATCCCGCCCGGCGCCGCCATCGAGGACATCGTTGCCGTTCTCGCCGGACAATGTGTCTTCCCCCGCGCCGGAGGTGACGGTGTCCACCCCGGCCCCGCCGCGGAAATCGAGGCTTTCGATGCCGATGACGGTGGTCCCGTCCGACGCCAGGGCCGACACCGCCGGCGATGCGACGGTCAGGGTGAAGGCGACGGCGAGGTCCGTCCGGTCCAGCACCAGCTGGTCGGTTCCGGCGCCGCCGTCGATCGCGTCGACGCCGGTGCCCGACTGGATGCGGTCGTCGCCGTCGCCGCCGTCGATCGTGTCGTTGCCGGTGCCGCCATAGAGGTAGTCGTTGCCGAGACCGCCGCCGAGGCGGTCGTTGCCTTCGTTGCCGGAGAGGTCGTCGTCGCCGGCCCCGCCCGAGGCGATGTCGTTGCCGGTCCCGCCGCTGAGGCTGCTCCGTCCGTCGCCGCCGATGAGGGTGTCGTTTCCGTCCTCGCCATAGGCGCCCTCGGTGTAGCCGGACGGATTCGCCACGCCGGTGTCGAGCGTATCGTCGCCATCGCCGCCATAGAGGTAGTCGGTGCCGTCGCCGCCGTTCAGCTGGTCGCCGCCGGCCCCGCCCGACAGGGTGTCGTCGCCGGCGCCGCCATTCAGCCGGTCCGCGCCGGCATTGCCGCCGAGGCGATCGTTGCCGCTGCCGCCGGTGACCGTGTCGATGCCGGATCCGCCGGCGAATTCGAAGGTCTCGATGCCGGTGATCGTGGTGCCGTCGCTGGCGGTCGCCACCGCGCCGGGCGCGCCGAGCGCGAGGGTGAAGGCGGTCGTCAGGTTGGACCGGTCGAGCGACAGCCAATCGATGCCGCCGCCGCCGTCGATCGCCTCCGTCCCGGCACCGAGGACGGCGCCGAGGCCGGAGGAGATGGAGTCGTCCCCGAGCCCGCCCTTGATGTCGTCCGCGCCGGCGTCGCCATAGATCCGGTCGTTGCCGGTGCCGCCGTCGATCCGGTCGATCCCATCGCCGCCATAGAGGTAGTCGCCGCCGGCGCCGCCGGAGAGGCTGTCATTGCCGGTGCCGCCATCCAGCGTGTCGTCGTCATCGCCGCCGGAAAGGGTGTCGTCGCCGGATCCGCCGTTGAGGCTGGCGGAGGCGATCCCGCCGATGAGCGTGTCGTTGCCGTCCTCGCCATAGGCATATTCGGCGTAGGTGCTGAACGTGTTGGCCCCGGTCGACAGGGTGTCATTGCCTTCACCGCCGTAGAGGGTGTCGACCCCGTCGCCACCATTCAGCACGTCGTTGCCGTTGTTGCCGCGGAGGGTGTCGCCCCCGGCGCCACCGGTGATCGTGTCCGTCCCGGCGCCGCCATAGACCGACAGGGTCTCGACGCCGCGGATGGTGGTGCCGTCGCTCGCCGTGCTGGTAGTGCCCGGCGAACCCAGCGTCAGGGTGAAGGCGACGGACAGGGCGCTGCGGTCGAGTTCGGCCCAATCCTTCGCGCCGGCGCCGCCGTCGATCGCGTCAACGCCCGTGCCCGAATAGATCTCGTCGTCGCCGTCGCCGCCATTCAGCGTGTCGTTGCCGTCCTGGCCATTGAGCACGTCGTTGTCGCCGCCGGCGGAGAGGGTGTCGTTGCCGCTGCCGCCGTCGAGGGATTGCGGTCCGGCGCCGCCGGTGAGGATGTCGTTCCCGCCTTCGCCATAGGCATATTCCCGGTCATAGATCGAGCCGGACCCGTTCCCGGTGTCGAGCTGGTCGTTGCCGGTGCCGCCATACAGGGTGTCGCGGCCGTTGCCGCCGATCAGGATGTCGTCGTTGGACCCGCCGCGGATCGTGTCGTTGCCCGCGCCGCCGGTGATGCGGTCGGCACCCGAACCGCCATAGACGTCGATCTGCTCGACATTGAACAGCGTCGTGCCGTCGGATGCGGTGGTGGTCGTCGTCGGGGCGTCCAGCGTCAGGATCAGGGCGGTTCCCAGGTTGGAGCGGTCGAGATAGGCCGTGTCGACCCCGTCGCCGCCGTCGAAGCTGTCGACGCCCTGCTGCCCGTACAGGTAGTCGTCGCCGCCCAGTCCCTGAAAACTGTCGTTCGAATTGCTGCCGAACAGGGACTCACCGAACGCCGTACCGATCAAAACGGTCACAATAAAACTCCCTGGACATGTATTATTTGTAAAAATTCTAGCCTTTATGGTCTCGACGACGATCGTATGCAGATCTATTGAATCGCTTCTTAAGCAAAGATAGCGCAAATTTTATGCAAAGCGGAGTCGGATCGCCGATGAGACGCTATTGGGCACGGTGAGGCCCAATTGGGTGCAGCGGCTGCAGGCTACTCCGGGCCGAGCACCGTCGCCGACGGCCGGGCGGTGAGGCGGTCCCACCAGGCTTCGAGCCGGTTGCGGCCGGCCATCAGGGCGCGGCCTTCCGGCGCCATCTTGAAATAGTCGAGGATCGGCGCGGCATGCAGGTCGGCGAGGCTGATCGCGTCGCCCAGCAGCCAGGGACCGTCGCCGAGGAATCCGGCCAGCACGTCGAGGCACAGTTCGGCCCGGGGCAGGGCGTTGGCGATCAGCGATTCGTCGGCCGGCGATCCGGTCGCCGGCTTCGACACTCGCTCGACATAGATGTCCCAGACCAGCGGGCGATAGGCATAGGCGTCGAGGATGCCGATGATCTGGGTCAGCCGGGCGCGGCCGCGGGCATCGGCCGGCTGCAGCGCGGGCCCGTCGAAGGCCTCGTCGACATAGCGGGTGATCGCCGCGGTCTCGTACAGGGCGAAGCCGTCATGCTCGAAGGCCGGGATGCGGCCGAAGGGGTGGCGCGGCAGATGGTCGGGCGGCGGCCCGCCGGGCGCGAAGATGTCGACCTCGACCAGGTCGAAGGCGACACCCTTCTCCTGCAGCACCATCAGCGCGGTGCGGACATAGGCGCTGTAGCGGGCGCCATACAGGATCGGCCGCGGGCTCACGGCACCACCAGGGTGCGCTCGGCCTCTGCCACCACGGCGCCGTTGCGCTCCAGCCGGTAGCGGCCGGTGTAGGTCCCCGGCTTCCAGCCCTGCGTCGCCGGGGGGCGCTTGCCGCTGAAGGCGAACCAGATGATCTTCGAGGCCGGCAGCGCCTTTTGGTCCTGATACGCCAGGGCGCCGTCGGGGCCGGCGATGGTGATGATCTGCACGTCGCCGGCCTGAACGCCGAAGCTCTCGGCCCAGAACACCAGCGGCGCCAGCCGCGAGCCCGTGATGTCGGAGTAGCGGCCCAGCCGGGCGGAATTGGCGTCGGCCGGGCCGGTGGCGAAGCCGGCGATCAGCGTCCCGGTGGCGATGTAGGGCACGTCGGCCGTCCACAGCGAATGCCGGGTGACGTTGCAGCCAGCGCCGGTCGGCTCGTCGGTGAAGGGGTCGATGCGCTGCTCGCCCTTCAGGATGCCGAAATGCAGGTGCGGGAACTCGGTGTCGCCGGACAGGCCGACCTGGCCCAGCGGCTGGCCGGCCTTCACCACATCGCCGGCGTGCACCTTCAGGCTGCCGCGCTTCATGTGGCCGTACAGCGTCTGCCAGCCATTGCCATGGTCGATGATCACGCCGTTGCCGGCCTCGCGCCCCTCGATCGCGGCCTTGCCGCGGTCGTCGACCGACACGTCCGGCTCGCCGTCGCGCACCCGCAGCACGGTGCCGTCGGCCGCCGCCACCACGGCGACGCCCCGCTGCATGGTGGCCAGGTCGGGCAGGCGGATGTCGGTGCCGTCATGGCCGTCATAGGTCAGCGGGCCGCAATGGAAATCGGCCCGGCCGGGGCCCGGATCGGCATCGACGTAGTTCTGGACGAAGCAGTCCTTGCCGACGGTGCAGGCGACCGGCCAGGAAAAGCGCGGCTCGTCCTGCGCCTGGGCGGCAGCGGGCGCGGCGAGAAGGAGAAGCCCGAACAGAGCACGCCGCATCGTCGCCACCCCTAGAGCGTGACCACCCGGATGCGCCGGCCCTGCACCGCCAGCGCGATGGCGCCGCGCTTCAGCGCCAGCGCATGGTCGCCGAACATGGCGCGGCGCCAGCCGTGCAGCGCCGGCACGTCGGCGTCGTCATCCATGGCGATGGCCTCGAGGTCGTCGCTGCCGGCGACCAGCTTCTGGGCCACGCCCTCATCCTCGCACTTCATCTTCAGCAGCACGCGCATCAGCTCGACCAGCGGCGCGATGCCGGGCGGCGTCGGCGGGCGCTGGGCCAGCTTCGGCGCGTCCTCGGGCGGGGTGGCCAGGCCGCGCTCGACCGCCGCGATCAGCCCCTGGCCCTGCCAGCCCTCGGCCATGTTGCGGCTCATGCCGCGGACCCGGGCCATGCCCTCGATGTCGCGCGGGCTGTGCGCCGCGATCTCCAGCAGCGCCTCGTCCTTCAGGATGCGGCCGCGCGGGATGTCACGCTTCTGCGCCTCGCGTTCGCGCCAGGCCGCGACCTCGTGCAGGATCGCCAGGAACTTGGCCGAGGCGTTGCGCGGCTTCAGCCGCAGCCAGGCTTGGTCCGGCTCGGTGTGGTAGGTCTCCGGCGCGCAGAGGATCGCCATCTCCTCGTCGAGCCAGGATTCGCGGCCGGACTTGCCCAGTTGCTGGCGCAGCGCCTCATAGGCCGGCCGCAGATGGATCACATCGGCCAGGGCGTATTCGATCTGGCGCTCGGTCAGCGGCCGGTGCGACCAGTCGGTGAAGCGCGAGGACTTGTCGATCCGGGCGTTGGCCAGCTTGCCGACCAGGTTCTCGTAGCTGACCGATTCGCCGAAGCCGCAGACCATGGCCGCGACCTGGGTGTCGAAGAGCGGCTTCGGCACCTGGCCGGTCAGGTGCACGAAGATCTCCACATCCTGGCGGGCGGAGTGGAAGACCTTCAGCACCTTGGGGTTGTTCACGAGGGTGAACAGCGGCGCCAGGTCGATGCCGGGGGCCAGCGGGTCGATCGCCACGGCCTCGTCCAGCCCGGCGATCTGCACCAGGCACAGCTTCGGCCAGAAGGTGTGCTCGCGCATGAACTCGGTGTCGATGGCGATGTACTCGGCGGCCATCATCCGGTCGCAGAAGGCGGCGAGCTCGTCGGAGGAGGTGATCAGTGTCATCCCCAGCGTTGTAGCGGATGAACCCCCCTGTTGCCGAGAAGTTTGCGCCCGATGCGTCAAACGAAATGATCGCGGCCGGCGCGTTCGGCTACGCTGGTCCGGCAGTTGGGCGGTTCCGAACCAGGCCATGGTTTCGCCACGGCCATCCCGGACGGTGCGCGGAGGTGGAGGAGGACAGCCATGACACGACCCCTGGCCGCAGCCGCGTTCGCCGTGATGCTGACCCTGCTGCCGGCCGCCGCCGCGACCGCCGAGCAGGCGGCGCCGACCCTGCTGCGGGTCGGCGACACCGGCATCCGCTGCAAGCGGGCGCCATGCCCCTGGCGCGGCGTGGTGCCGGTGAATGACGCGGGTGGCGCCGGCGCGGCCGACCCGGCCTATGTCGGCGAGGCGCCGCCGGTGATCGCCGCCCCGCCGGAGCTGCTGGACCGGGCTCAGGCGGAGATCCGGCGCGCCTGGGCGACGGGCGGCTGCCTCATGGTGCTCGGCCGGTTCGAACGCCGGGGCGCCGCGGCGACGCCGATCTTGTCGGTCGAGCGAATCGAAGGGCCGTGCGATCAATAGTTGAAGTCTATTGAATTCTCATTATCGCTCGGTGACGAGCCTGCAGTGGGAGGGGATCTTGCTTTCAGCATTGCGAATTATCGCAATTTTATCGCTTTTGTTTGGTGTCGTCTTGGCTCTCAGGGCTTGGTCTTCGGGAACGGGAGACTTTTTCGCAGGTGCTGTCTTTCTTGTTTCGATGCTGAGCTCCGCCATCACGTGCTGGGCGCTCGCCCGGATCCTGGAGGATTCGGAAAACCAGCAATCGACGCTGCACCGGATGCGGGAAGAATTGCTGCGGGAGTTCATGAAACCACACTAAAGGCGGCCTCACTGCGGACGGGAATACGTTGACGCCCTGATTCGAAAGGGAGCCCGACTCACGCTGACGGCCGGCCGCTAGCCTTCGGCGTCGAGCAGGGTGCCGAACAGGCGGTGCAGCCCGGCCCGCCCTTCGAAGCCGATGCCGGGCCGGTCGGGCAGGGCGACGGACCCGTCGGTCACCACGGCATCGTCGGTCAGCCCGCCGAAGGGCTGGAAGCACAGCGGGTTGACCTCGGCGCCGCCCAGCCCCAGCGCGGCGGCCACGTGCAGGGTGAACAAGTGCCCGCCATGCGGCCAGAACGCGTGCCGTGGCCATCCGTCCGCGACCATGTGCTCGGCGATCTGCAGATAGCCCGGCAGGCCGTAGCAATGCACCGGGTCGAACAGCAGGATGTCGCGGTCGCGCCGCAGCCCGCCATGCCGGGCCAGCAGCCGGGCCTCGGCCACCGAGAACAGGGCCTCCCCGGCGGCGATCGGGCCGGGATACGCCGCCGCCACCTCGGCCTGGACCGGGAAATCGAGCGGGTCGCAGACATCCTCGAACCACCACAGCCCGAGCGGGGCCAGGGCGGCCGCGGCGGCCAGGGCGGATGCGCGGTCGTAGGCATTCATCGCGTCGACCGCCAGATGGCTAGGTGCTGCCAGCTGCGCCGTCGCCGCCTCGATCCGTCTCAGGTCCTGCGCCAGCCCGGCGGCGCCGATCTTGATCTTGGCCCTGGTGTAGCCGAGATCGGCCAGCCGGCGCATCTCGTCCGACAGGTGGGCGATATCGTCACTGGGGTAGGGGTAGCCGCCGCCGGCATAGACCGGCACGCGGTCCGGCACGGCGTCGGCCCGGCCAAGGCGGTCCGCCAGGAAGCGGTGCAGCGGCAGCCCGGCGATCTTCGCGGCGGCGTCCCAGACCGCCATGTCGAGCGTGCCGACCGCGACGCAGCGCTCGCCATGGCCGCCGGGCTTCTCCCCGGCCATCATCGCCGCCCAGGCCCGGAACGGGTCGAGATTGGTGTTGGCCGCGTCGGCAAATTCGGTCGCGGCCAGCAGCCGGGGGGCGAAGCGCTCGCGGATCAGGCCGCCCTGGGCGTAGCGGCCGACCGAGGCGAAGCCGTACCCGACCACCGGCCGGCCGTCGCGCACCACGTCGGTGATCACCGCGACCATGCTGGTGGTTAGGCCGCCGGGGGGCACGGCCGGGTCGGCATAGCGCGAGATCGCGACCGAACGCTCCCGGATGTCGATGATCCGCATCGGCCCGCCTCTGTCCCAGCGTCGCCGCCAGCCTAGCAACCGGCGGCGACGCTGTCGCCAGGGCCTCTCAGCCTTCCCAATCCAACCCGAGGTCGAGAATGGGGGCGCTGTGGGTGATCCAACCGGTGGAGATCAGGTCGACGCCGCTGGCCGCGATCGCCGGCACGGTCTCGACCGTGATCCGGCCGGAGGCTTCGGTCACCGCGCGGCCGGCGACCCGGCACACCGCCTCGCGCAGCTGGTCCGGCGTCATGTTGTCCAGCAGCACCGCGTCGATGCCCTCGGCCAGCGCCTCGTCGAGCTGGGCCAGGGTATCGACCTCGACCTCGATCTTGACGAGATGCCCGACCGCGGCGCGGGCCCGGGCGATCGCCGGCTGCACCCCGCCGGCCACGGCGACGTGGTTGTCCTTGATCAGCACCGCGTCATCCAGGCCGAAGCGGTGGTTGGCGCCGCCGCCGGCCCGCACCGCATGCTTCTCCAGGGCCCGCAGGCCGGGGGTGGTCTTGCGGGTGCAGACGATCCGCGCCTTGTGCGGCCGGGCCGCCGCAGCCAGCGTCGCCGTGGCGGTGGCGACGCCGGACAGGCGGCACACCAGGTTCAGCGCCACCCGCTCCGCCGCCAGGATCGGCCGGGCCGGACCGCCGATCCGGATCACCGCGTCGCCCGGCCTGACCGGGCTGCCATCCGGCGTGAGGATGGCGACTGATATGGCGGTGTCGAGCAGGCGGAAGGCCAGGGCGGCGGCATCGGTGCCGGCCACCACGCCCGGCTGGCGCGCGGCGATCACGCCGGCCATGCGGGCATCGGCCGGGATCACCGCGGCGCTGGTGATGTCGCCGGCGCGGCCAAGGTCTTCCAGCAGCGCGGCCCGCACGATCGGTTCGATCAGCAGGGTGGGGAGGGGGGCGAGATCCATGATCGGGGGCCTCAAAGGCTGGCGGCGCCGGACTGGGGCACGCCGTCGACGCCCTCCAGCACATCGGCGAGGGTGAGGAAGGAGGGGGCAGAGGCGGGGTCGGCGTCTGGCCGGTCGCGGCGGTACTGGGCGCCGCGGCTTTCCTGCCGGCGCAGCGCGGCCGCCGCGATCAGCAGCCCGACCAGGGCACGGTCGGCGGCGGGCGAGGAGCGGGACAGGGCCAGAGGGCGGAAGGCAGCAATCGCTTGGGTCAGACCGGCGCCGTCGCGGATCACGCCGACGTGACGGTCCATCAGGGCCCGCAGGGCGGGGACGGTTCCATCTTCCTTGTCCCCCCTCCCCTCGCGGGAGGGGGGTAGGGGGAGGGGGCTGCCGATCGAAGGGAACGGAGTCGGGAGAGCCAGAGCCGATGGGCCGGGTTGACTCGGCCGCAGGTCTTGCTGCGGGAACCCCCCCCCCCTAGCCCCCTCCCGCGAGGGGAGGGGGGACTCAAAGAGGGCTGGCCGCGCCGCCTCGCCACGAATGTCCTCGGCGATCCAGCCGGCGAAGGCCAGCGCCTCCAGCAGCGAGTTGCTGGCCAGGCGATTGGCGCCGTGCAGCCCGGTTCCGGCCACCTCGCCGGCGGCCCACAGGCCGGGCACCGAGGTCCGGCCGTGGCCATCCACCGCGACGCCGCCCATGTGGTAATGCGCCGCCGGGCGGATCGGGATCGGCTGCCGAATGGGGTCGAGGCCGGCGGCGCGGCACAGCTCCCCGACCCGGGCGAAGCGCGCCAGCCGGTCGCCCAGGCCGCGGGCGTCGAGGAACACCGGCTCATCCGCCGCGACATGGCGCCAGATGGCCCGGGCGATAACGTCGCGCGGCGCCAAATCGCCCAGAGGATGCCCGGCCATCACCCGGCTGCCATCGGCCGTCACCAGGGTGGCGCCTTCGCCGCGCAGCGCCTCTGTCGCCAGCGGCATCGGATCGCGGCCGACCGCTATCGCTGTGGGGTGGAACTGGACGAATTCGAGGTCGCGCAGCACCGCGCCGACCCGGGCCGCCAGCGCCAGCCCGGCGCCGGTGGCGCCGAGCGGGTTGGTGGTGTGGGCATAGAGGCCGCCGACCCCGCCGGTGGCCAGCACCACCGCCCGGACCGGGATCGCGGCCGGCGCCCCGTCCGCCTGCACCCTCACACCGGTGATACCGAACTCGTCGCGCAGCAGGGCGGTGGCGCGGGCGTGGCGGATGGTGATCCAGGGTGCTGTCTCCGCCGCCCGGATCAGGGTGCGCAGCACCGCAGCACCGGTGCCGTCGCCGCCGACATGGACGATGCGGCGGCGGCCATGCGCGGCCTCGAGACCCAGGGCGAAGCCGCCGGTCTCGGTCCTGTCGAACGGCGTGCCGAGCCCGTCGAGCCAGGCGATGCAGCCGGGCGCCGCTTCGGTGACGCGCTTCGCCACCTCGGGGTCGCCCAGCCCGGCGGCCGCCGCCAGGGTGTCGGCGGCGTGCAGCGCCGGGTCGTCGTCGGGGCCGAGCGCCGCGGCGATGCCGCCCTGGGCCCAGCCGGTGGCGGCTTCGGCCCCGATCGGGGCGGCGGAGAGCAGCAGCACCGGCAGCGGCGCCAGCTTCAGCGCCGTGGCCAGGCCGGCGATGCCGGCGCCGATGACGACGATGCGGTCCTGCGGATGGGGCATGTCCATCACCGTACCGCCAGCATGCGTTCGACCGCCAGGCGCGCCCGGTCGGTGACAGCGGGGTCCAGCACCACCGCCTCGGTCATGGTCTCCAGCGCGCGGCGGATCTTCGGCAGGGTGATCCGCTTCATGTGCGGGCACAGGTTGCAGGGCCGGATGAAGTCGATCTCGGGGAACTGCACGGCGACGTTGTCGCTCATCGAGCATTCGGTCACCAGCACCACCCGGCCGGGCCGCTCGTTGGCGACATAGTCGCTCATGGCCGCGGTCGACCCGGCGAAATCCGCCTCGGCCACCACCTCGGGCGGGCATTCCGGATGGACCAGCACGACCACGCCGGGGTGGGCGTCGCGCAACTGGCGGATGTCGCCCGGGGTGAACCGCTCATGCACCTCGCAGGCGCCCTGCCAGGCGATGATCCCGACCTTGGTCTGGGCCGCGACATTGGCGGCGAGGTAGCCGTCCGGAATGAAGATGACGCGCGGCACGCCCAGGCTCTCCACCACCTTCACGGCGTTGCCCGAGGTGCAACAGATGTCGCTCTCGGCCTTCACCGCGGCCGAGGTGTTGACGTAGGTCACGACCGGCACCCCGGGATAGCGCTGCCGCAGCAGCCGCACATCCGAGGGCGTGATCGAGTCGGCCAGCGAGCAGCCGGCGGCGGAATCCGGGATCAGCACGGTCTTGGCCGGGTTCAGCAGCTTCGCGGTCTCGGCCATGAAGTGCACGCCGCACAACAGGATCACCGGGGCCTCGACCCGGGTCGCCTCGCGGGCCAGGGCCAGGCTGTCGCCGGTGATGTCGGCGACGCCGTGGAAGATCTCCGGCGTCTGGTAGTTGTGGGCCAGGATCACGGCGTCGCGCTCGCGCTTCAGCCGCAGGATGGCGTCGATGTCGGGGGCGAAGCCCGGCCAGTCGAAGGCCGGGATGACGCCGGACAGCCGGCCATACAGCGGGGCCAGGCGCGCGGCGATGGCGGGGGTGTAGGCGAGGGAAGCGGTCATCGATTCTACTCACTTGGAGAATTACGAAGACGGGCGCGGCCCCGAATCGGTGTCGCTTTAGTTACTCTAATTCTCAGAATAAGAAAATCAAGTGGCGACGAGACTCCTGTTGGCGAGAGCGGCCAGGGGTCTACATAGGACAGGGGCCGTCGCAGGCGTCCCCATGGAGTTTGGTGCGGGCGTCGAGCGGCGCCGCGCGGGCAAGCGATCGAAGGAGAGATCCCGTGGAATTGCGCAATCTCGGCCGGTCCGGCATCCGGGTCGGGCCGCTGGCCTTCGGCGGCAACGTGTTCGGCTGGACCGCGGACGAGGCGACCTCGTTCCGGCTGCTCGATGCCTTCGTCGATGCTGGGCTGAACCTGATCGACACCGCCGATTGCTATTCGTCCTGGGCGCCGGGCAACAAGGGCGGCGAATCCGAAACCATCATCGGCAACTGGCTGAAGCGCAGCGGCAAGCGCGACAAGGTGGTGGTCACCACCAAGGTCGGCTGGGAGATGCCGGGCCGGGTGCAGCGCAAGGACCTGTCGGGCGCCTGGATCCGCGAGGAGGTCGAGCATTCGCTGCGCCGGCTGCAGATCGACGTGATCGACCTGTACCAGTCGCATCACGACGACCTGGAGACGCCGCAGGAAGAGACGCTGGCGGCCCATGCCGAGCTGATCAAGGCCGGCAAGGTGCGGGCGATCGGCGCCTCGAACTTCTCGGCCGAGCGCTTCGCCTCCGCCTTGAAGCTGAGCGAGCAGGGCCTGCCGCGCTACGAGACGATGCAGCCGCGCTATAGCCTGATCGATCGTTCAGGCTATGAGGGCGCGTTGGAGGATCTGTGCCGGCGCGAGGAGATCGGCGTGATCACCTACTCCTCGCTCGGCTCCGGCTTCCTCAGCGGCAAATACCGCAGCGAGGCCGATCTGGCGAAGAGCGTCCGCGGCGGCGGCATGAAGGACCGCTTCAACGCCCGCAGCCTCGGCGTCCTCGGCGCGCTGGACAAGGTGGCGGAGGCGCATGGCGTGCGCCCGGCCACGGTGGCGCTGGCCTGGCTGATCGCCCGGCCCGGCATCACCGCCCCGATCGCCAGCGCGACGACGCTGGAGCAGCTGGACGACCTTCTGGCGGCGACCCGGCTGACCCTGGCCGCCGACGAGATCCGGCTGCTCGACGACGCCGGCAAGTAAGGCGTCCTTGCCTATCCCGCGCGAGCCGGCCGGACGAAACATTCGGTCGGCTCGCGGCCCGAACGATGCCATGCTTCCTCCAACGACCATGGTCAACCGGAGGAAGATATGCTCATCGGCAGGCTTGTCATCGCGCTCGGCGCCGCGGCGCTGCTGGCGCTTCCGGCCGGGGCGCAAACGCTGGACGGTACCCTGAAGAAGATCCAGGAGACCGGCGAGATCACGCTCGGCGTCCGCGAATCGTCGGTGCCCTTCTCCTACAACGACGAGAACCAGCAGCCGGTCGGCTACGCCATCGACATCTGCCTGAAGGTGGTCGACGCCATCAAGGCGGAGCTGAAGAGCGACCAGATCGCGGTCAAGATGCTCGCGGTGACCTCGGCGACGCGGATCCCGCTGATCGCCAACGGCACCATCGACCTTGAATGCGGCTCGACCACCAACAACCCCGACCGGCAGAAGCAGGTGGCCTTCACCAACAGCCATTTCCTGACCGCCAGCCGCTTCGTCTCCAAGAAGGAGAACCACATCGCCACCATCGACGACCTCAAGGGCCGGACCGTGGTGTCGACCTCCGGCACCACCAACATCAAGCAGCTGACCGAGGTGAACGCCCAGCGCAGCCTCGGCATCACCATCGTCCCGGCCAAGGACCATGCCGAGGCGTTCCTGATGGTCGAGACCGACCGCGCCGCCGCCTTCGTCATGGACGACATCCTGCTGTCCAGCCTGGTCGCCAGCTCGAAAGACCCGGCCGCCTATGTGATCTCGGATGATGCGTTCTCGAAGCCGGAGCCCTACGGCATCATGCTGCGGCGCGACGATCCGGCCTTCAAGACGGTGGTCGACAAGGCGACGGCCGGCCTCTACCAGAGCCCGGAGATCCTGGCGATCTACGACAAGTGGTTCGCCAAGCCGATCCCGCCCAAGGGGCTGACCCTGGCGGTGCCGCTCAATCCGGTGCTGAAGAAGGCGTTCGAGCACCCGAACGACAGCGGCGACCCGGCGGCCTACTGAACCGGCGCCGCGGGGGCCGGGCCGCATGGCCTATCACTGGAACTGGGGCATCCTGTGGGAGCTCTCGCCCGATGGGCAGGGCACCTATTTCGACATGCTGCTGGCCGGGCTGGCCTGGACCGTGATCACCGCGATCGGCGCCTGGGCCATCGCGGTGATCCTCGGCTCGGTGGTCGGCGTGCTGCGCAGCCTGCCGTCGAGATGGCTGCCGCGCCTGGGCACCGCCTATGTCGAGATCTTCCGCAACGTGCCGCTGCTGGTGCAGCTGTTCCTGTGGTTCTTCGTGCTGCCGGAGCTGCTGCCGAGGTCCTGGGGGTTGTGGCTGAAGCAGTTGCCGGACGCGCCGCTGTGGACCGCGATCTTCGGAATCGGTTTCTACATGTCGGCGCGGGTGGCGGAGCAGGTGCGGGCCGGCATCGCCGCCCTGCCGCCGGGCCAGCGCATGGCGGGCACCGCGCTGGGCCTGACCCTGCCGCAGACCTACCGCTACGTGCTGCTGCCGATGGCCTACCGCATCATCCTGCCGCCGCTGACCTCGGAGTTCCTGAACACGATCAAGAACACCTCGGTGGCGCTGACCATCGGGCTGATCGAGCTGACCGCCCAGGCCCGCGCCATGCAGGAATTCTCGTTCCAGGTGTTCGAGGCGTTCTCGGTGGCGACGCTGCTGTACCTCCTGGTCAACGCCGTGGTGGTCTTCGCCATGCGCTGGCTGGAAGGGCGCGTCGCCGTGCCCGGCTACATCGTCTCAGCCCGGTAGGGGCAGGCCGATGTTCGAGAGCTTCGACTTCGGGGTGATCTGGCGGTCGCTGCCCTACCTGTTCCGCGAGGGCATGGTCTTCACCCTGACCCTGACCGGCCTCGCCACCGCCAGCGGCGTCGTGCTCGGCACCCTGCTGGCGATGTTGCGCCTCTCCAGCTTCAGGCCGCTGGCCAGGATCGCCGCCGGCTACGTCAACCTGATGCGGTCGCTGCCGCTGGTGCTGGTGCTGTTCTGGTTCTACTTCCTGATGCCCTATGTCGGGCAGTGGGTCACCGGCTCCGCGCGCCCGATGGCGGTCGGCGCGTCGCTGTCGGCGATCGTCACCTTCACCCTGTTCGAGGCGGCCTATTTCGCCGAGATCATGCGCGCCGGCATCCAGTCGATCCCGAAAGGCCAGGTCGCGGCCGCGCAGGCGCTGGGCATGACCTATTGGCAGGTGATGGGCTACATCGTCCTGCCGCAGGCCTTCCGCAACATGCTGCCGGTGCTGCTGACCCAGACCATCATCCTGTTCCAGGACACCTCGCTGGTCTATGTGCTGTCGATCACCGACTTCCTCGGCGCCGCCTCCAAGATCGCGCAGCGCGACGGCCGGCTGGTCGAGATGTACCTGTTCGCCGCCGCAATCTACTTCCTGGTCTCGTACCTGGCGTCGCGGCTGGTGAAGACCCTGCAGGCGCGTGTCGCCATCACCCGCGCGCCGTGAGGAGGGGCCGATGATCGAGATCAGCAAGCTCGGCAAATGGTACGGCGCCTTCCATGTGCTGAAGGACTGCACGACCAGCGTCGCCAAGGGCGAGGTGGTGGTGGTGTGCGGCCCCTCCGGCTCCGGCAAGTCGACCCTGATCAAATGCGTCAACGCGCTGGAGCCGTTCCAGCAGGGCGAGATCCGGGTCGATGGCGTGTCGCTGGGCGACAAGGCCACCAACCTGCCGCGGCTGCGCGCCCGGGTCGGCATGGTGTTCCAGCATTTCGAGCTGTTCCCGCATCTGCGCATCATCGAGAACCTGTGCCTGGCGCAGCAGAAGGTGCTGGGCCGCGGCCGCGACGAGGCGATGGCGCGCAGCGCCAGGCTGCTCGACCGGGTCGGGCTGACCGAACAGGCGGGCAAGTTCCCCGGCCAGCTCTCGGGCGGGCAGCAGCAGCGCGTGGCCATCGCCCGGGCGCTGGCGATGGACCCGATCGCCATGCTGTTCGACGAGCCGACCTCGGCGCTCGATCCGGAGATGATCAACGAGGTGCTGGAGGTCATGGTGGCGCTGGCGCAGGAGGGCATGACCATGATGGTGGTGACCCATGAGATGGGCTTCGCCCGCCGGGTCGCCGACCGGGTGATCTTCATGGACAAGGGCGAGATCGTCGAGGACGCGGCCACCGAGGCGTTCTTCGGCAGCCCGCGCAGTGACCGGGCCCAGCTTTTCCTGTCGAAGATCCTGTCGCACTGAGCGGGCTGGAGTTGCTGCACGCGGAAATCTTGTGAGCCCTCCAATCTAAACAGATCCCCTTTTTGGTGAAGCGAGAGTCAGGTTGTCATGAAAGGGGTAGTGAAGGGATCTGAAACTAAATGTTTAAGCCGTTTGTTTCGGGGAATTTATGGTTTCTTAGGAGGCTGGATGACCGGGTTTTGACTCAAAATCGGAGTTTGTATTGCGGAGTTTCTGTAATCAAAAATGTCTTTTGCGGAATTCGCCGAATCTAACGCATTTTTACTTGAGAATGAACAAGTTAAATTATAGTCAGCAGTTAATCTATTTTTCCATAATAACTTCCAGTGTCTTCGTGCTCGCCAGGCAATTGGTGTGCATCCCGGCGTGAGGCCACCCAAAACGAGCGCTCTAATATCCTTATGTTTTCCTTGTAAAGAATTCGGGTCTATCCCCAATTCTGTGGAAACTAAATGATAGGTCGCATAGTAAGATAAATGAGCACTATTCCGGAATTCTGCTTCGGAGGCAGTTCCGCTGTTAACAATAGATCTCGCTATCTCAAGAAACCGTTCAGGGTCTATAGCCATTATGCGTCACATCAATGATAATTTGTCCAAGGTAATCAGGATTGCTTTCTTCTATTGAATCATGAATTTTGTTTATGATAGAAATTTTTTCATCATGCGCAAATTCTTTTTCCGAATTCATAACAACATCCAGATGAACAAAGCGTTCGCCTTGAATCCTCTCTTCCCATATATGGGTTTTTGCGTCAAAGATCTTCTCGGCAACAGCCTTATACGCGAGTGCAGCAAAATTTTCGTTTTGTACCTCTTGTATTTCCTGTCCTTGTTCTTCTTCAAAATTGACATATATATTTCTTTGACCGGAAATCATGCTCTTCAGTAATTCATCTTTATAGTTGTATTTTCTCCAAGGCCATATCGCATCAATTCCAAAATTCATATCGTCGATATTTGTCTTTGCTGATGTTTCGCTCAGTAAATAGTATTTGAGTATTTGACTCGATATATCTTCAGTGTGATGTGCCAATAGAGTCATCAAACGGTTTGCTTCTGAATGTGATTGGAATGCTAGGGCAGCTTGTCCAATACGAACAATCCATGATGTTCTATCAAGTGGTGCATAGGGTGATCTTGGCGAACCCTGAATCGCGTCTTCAGGCGCAACAACCAAAAAGACGTTCTTCTGTTCTTCTGGCTTGCGGGGCTTGTCTTTTTGATCCATGGATTTTTCAAATTTTGAGCATAATATCAATTATGCGTTATATCGAGTGCTTTGGCAATAGCTTTTCACTATTCCCAGCTTTCTGGAGGCTTCGAAAATATATCAACGCATAATTTAAATATAAAATTTATAAGCAAGGAATTTAGCTTACATGATTTCTGGGCTTTTGCGATTTATCTCACGATGATACTTGGCATCTAAATATTTATCTGGATTCGGCCGTGTTTTGTCAAGAAAATCTCAACAATTTAGCCGAAGTGGTCGAGCTGGAAGCTGTCACGCCGGGCGCCGCGACAGGGGCAGCTTCACCCCCGGCTCGGGCTGCTCCTGCAGCACCTCGCGGCGGAAGCGGACCAGCCGGGCGGGGCGGCCGCCGGTGCCGCCGGCGACTTCGCCGGTCTCCTCGACCAGCCCTTGGCTGTCGACCAGGCGGCGGAAGTTCGGTGCGTGCAGGCGCAGGCCCGCCAACGCCTCGACCGTGCGCTGCAACTGCGACAGGGTGAAGGTCGGCGGCATCAGCTCGAACACCACCGGCCGGTACTTGATCTTGCCGCGCAGCCGGCCGATCGCGGTCGCCAGGATGCGGCGGTGGTCGGCCGCCATCGCCGCGCCGTCGGCGGCGCCCGGCGCCGCCTGGCCGTGGCGCTGCGCCTCGGCGGCCAGGCCGGCCTCGTACAGCAGCTCGTAACGTTCCAGCACCCGCTCCTCGCCCCAGGGCATGCCGCCGAGGCCGAAGGCGGTGCGCAGCCTGGCGTCGCGGCTGCGGCGCTCCGCTTCGGTCGTGGCCGCTGCCGCCCAGGCCGCCAGCCCGGGTTCGATCCGGTCCAGCAGGGCGGGGCGGCCGTCGCGCCGGTCCTCCCAGGGAAAGTGGCGGTACCAGTCGCTCCACAGGCTGTCGCCCCAGGCGACCGACGCGGCCTCGCGCACCAGGGCGAGATAGCCGACCGACAGCATCCGGTCCGGTCCGGCCAGCTGCCGGTCGCGGTCGCCGAAGGTGTAGAGCTGCTCGACATAGCCCAGGCGCTGCCCGGTCTGCGTCTCGACCCAGGCGCGCAGCCCCAGCTCCAGCGTCCGGTGCTGCGGCTCCAGCGGGCCGGCCGGCAGGGCGTCGACCCCGTCCGCCCCCCGCAGCGCCAGCACCCGCGGCGTGTCCCCGGCGACGGCGACGACCACGGCCGAAAGATCGACCGTGACCCGGTCCTGGGCCGGCCTGGGCTGGGCCTTCGCGCTCATCGCTGGCGTCCGTGCGGGGTGTCGATTCTCATGCCGCCGAGATTATCACGGGCGCCGTGACGGCGGCTCGAAGATCGGCGGCGCGAGGCTGGTGAAGCACGCGTCGTCCGGGCGGCTGCCGGGGTCGTCGAGGAAGCGGTTCGCGATCCTGCGGGCGCAGGGCTGGCCGCGGATCAGAACGCCGTGGCCCTGTCCCGGAAAGACGTAGCTGTGGCCATTGGCCAGCCGTTTCGCAGCCGCCTCGGCCCGACCGGGCGGCGTGATCGGATCGAAGGCGCCGGAGATCAGCAGCGTCGGGATCGCGCTCGTGACAGGGGCGGCATCGCCGGCCGGGCTGCGCGCCACCGGCCATGCGGCGCAGGAGCCGTCGCTTTGAGGATTCCAGACCTGATCGGCGAAGCGCGGATCCTGCGACCGGGCCCGATCGGCCCAATCGCTTTCCGTCGGCAGCAGGTCGGCGCAGATCACCGAGGCATAGACGTCGCTGGCGAGATCCTCCTGCTCGATTTCGGCGACGAGAACCTGCCAGGTCTTCATCGAGTCCAGCAGGCGCATGTTCCCGGCCTCGGCCTCGGCGACGAGCAGCGGCAGGAAGCGGGATCTCTCGGGGCTTCCCAGCATCTGGAAGGTGAGGTCGCGAAGGGCCCAGCCATCGATCCGCGCCATGACCGTCGGCTCATCGGGCACGGTGACCGGGGCGATCCGGGGGTGTGCGTCCAGTGCCGCCGCCAGCGCGAAGTAGCGCCGCTCCAGATCGGGAAAGGCCGCGTCGCAATCGGCATCGTCGCGGCAGGTGCCGACCAGGGCATCGAAGGCACTGCCCAGATCGGCCAAGTGGTCCCGGACGAGATTCGCTTCCGGCGGGGCCACGCCTTCGACGATGACCGACCGAATCCCCTCCGGATGATCCCGCATCACGGCGAGGGCAACGCGGGAGCCGAAGGACATGCCCCAGAGATTCCAGGCGGGATAGCCGAGGGCAAGGCGCAGATCCGCGACATCCGCGGCGATGGTCGCCGTGGTGATGTTGCCTGGGCCGTGTCCGCTGTCCCGGTAGCGGGCCCAGCATTCCTTGGCGCTGCGCCGCAGGTCCGCCAGCCACGCCGCCCGCGGCGGCTGCAGGTGGTCGACCGTGCGGTTGACGGCGTTGGGGTCGAGGGGAGAACAACCGCTCGGTAGGATCGGCGACGCGCCGACGCCGCGCTGGTCGAACAAGACCAGCCGCTGTCGGCCGAGCCATTCGCGGGATTTCACCATGCCTGCCCAGACCTTGAGATCCCCGGGGCCGAGATGGGTCGGCAGGCCGGGCCCGCCCTGGATGAACAGCAGCGGATCGGGCGCGAGGTCCTGCCCCGTCCGCCACAGCGTCGCCACCGCCAGGGCGATGCGCGGCCCGTCCGGGCGGGTGCGGTCCTCCAGCACCGTGACGGTGCCGCATTGCACCGCGATCCCCTCCGGCAGCGCCGTGCCGGCAGGGCAGTCCCGGGCGGTGAAGAATGGCGGCTGCGGCTCCTCCGCGACGGCGCCGGAGGCGGCGAGGACGAGCAGGAGGGAGAGGATCCGGCGCATGCCGCTCACGGGCCGTTGTCGAGGCGAAGCGGCAGCCATTCTGTCGAAGGAGGTCTGGGTTATCCAGCCGCGGCTTGACAGGCCGGCGCGTGGAGTGTCACTGACCGGCGTTTCATGCCCTGGTCCGAGAGCGCTCCCATGCACCCCTACCGCACCCACACCTGCGGCCAGCTCCGTCCCGAACAGGCTGGCCAGACCGTCCGCCTGTCCGGCTGGGTCCATCGCAAGCGCGACCATGGCAATCTGCTGTTCCTCGACCTGCGCGACCATTACGGCCTGACCCAGTGCGTGGTCGACACCGACAGCCCGCATTTCGCGGCGGCCGAGGCGGTGCGCGTCGAAAGCGTCGTCACCATCACCGGCACCGTGGTCAAGCGCAACACCGAGACCTCGAACGACAAGCTGCCGACCGGTGGCATCGAGGTGCGGATCGACGACTTCGTGCTGCAGTCGGCCGCCCAGGTGATCCCGCTGCAGGTCGCGTCCGACGAGGAGGCCGGCGAGGACACCCGTCTGCGCCACCGCTTCCTCGACCTGCGCCGCCAGAAGATGCAGCGCAACATCGTGCTGCGCAGCGAGGTCATCTCCTCGATCCGCCGCCGCATGATCGACCAGGGCTTCCGCGAATTCCAGACGCCGATCCTGACGGCGTCGAGCCCCGAGGGCGCGCGCGACTTCCTGGTGCCGGCGCGCCAGCATCCCGGCAAGTTCTACGCCCTGCCGCAGGCGCCGCAGCAGTTCAAGCAGCTGCTGATGGTGGCCGGCTTCGACCGCTACTTCCAGATCGCGCCCTGCTTCCGCGACGAGGACAGCCGCGCCGACCGTTCCCCGGGTGAGTTCTACCAGCTCGATTTCGAGATGAGCTACGTCACCCAGGAGGACGTGTTCCAGGCGATCGAGCCGGTGCTGCGCGGCGTGTTCGAGGAGTTCGCCGACTTCACCGGCACCAAGAAGGCCGTCACCGCCGGGCCGTTCCCGCGCATCCCCTATGCCGAGTCGATGCTGAAATACGGCAACGACAAGCCGGACCTGCGCAACCCGCTGGTGATCTGCGACGTCACCTCGGTCTTCGCCCGTGAGGACGTGACCTTCCGCGCCTTCAAGGGCGTGATCGAGAAGGGCGGCGTGGTACGCGCCATCCGGGCGCCTGCGGTGGGCGACCGCCCGCGCAGCTTCTTCGACAAGCTGAACGGCTGGGCGCAGGAGCAGGGAGCGCCGGGCCTCGGCTATGTGCTGTTCGAGGCCGGGGCCGGGAAGGGCCCGATCGCCAAGTTCCTGCCGGACGAGGCCCAGGCCGCCCTGCGCGCCGCGGCCGGCGCCGCCGATGGCGACGCGGTGTTCTTCATCGCCGACCTGCCGGCCGCGGCCGCCAAGATGGCCGGCTTCGCCCGCACCCGGATCGGCCAGGACATGGAGCTGATCGACGGCAGCCGCTTCGAGTTCTGCTGGATCGTCGACTTCCCGATGTACGAGCTGAACGAGGAGACCGGGCAGATCGACTTCAGCCACAACCCGTTCTCGATGCCGCAGGGCGGGCTGGAGGCGCTGGAGACGCAGGACCCGCTGACCATCAACGCGTTCCAGTACGACATCGTCTGCAACGGCATCGAGCTGTCCTCGGGCGCCATCCGGAACCACAAGCCGGAGATCATGATCAAGGCGTTCGAGATCGCCGGCTACGGCCGCAACGAGCTCGAGGCCAAGTTCGGCGGCATGCTGTCGGCCTTCCGCTTCGGCGCCCCGCCGCATGGCGGCTCGGCCCCCGGCATCGACCGCATCGTCATGATGCTGGCGGACGAGCCGAACATCCGCGAGGTCATCGCCTTCCCGATGAACCAGCGCGCCGAGGACCTGCTGATGGGCGCCCCGGCCGAGGTCGATGCGGCCCGGCTGAAGGAGCTCTCGATCAAGCTCGATCTGCCGAAGAAGGCCGGCTGAGCCGCAGATCGGGGCTCGAGTCTCAGCATTTATTGTCATGCCACGGCTTGACCGTGGCATCCAGGGGCGGCCGGAGCAGTTCTTGGTGGCCCCTGGACTGCCCGGTCAAGCCGGGCAGTGACAATTGGGGGTGAGGCGGAAGCCGATAGGCGATCGCCGGTCGCCGCATCGGGTCGACTCGTCAGACAAGTGTGTTAGCCTGCATCCCTGGCCCGGCGCCGGGCGGTTTGCCCTGCCGGCAGACCAAAACAAGCAGGGAAGCACTCGAATGCTGGGATTTCGTGGGGGAGCCGTCATTGCGGCGCTCGTCGCCATGCATGTCATGGCATCGCCGGCCACCGCGGCCGGCATCCGCATCGGCATCGATGCCGACCCTGATATCCTGGACCCGGCGCAGGGCGGGTCCGTCTCCGGGCGCGAGATCTTCGCGGCCCTGTGCGACAAGCTGGTCACCGCCACCCCGGAGGGCGGGTTCGCCCCCCAGCTCGCCACCGGCTGGACCTGGTCTCCCGACAACAAGGTCCTCACCCTGACATTGCGCGACGGCGTGGTGTTCCATGACGGCGAGCCGCTGGACGCGGCGGCGGTGAAGGCCAATCTCGAACGCTACCGTTCGGCCCCGGTCTCGCGCCGGAAATCCGAGCTGAAGCCGATCGACAGCATCGCCGTGGTCGACCGCCTGACGCTGCAGATCACGCTGTCGCGGCCCTATGCGCCGCTGATCGCGGTGCTGTCCGACCGTGCCGGCATGATGCTGTCGCCGAAGGCCGTCGCCGCGGCGGGAGACGCCATCGGCCTGCACCCGGTCTGCGCCGGCCCGTTCCAGTTCGTCGAGCGGCGCCAGGGCGACCACATCCTGCTGAAGCGCTTCGACCGGTACTGGAACAAGGACGCGATCTTCCTCGACTCGGTCGAATACCTGCCGATCCCCGACGGCACCGTGCGGCTGCTCAACCTGCGCTCCGGCGACCTCGACATCGTCGAGCATGTGGCGCCGACCGACATCCCGTCGGTGCGCGACGACCCGGATGTGGCGCTGGTCCAGGCGCCGTCGCTGGCCTACGATCTGATCACCTTCAACATCCATCACGGCGACCAGGCCAACAGCCCGATCGGGCAGAACGCCAAGGTGCGGCAGGCGCTGGAGCTGTCGCTGGACCGCGAGGCGATCAACGCCGTCGCCTATGACGGGCTGTTCACCCCGAGCAACCAGCCGGAAGGGCCGGGGACGCGGTTCTACGATCCCGGCCACCCGCTGCCGGCCCGCGACCTCGACAAGGCCAAGGCCCTGCTGGCCGAGGCGGGTGTGCCGAGCCCGTCCTTCACCCTGCTGGTGACCAACAACCCGGTCACCCAGCAGGTCGGGCAGATGATCCAGGCGATGGCGGGCGAGGCCGGCTTCGACATCAAGGTCCAGGCGCTGGAGGCGGCGGCCCTGGCCGCCAGCGCCAATGACGGCAACTACCAGGCGGCGATCGCGATCTGGAGCGGCCGGCCCGACCCGGACGCCAACATCGCGGCCTGGGCCGGCTGCGAGGCATTCCAGAACTGGGGCCGCTACTGCAACCCGGATTTCGACGGCATCCTGGCCCAGGCCCGCGAGACCACCGACGACGAGCGCCGGGCGACCCTGTACCGGCAGGCGGCCGGGGTCTTCCTGACCGATCTGCCGCAGATCGTGCTCTACCACTACACCTCGGTGTGGGGGATGCGCCGGGCGGTCACCGGCTTCACCGCCTATCCCGACGGGCTGATCCGCCTGCAGGGCGTGAAGATCGAAGCGGCCAAGTGAGGGGCGGCCCAGTGAGGGGCGACGCCGTGGGCCTTGCGTCCGCCCGCGGCTCGGGCTCAGATGCTGCGATGCAATGCAGGCTCTCCTCCCTCGCCCTTCTCGCCCTCCTGCTGCCGGTCGGCGCCGCCCAGGCGGCCCCGACCGTGGTGCTGCAGCCGCACCGGGCGATCTATTCGCTGAAGCTCGACATGACGCGCGGCCAGCGCAGCGTGATCGCGATCGACGGCCAGATGGAGTATCGCTGGGCCACGGCCTGCGACGGCTCCAGCTTCGAGCAGAACTACCAGGTGGCGATGGTCTACGCCTCGGGCGACACGCTGACGCGCAAGACCCGCTACGCCGGCTGGGAATCCGCCGATGGGCATGAGCTGACCTACAATCTCAGCTCCTCCACCAACGGCAAGGACAACGAGGACATCCGCGGCACGGCGCAGCTCGACGGGGCGGGGCAGGGCGATGCGGTGTTCAAGACCCCGGCCGACCTCGAGCAGGGCATCCCGGCCGGCAGCCTGTTCCCGACCATGCATATGGAGCGGCTGATCGGCGCGATGCAGGCGGGCCGGCCGATCTTCACCGCCGGCTTCTTCGACGGCAGCTCCACCGACGGGCCGCAATATGTCAGCGTCGCCATCGGCCGCGCCAAGTCGGGCGAGCCGTCGGCCGACCCGCTGCTGCGCGGCCCGTCGCACACCGTCAGCATGGCGTTCTTCACTCTCGGGACGGCCAAGGACAAGGACGAGAACGTGGAACTGCCCGGCTACGAGCTGCGGCAGCGCCTGTTCGAGAACGGCATCGCCGACCAGATCGTCATCGACTACGGCGATTTCGCCATGGCCGCGAAGCTCGACAAGATCGAGCCGATCGAGGCGCCGCACTGCGATTGAGTCTAGGCCCTTCGGTTTCAGAGTCCGTTCGAGAATGCGCTGGTGCGAGTCGGCTGGTGGTGGTTTCGAGAACCGGCGCGCAGCGGACATGGTCGTCCGCGAGCACCGGAAGCGCAGAAACCGCCATCAGACGGCCGCACCAGTAGCATTGTCGAATGGGCTCTCAGGCCCCCAGCCGGTCCGAGACGATCGACCAGTTGACGATGGTCTCGAGCACGGCCTTGACGTGGTCGGGGCGGCGGTTCTGGTAGTCCAGATAGTAGGCGTGCTCCCAGACATCGATGCCGAACAGCGGCTGGCCGCCATGGGCGAAGGGCGAGTCGGCGTTGGAGCTGCCGACCAGGCTGAGCTTGCCGGCATCGGCCACCAGCCAGACCCAGCCGCTGCCGAACACCTTGCCGGCGGCCTCGGTGGTGGCCTTGACCAGGCCGGCCTGGTCGCCGAAGGCGTCGGCGATGGCTGCGGCCAGCTGGCCCTGCGGTGCCTTCGGGCCGCCGGGGGTGAACTGCTCCCAGTACAGATCGTGGTTCCAGGCCTGGCCGGCCTGGTTGAAGATCGCGGTGTCTTTGTTGGTGGCGGATTTCACCACCACCTCGGCCAAGGTCATCGACTCATAGGGCGTGCCGGGCACCAGCTTGTTCAGCGTGTCGAAATAGGCCTTGTGGTGCTTGCCGTAGTGCAGGCCGACGGTCTCGGCGCTGATGGTCGGGGCCAGCGCGCTTTCGGCGAAGGGCAGCTTCGGCTGCTTGAACGGACCGGTCGCCGCGGCCGCGGTCTGGGCTGCCGCCAGGCGGGGGGCGGCGGTGGCGGCGAGGGCGGCGGCACCGCCGAGCATCAGGGCTTCACGCCGATTCAGGGGCAGCATGGGGTTCATGGGGCTCTTCCTCGGGTTGGCGCCGGCCGGCGGCCAGCGGATCGCGTCGAGACCAGGGAGAAGGACGGACGCAGTCTTCCCCTCATATGAGGCTGCGCCCATAGCGGATCACACGCCGCGACCGAACGACGCGCGGCCTCTCCTCAGGCGTTGTCGCCCTGGATGGCGGCGATCACGGCGTCGGTGACGGCGCGGGTGGTCGCCCGGCCGCCGAGGTCGGGCGTGTGCAGCGCCGGGTCGGCGGTGACCCGCTCGATCGCCCGCATCAGCCGCTGCCCGGCCGCGGCCTCGCCGAGATGGTCCAGCATCATCGTCGCGGTCCAGAAGGTGCCGATCGGGTTGGCGATGCCCTGGCCGGTGATGTCGAAGGCGGAGCCGTGGATGGGCTCGAACATCGAGGGGAAGCGCCGCTCCGGATTCAGGTTGGCGGTCGGGGCGATGCCCAGCGACCCTGCCAGCGCCGCCGCCAGGTCGGACAGGATGTCGGCATGCAGGTTGGTGGCGACGACGGTGTCCAGGGTGCGCGGCTTCAGGGTCATGCGCATGGTCATGGCGTCGACCAGCATCTTGTCCCAGGTGACCTCCGGGAACTCGGCCGCGACCTCGGCCGCGATCTCGTCCCACAGCACCATGCCGTGGCGCTGGGCGTTCGACTTGGTGACCACGGTCAGGTGCCGGCGCGGGCGCGACCGGGCCAGGGCGAAGGCGAAGCGCATGATGCGGGTAACGCCGGCGCGGGTGAAGATCGCGACCTCGGTCGCCACCTCCTCCGGCAGGCCGCGATGGCTGCGGCCGCCCTGGCCGGCATACTCGCCCTCGGAGTTCTCGCGCACGATCACCCAGTCCAGATCCGCCGGCCCGACATCGCGCAGCGGCCCGGCGATGCCGGGCAGCAGCCGGGTGGGGCGGACATTGGCGTATTGGTCGAAGGATTGGCAGATCGCCAGGCGCAGGCCCCACAGGGTGACGTGGTCGGGCACGTCGGGGGCGCCGACCGCGCCGAAATAGATCGCGTCGAACGGCTTCAGCCGCGCCAGCCCGTCCGCCGGCATCATCACGCCATGCGCCTTGTAGTAGTCCGAGCCCCAGTCGAAGCTCTCGAAGGCCAGCCCGAAGCTGCCGTCGCGGGCGGCCAGGGCCTGCAGTACCTCGATCCCCGCGGCGATGACCTCGCCGCCGATGCCGTCGCCCGGTATCGCCGCGATCCTGTGATGGCGCATGTCGCTGTCGTCCCTGAGGTCAAAGCAAGGCCGCGGCGCGACTCACCCGGTTCGCCGCGGCGGGCCGGACCGGCCCTTGGCGATGATATCCGGGCCCAGCTTGCGGCGCACGGCGTCGATTGTCGCTTCCACCGCGCGGCGCTGGGCCGGGGCGGGGTCCAGCAGGTCCGGCGGGTCGGCCAGGCGGCCCTCGACCAGGTCGCTGCAGCCGATGCCGATCAGCCGGAAGGCCTCGCCGGTGGCGACCTGCTCGATCATCGGCGCGGCGGTGCGCCAGATCGTCTCGGCCAGCTGGGTGGGGTCGGCCAGGCGATGGCTGCGGGTCAGCTGCCGGAAGCCCGCGGTCTTCAGCTTCAGCACCACGGTGCCGCCGGCCAGCTCCTGCTTCTTCAGCCGTGCCGCCACCGTCTCGCATAGCGGCCACAGCTCGCGCTGCAGCGCCTGCGGGTTCTGGATGTCGGTGTTGAAGGTGGTCTCGGCCGAGATGCTCTTGGTTTCGCCGTCGGGGTCGACCGGCCGCTGGTCCTCGCCGCGGGCGTAGCGGTACAGCCGGCGGCCGAACACGCCGAAGCGGCGCACCAGCCGGCTCTCGTCCAGCCGGCGCAGGTCGCCGACGCTGCGGATGCCGTCGCTGAACAGCTTCTCGCGCATCACCTGGCCGACGCCGGGGATGATGCCGACCGGCTTGTCGGCCAGGAAGGCCATGGCCTCGGCCCGGCCGATCACGGCGAAGCCGCGCGGCTTGTCCAGGTCCGACGCGATCTTGGCCAGCATCTTGTTCGGCGCCAGGCCGATCGACAGGGTCACGCCGATCTCGCGCTCGACCTGCCGGGCGATGGCGGCGCAGGTCTCGGCCGGGCTGCGGCCGTGCAGCGCCTGGGTGCCGGACAGGTCGAGGAAGGCCTCGTCCAGCGACAGCGGCTCGACCTTCGGCGTGGCGGCCAGGAACACCGCCCGGATCTGGCGGCTGACCGCGGCGTATTTGGCCATGTCGGGGCGCAGCACCACGGCGTCGGGGCAGGCCTCCAGCGCCTTGAACATCGGCATGGCGGAGCGCACGCCGTACAGCCGGGCGACATAGCAGGCGGCGGAGACCACGCCGCGGGTGCCGCCGCCGACCACCACCGGCAGGGCCGCCAGCTCCGGCCGGTCGCGCTTCTCCACCGTGGCGTAGAAGGCGTCGCAGTCGAGATGGGCGATGGTCAGGCTGTGCAGCTCGGCATGGCGGATCAGGCGCGGCGACCCGCATTTGGCGCAGCGCCGCGCGCCCGGCGGCGGATGCGCGCCGCAGTCCCGGCACAGGCCTGGCAGCAGGTCAGCCTGCTGTGGCCGCGGAGACATGGAAGGGAACGCCGCGGCGCCCGGACGGTTCGGTCATGGCGCGCATCGTACTCCTTTTGTACCCGGCCGTCAGCGGTGCAGGGAGGGCGACGGCGCCGCCGATCGAAGGCTCATCTGCGGTTGTGATCCGCGCGGCCTTTACAACGCATGATGCGGGGGCCGATCCTTGCCATCGGGGGCGCCGCCGGAAGCGGCGCGAGGGGGGAATCGAGCCATGGCGAAGACGGTGCTGATCGTCGAGGACAACGAGCTGAACCGGAAGCTGTTCGTCGATGTGCTCGAGGCGAATGGCTACGCCACGATCGGCACCGACAACGCCGCCGAGGCGATGCGGCTGGCGCGGGCGCACCGGCCCGACCTGATCCTGCTCGACATCCAGCTGCCGGAGATCTCGGGGCTGGAGGTGACGAAATGGCTGAAGGCGGATGAGGCGCTGGCGCCGATCCCGGTGATCGCGGTGACCGCCCTGGCGATGAAGGGCGACGAGGCGATGGTCCGCGCCGGCGGCTGCGACGACTACATCTCCAAGCCGATCAGCGTGGCCGGCTTCATCGCCACGGTGCGGCGGCATCTCGACGGATAGGCCAACGCGAAAAGCCCCGCCGAGGGCGGGGCTTCGTCGACGCGAAGATCGAAGCTAAGCAGCGCGAGGCCTGCTTACTTGATCTTGCCTTCCTTGAAATCGACATGCTTGCGCACGACCGGGTCGTACTTGCGCAGCGTCAGCTTCTCGGTCTTGGTCTTCGGGTTCTTGTTGGTCACGTAGAAGAACCCGGTGTCCGCGGTGCTGTTCAGGCGGATCTTGATGGTGCTCGGCTTCGCCATGATGCTGGCTCCAATATCAATGATGCTCGGCGCCGCATCACGGGCCGGGGAGCGCGCACCATACCGTCCGGCGCGCGCGAGTCAAGCCCGGCGATGGGCATCGCAGCCTCCAGCCGCGGGCTTCTACGGCTCGTGGGTGGCGGCGACAGCGTGGATGTCCTGGGCGCCCATCGCCTGGGCGTAGAGCGCCGGGTCGGTCAGCAGGTCGACGGCGACGTTGATGTCGAGATCGGCGTCATGCACCTGCCAGGGGCAGACGCTGCGCAGTCGCCGCAGGGCCTTGTCGTCCTCCGGCGCAGCGAAGCGGTCCGCGATCATGTCGGCCGGGCGCGGCAGCTGGCCGGCGCGGAAGGCCTGGATCACCGTCTTGGCGTCGGTCTCGGTGCTGCTGCTGGTGCACACCGTCGGCACGATGCCCTGGCGGTGCCAGGTGTAGCCCGAGGGCGCGTAGATCCGGCTCCAGGTCAGGAACAGTTCGCCGTCATTGGGCAGCCGGGTCACGGTCTGGACGCTGCCCTTGCCGAAGGAGGTCGAGCCGACCAGGATCGCGCGGTCGGAATCCTGCAGCGCCGCCGCCGTGACCTCCGCCGCCGAGGCGGAGTGGCCGTCGACCAGGACGGCCAGAGGCAGGTGGCCGGTGATGTCCTCGCCATGGGCGTTGAAGTTCTGGACGCTGTCCGGGTTGCGGCCGCGGGTCGAGATGATCGGGCCGCGCTCCATGAACAGGTCGGCCAGCGCGACCGACTGGTCGAGCAGCCCGCCCGGATTGCCGCGCAGGTCGAGGATGATGCCGCGGGCCCGGCCGTTGAGGCCGTGCAACTGGCCGGTCACGGCGTTGCGTACGGCGGCGGCGCTGGTGGTGTTGAAGCGCAGCAGCTTGACGATGACCACATTGTCGCGCACCTGGGCGCGGACCATGTTCTCGATCACCTTCTCGCGAATCATGGTCGCGGTGCGGCTGCCGCCCCTGGGCTCGCGCACCGTGAGGTCGACCTTGGTGCCGACCGGGCCGCGCATCAGGTCGGCGATCTCGTCGACCTTCGCATCCTCCACCGACACGCCGTTGATGGCGATGATCAGCGAACCCTTCAGCAGATTGGCGCGGGCGGCCGGGGTGTCCGGGAAGACGTCGCCGATCACGGCGCGCCCCTTCTCGTCCTGGCTCAGGACGATGCCGACGCCGGTGTAGCCGTCGCGTGTGGCGCGGTCGTCGCGGGCGCGGTCCGGGTTGGCGTAGCGGGAATAGGGGTCGAGATCGGCCAGCAGCCCGTCATAGATCGCCTGGTAGCCGGCCTCGACCCCGGCGGTGGCGACCTTCGGCGAGGCCAGCGAGGCGGCGTCGAGCGACGAGGCGGCCAGGGTGCCCCAGTCATAGGCGGCGTCGGGGGCGGGGGCGTCGAAATCGGCGAAGACATGGCCGGCCCGGATCAGCTGCACCTGGGTGCCGTCACGGCGGGCGCTGAGGGTGTCGTCGAGCTTGCTCAGCCCATTCAGCCCGTCCAGGGCCAGCTTCCCGAAATCTTCCTTGACCAGATAGACTTCCTGGATCCGGCCGAAGCCGACGGTGAACACCGAAGGATCGGAGAAATGGCCGGCTTCACGGGGTTCGGACTCGGCCTGGGGCAGGGAGGGGTCCGGGGCGGAAGCCATACAGCCCGGGAGCACGAGCAGCGCCGCAACAACAGCCGCGAAACGCTTCTGACGAAACACTTAATGCAACTCCGGCCCCAGCACTGGTCCCACCCATCCTAGGCTACGGATCTGTCAGGAAAAAGGCGATATTGCAGCGCAGCAGGCCTGCGTTCAGCGCCGGGGCTTCCAGGGCGACCTGGGGCCGCGGTCGCTGACCCGGCGGCGCTGGGTCGGCAGCGGCGCCATCCCCTCCAGATCGGCGCCGTGGCCGGCATCGACCAGGGCGAAGACCGTGCTGCCGGTCAGCGGGTCGGCCTCGGTGACCCGGATCCGGACCTTGGCGCCGAGCCGGAACACGCGGTTCCAGCGCCGGCCGATCAAGGCCTGGGCCGCTTCGTCATAGTCGTAGAAATCGTCGGGCAGGGTCGAGACCGGCACCAGCCCGTCGGCGCCCGATTCGTCCAGCTTCACGAACAGGCCGAACTTGGCGACGCCGCCGATGCGGCCGGGCAGGATCGCGCCGATCCGGTCCGACAGCCAGCTGGCGAGGTAGCGGTCGATCGCGTCGCGCTCGGCCTGGGCGGCGCGGCGCTCGGTGACCGAGATGTGGGTGCCGATCTCGTCCAGCCGCGACAGCTCCTCCTCGGTCGCCCCGTCGTCGCCGAGATGCAGCAGCCGGATCAGGCCGCGATGCACCATCAGGTCGGCATAGCGCCGGATCGGCGAGGTGAAATGGGCGTAGCGCGGCAGGGCCAGGCCGAAATGGCCGAGATTGTCCGGGCTGTACACCGCCTGGGCCTGGGACCGCAGCACCATCTCGTTGACCATCAGCTCCTCCGGCCGGCCCTCGGCCCGCTCCAGGATCTGGCCGAAGACGCGTGGCCGGATCACCTGGCCCAGCGACAGGATGTAGCCGAGCGGCCCCAGGAACTCCTTCAGCGATTCCAGCCGGGCCCGGTCGGGCTGGTCGTGGACGCGGTACAGCGCGGGCAGGGACTTGTCGCTCAGCGTCTCCGCCGCCGCGACATTGGCCGCGATCATGAACTCCTCGATCAGCTTGTGGCTGCCGAGCCGCGGCCGGATGCCGATCGAGGCGACGCGGCCATCCTCGCCCAGGTTGACCTTGCGCTCGGGCAGGTCGAGCTCCAGCGTGCCGCGCTTCGCCCGGGCCGCCAGCAGCGTCTCATAGGCGCCGTACAGCGGGGCGATCACCGTCTCCACCAGCGGGCCGGTGGTCTCGTCCGGCTGGCCGTCGCGGGCGGCCTGCACCTGCTCGTAGGTCAGCCGGGCGGAGGACCGCATCAGCCCGCGGCGGAAGCGGTGCCGCTTCAGCTGGCCGTGCTCGTCGATCCACAGGTCGGCGGCCAGGCAGGCGCGGTCCTCGTTGGGCCGCAGCGAGCACAGCCCGTTCGACAGCGCCTCGGGCAGCATCGGCACGACGCGGTCGGGGAAGTAGCAGGAATTGCCGCGTTCGAAGGCGTCGCGGTCCAGCGGCGACCCCGGCGGCACGTAATGCGCGACATCGGCGATAGCGA
Organism: Inquilinus ginsengisoli; assembly: GCF_031453975.1. Classification (NCBI taxonomy): domain Bacteria; kingdom Pseudomonadati; phylum Pseudomonadota; class Alphaproteobacteria; order Rhodospirillales; family Rhodospirillaceae; genus Inquilinus; species Inquilinus ginsengisoli. Next base: position 219,268 of record NZ_JAVDPW010000001.1, read on the forward strand.
CGATCAGGTGCCAGCCGCCGGGGTGGTCGGGGTCGGGCTCGGCCCACACCGCGTCGTCGAAATCGCGGGCGTCGGCGCCGTCGATGGTGACCAGCGGGATCTGACGCAGGTCGACCCGCTTGCCGAGCGCGGCTGGCTCGGCGGCCTCGGCCTGGGCCAGCGCCTTGGGCCGGAACTCGGTGGGGATGCCGGCGGCGTGGATCGCGATCAGGCTGATCGAGCGCGGATCCTCGGCATCGCCGAAGCGGCCGGTGATCACGGTGCGGCGGGGCCCCAGCCGGTCCGACGCCTCGACCAGGCCTTCGACCAGGTCGCCGTCCTGGGCGCCGGCGGTGTCGCCCTCGCGCACCGGCCAGGTGTCGCGGGCGCGCTTGTCGACCGGCACGATGCGGCCCTGGCCGTCGCGGCCGCGGCGGAACACGCCGACCACGCGGACATCGGCCTGGTTCTCCAGCCGGCGCATGGTCCGGCCGGTCCAGCTGCCGTCCTCGTTCTCCTCCAGCCGGGCCAGCACCCGGTCGCCGACCGCCAGCGCGCCCTGGCCGCGGCCTTCCGCCGCCATGGCGATGCGGGGCGGCGGCTCCGCCTCCTCCCAGCGCATCGGCTGGGCCACGGCCTCGCCCTCGCTGTCGATGGCGACGACGCGCAGCACCGCCACGCCGGGCAGGGCGGCGCCGGGCACCCGCATGCGGCGGCCGCGGCGCTTCTCCAGCTGGCCGGCCTCGGCCATCTCCTGCAGCAGCTCCTTCAGCCGCACCCGGTCGTCGCCGGTGACATGGAAGGCGCGGGCGATCTCGCGCTTGCCCACCGTGTCGTCGCGCGACTGCAGGAACTCCAGGATCTGCTCGCGGGTCGGGAACGGCTTGGCCGCCTTCTTGCCCTTGCCCAGCGGCGTCTTTTCCGGGATGACGACGTTACGGACCTTCCTCCGCTTGATCGGCCTGCGGACCGGCGGCTTCCGGGTCGGGGGCTCGTTCATGATATGGCCGACAGGGATTGGCCTGCCGCTCCTGGGTCGGCGCAGCCGTCGTCACCGGCAGAGAAAACAAGTCCCCCCTCCCCTCGCGGGAGGGGGTAGGGGGAGGGGGCTGTCGATCGAAGCGAGCCGCTAATGCGGAATCGGGATCTGGCAGCCACCGGGCCTGTCGGTGTCGAACAACTCCCCCGGCGCAAACCCCCTCCCCCTAACCCCCTCCCGCGAGGGGAGGGGGGACTCGCAAAAGTGCGGGTCGATAGAAGGGAAGGGGTGAGCTTCACTCCGCGGCCTTGGTCTTGCGTGCCGGTGCGGCGGCTTTCTTCGGGGCGGCTTTCGCCTTGGCCGGGACCTTCTTGGCGGCAGCGGCCTTGGGTGCCGCCGCCTTGGGTGCCGACCGGCCTCGGCCGCCCTTGACCGGGCCCTTCGCCGCCTTGGCGGCCAGCCAGACCAGCGCCTGCTCCACCGTCACCGCCTCGGGCTCGACACCCCGGGGCAGCGAGGCCATGACCTTGCCGTGGCGGACATAGGGGCCGTAGCGGCCGGCGAAGACCTTGATCGGATCGCCGCCCTCGGGATGTGGCCCGACCTCGCGCAGCGGCTCGGCGCTGGCCCGGCCCTTGGCGGCATCGGCCGCCAGCAGGTCGACCGCGCGGTTCATGCCGATCTTCAGCACGTCCTCTTCCGGCGGCAGGTTCTTGTACTTGTCGCCATGCTTCAGATAGGGGCCGTAGCGGCCGATGCCAGCCAGGATCGGCTCACCCGATTCGGGGTGGCGGCCGATCTCGCGGGGCAGCGACAGCAGTGCCAGGGCCTCCTCCAGCGTCATCGCCATCGGGTCCTGGGCCTTGGTCAGCGAGGCGCGCTTCGGCTTCTCGGCCTTGGCCGCCTCGTCCTTCGCGGCCTCGTCCTTGGGCCCCAGCTGGGCGTAGATGCCGTAGGGGCCCTTGCGGATCGACACTGGCAGGCCGGTCGCGGGGTCCTCGCCCAGCAGGCGCGGCAGGGCCGATTCCTCGGCGCTGCCCTCCTCGCCGGGCACGCCCAGCGGCCGGGTGAAGCGGCATTCCGGATAGTTCGAGCAGCCGATGAAGGCGCCGGTGCGGCCCAGCTTCAGCCCGAGGCGCCCCTTGGCGCAGGACGGGCACAGCCGCGGGTCGGTGCCGTCGCTCTTCGGCGGGAACAGATGGCTCGACAGCGCCTCGTCCAGCGCCGAGATCACGTCGCCGATCTTGAGGTCCTTGGTCTCGTCGATCGCGGCGTGGAACGCGGCCCAGAAGTCGCGCAGCACCTGCTTCCAGTCGAGCTTGCCGCCCGAGATGTCGTCGAGCTGCTCCTCCAGCTTCGCCGTGAAATCATATTCGACGTAGCGCTTGAAGAAGTTTTCCAGGAAGGCGGTGACGATGCGGCCGCGATCCTCGGGGAAGAAGCGCTTCTTCTCCAGCCGGACATATTCGCGGTCCTGCAGCACCTGCAGGATGGAGGCGTAGGTGGAGGGGCGGCCGATGCCCAGCTCCTCCATCCGCTTGACCAGGCTGGCCTCGGTGAAGCGCGGCGGCGGCTGGGTGAAATGCTGCTCCGGCAGGGTCTTGCGGCGCTCGACCGCGTCGCCCTTGGCCACCGCGGGCAGGCGGCGCTGGCCCTCATCCGTCTCCTCGCCTGGGGCGACCGGGTCGTCGCGGTCCTCCTGGTAGACCTTCAGGAAGCCGTCGAAGCGGATGACGGTGCCGACCGCGCGGAACACCGCGGTCTGCCTTTCGTCGGCGACGTCGACGATGACCTGGTCCAGCACCGCCGATTCCATCTGGCAGGCCATGGTGCGCTTCCAGATCAGCTCGTACAGCCGCAGCTCCTCCCGCGACAGGAAGCGGGTGACGTCTTCGGGCCGGCGGGCCAGGTCGGTTGGGCGGATCGCCTCATGCGCTTCCTGGGCGTTCTTGGCGGTCGATTTGTAGACCCGCGGCTGGGCCGGCACATAGGGCTGGCCGTACAGGTTGCCGATCGCCTGGCGGGCCTGGGCGATGGCCTCGCCGGCCAGGGTCAGGCCGTCGGTCCGCATATAGGTGATCAGGCCGACGGTCTCGCCGCCGATGTCGACGCCCTCATACAGCCGCTGGGCGGTGCGCATGGTCTGGGTCGCGCTCATCCCCAGCTTGCGCGACGCCTCCTGCTGCAGGGTCGAGGTGGTGAAGGGTGGCGACGGGTGGCGCCGCACCTGCTTGGCCTCGACCGCGGCGATGGCGAAGGCCAGCGGGTCGATGGTCGCCACCGCGGCCTTGGCCGAGGCCTCGTCCGGCAGGTCGAACTTGTCGAGCTTGCGGCCGTTGATATGGGTCAGCCGGGCGGTGAACTCCTCGCCCTTCGGCGTGCGGAACACCGCCTCGATGCTCCAGAACTCGCACGCCTTGAAGCGCTCGATCTCCAGCTCGCGCTCGCAGATCAGCCGCAGCGCCACCGACTGGACCCGGCCGGCGGAGCGCGACCCCGGCAGCTTGCGCCACAGGACGGGCGACAGGGTGAAGCCGACCAGGTAGTCCAGCGCCCGGCGCGCCAGATAGGCCTCGATCAGCTCCTGGTCCAGGTCGCGCGGATGGGCGATGGCCTCGAGGATGGCGGCCTTGGTGATCTCGTGGAAGGTGACCCGCCGGATCTCGACATCCTTCAGGCCGCGCCGGTCGCGCAGCAGCTCGCGGACATGCCAGGAGATCGCCTCGCCCTCGCGGTCCGGATCGGTGGCCAGCAGCACGCGGGTGACGTCCTTGGCGGCGCGGGCGATCTCGTCCATCCGGGACTTGCCGCGGTCGGCCAGCTCCCAGTCCATCGCGAAATCCTCGTCCGGCCGCACCGAGCCGTCCTTGGCCGGGAGATCCCGGACATGGCCGAAGCTCGCCAGCACCGTGTAGTCGCTGCCGAGGTATTTGTTGATCGTCTTAGCCTTCGCGGGCGACTCGACGATGACGAGGGTCTGGTCTGCCAAAGCGCCACACTCGATCTTATAACGACAGCACCGCCGGGGGGGCGATGCCTGGAAACGCACGCATCGCTTGAGGGCGGCGCGTCAGAGCAGGCTGATCCGGTTGCCGGGCTGGCGCTCGATCCGACCGGCGAGTTCGAGCTCCAGCAGCACGGTCAGCACCACCGGCGGTGACAATTGGCAATCGCGCAACAGTTCGTCAACCGCCGTCGGCGTCGGCGACAGCCGTTCGAGCACCTGGGCGCGGGCCGCTTCGGCCTCCTGCGGCCCCGCCACCGGGCCGCTAAACGTCGGCTGCGGCGCCGCTGCCGGCGGCTCACGCAGCAGGGGCCGGGACATCTGCGGCGCCAGCGCCTCGATCACATGCTCGGCCGATTCGACCAGGGTGGCGCCGCCGCGGATCAGCCGGTTGCAGCCCTGCGCCCGGGGGTCGAGCGGCGATCCCGGCACCGCCAGCACCTGCCGGCCCTGCTCGGCGGCGAGGCGGGCGGTGATCAGCGAGCCGGAGCGCAAGGCCGCCTCGATCACCACGATGCCGAGCGACAGGCCGGAGATCAGGCGGTTGCGGCGGGGGAAGTGCCGGGCGGTCGGCTGGGTGCCGGGCGCGCATTCGGCCACCAGCAGGCCGGATTCGGCGATGCGGTCGTAGAGGCCGGCATTCTCCGGGGGATAGATGACGTTGAGGCCGCCGGCCATCACCGCCAGGGTGCCGGCGGCCAGCGACCCCTCATGCGCCGCGGTGTCGATGCCGCGGGCGAAGCCGGAGACCACGGTCAGGCCGGCGGCGCCCAGCTGCTGCCCCATGTCGCGGGCGAAGCGGCGGCCGTTCAGCGAGGCGTTGCGCGCCCCGACGATGCCGACCATGGGATGGGCGGCGAGGTCGGCGCGGCCGCGCAGCGACAGCACCGGCGGCGCGTCCTCGATCAGGGCCAGCGGCAGGGGGTAGTCGGGCTCGCAGCGCGCGACCAGCCGGCCGCCGATCCGCGCCAGCGCCTCCAGCTCGCGCTCCGCCGCGGCCACCGGGGGCGGTTGCAGGCCCGACCTACGGCCGCCGCGGCGCGACAGCTCCGGCAGGGCCTCGATCGCGGCGCGGGCCGAACCGCATTGGGCGACCAGCATATGGAAGGTGATGGGGCCAACGGCGTCCGTCCGGGCCAGGCGAAGCCAGTCGATCCGTTCGGCCTCGCTCAGGGGGCGCCGTGGCGTCGTCATGCCTGCAGCTTCGCGGGGCGACGGCGGCGCGGTCAACCCGCAACTTGCCGGGCCGCCGTCCGGGGAGAGCGGGCGAGGCCGGCGGATCCCCGGCCCGGACGCCTGGTTCCCGACCGTCATTGCCATCCTCGGGCGGTGGTAAACATTATGTGCACTATCTTTAACCAGCGATCCTAGTTCATGATATGTTCCATGGACAAGATGCAGATCGCCCAGACACCGCAAGCCCCAGCCGCTCCCCCGGAGGAGCGGTCAGCGCGGCATCTGCGCGTGCTGGAGCGGCTGGCCGAGATCCTGATGGCGGTGGCCCGCGCGACGCAGGTCGAGGCGGTCAAACAGGCGATGGCCGGAATCGACTATTGCGCCCGGATCGCCGGGCTTTCCCGCCCCCTAGACCGTCATCGCGAGGAGGCGAAGCCGACGAAGCAATCCATGGCGCCGCATGAACGGCCCGATGGATTGCTTCGCTACGCTCGCAATGACGGGGAAGGGAGGCGGGGGAGGCAATACGAGCGGGTGTCCGACAGGCCTCAGCCCTCTGCGGGCTTCTTCTGGCCGATCTTCGGCTCCTCGCCGCGCAGCAGGCGGCGGATGTTGCCGTCATGGCGGATGAACACCAGCACGGCGATGAACAGGGCCAGGGCCGCGCGGAGCAAATCGGTCCAGACCATCCCGAAGATCGGCACGTCTGACAGCGCCCAGCCCAGCACCGGCGCCGCGGCGACCGCGGTCAGGCTGGCCAGCGAAGACATGCGGAACAGCAGGGCCATCACCAGCCAGACCAGGCAGCACAGCACGCCGACCGGCCACATCACCGCCAGCAGGGTACCCAGCGCCGTGGCCACGCCCTTGCCGCCCTTGAAGCCCAGCCAGACCGGGAAGATGTGGCCCAGCATGGCGCCGCCGCCGGCCAGCACCGCCAGGGTCGGGTCGAAGATCCCGGCGATCAGCACCGCGACCGCGCCCTTGCCGCCGTCCAGCAGCAGGGTGGCCAGGGCCAGGCCCTTGTGGCCGGTGCGCAGCACGTTGGTGGCGCCGATGTTGCCCGACCCGATGCTGCGGATGTCGCCCAGGCCGGCGGCCTTGGTCAGCACCAGCCCGAACGGGATCGAGCCGAGGAGGTAGCCGAGCAGCGCCGCGGCGCCGAGCGCCCAGATCGAGGTGGGATCGAATGAGGACATGAGCGAATCCGTTCCTGCGCCGGCACCATCATCGCGATTTCGCGGGCGAGGGGAACGGGATTGTGCGGCGGGGTCCGGTCGGCCGGATCCCGCCTTCCCGGGAAAGCCTCAGTCGGTCGGCACCGGGCCGAGGACCTGGACCTTGGACTTCGCGGCCAGGGCCGGGAGGTCGATCTCGCCGCCCCGGGCGATGATGCGGAACACATCCTCGACGCCGCCGGGCGTGCAGGTCACCACCATGCGCAGCGGGATGTCTGCGGCGTTGCGCCAGGCATGGGAGATGCCGCGCAGCAGGGTCGCGGTGTCGCCCGCCTTGGCGTTGAAGGTCCGGTCGCCGTAGTTGATGCGGGCCGTGCCCTCCAGGATCAGGAAATGCTCGTCCTCGTTCTGGTGGACGTGCAGGGGCGTGCCGTCGCCGGGGTCGGAGACGATCTCCACCACCGAATAGGCGCCGCCGGTGTCCTCGGCCGAGACGCGGATCAGGCAGTGCTCGCCCGGCCTCGTCCCGATCCATTCCTCCTGGGAAGTGGTGGTGCGGGCGGGTGGGTTGGGGGATGCCGTCATGGTCGCTTGCCTGTTGTCCGTGGAGGGCCGGCCGGGGCGAACCCCGAGACCCCCAGGCTGGCCGGTCCAGGCTACGCGGCGATTGCGCCTTTGCCGGATCGCGCTACATCGGCAACATGGCGCGGCCGACCGCCCGCAACCGATGGACCAGACCCTTGGCAAGCTCCCCGACCGACCTTCCCGTGCACCGCTTCCGGGGCCGCGACGGCACCGAGCTGGCCTATCGTGAGATGGGCGAGGGGCGGCCGGTGGTGCTGATCCACGGCTATTTCTCGACCGCCTTCGTCAACTGGCTGCGCTATGGCCATGCCGCGGCGATCGCAGCGCGCGGCCGCCGCGTGATCATGCCGGACCTGCGGGCCCATGGCGACAGCGCCAGGCCGCACGAGGCCGCCGCCTATCCGCCCGACGTGCTGGCCGATGACGGCTTCGCCCTGGTCGACCATCTCGGCCTCGGCGACTACGACCTCGGCGGCTATTCGCTGGGCGGGCGGACGGTGGTGCGCATGCTGGCGCGCGGCGCCGCCCCGGGCCGCGCCATCGTGGCTGGGATGGGGCTGGAAGGGATCGTCGACGCCGCCGGGCGCGGCAGCCATTTCCGCCACATCCTGACCCATCTCGGCAGCTTCGAGCGCGGCACGCCGGAATGGATGGCGGAAGCCTTCCTCAAGACCGTCGGCGGCGACCCGGTGGCGCTGCTGCGCATCCTCGACACCTTCGTCGACACGCCGCGCGCGGCGCTGGCCCGGATCGACCGGCCGGTCCTGGTGCTGGCCGGCGCCGAGGATGACGACAACGGCTCGGCCGAGGCGTTGGCCGCCGCCCTGCCGAACGGCCGGCACGCCGCGATTCCCGGCAACCATATGAGCGCCGTGGCCAAGCCGGAGCTCGGCACGGCGATTGCCGATTTCCTCGACGGCTGATCCGACCTGGCCTTCCTAGGCGTGGTCCAGCCGCCGGACCCGCCGCAGCTGCGGGAACCAGCTGGACCATAAGCCCGCGACCAGCATGGTGCCGACGCCGCCGATCACCACGGCGGGAATCACGCCGAGCAGTGACGCCGAGATGCCGGCGCGGAACTCGCCCAGCTCGTTCGAGGCGCCGACGAACACCATGTTCACGGCGTTGACCCGGCCGCGCAGCGCGTCCGGTGTCCACAGCTGGATCAGGCTTTCGCGGACATAGACGCTGACCATGTCGAAGGCGCCCATGAAGGCCAGGGCCACGATCGACAGCCAGGGCAGGGTCGAGGCGCCGAACACGCTGGTGAACAGGCCGAAGCCGGCGACGCAGACGAACATGATCACGCCGGCGGCGTCGGTGATCGGCCGGCGGGCCAGCCAGATCGCCGTGACCAGGGCCCCGACGCCGGGGGCGGCGCGCAGCAGGCCTAGGCCCCAGGGCCCGACATCCAGGATGTCGCGGGCATAGGCCGGCATCAGCGCGGTGGCCCCGCCCAGCAGCACGGCGAAGAGGTCGAGCGAGATCGCGCCGAGCACGATCTTCTCGCCCCAGATGTAGCGGAAGCCGGCGCCCAGGGTCTCCCAGCTCGCCGGCTCCGGCACCGTCTTCTGCGCCGGTTTCGGGATCAGGGCGACCAGGGCGATCGACACCGCCATCAGCACCGCCGCGATGGCATAGGGCGCCTCGGGCGCCACGCCGTAGAGCAGGCCGCCGACCACCGGGCCGGTGATGGTGGCGATCTGCCAGGAGGAGGAGTTCCAGGCGATCGCGGTCGACAGCTCGGCGGTGGGCACCAGGTTGGGCAGCAGCGACTGCACCGCCGGGCCCAGGAAGGCGCGGGCGATGCCGAAGCCGGCCAGGACGGCGAAGATCGGCCAGACCCGGTGGTCGCCGGCCAGCGTCAGCGCCAGCAGCGCCAGGGCGCACAGGATCTCCGCCGCGATGCAGATCCCCATGATCTTGCGCCGGTTGTAGCGGTCGGCGGCGGCACCGGTGACCAGCACCAGGAGCAGCGAGGGCAGGAACTGCACCAGCCCGACCAGGCCGAGGTCGAACGGGTCGCGGGTCAGGTCGTAGACCTGCCAGCCGACCGCGACGCTGACGAACTGCACCGCGAAGGTCGCGATCAGGCGCGAGGTCCAGTAATAGGCGAAGCCGCGGTGGCGGAAGATGCTTCCGGACGCGGCGGGCGAAGGGTCGTCGTCGGTCATGGGGGCGGCGCTGCTGCTGAGGCCGCCGACCATAGCGGGTGATCGCCCCCGGTGAAACCGGGTCGCCGCGATGGCTGCCCTGATGTGGGAGATGGTGGGCTTTCGGGTTGTCCCAGGCCCCCCTTACTTGTCATGCCACGGCTTGACCGTGGCATCCAGGGGCGGCCAGAGCGGCTCTTGGTGGCCCCTGGATTGCCCGGTCAAGCCGGGCAATGACAGCAAGAACTTAGACAGGCAGGCGCCGTCTCGAACCGTGGTTAAATCCGTCCAAGACGGGGTGGGTGCATCCGGGAGAAGACTGCGCGGCCTTTCGGGAGTGAGAGATGCCCAGCCAGCCTTTGCGCCAGCCCGGCCGCGCCGCGGTCGCCTTCGTCTTCGTCACCGTCATGCTCGACATGCTGGCGCTCGGCGTCATGGCGCCGGTGCTGCCCAAGCTGATCGTCGGCTTCGAGGGCGGCGACATGGAACGGGCGGCCGCGATCACCGGGCTGTTCGGCTTCGCCTGGGCGGCGATGCAGTTCCTGGCCTCGCCGGTGCTGGGCGCGCTGTCCGACCGCTTCGGGCGGCGGCCGGTGATCCTGTTGTCCAATCTCGGCCTCGGCCTCGACTATGTGCTGATGGCGCTGGCGCCGAACCTGGCCTGGCTGTTCGTCGGGCGGCTGGTCTCCGGCATCACTGCGTCCAGCTTCGCGACCGCCAGCGCCTATATCGCCGACGTCACGCCGCCGGAGCAGCGGGCCGCCAAGTTCGGCCTGCTCGGCGCCGCCTTCGGCATCGGCTTCATCGGCGGCCCGGCCCTGGGCGGGCTGCTGGGCGGCATCGACCTCCGGCTGCCGTTCTGGATCGCGGCGGCGCTCAGCCTCGCCAACGCCGCCTATGGCCTGCTGATCCTGCCGGAATCGCTGCCGCCCGAACGGCGGGCGCGCTTCACCTGGAAGGGCGCCAACGCCTTCGGGTCGATGGCGCTGCTGCGCTCGCAGCCGGCACTGTTCGGCCTCGCCGCCGCCTCGGTGCTGATGTACCTGGCGCATGAATCGTTGCCCAGCATGTATGTGCTCTACGTCATGCAGCGCTATGGCTGGGATGCGGCCGCGGTCGGGCTGTCGCTGGCGGTGATCGGGGTCGGGTCGATGGTGGTGTCGGTGGCGCTGGTCGGCCCCGCCGTGGCCCGGCTGGGCGAACGCCGGGCGATGGCCGCCGGGTTGGCCTGCGGCGCCGCCGGCTTCGCCCTGTTCGCCCTGGCGCCGGTGGGCTGGGCCTTCCTGGCCGCGATCCCGCTGATCTCGCTGTGGGGCCTGACCGGCCCGGCGCTGCAGGCGCTGATGAGCCGTCGGGTCGGGGCCGACGAGCAGGGGCGGCTGCAGGGGGCGCTGGGCGGGCTGCGCGGCATCACCGGCATGGTCGGGCCGGTGCTGTTCACCCAGGCCTTCGCGGTCGGGATCGCGCCGGCGATCGGCCTGGGCGCGCCCGGCCTGCCCTATGCCCTGGCGGCGGTGTTCCTGGCCCTCGCCCTGGTCCTGGGCTGGCGGGTGACGCGGTCGGGGCGGCCCGAGGCGGCGCCGCTGCCGGCCATCCCGCCGGGTTGAGGGGGGCCTAGTCGATCGCGTCGCCGGTGGCGTCCAGCGGGGCGGCGACGGGGTGGCCCACGATCGGCACGGCCTTGACCACGGCGCCGGTGACACGGAACGGCGCGGCCACGACGCCGCAGCCGGACAGGCCGAAGGCCGCGACCAGAAGCAGCAGCGCGCCAAGTGGGCGGCCGTATCGGGAACGGTGGATCACCATATCTCGTCCTTGCTTGCTGGCGGCGTCGGTGCCGCCGCGGATCGCCCGGCCGTGACGGCACGGGGTCCTGGTTTCGCGATCGTCCAGCAGGTCCGGCCCACCCCATAGATGGCGACCATGCCGCCCGGGGTCCACCCCCAATGCCGGGTTTCGACGATCGTCACAGCGGCTGGGGCGTCTCCACGACGCGAAGCTTCGCCGGCCGCCAGGCCGGTTTGGCCAGGCTGGAGGCGGGCGGACGCTTCGGCTCCGCGCCGGGCCGGACGGGCGCCTGAACCTGGATCTCGCGGTCGGCGATGCGGTGCAGCGCGAGGTGCAGGAAGGTCAGCATCGCAGGCCTCCGGTGCGGCGGGGCGGTTCGGGGCTCAGAGGCATCGGACGGGCGCCGTCGCGGGCGACCCGGCACAGCGCATAGCCCCAGAGATACGGCACGGCGCAGAGCAGGATGCCGCCGAGCCAGAGCATGGCGAAGGTCATGGCGCGTCCCTCCACGGCCGCGGCGGCGCCGCGGGCCGCAGCCGGGCGCCGCCATGCGGCAGCAGGCGGACGACCCGGCCCTGGCGCCGCGGGCGCCGCGCCAGGCGGGTGACGGCACGAATCAGACGACGCAGGATGGACAGGCAAGCGATCATCGCTTCCGACCCCTTGGGGTTGCGCTCCGGCGGCTACAGGCCGAAGCGGTAGGTGACGCTGACGAAGCCGTAATACTGGTCCGCCGAGCCGCCCTGCTTGACGATCGGGCTGTCGGCGGCGTCGCCCAGCAGGCGCTGGTAGCCGGTGGTGGCGCCCAGCGCCCAGCGTTCGGTCAGGGCATAGGATCCGCCGAGCGACACGCCGATGTTCTTGAAGGCGGCCCCCGCCTTGAACTCACTGTAGTCGCTGCGCTGCGCCTGGCGCCGGCTGATGCCGAAATTGGCCGCCATGTAGTCGTCGCTGGCCCAGGTCGCGTCGGCGCCGAGCGAGAGGGTAAAGCTGTCGGACAGCGGCAGGGCGTAGCCGGTGGTCAGGTCGACCAGGGCGCCGCCGTCGTTCACCGCGTCCTGCCGGGCGGCGATCCCGGCCGACCAGCCGCCGAACTCGACCCGGGCGAAGGCGCCGAGGTCGAAGGAATCGTCGATGTCGCCCAGCCCCCTCAGCCGTCGGCGGCTGTCATCTTCCTGCCGGCCCGGGCGCCAGGCGGCCAGCGGGCCGGCCTGCAGCCAGGGGGTCTTGATCACCGCCACCCGGATGGTGCCGTTCTCGACCACCAGCGTGTCGCCCCAGGACAGGCTGATCGCCGGGGCCGGCTGGAATTTGTAGACATCGGCGCCCTCATAGGCCGGGGCGAAGCCGCCGGCGACGCCGAGCCCGACGATGACGTCGGAACCAGCCAGGCCCTGGTCGGTCTGGGCCATGGCGAGCGGGGCGAGGGTCGCCAGGGCGGTGGCGGCGGACAAGGCAAGGGCGTTGCGGGCGATCATCAGATCCTCGCTGGGGGTAGAGCAGGGTGGTGGACGGGTGGGGCCGGGCCCTAGCGAGTGGGCATGGGGCGTCTGTCGCGGGCGATCATGGCGATCCTCGCTGGTGTCTCCGCATCCGGTTCGGGCGGTCCCTGGCGATCAGGACCGTTAAGCGATCTCTAGTCGGGCGGAACCGGCGCGTCGTCCTCCGGTCCCGGGAGGTATTCGAGCAGGTCGCCGGGCTGGCACTCCAGCTGGCGGCACAGGGCGATCAGGGTCGAGAACCGCACCGCCCGCGCCTTGCCGGTCTTCAGGATCGAGAGGTTGGGGATGCTGACCCCGACCGCATTGGACAGATCCGTCAAACTCATCTTCCGCTGTGCGAGGAGGACATCGAGGCGCACGATGATCGGCATCCGGGTCTACACCGTCAGGGCTGCGTCTTCCGCCAGATCGGCGGCCTGTCCGAGGACATGGGCCATGATCAGGGCGAACAGGCCTCCCACCAACGGCATGAAGGGAAGATCGGTCAACAGAATCCAGACGTCGGTCGGGTCGAAGCGCGGTTCGGTCGCCGCCAGGGCCGCGTAGGTGAAGGCCGGCGTCAGCACGTCGATCGCCGCCAGCGCCACCAGCTGGACCCCGATGCGGCGGAACGCGACGACACATTCCCGGGTGAAGAACTGCTCACGGCCGAAATGGTTGAGGATCCGGCGCAGCGAGAACAGCGCCACCACCATCGCCAGCGAGCGCAGCGTGTACAGCGCGAGGAACAGCACCACCGGCAGCAGCGGCAGGTCGGACACCGGGACATTGACGTCCTGGGCCAGATCGGCGTTGCCGTAGACGGCGACCCAGACCAGGAACGGGATCGTCGCCAGCAGGATGAGCCAGGCCAGGACCGTAACGGTAAGACGGAGCACGCTGCTGAGGCGCGCGACGCGGTTCATGTAGGGGACTCATCACTGTCGAATCATAAGGATGACTATGAGTCACTCTTTATCGATCGTCAATAAGGTTTTATCGAATTTCGATATCATATTGGATTATGCCGCCGGAACTGGCTGGGCCCAGCCCCGTCCCGGCGGTTCGCGATCGGATCAGAGTCCGTGGGCGTGGAACCAGGCCTGCATGCGCTTCCAGCCATCCTGTGCCGGGCCCTGGCGGTAGCTCGGCCGGTAGTCGGCGTTGAAGGCGTGCGGCGTGTCGGGATAGATCACCATCTCGACGGTCTTGCCGGCCGCCTTGGCTGCGGTCTCCATCTGCTTGACGGTGTCGGCCGGGATGCCGGGGTCGGCGCCGCCGTAGAGGCCCAGCACCGGGGCGTGGAGGTCGGCGACCAGGTCGATCGGATTCTTCGGCTGCAGTTCGGTCGGCTGGCCGACCAGCTTGCCGTACCACACGACGCCGGCCTTCAGCGCCGGGTTGTGCTCGGCATACAGCCAGACGATCCGGCCGCCCCAGCAGAAGCCGGTGATGCCCAGCCGGGCCGCGTCGCCGCCATCGGTGGCGGCGAACGCAGCGGTGGCGTCGAGGTCGGACAGCACCTGGGCGTCCGGCACCTTGGAGACGATGGTCGAGATCAGCTGGTTGATGTCGCTGACCTTGCTGGCATCGCCCTGCCGGGCATAGAGCTCGGTGGCGACGGCGTAGTAGCCGAGCTTGGCGAGACGGCGGCAGATGTCCTTGATGTGCTCATGGACGCCGAACACCTCCTGCACCACCAGGATCACCGGCGCCGGGGCACCGCCCTTCGGCTTCGCGCGGTAGGCCGGCACCTGCCCGTCCTTGACCGGGATCTGGACCTCGCCGGCATCGAGGCCCTCGGCATCGGTGGTGATGGTGGCGGCCGAGACCGGCTGGGTCGCGAGCGCGAAGCCCGCGATCAGCGATGTCATGGTGAAGACCCGCCGCGACAGGTCGGCGGATTGCACGAGACTTTGAATATCGGAAGCGAAGCTGGTCATGGGCTGCCCTCTTCGTGATCGCGGGACGAGCCGCCGGGCGGTGGCGCGGCGGCCTCAAGTCGGACGATATAGAAGCGGGCGGAGCCTTGTCGATCACCGCGGCGCCGTGGTCGACGGGAAAAGCAATCCAAGGGATTCAGCAGGTCTTCACCGTCCGAATCGAAACCTTACGAAGAGTTTAGGAGGATTAACGGGAATTAACATGCTCTCGAGGGGCGATTCATGGCGTTCTCTTGTCGGCGCGGTGCTGACCTGCACCGCATCGATACGGCCTCCGGGAGCGTCAAAACCATGCGTAAACTCATCCTTGCCGGCATTATGACGCTGGCCCTGCCTGTCGCCGCTTTCGCCCAGACCGCGGGCACGGACACGTCGGCCGCGCCGACGACCAAGCATTCGGCCACCCACCACCGGGCGGCGCACCACACGGCCAAGCACACCAAGCATGCTCGGACGACGCACCACAAGACCAGTTCGACGGCGCCGGCGGCGTCGTCCACGCCCGTGAACTGATCGCTTCTCTCCCCCTTCCAGCGATCGTTCATGTAGACCCCGGCGTCGGGCCTCGGCGCCGGGGTTTTTTTATCTGGAATCCGCCTTAGCGGCCGGCCATGACGCTCTGGGCCAGCAGCTGGTTGCGGACCTCGACATGCGGATAGCCGGTCACGGTGGCCGTGCGGCGGCCGAAGGCGACGGGCTCGCCCGTCGGCACCACGACGGTCCAGGCCTCGGTCGGGGTCTGCAGGCGGAACGAGGTCACGCCGCCCCAGCTTACGACGCCGTCGATATGGCCGGTCACGGTGATGGGCGTGTCCGTGGCGTATTCGCGCGGATCGGCGGGCGACGGCCCGCTCGGCATTGCCGTGACCGGCGGATTGTAGGGCTGCACGCCGCCATGCACCAGATAGGGCTGCGGCATCCGCGTGTAGGGATCGATCGGATAGGACGGCACCGTGACGGTCGGCGCCGGGGCGACGACAGTCTGCGTCGGGGCGAGGACCATCGGTGCGGGGGCGGGCGCGATGACCGTGGTCGGCGGGCCCGCCGGGACAATGACGGTCTGAGCCAGGGCCGGCGATGCGATCAGCAGCGCGGCCGCGGTGGCGGCGGATGCCGCCCAGATTGTCTTGGCCATTCTCTGTTCTCCCATCTTCTCGGCGCCAGGGTGTGACGGCGCCTTGGCGCGACGCGGCCCGATGACGGGCCTGCGCGCCTCGCCGGCTCACAAAGCGAGCCTCAATTCGGATTAACGGGAGAAATCGGCTTAAAGTTCACCGAGCCAGTCGCGCAGCACCGCGTCGCCATCGGCGCCGCAGGCTGGCGGGGCATGGCGGTAGGTGACCGGCGTCTCCGACAGCTTGATCGGGCTGCCGATCAGGGCGACCGGTTCCGGCGCCAGCGGATGCGCCATTTCGATCCGCATCTCCCGCGCAGCGACCTGCGGGTCGGCGAAGACCTGGTCGATGGTGTTGATCGGGCCGCAAGGCACCTGTCGCCGCTCCAGCGTCTCCAGCCAGTAACCACGCGACTTCTCGGCGATCAGCCCCGCCACGATCGGCACCAGCACCTCACGGTTGCGCACCCGCGCCTGGTTGGTGGCGAAGCGCGGGTCGGCGGCCAGGTCCGTCCGGCCGGCGGCGTCGCAGAACTTGGCGAACTGGGCATCGTTGCCGACCGCCAGGATCAGGTACTCGTCCGAGGCCCGGAACGCCTGGTAGGGCACGATGGTCGGGTGGCCGTTGCCGGTGCGCGGCGTCGGCACGCCCGAGGTCAGATAGTACTGGCCGGCATTGGACAGCCACGCCACCTGGGTGTCGAGCAGCGCCAGGTCGACCAGCTGGCCCCGCCCGGTGCGGCGGCGGTAGTCGAGGGCGGCGAGGATGCCGATGGTGGCATAGGTGCCGGTCATCAGGTCGGCCACGGCGACGCCGACCTTCATCGGTTCGCCGTCGACCGGGCCGGTCAGGCTCATGATCCCGCCCATGGCCTGGACCAGATAGTCGTAGCCGGCGCGCGGGGCGTAGGGCCCGGTCTGTCCGAAGCCGGTGATCGAGCAGTAGATCAGCCCGGGGAGCTCGGCCTTGAGGTCGTCATAGCCGAGGCCGTGGCGGGCGAGGTCGCCCAGCTTGTAGTTCTCGACCAGCACGTCGGCCTCGGCCACCAGGCGGCGCAGCAGGGCGCGGCCTTCAGGCTGGGTGAAGTCGATGGCGATCGAGCGCTTGTTGCGGTTGGCGCTGAGGTAGTAGGCGCTCTCGCTGGTGTCGGCACCGTCGGCATCCTGCAGGAAGGGCGGGCCCCATTTCCTCGTGTCGTCGCCGACGCCCGGCCGCTCCACCTTGACCACGTCGGCGCCGAGGTCGCCCAGGATCTGGGTCGCGCTCGGGCCCGCCAGCACGCGGGTCAGGTCGAGCACCTTGAGGCCGGCCAAGGCGCCGGCGGGGCTGTCCGTCATTCCTGGGAACTCCCTATTCAGACCCCCTGGTTAGCCCAGGCGGGCGGGGGCCGCAATGCGCGGGCCGACGGGAGCGGATCGGCGGGCCATGACCTGGGGTTAAGACCATCCTCCTTTTTGGCAGGGACGGGGCGGTGGTCTAGGCCATAGCCTTGGCGCCCGAAGAACGGCCCAGCCACAAACGGGGGGACAATCCAATGCAAGGCTTCTCCAGGATTCTGATGCGCGGCCTGCTCGCCGGCGCCCTGCTCGCGGGGGTGTCGCAGGCGGCGACCGCGGAAATGGTGCTGAACGCCGGCAACAGCCAGGAGCCGGAGTCGCTGGACATCCACCGCTCCTCGGGCGTCTCGGAAGCGAACATCCAGAACGATCTGTTCGAGGGCCTGCTGACCCAGGACGCCAAGGCGCAGCCGATCCCGGGCGCGGCCGAGAGCTGGACCGTCTCCGACGACGGCAAGACCTATGTCTTCAAGCTGCGCGCCGACGGCAAATGGTCGGACGGCACGCCGGTGACGGCGGGCGACTTCGTGTTCGCCTGGCAGCGGCTCCTGGACCCGAAGACCGCCAGCCCCTATGCCTATTTCATCGATCAGGTGGTCAACGCCAAGGAGATCCGCCTCGGCACCAAGCCGGCGGACACGCTGGGCGCCCGGGCGGTCGACGACCACACGCTCGAGGTCAAGCTGCTGGGGCCGACGCCTTACTTCCTGGCGACGCTGACCCACCACGCTACCTTCCCGCTCAGCAAGGCCAACGTCGACAAGTTCGGCAACGACTACGTCAAGCCCGGCGACATGGCGTCGAACGGCGCCTACATGCTGGCCGAGGCGGTGCCGCAGTCGCATGTCAAGCTGGTCAAGAACCCCGAGTTCCACGACGCGGCCAACGTCAAGATCGACACCGTCCGCTACTTCGTCACCGAGGATGTCGACTCCGAGCTGCAGCGCTTCAAGGCCGGCGAGCTGGACTACACCTACACCCTGCCGAACCAGCAGATCCCCGACCTGAAGCAGACCATGGCCGACCAGGTGCGGATCGTGCCCTACATCGGCACCTACTACTATACGGTCAACACCACCCATGAGCCCTGGAAGAGCCATCCGGAACTGCGCCGCGCCCTGTCGCTGGCGATCGACCGCGACGTGATGGTGGCCAAGATCACCCAGGGCGGGGAACTGCCGGCCTACACCTTCGTGCCGCCGGGGATGAGCAACTTCGCCCCCTGGGAGTCGAAGGACGCCAAGGAGACCCAAAGCCAGCGCGACGCCGAGGCCAAGGAACTGTTCGCCAAGGCCGGCTACGGCCCCGACCATCCGCTGACGGTCGAGATCTCCTACAACACCTCGGAGAACCACAAGAAGATCGCCGTCGCCATCGGCGCGATGTGGAAGCAGAAGCTCGGCGTCGACACCACCCTGACCAATCTGGAATGGGGCACGATGCAGAGCGCGCTGCGCAAGAAGGAGTACAAGGATTTCGGCCGGACCTCCTGGATCGGCGATTTCGACGACCCCAGCAACTTCCTCGACCTGTTCCGCAGCACTGCCGGCGAGCAGAACTACCCGGCCTACGCCAACCCGGACTACGACAAGCTGATGGATGCGGCGGTGGTCGAGGCCGACCCGGCCAAGCGCGGCCAGCTTCTGGCCCAGGCGGAGCAGCTGTTCTTCACCGACCAGCCGATCATCCCGATCTACTACTACACCAGCAAGCGGATGCTCTCGCCGGCGGTGAAGGGCTGGCAGGACAACGTGCTCGACAATCACCTCAGCCGCTGGCTGTCGGTGGAGCGGTAGGCCATCGGCCTGTCGGTTGGGTTCGCCGGAGCGAACCCAACCGACCTGTCTCATCATGCGATTGCGGATCGGTCGGCGCCGCCCCGCTAGTCTAGTACCGCCACGGCCTCCACTTCGAACAGCATGCCGTCGACCGCCAGCTTGGGCACCGGGATCAAGGTCTGTGCCGGTAGCGCCTCGCCGAAGACCTGCCTGACGGTCTTGGTCAGCACCCCGAGCTTGGACATGTCGTGGTCGACCACGAAGACCGTGAGCTTGGCGACCTGATCCGGCCTGGCGCCGACCGCATCGAGGGCGGCGCGCAGATTGGCGTAGGCCTGCCCGACCTGGACGGCGAAGTCGGGTGACAACGCTCCTCTGCTGTCCTGGCCGCCCTGTCCGGAGATGTAGGCCACCCGGCCTTCGCCGGGGGTGATCACCGCCGCGCTGTAGCCGTTCGGCGACGGGTCGTAGAGGGTCTGCGGATTGACGATGGTCAGCTTGGGACTGCTCTCATTCGCCATCGCCACAGCGGACATTCCCACGGTCATGATAATCAACCCTCCGGTCAGCAGCTGCTTGATTGTGCGTGACATGATTGTTCTCTCGGCTCTGCGGACCGCGGGCAACGAACCCTCGCGGCCGACATGATTGAACCTTGGCCCTTCCATTCCGTACGATGTACGAGTCATCCTACGGTACAGCGTACGAGATGCCCGTTCAAGATCGACATTCCTGGCATTGCCGGTCAGGATCGACGGTCTGGACACTAGGGAAGATGGATGGCAGTCAAACGCAGCGGCGCCCCGGGCAAGCGGTCTCAACGGACAAGCGGGCGGATCCCGCCCGCGAAGGAACCGCACGGTGAATCGCCTCTCTCCCGCGACCGCATCGTGGCGACCGCGGTGGAGCTGCTGGACGCCCAGGGGCTCGACGGGTTGACGATGCGCCGGCTGGCCGATCGGCTCGGCTCGGGCGTGATGAGCCTGTATTGGCACGTCGACAGCAAAGAGGATGTCTTCGATCTGGCGCTGGACTCGGTGCTCGAGTATCGCGGGCCGCCGCAGGGAGTGGAGTCTCAAGACTGGCGTGGAGACGTGGTTCATGTGCTCGAAGACTGGCGCGCCGGCATGCTGCGCCATCCTTGGTCGGCATCGCTGTTGCCGCGCCGGGCGCTCGGCCCGAACATCCTCAGCCGCCTGGAACTGCTGGGCACGACCTTGTCCAGGGCCGGCGTGGCGGATTCGGATCTGAACGCCGCGATCTGGTCGCTGTGGAACTATGTGATGGGCGCCACCATCACCCGGGCGAGCTTCGACGTCTCGGACGACGACCGGGCCGCCGGGCAGCAACGCCTGACACGCCTCAGCGAACGCTACCCGACAATCGAACGCTCCCGCCTGCTGCTGGATGACGACTGGGACGGCGCCTTCCGCAAAGGCCTCGGCTTCCTGCTCGATGGCCTCGCTCCGGCCCGAAGGCCCGCTCCAGACGCTACCGCGCGGGCTTGATCTGCGGCAGGTCGTGGGTCAGCTCGCGAAAGCCGACGCCGTGGTACAGGGTCCGGGCGGCCGGGTGCGCCGGCGCGCCGAGGCAGGCGACCAGCATGCGGTTCGCGCCGGCGGCCCTGGCCAGATGCATGCCGTGCAGCTGCAACGCGGTGCCCAAGCCCCGCCGCCGGAAGTCCGGGTGCGTGCCGACCGGCTCGAATTCGGCGGTTTGCGTCGCCTCGTCCAGCCAGATGATCGCGGTCGCGGCCAGCGTGCCGTCCGGCGCCGCGATCAGCACATGCAGGTCGGCCCGATACGGCCAGGTCCGCTGGACCCGCGCGAATGCCGCCTCGGTCAGGCTGGCCGACTGCCACGCGTCGCGATGTGCCTTGACCGCGTCCGCCGCCGGGACGTCCACGGCCGTCCGGAACCGGAACCCCTCGGGCAGCACCGGATCCGGCACGTCGGTCAGCGCCCGCGCATTGAACTGCACCCAGGACCCGTCATCCCCACCGGCTTCGGCATCGAACGCGTAGCCACGCGCGGCGACGGCGGCCTGCGCCGGCCCATCCGCGGACTGCACTGTCAGCAGCCGGTCGGCACCGCCCGCCACCTCGTCGTACCAGTCCAGGATTCCGGTCAGCAGCTTCGGCTGGTCCGGATGCGCCTGCCAGATCAGGTTGGCCGCCTCGGCCTCACGGAACGTCCCGTCGCCGCGCGGGACCCGGTACGGCAGATGCACCCAACCCCAGGCGGCCAGCCGGCCGTCGACGAACCACAACCGGTGCCGCCAGAACCGGCCGAGCGCGTCGAAATCCTTGGCCCAGACCCAGGCCAGCTCACCAACGGTCGCGTCGGCGTTCAGCAGCTCCGGCCGCGATGCGGTCACCCGCTGGGCCAGGCCCTGCATCAGGCGGAGTTCGGTCGGGCCAAGATCGTCCATGCGGGCACCTTGGCCGGGCCGAACCGTCCTGTCGAGAGGATGCGGCCAGGACTGCGCAGGCCGGCAAGCCGGGGGCAAGTCGCGGCATGACAAAGGGGTGCAGCGTCGCGCTGAATTTCTTCCGTCGTCTGTGTTTGGTCCATCAGACGCCATGATTTTGTCCCAGTGCCGCGATTAGGCTGCCGGCCTCGGATGCGGCCGTCGCATCCTCCTGCCACCCGCCGGAGCGGCCGCGCCTTGGACACTGGAGCCACCATGAATCCCCTGCTCACGAGACTCAGGTCGAACGTCGTGCTCGTCGTCCTGCTGGTGCTCGTGTTCATCTTCGCGATGTCGTCCTACTTCACCGTCAACCAGAACGAGGTCGGCGCGGTGCTGCGCTTCGGCCGGCTGGTCAGCGACGAACCGGTGCAGCCGGGCCTGCATTTCAAGCTTCCGGTGGTGGACAGCGTCCACACCATCCGCACCTCGATCGAGAAGATCCCGATCCCGGAAATCCATGTGAAGACGATCGACAACCAGTTCGTGTCGATCGACATGAGCCTGACCTACCATTTCTCCGACCCGCTCAAGGCGCTGTTCCAGGTCGGCGACATGGGCGGTGGCACGGTCAGCGAGAAGGTCATCCCCTTCGTGCAGAGCCGCACGCTCGACGTGTTCGGCCAGGTCAACGCGCTGGAGATCGCCGACAAGAAGAAGGGCCTGGAGAACTCGATCCTGACGGCGATCCAGGCGCAGGCCGCCGACATGTTCGGCGTCAAGGTCGAGGATATCCAGATCACCCAGATCAAGTACGACGAGAATTTCGAGAAGAACATCCAGATCACGGTCCAGACCCGCAACCAGCAGCTGGCCGCCGTCAACATCCTGAAGGTCAGGCAGACGGAGGCCGAGCAGGCCGTCGCCGTCGCCAAGGGCGAGGCCGACGCCGCGGCTGCGACCGCGGACGGCCAGAAGCGCGTGGCGATCGCCCAGGCCGAGGCCCAGGCGCAGTCGGTGCGCCTGGCTGCCGACGCCGCGGCCTATGACGTCACCAAGCGCGCCGAGGCCGAGGCGACCGCCAAGAAGGAAGTGGGCGCGTCCGAGGCCGCGGTGATTTCGACCAAGGTGCAGTCGGCCGGCTCTGCCGAGGCCTATGCCGGGATCCTGCGGGCGGAGGCGGCGAAGAACTGGAACGGGACGGTCCCGAATGTCCAGCTCGGCTCCGGCACGGGCCAGGGGGGCGCGGCGCCCGTCCTGGTGCTGCCGCCGGACGCGCTCAAGCCGGCATCGGACCGGACGCGGTCGGAGTAGGCGGGCCGGGGTTGGGTTCGCCGCGGCGAACCCAACCTGCCGCCGACACAGGCGCGCTTGCCCCGTCAGCCCTTCCAGAACGGCTTGACCGCCTCTCGGGCAGCGGTGCCGCGGTCGAGGCCGAGGTCGCGCAGCTCATGGTCGCTCAGCGCATCGAGCTGGCGTCGGGTTCGCGCACGCTGCAGCCACAGTCCAAAGGTCTGCCGCAGGCCGCGCAGGGCGGTGGGGCGGGGCAGGGCAGCGTGGGAAACGCGGCGCTCGACAACGCGCGTCGACATCGGAGTTCTCCTGTTGGCCCCGCAGTCGTTGGGCCTCATGCCCGGATGAATCCGATCTGCGGGGGTTGCAATCCGAGATTGATCCGATCATGATATCGGTGCAATTGGAGTATTGCACTCGGAGCAATATCGTATGCTGGATGATTTCCGCCGCATTGCCGACGACGTGGCCAGCGAAATTGTCTCGGGGCAATTGCGGCCGGGCGACCGGTTGCCGCCGCAGCGCGACTTCGCGTACCGCCGCGGCATCGCCGCCTCCACCGCCTCCCGGGTCTATGCCGAGCTGACGCGGCGCGGGCTGGTGTCGGGGGAGGTCGGGCGCGGCACCTTCGTCCGGGCCGCGGTGGCGGTGCCGGCATCGGTGCTGGCCGAACCCTGGCAGGCGCCGGTCAACCTCGAATCCAGCTTCCCGATCCTGCCCGGCCAGCCCGCCCTGCTGGCGCAGGGACTGCAAAGCCTGCTGCGCCCGGATGTGCTGGGCGCGGCGCTGCGGCCGGTGCCGGCCGCCGGCACCCAGGCGGCGCGGGCCGTGGCTGCGGCCTTCCTGGCCCAGGCCGGCTGGGTGCCCGAGCCGGCGCGGGTGCTGTTCACCGGCAACGGCCGCCAGGCGATCGCAGCGGCGCTGTCGGCACTGGCGCCGGTCGGCGGCCGGGTCGGGGTCGAGGCCCTGACCTATCCGGTGATCCGGGGCATCGCCGCCCGGCTCGGCATCGCCCTGGTGCCGATCGCGATGGACGGGGACGGGCTGCGGCCGGATGCGCTGGAAGCGGCGCACCACCCGGCGCCGCTGCGCGCGGTCTACCTGCAACCGACCCTGCACAACCCGCTCGGCATCTCGATGCCGCCGGCCCGGCGGGCGGATCTGGCGGCGATGCTGCAGCGGCTGGACCTGGTCGCGATCGAGGACCGGGTGTTCAGCTTCCTGGCCGACGACGCGCCGCTGGCGGCCCTGGCGCCGGATCACGTGATCGTGGCCGACAGCCTGTCCAAGCGGCTGGCCCCGGGGCTGACCGTGGGCTTCGCCGTGGCGCCGCGCGGCCTGGTCGAGCGCATGGTGGCGGCCATCCGCTCCGGCCCGTGGAGCCCGGGCGGCCTGGCGCTGGAGGCGGCGACGCGCTGGATGGCCGACGGCACCGTGGCGGCGCTGGTGCTGGACAAGCGGCAGGACGCCCTGGACCGCCAGGCCATCGCCCGCGAGGCCTTGGCCGGGCTGGACCTTCAGGGCGACGCGCGCTGCTATCACCTGTGGCTCGACCTGCCGGAAGGCTGGCGGGCGGAGGCCTTCGCCGCGGCGGCGGCCCGCTTCGGCATCGCGCTCACGCCCGGCCCGGCCTATGCCATCGGGCCCGGCCATGCGCCGGCCGGGGTGCGACTGGCGCTGGCCTCGCCGCCGCCCGACGTGCTGCGCGAGGCGCTGTCGGCCCTGGCCCGGCTGGCGCGGACCGAGCCGGACCAGACTGCGGTGGATTAGCCTATGCCCGGCGCCGGCAAAGTCGCGCATGCTGGCGGTGACACAGGAGATCCACCGATGCTCAGGACCCTCATTATCACCGTCGGGCTGCTGGCCGCCCTGCCCGCCGCCGCCCAGGATTGCCCGGACGAGACCCAGTCTGGAATGAACAAGTGTGCCGCCGACGCCTACAAGCAGGCGGACGCGGCGCTGAACGCGACCTACAAGCAGATCATCGAACGCCTGAAGGACGACGCGGACACGACCAAGTCCCTGGTCGCAGCCCAGCGCGCCTGGATCGCCTATCGCGACGCCGAATGCGACTTCATCACCTCGGGCGCGGCGGGGGGCACCGTCCGTCGGATGCTCCAGACGATGTGCCTGGAACAGGTGACCTCCAGGCGCGTCGACGAGCTGAAGCCGCTGCTGGAGTGCGAGGAGGGTGATCTGAGCTGCCCGGTGCCGGCCCCCTGATGGAAGTCCCGTCCGCAGTCGCCGAAAGATGCGGCGACTCGCCGCGGCAAATGGGCGTAGAATGACGGAAGAATCGGAACGACGGCCGGCAAGTCCAGTCGGAATTAATATTATTACAATTGTAGCAAAATCCATTTTCGACAGACGCGCCGAAGTTTGCGGTTAATTCATCAGGAAAAGTGACGGCACGGGAATAAAGCCGGCGGGCCGGCGTCTCATCAGTCGCGGCGCTGACGCCGTCCCTTGCCCCGGAGGTTCCATGCGCCCCCCCCGCTTCCTTCTCCGTCCCCGGACGGTCGTCCCCCGCCCTGGGGCGGTGGTCGGTGCCGCACTGCTGCTCGGCGCCGCCACCGCCTGGGGCGCCGGACCTCCGGACGAGGCCCCGTTCCTGGCCGAGAACGACGCCGCCATGACGAAGATGATGGACGGCATGACAGTCAAGCCGACCGGGGATGTCGACGCCGACTTCACGGCGATGATGATACCGCACCACCAGGGTGCCATCGACATGGCCCAGGCCGAGCTGCGCTATGGCCGCAACGAGCAGCTGCGCCGCATCGCCCAGGAGATCATCGTCGAGCAGCAGCAGGAGATCGCGGCGATGCGGCTGGCGCTGGGCCAGCCCTTGCCGCCCTCGGTCGCCGCGCCCGACCAGGGGACGCCTGCCGCCCCGGCCGCCGACTCAGCCATGCCCATGACCATGCCGATGGAGCACTGACGTGAAACGCCCCCTCCTGCTGTCCACGCTGCTGGCCGCTACGGCCTTCGCCTCCGCCGCCTGGGCCGGGCAGGCGCCCTTCGCCGCCGCGGCGCCGGACATCCCGGTCAGCCACAAGGACCGGGTCTATGCCGCCGAGCAGTTCTCCAACACCGTCTCGGTGACCGATCCGGTCGACAACAGGCTGCTCGGCGTGATCCGCCTGGGCGAGCCGCAGCCGACCAATTTCAGTCCGCTCTACCACGGCCAGCTGCTGGTGCACGGCATGGGCTTCTCGCCCGACCACCGCACCCTCGCGGTGGTGTCGATCGGGTCGAACTCCGTCACCTTCATCGACACCGCGACCAACGCGGTGAAGCACACCACCTATGTCGGCCGCTCGCCGCACGAGGCATTCTTCACGCCCGACGGCAAGGAGGTCTGGGTCACGGTGCGGGGCGAGAACTACATCGCGGTGCTCGACGGCACGACCTATGAGGAGAAGACGCGGATCATCGTCCCTGCCGGTCCGGGGATGCAGATCTTCTCGCCCGACGGCAAGTACGGCTACGTCTGCTCGTCGTTCAATCCGGAGACGGTGGTGATCACGGTGGCGGACCACCAGATCGTCGGCCATGTCCCGCAGGCCAGCCCGTTCTGCCCCAACATCGCGGCGACGCCGGACGGCACCCAGGTGTGGTTCACCCTGAAGGACACCGGCAAGACCCAGGTGTTCGACGCCAGGCCGCCGTTCAAGCTGCTGACCACGATCGACACCGGCCCGATCACCAACCACGTCAACATCGTCCACAACCGGAACGGCATCTTCGCCTACGTCACGGTCGGCGGGCTGAACCAGATCCAGGTGTTCCGCACCGACGACTTCTCCAAGGTCGCGACCATCCCGGTCGGCAACCTGCCGCACGGCATCTGGCCCTCGGGCGACGGCACCCGGGTCTATGTCGGCATCGAGAACGGCGACCAGATCACCGCGGTCGACACCCTGACCAACAAGGTCATCGGCTCGGTCGCGATCGGCCAGGCGCCGCAGGCGGTCAACTACGTGCCCGACGCGGTGCCGGAGGGCGACGGCACCCAGAACCTGCAGCCGCTCGGCATCGCCGGGCAGACTGCGCATCTGACCCTGCAGGCGCTGAAGGACGGCAAGGCCGCGTCCCCGGCCTCGGGCGTCGCGCCGACCAGCGTCTCGCTGTTCGACCAGGGGCTGACCCAGGTGCTGCAGGCCTCGGCCACCGGGCTGGAGCCGAAGCAGCCCTATGTCCTGGCGCTTTCCGGCCAGGCCGATGGCGGCGGCACGCTGCAGCCGCTGGCCGCCTTCATGACCAACCCGGCCGGCGCCGCCGTCGTCAATGCGTTGGGGCCGATCCGGCAGTTCGTGCAGGGCGACGCCAGGACCGCGCCGCGCTTTCTCGTGATCGCGCCGGGAACCGCCGCGGGCCCGACCGGCGCCGCGGTGCAGATCCAGGCGCAGTGAGCGGCCGGGGGGAGGCGGCCAGTCCATGAAGGACATGATGATCCTGGTCGAACCGCTGATCCCGGCCCTGCGGCGCTATGCCCGTTCGCTGCTGCGGGCCGACGCCGCGGCGGCGGACGACCTGGTGCAGGACTGCCTGGAGCGGGCGATCACCCGGTGGCACCAGCGCCGCGCCGACGGCGATGCGCGGACCTGGCTGTTCACCATCCTGCACAACCTCGCGGTCAGCCGGCTGCGGCAGGCCGCCCGCCGCGGCTGGCACGTGCCGATCGACGATGCCGACGAGGCCGCCACCGCGCGGCCTCCGACGCAGGAGGCCGGGTTGCGGCACGGCGAGCTGCTGCGGGCGCTGGACACCCTGCCGGAGGAGCAGCGCAGCGTGCTGCTGCTGGTCTCGGTCGAGGACCTGACCTACGCCGAGGCGGCGAAGGTGCTGGACGTGCCGATCGGCACGGTGATGTCGCGCCTGTCGCGGGCCCGCGAAAGGCTGCAACGGACCATGGATGCGGACGCACCAGCCTCAGGCCGGGCGCCGATCCTGCGGAGGGTGAAATGAACCCCAATCCACCGATCACCGAGGACGACCTGCACGGCTATGTCGACCAGGCGCTGGCGCCCGAGCGGCGGGCCGAGGTCGAGGCCTATCTCGCGAGCCATCCGGAGGTGGCGCGGCGGATCGCGGGCTATGCCGGCCAGCGCGAGGCGCTGCGCGATGCCTTCGGCCCGATCGCGGAGGAGCCGGTGCCGCCTCAGCTGTCCCTCGCCCGGATGATCGAGGCGCGGCGGTCGCCCGCCCGGCGTCTGCCTTGGCGCCCGGCAGTGGCCGCTGTGTTGCTGCTGGCGATCGGCGGCGGCGGCGGCTGGCTGTCGCGCGGCCTGACCCAGCCGGCATCGGCCGGGATCGCCGCGCTGGCCCAGGAGGGCGCCGACACCTACGCGGTTTATGCCTCGGACCGGACCCGTGCGGTCGAACTCGGCGCCGCCGACCGCGAGCAGCTGGTCCGCTGGGTGTCGAACCGGCTGCAGCGGCCGATCGCGGTGCCCGACCTGGCCTCGGCCGGCTACCGCTTCATGGGCGGGCGCCTGGTCGCCACGCCGCACGGGCCGGCCGGCATGTTCATGTATGACGACGACCGCGGCACCCGGATCGCCATGCTGGTGCGGCCGATGGAGATCGAGGGCGACACGCCGATGTCGGAGCGCTCCCACGGCCCGGTCTCCGGCGTCACCTGGGCCGAGCAGGGGCTCGGCTACACCCTAGTCGGGGCCAAGCCGGCGGATGTGCTGCACCCCCTGGCGGACGAGATGCGCCGGCAGATCAGCGCCGGCCAGGACAGCGTGAAACTGTAGGGCCCGCCTTGTTTCCCACCCTGCCACCGCCTCGAGGAGGTTTCCGATGAACCGTATCCGCCTGCATGGCCTGGCCGCGCTGCTCAGCCTCGGCCTTGCCGGCCCGGCCTTCGCCCATGCCCACCTGACCGCGTCCGCCCCGGCCGCGAATGCGACCGTGACCGCGACGCCGGCCGCGCTACAGCTGACCTTCTCCGAAGGGCTGGAGCTGCGCTTCACCGGCATCAAGGTCACCGGCCCGGGCGGCGCCGCGGTCACGACCGGCGACGCCACCTTGGGGCGGGACGGCGCCACCCTGGTCGTGCCGGTGACCGGGCCGCTGGCACCGGGCGCCTACACCGTCGACTGGCACGCGCTGTCGACCGACGGCCACACCACCAAGGGCAGCTACGCCTTCACGGTCGCGCCGTGACATCGCTCGACGGTGTCCTGGCCGCCTGCCGGCTGGGGCACTATGCGGCCCTGACCTTCATCTTCGGCGCCGCCGCCTTCCTGCGCCTGCTGGCCGGGCCGGCCCTGGCGGCACCGATCGGCCGGGCCCTGCGCCGGCCGATGCAACTCGCCATCCTGCTGGCGGCGGCCACCACCTGGCTGTGGCTGCCGCTCCAGGCGGCGGAGATCGGCGGCGGCTGGGACTGCGCCGGCGATCCCGGCACGCTGTCGGCCGTGCTGTTCGACACCGGCTTCGGCCAAGTCTGGATCGGCCGTGCCATCCTGGCGGTCGTGCTGCTGCTTCTGGTCGCGGGGTGGCAGCGCCGAATGGGCGCGCTGGCGCTGGTCGCCGGACTACTGCTCGCCAGCCTGTCCCTGGTCGGCCACGCCGCCATGCAAAGCGGGGCGTCCGGCATGGCGCACCGGCTCAACCAGGCTGTCCATGTGCTGTCCGGCGGCTTCTGGCTGGGCGCGCTGGTGCCCTTCGTGCTGTGCCTGCCGGCCCTGCGCGACCCCCGGCTGCGGCCCGACGCTGCGTGGGCGCTGCGGCGGTTCTCGACGGTCGGGCATGTCGCGGTGGCGGCGGTGCTGGCGACCGGGGCCGTCAATGTCGCCCTGGTGCTCGACCGCTGGCCGACCCAATGGTCGTCGCCCTACCAGGCCCTGCTGGTGGCCAAGATCGCGGCGGTGCTGGCTATGACCGGCCTGGCGATCACCAACCGCTATGTCCTGGTGCCGCGGATCAAGCGGTCGAACGGCGGCGCCGTCCGGGCGATCCGCGACGGCGCGGTCGCCGAGATCCTGCTCGGCGTCGCGGCGGTGGCCCTGGTCGCGGTCTTCGGGCTGCTTGATCCGGCCTAGCCGCCGAACTGCAGCGCGTCGAGCGCGCCCTGCAGGATCCAGGCGGCGGCGGCGGTGTCCACCGCCTTGGCCCGCTTCTTCCGGGTGACGTCGAATTCGATCATCTGGCGCTGCACCGCCATGGTCGACAGCCGCTCGTCCCAGAACGCGATCGGCAGGTCGCGCAGCCGCAGCAGGTCCTTGGCGAAGGCTCGCACCGACTGGCAGCGCGGCCCCTCGCTGCCGTCCATGTTGATCGGCAGGCCGATCACCAGCCCGGCGACGCTGCGGTCGTCGATGATCCGCAGCAGCTCCTGCGCATCCGGGGTGAACTTGGTGCGGCGGATGGTGCCGATCGGCGAGGCCAGCGACAGGCCGGGGTCGGACACCGCCATGCCGATCGTCTTCTCGCCGAGATCGAGCCCGATCAGCCGCCCGTTGGGGGGCAGCAGGGCCTTGAGGTCGCGAAGATTGCAGACCGCCATATCGGGTGATACCTTCCGCGCCGCTTTCCGTCGGCCGTCCCCCGCGGTCCCGGCGCCATGCCGGCCCGGGGCGGCCACTGATCCCCGGAGATGACTACGACATGTCGCTCGACAGAGCCACCGTCGCGAAAATCGCGCATCTGGCCCGTATCCGCCTCGACGAGACGGAACTCGATGCCATGACCGGCGAATTGTCCAAGATCCTGGACTTCGTCGAGCAACTGGCCGAGGTGAACACCGATGGCGTCGAGCCGATGACCAGCGTCGCCCAGCAGGGGCTGCGGCGCCGGCCGGACGAGGTCACCGACGGCGGCTATCCCGACCGTGTGCTGGCCAATGCGCCCTCGGCCAAGGCCGGGTTCTTCACCGTGCCGAAGGTGGTCGAGTGATGTCGAAGTCCACCCACCTGACCCTGGCCGGCGCGCGCGACGCGTTGAAGGCGCGCGAGATCTCCTCGGTCGAGCTGACCACGGCGCATGTCGCCGCGATGGAGGACCTGCGCGGCCTCAACGCCTTCATCACCGAGACGCCGGACAAGGCGATCGAGATGGCCAAGGCCTCCGACGCCAAGCTGGCGCGCGGGGAGGGCGGTCCGCTCGAGGGCCTGCCGATCGCTATTAAAGACCTGTTCTGCACCGAGGGCGTGCGCACCACGGCCGGCAGCAAGATCCTGGGCAACTTCGTCCCGACCTATGAATCGACCGTCACCAGCCAGCTGTGGCGCGACGGCGCGGTGATGTTGGGCAAGCTGAACATGGACGAGTTCGCCATGGGCTCGGCCAACATCACCTCGGCCTATGGCAATGTCGAGAACCCGTGGCGGCGGCAGGACGGCAGCAACGCCAAGCTGGTGCCCGGCGGGTCCTCCGGCGGCTCGGCCGCCTCGGTCGCGGCGCGGATGACGCTGGCGGCGACCGGCACCGACACCGGCGGGTCGATCCGCCAGCCCGCCGCCTTCACCGGCATCGTCGGCATCAAGCCGACCTATGGCCGCTGCTCGCGCTGGGGCGTGGTCGCCTTCGCCTCGTCGCTCGACCAGGCCGGGCCGATGGCGCGCACGGTGCAGGACGCGGCGATCATGCTGCGCTCGATGGCCGGCTTCGACCCGAAGGATTCGACCAGCGTCGACCTCGCGGTGCCGGATTTCGAGGCGGCGCTGACCGGCGACATCCGCGGCCTGAAGATCGGCATTCCCAAGGAATACCGGGTCGACGGCATGCCGGCCGAGATCGAGCGCATCTGGAAGCAGGGTGCCGACTGGCTGCGCGACGCCGGGGCCGAGATCGTCGACGTCTCGCTGCCGCACACCAAATACGCGCTGGCGACCTACTACATCGTCGCCCCGGCCGAGGCGTCCTCGAACCTGGCGCGCTATGACGGCGTGCGCTACGGCCTGCGGGTCGAGGGCGGGTCGTTGAACGAGATGTATGAGAACACCCGCGCCGCCGGCTTCGGCCGCGAGGTCAAGCGCAGGGTGATGATCGGGACCTATGTGCTGTCGGCCGGCTATTACGACGCCTACTACACCAAGGCGCAGAAGCTGCGCACGCTAATCGCCCGCGACTTCACCGAGGCCTATCAGCGCTGCGACGCGATCCTGACCCCAACCGCACCGTCCACCGCCTTCGCCATCGGCGAGAAGCAGGACGACCCGATCGCGATGTACCTCAACGACGTCTTCACCGTGCCGGCCTCGATGGCCGGGCTGCCCGGCCTGTCGGTGCCGGCGGGTCTCGGCGATGACGGGCTGCCGCTCGGCCTCCAGCTGCTCGGCCGGCCGTTCGACGAGGAGACGGTGCTGCGCATCGCCCATGTCATGGAAAAGGCGGTCGGCTTCACTGCGCTGCCCCAGACGATCTCGTGAGCTGGGGCTCCTGACATGGCGGCCTTCGCCATCCGCCGGCTCGACCGCGCCGATGCGGCGGCCTACCGCGAGATCCGGCTGGAGGGGCTTCAGCGCCATCCCGAAGCCTTCGGCTCGTCCTTCGAGGCCGAGGCGGCGCTGTCGCTGGACGAGTTCGCCGAGCGCACCGTTGCGGTGACGACCTTCGCGGCGGAGCGGGACGGCAGGCTGCTCGGCATCGTCGGGCTGGCGCGCGAGACCATGGCCAAGCGCCTGCATCGCGGCACCCTGGTGCGGATGTATGTCCGGGCCGAGGCGCGCGGCAGCGGCGTCGCCGACGCGCTGGTGACAACGGTGCTGGACCATGCCCGGGCCGAGGGCCTGGACGCGGTCCTGCTCGCCGTGATCCCCGAGGCCGAGCCGGCGCGCCGGCTCTACGCCCGGCACGGCTTCACCGTCTATGGGATCGAGCCGGGGGCGCTGCGCATC
The DNA here is from genome assembly GCF_031453975.1 of Inquilinus ginsengisoli. Taxonomy (NCBI): domain Bacteria; kingdom Pseudomonadati; phylum Pseudomonadota; class Alphaproteobacteria; order Rhodospirillales; family Rhodospirillaceae; genus Inquilinus; species Inquilinus ginsengisoli. Next base: position 251,320 of record NZ_JAVDPW010000001.1, read on the forward strand.
GGCGACCGGTCCTATGACGACGAGCTGCGCATCCGGATTCTCTGATCCGCGGCGCTGCGCCGTCTTCGGGCGGTCATGGAAGTCTGCTATGCCAAGCGGATGGCGCAGGGGAGGGGATGCGCCGACGCAGCAGAAGGACGCTGGTCATGGATACCATTCCCTTTACGCCCCGTCGCTTCCAGACGGCGGCCGCCCACTACCTGCAGGGCCGGCCCGCCTATGCCGCCAGCCTGTTCCCGCGCATCGCCCGCCTGTGTGGCCTCGGCCACGGCCATCGGGTGATGGATCTCGGCTGCGGGCCGGGCCAGATCGCGGTGGCGCTGGCGCCCTTCGCCGGCGAGGTGGTCGGCGTCGATCCCGAGCCGGAGATGCTGGCGATCGCCGCCGAGACCGCATCCCGCGCCGGCGTCCCGGTCCAGTTCCGCCAGGGCAGCTCCTACGACCTTGGCCCCGATTTCGGGCGGTTCCACCTCGTCGCCATGGGCCGGTCCTTCCACTGGATGGACCGGGTCGAGACGCTGCGCCGCTTCGACGGCATGGTCGATCCGGGCGGCGCCGTTGTGCTGCTGCACGACGATCACCCCAAGGTGCCGGACAACCGCTGGGTGAAGCCCTATCGCGACCTGATCGAGCGCTATGCCGAAGGCGACTCGGCCCGGGCGATGGTGCGGTCGCCGGGCTGGCTCAGCCACACCGCGGTGCTGCTCGATTCGCCGTTCAGCCGGCTGGAGGAAATCGCGGTGATCGAGCGCCGGCACATCCCGGCCGACACGCTGGTCCATCGCGCCCTGTCGATGTCGGGCACCGCGCCGGGCCGGATCGGCGACAACGCCGATGCCCTGATCGCCGAGATCGAGGTGCTGATGTCGGAGTTCGTGGCCGGCGGCATGGTGGCCGAGGTCGTCACCTCATCCGCCCTGATCGCTCGGCGTCCCGACAACGCCTGATCCCGGCCCGGCCGCTTGCATCCGCCGGCCGGCCGCCGCATAGACGCATGTCGATTTCAGCCGCGCGACCCGCGCAAAAGGAGAGAGTGTCTTGGCGTCCAAGCTCCACACCATCATCTGCAGCACCCGGCCGAACCGGATCGGGCCGGCGATCGCGACCTGGTTCCACGACATCGCCGCCGCGCATGGCAAATTCGACGCGTCGCTGGTCGACCTCCGGGATTTCGACCTGCCGGTGTTCGACGAGCCGGAGCATCCGCGGCTGCAGCGCTATGTGAACGAGCCGACCAGGCGCTGGGCCGCCAGCGTCAGCGCCGCCGACGCCTTCGTCTTCGTCACACCGGAATACAACTACGGCCCGCCGCCGGCACTGCTGAACGCGCTGAACTACCTGTATCTCGAATGGAACTACAAGCCGGCCGGCTTCGTCAGCTATGGCGGCGCGTCGTCCGGGCTGCGCGCGGTGCAGGCCGAGAAGCTGACCCTGACCACGCTGAAGATCATGCCGATCCCTGAGGCGGTGGCGATCCCCTTTGCCTGGAACGCCGTGGCCGACGGCAAGTTCACCGCCCCCGAAGGCCAGGACAAGGCCGCCACCACCATGCTCGACGAGCTGTCGCGCTGGACCGAAGCGCTGAAGCCGCTGCGGGCGAAGTAAGGGCTCCCACCTATCCCCTCAACCTGTCATTGCCCGGCTTGACCGGGCAATCCAGGGGCCACCAAGAGCCGCTCTGGCCGCCCCTGGATGCCACGGTCAAGCCGTGGCATGACAAGTGGGGTTGGAACGGGCGTGGCAACCCACAGCCTCACCCCGTGTGCACCCACAGGATCTCTGCCTCCTCGGGGCCCTCGGACAGGCAGGCATGGGGTGTGCGGGTGTCGAAATACAGGCTGTCGCCGGCCGCCAGACGCAGTGGCGGCTCGCCCAGAAACTGCATCAGCACCATGCCGGACAACACCAGCAGGAATTGCTGGCCGTCGTGATGATCCAGCGGGCCGTATTCGGCCAGGGTCCGCGCCTTGACCCGGGCCCGCACCGGGGTGATGCGCTTCTCCGCCAGGTCAGCGCCCAGCAGCTCGTGGCTGTAGCTGCGGGTCTCGTGGCGCGGCCCGGTGCCGGCCCGGGTCAGGCTGCGCGCCGCCGGATCCGGCCGGGCGTCGCCGAACAGCCCGGCCAGGTCGACGGCGAAGCCCTGCGACAGCTTCAGCAGCACCTCGACCGTCGGCGACATCCGGCCGTTCTCGATTTTCGACAGGGTGGATTTGGCCAGGCCGGTGCGGGTGGCGGCCGCCTCCAGCGTCCAGCCGCGCGTCCGGCGCAGCGCCTTCAGCCGCGGACCCAGCCCTTCGTTGACATCCATGCTCATGGCCGGGAGCTAAGCACGCGGCGGCTGTCGCCGCATCTGTTTCCGATCGGAAAAATCGTGATTGCGCGACGTGCGGCGGCGGCGTAGGAGTCGGGGACATTCCGGGCAGGGTGCGGGCAATGGCGGACAGCTTCGACGTGGTCATCATCGGTGGCGGCGCCATCGGCAGCGCCATCGCCTGCTTCCTGATGCTGGACCAGGGCTTCGGCGGCTCGGTCGCGGTGATCGAGCGTGACCCGACCTATCGCACCGCCTCCTCGGCGCTCTCCGCCTCCTCGATCCGGCAGCAATTCTCCACCCCGTTCAACGTCGCGGTGTCGCGCTTCGGGCTCGAGGTGCTGAAGCACCCCGAGCGCTGGTTCGAGGTCGAGGGCGAGGTGCCGGATTTCGGCTTCCATGAGAAGGGCTACCTGTTCCTCGCCACCCCGCCCGGCCTGCCGGTGCTGCAGGCGAACCACGACATGCAGGTGGGCGAGGGCGTCGCCGTCGACCTGATGGCGCCGGACCGGCTGGCCGAACGCTTCCCCTGGCTGAATGTCGACGGCCTCTCCGCCGGGTCGCTCGGCCTGGCCGGCGAGGGCTGGTTCGACGGCTACAGCCTGCTGCAGGCGTTCAAGCGCAAGGCGCGGTCGCTCGGCGCCACCTACATCACCGAGACGGTGACCGGCATCGACCGGGCCGGCAGCAAGGTCACCGGCGTGACCCTCTCGGACGGTCGCCGCATCGCCTGCGGCACGCTGGTCAACGCCGCCGGGCCGCAGGCCGGCAAGGTCGCGGCGCTGGCCGGCATCGACCTGCCGGTGAAGGGGCGCAAGCGCTGCGTCTTCGTGTTCGACTGCCGCCAGACCCTGGCCGGCTGCCCCTTGGTGATCGACCCCAGCGGCGTCTGGTTCCGGCCCGAGGGCAACCTGTTCATCTGCGGCGCCCCGCCCACGGGGGAGGATCCCGACACCGACGACCTCACGGTCGACCACAGCCTGTTCGACGCGATGATGTGGCCGGCCCTGGCCGAGCGCGTTCCGGCCTTCGAGAGCCTGAAGGTGGTGAATGCCTGGGCCGGCCATTACGAGATGAACACGGTCGACCACAATGCCATCATCGGGCCGCATCCCGACCTGCCGAACCTGATCTTCGCCAACGGCTTCAGCGGCCACGGTCTGCAGCAATCGCCCGCCGCCGGGCGGGGCGTGGCCGAATTGATCGCCCATGGCGGCTTCCGCACGCTCGACCTGTCGCCCTTCGCCTTCACCCGCATCCTGGAGAACCGGCCGATCGTCGAACTCAACGTGGTCTGACGCCGGGCGCGACAATCCTTGACACCGGCGCCCCTTCCGCGCTCCCTACCGTCGCTTTTCTGTCAGGTTGAGTGCGAGCGGTTCGATGTACACGATCGAGGGTGAGACGGGCGTCTGGGAGACGGTGATCGGGCTCGAAGTCCATGCCCAGGTCACGTCCAAGGCCAAGCTGTTCTCCGGCGCGGCCGCCGATTTCGGCGCGGCCCCGAACAGCCAGGTCAGCCTGGTCGACGCCGCCATGCCCGGAATGCTGCCGGTGATCAATGATTATTGCGTCGAACAGGCGGTGAAGACCGGCCTGGGCCTGAAGGCGCAGATCAACCGGCGCTCGGTGTTCGACCGCAAGAACTACTTCTACGCCGATCTGCCGCAGGGCTATCAGATCAGCCAGTACAAGGACCCGATCGTCGGCACCGGTGAGATCGTGCTCGACCTGCCGGACGGGTCGGCGCGGACCGTCGGCATCACCCGGCTGCATCTGGAGCAGGATGCGGGCAAGAGCCTGCACGACCAGTCGCCGCGCGAGACCTTCGTCGACCTGAACCGGTCCGGTGTCGCGCTGATGGAGATCGTGTCCGAGCCGGATCTGCGCAGTCCGGACGATGCCTCGGCGTATCTGCGCAAGCTGCGCTCGATCATGCGCTATCTCGGCACCTGCGACGGCAACATGGAGGAAGGCTCCATGCGCTGCGACGTCAACGTGTCGGTGCGCAAGGTCGGCGACACCGAATTCGGCACGCGCTGCGAGGTCAAGAACGTCAACTCGATCCGCCACGTCATGTCGGCGATCGAGTTCGAGGCCCAGCGCCAGGTCGAGATTATCGAGGGCGGCGGGTCGATCAACCAGGAAACCCGGCTGTGGGATCCGAACAAGGGCGAGACGCGGTCGCTGCGCACCAAGGAAGACGCGCATGACTACCGCTACTTCCCCGACCCGGACCTGCTGCCGCTGGTGCTGGAAGACGGCTATGTCGAGCGGATCGAGGCGACCCTGCCCGAGCTGCCGGACGACAAGAAGGCCCGCTTCATCAGCGAGTACGGCCTGTCCGCCTACGACGCCGGCGTGCTGGTGGCCGAACAGGCCAAGGCGTTCTTCTACGAGCGGGTGGCCAAGGGTCGCGACCCGAAGCTGGCGGCGAACTGGGTGATCAACGAGCTGTTCGGCGGCCTGGCCAAGGCCGGCAAGGAGATCGAGGACAGCCCGGTCTCGGCCGAGCAGCTGGGTGGTCTGGTCGACCTGATCGCCGACAACACCATCTCCGGCCGCATCGCCAAGGATGTCTTCGCCGAGATGATGGAGACCGGGCACGACGCCGGCGCCATCGTCGAAGCCAAGGGGCTGAGGCAGGTCACCGACACCGGCGCGATCGAGAAGGTGATCGACGAGGTGATGGCGGCGCAGGCCGACAAGGTGGCCGAGTACCGCTCGGGCAAGGACAAGCTGTTCGGCTTCTTCGTCGGCCAGGTGATGAAGGCCTCGGGCGGCAAGGCCAACCCGGCGATGCTGAACGAGCTGCTGAAGACCAAGCTGAACGGCTGATCCGCTCTGCCGGCATCGCCGCACGCGATGCCGGCAGAGCGGGCCGAGCGGCTAGGCCGGTGCGGCTGACTTGCTCAGCACCCCGGCGAGCTTGGCCGAGACGTAGCCGAACAGCGCCCCGATCACCATCGACACGACCAGCAGGATCACGGGGTTGCCGATGCTCGCCGTGGTCAGGCGCTGCAGCGGCCCGACGCCGCCGGCGTCGGCGCCCTGGTGCAGCGCATAGGCCACGGTTGCGGCATAGCCGTAGACATTGGCCGGGACCACCGAAAGCAGGTCGACCGAGGCGACGATCACCAGGAAGAAGACGGTGACGCCGACGACGATGGCCGGCCACACCGTCCCCAACGCCGGGACCGGGACCTTGACGATGATCAGCAATGCGACCCAGGCGACGATGGCGCCGTAGACATTGCCGGCGATCGTCCTGCTCAGCGCCTTTTCGTCGGCGCCCGAGTGGAAGAAGCATCCCCAGGCGATGAACCCGGCCCAGACCAAGACGAAGCCGCTCAGCGGCCCCAGGGCCAGGAATGCCCATACCGCGCCGAGCACTGCTATACTTAAGGATAAGGCAGGCAATTTCGACATGGCGTTTCCCCCGAGATCAATATTGTTCTTTGGAGCGCCGCATATCATTGAATTCAAAGCATCAGGATTCATACTGTAACAAAGTACGAATTCGTCGCTCGGCTGTTGCTGGTCCTCCCGACTGATGCACCCGGCGTCCGCCCTTCGGTTTCACGGGATTCAACCTTTCGGCTATGCTCGGCGCTGATCAACGAGGCGGGGGCCGTGGAATGGATGAGACGCTTCCGGCCCTGCGCCTCGGTGCTGCCCTGGCCGTCGGCCTGATCATCGGGCTGGAGCGCGGCTGGACCGACCGGGGCCGGCCCGAGGGCCGCCGCGCCGCCGGCCTGCGCACCTTCACCATCGCCGGCTTCGGCGGCGGCGTCGCCGCATTGCTGGCCCCTGATCTCGGGCCCGGCCCGCTGCTGCTGTTCCTGCTGGGCATCGGGGCTTACATGCTGGCCGCCTATTGGCGCGACCGCGACGGCGGCCTCGGCCTGACCACCGAGGTCGCAATGCTGGTCACTGTCCTGCTCGGCGCCGCCGCCGGGGCAGGGCATGTCCTGGTGGGCGCGGGCGGATCCGTCGTCGTCGCCCTGCTGCTGCGCGAGAAGGACCGGCTGCATGGCTGGCTCGACCGCTTCACCCCGGCCGAGACTGCGGCGGCGCTGCAATTCCTGCTGATCGCGGTGGTGGTGCCGCCGCTGCTGCCGGACCGGACGCTCGACCCGTGGCAGGCGATCAACCCGGCCAAGATCTGGTGGCTGGTGGTGCTGGTCGCCGGCCTGTCCTTCGCCGGCTATGCCGCGGTGCGCATCGCCGGCGCCCGGGTCGGGACCCTGCTGACCGGGCTTCTGGGCGGCCTCGTCTCCTCCACCGCGCTGACGTTGGTCTTCGCCCGGCAGGCGCAGGCCGCGCCGCAGGCGGCGCCGGCGCTGGCCGCCGGCGTCATGACCGCCTGGGCGGTGATGGTCCTCCGCATCGGCGTGCTGGTCCTGGTCCTGCACCCGCCGCTGTTCCTGGCCCTGGCGGCGCCCCTGGCGGGGGCCGCGATCGTGGCGGCCGGAAGCGGCCTGTGGCTGTGGCGGGCCGCCGCCCATCGGACCAGCGAGGCGCCGCCGCTCGGCAACCCGCTGGAGCTGTGGTCGGCGCTGAAGATCGTGGCGCTGATCGTGGCGGTGCTGGTGCTGTCGAAAGCGCTCGAGGCCACGCTCGGCGTCGCCGGCCTTTACCTTCTCGGCGCCGTCTCCGGCCTGGCCGATGTCGATGCGATCACCCTGTCGGCGGCGCGGCTGGCCCAAGGCGGGCTCGATGTCGCCGTCTGCGCGAACGTGGTGCTGATCGCGGCCGGGGTGAACACCCTGGTCAAGGCCGGCCTCGCCGTCGTTCTGGGCGGCCGGGCGATGGCGCTGCGCATCGTGCCGGTGACGGTCGCGATGCTGGCTGCCGGCGTGGCCGGCCTCACCCTTTCGGCCTTCTGATCCGCGAGCCGCTGCCCGGGACGGCCTTCGCCGAGGCCAAAGAGAAGGCCCGGCGCCGTCGCTGAAGGAGATCGCCGGCCGCCACGAAATGAGGCAGGCGGACCTGGTGCGTCTGCTGGTGCGGATCCTGCCGGTGGGGTCGGAGCGCCGTGCCGTCCAGTTAGGGGGCTCCACCGGCCGTCCCGGCTGTCTCGTGGAGGTGTCCACCTCAGCCCACAAGCGAGACAGGCCACACCGGGTTGGGTGTGGCCTGTCCATTGTTTTGCCGTCGGTTTTTGTACGCCGCCTTCGGGTGAACCTCCCACCAGACGAAGCCGCTCGGCTGACGATTTATTAAACGCTATGTGTCCCGTTGGATAAAAACCGTATCAATTTGCGTGGGTGTCTGTACTCTTGAAACGCTGAGAGCATGACTGAAAACCCATCGCGGTCCCATCTGCAAATTGAAGGATGGCAACCTGACCCAAATGGACTATCTTTATCAAAGCCCGGGGGATAGTGGGCAAGCATCGCGGCGCAAGGCCGGCGCAGCCTGCGCTGGCGCCCAGTCGAGGATCGTTCCCGGAATGGCGGATGGTCTGTCGGATCTCATCGCGAGAATCTACGATGCGGCGCTCGACCAGGGGTTATGGGATTCTGTTCTCAACGACCTCGCCCGGCAATTCGCCGACGGCCACGCCAGCCTCTACCTGCTGCATGAATCCGACGATGTCGACACCGCCGCCTTCGAGGCGCTGGCGGCCACCAGCAGCTGGGATCCGGCCTTCATCGACAGCTACGCCCAGCATTTCTGGCGCACCAACCCCTGGAGCGACCGGGTCCTGCAGCGCGGCGTCGGCGAGGTCACGGTCAGCGATACGCTGGTCCCCCGCAATTCGCTGGAGCGGACGGAGTTCTACTCCGACTGGCTGAGGCCGCAGCAGCTGTTCTCCGGCATCGGCGGCACCTTCCTGCGCCGCGGCGGCGTCTCCGCCCATATCAGCGTGCTGCACGCCTCGCCGATGACCGAGCAGGACACGGAGCGGCTGACCACGCTGATGCGTTTGCTGCTGCCCCATTTCGCCCGCGCGGCACAGGTCCATCAGCGGCTCGGCGACGTGACCACCCAGCGCGATGCGCTGGAAACCGGCCTGGACCGCCTGTCGATCGGGGTGATCCTGACCGACCCGACCGGGCGGGTCTCGTTCTCCAACCGCGTGGCCGACGATCTGCTGCGGGCGGGAACCGCGCTGCGGGTCGACCAGCGCGGGCTGATCTGCGCCAGCCAGCCGTCCGAGACCGCGCGGCTGCGCCAGCTGATCGCCTCCGCCTCGATCATCCTCGACGACCCCGGGCTGGAGCCGGGCGGCGGGCTGACCCTGTCGGACACCGGCGGCGACGACCGGCTCGCCGTCCTGGTCGCGCCGGTCGGCCGTGGCCGCCCGCTGCTGGGCCTGACCCAGCCCAAGGCCGCGATCTTCATCGCCGGGCCGACGCCGGCGAACCAGATGTCGCAGCCGGAGCTCCGTCGGCTCTACGGCCTGACCGCGACCGAGGCCCGCATCGCCGGCGAGCTGGCGGCCGGGTTGTCGCTGAAGCAGATCGCGACCCGGCTCGACGTCAGCTACGAGACCATCCGCAACCATCTCAAGAAGATCTTCGCCAAGACCCGCACCAACCGGCAGTCGGAGTTGGTGCGCCAGCTGCTGCGCAACCTGCCGGCGATCGGCGGCCGCAGCGAGGCGGTGTAGGCGGCCAGCCAAGGGCCAGCTCAGAACATCCGGCGCCAGAGCATCAGCACGATCGTCGCCACGCCCGCGACCACGATCAGCAGCATCACCCACAGGAACGCCCCAGGATCCTGCAGCCCGGGCATGCCGGCGACATTCATGCCGAAGATGCCGGTGATCAGCGTCATCGGCAGGAAGATCGCGGTCAGCACCGCCAGCACCAGCAGGCTGCGATTCATCGCCTCGGCCCGCTGCGCCGCAATTTCCTCCTGCAGCAGGCGGGCCCGGTCGATCACCTCGTCCAGGCTGCGGGCGGCGCGGCGGAAGCGTTCGGCCGCGGCGACCAGGCTGCCCCGCCCGGCCGCGTCGGCCCAGTCCGGCAGATCGTCAAGCCCGGCGGCGAAGGTGGTGCCTTCCGGCAGCAGGTGGCGCCGCAGCGCGGCGGCGCTGCGGCGGATGCGGCCCAGCGCCTGGCGGTCCTCGACCGTGTGGCTGTTCGACCGGTCGTCCAGCACCCGGTCTTCGATCTCGTCGACCTGCTCCATCAGCTTCTCGACCGTCGCCTCCGCCTCCGCCGCCAGGTGCTCGCCGACCAAAGCGAGCATGCCGAGGGCGGTGGCGGGCGCCCGCCCGGAATCGAGGCTGCGGCGGATCTCGTCGACCGCACGCAGCGGATGGCGGCGGCCGGTGACCAGCAGGTTCGGCCCGACGCAGAACCGCATCCGGCTGATCTGGTCGGGCTCGAAGGCGAAATCATGGTGCAGCCCGTTGGCGGCGCCGACCACCCAGCCGTCCAGTCGTTGCAGGTGGACCCGGTCCGGCCCGTCCAGCAGCCATTGGGCCACGGCGGGGGGTACGGTCGCGTGATGCGCCAGCCAGTGCCGGGCGCGGGTGTCTGTCAGCTTCAGATGCAGCCAGACCCAGCCGTCGCCCGGCTCCGGCAACGGGTCGACCCCGGTCTGGCGGCAGGCGCCGGATCCGGGGTCGAAGTGATAGGCGGCGGCGACCGCATCGCCGAAGTGAAAGCTGACGAGCGGCCGCTTTTCGTCCAATCCCACGCTCGGATCAGAACAGGTGGCGCAGCAGCCAGTACAGGCCGCCGGCCAGCACGATCGAGACCGGCAGGGTCAGCACCCAGGCCATGATCAGGTTGCGGATGGTGCTCCACTGCAGCCCGGACCGGTTGGCCGCCATCGTGCCGGCGACGCCGGAGGACAGCACATGGGTGGTGCTGACCGGCAGGCCGTAGACATCGGCGGCGCCGATCGTGGCCATGGCGACGAGTTCGGCCGAGGCGCCCTGGGCGTAGGTCAGGTGCTCCTTGCCGATCTTCTCGCCGACGGTGACGACGATGCGCTTCCAGCCGACCATGGTGCCGAGGCCCAGCGCAATGGCGACCGCGACCTTGACCCAGGTCGGGATGAACTTGGTCGCCTGGTCGAGATAGCCGCGATAGGCGGTCAGCACCTTGCCGTCATCGGCGGTGAAGGCCGGCGTCTCGGACTTCGCCATCAGCTTCAGCGCTTCGGAGGCGAGGTACATGTCGTTGCGGATGTTGCCGGTCTGCTCCAGCGGGACCGTGGCCAGGCTGCTGCGGCCGGCGACGCTGCGGTCGATCTCGCGGGTCAGCGCGGCCAGGGCCGGGATCGTCTCCGGCGCGATGGTGCGGTCGCGGACATAGGCGGTGGCGGCTGCCCGGGCATCGGCCGGGGCGGCGACGCCGTTGGTGTAGCGGTCGAGCACGCCCGCCGCCTGCTGCGACGACTGCTCGAAGGCGGCGATCTGGGTTTCCGGCATCGCCCGGTTCAGGGCGTAGGCGGTGGGCACCGTGCCGATCAGGATCAGCATGATCAGCCCCATGCCCTTCTGCCCGTCATTCGAGCCGTGGGCGAAGCTGACGCCGGTGCAGGTCAGGATCAGCAGGCCGCGGATCCACAGCGGCGGCGGCTTGGCACCTTCCGGCGCCTTGTACAGCTCCGGCCGCTTGATCAGAAGCTTGGCGGCCAGCAGCAGCAGGGCGGCGGCGACGAAGCCGACCAGCGGCGACAGCAGCAGCGACTTGCCGATGCCCAGGGCCTGGGACCAGTCCACGCCGCTGGTGCCGGTGCCCGGGATGGCCATCAGCTGGTTCATCAGCCCGACGCCGATGATCGAGCCGATCAGCGTGTGCGAGGAGGAGGAGGGCAGGCCGAAATACCAGGTGCCGACATTCCAGATGATCGCGGCGATCAGCAGGGCGAACACCATGGCGAAGCCGGCTTGGCTGCCGACCTGCAGGATCAGCTCGACCGGCAGCAGCGAGATGATGCCGAAGGCGACGATGCCGGTCGACGTCAGCACGCCCAGGAAGTTCCAGGCGCCGGACCACACCACCGCGAGGGTGGGCGGCAGCGAGTTGGTGTAGATCACCGTCGCCACCGCGTTGGCAGTGTCGTGGAAGCCGTTGACGAATTCGAAGCCCAGCGCGATCAGCAGTGCGATGCCGAGCAGCAGGAAGGGCAACAGGCTGGGGGAATGGACGTCGCCCAGGTCGTTGACCAGGCTCCAGCCGGCATAGATCACGCCGGCGATGAGCAGGCCGAAGACGGCCAGCGGGGTCAGTCTGCTCAGGCCCCCTGTGGGCCTGGAGTCGAGCACGGAACTGGTCATGGGATGCCTCGGCCGGCTTCGATCGATGAAGCCGTGACCCTACAAGCCGTGTGTTACGGTATTGTTGTGGTTTCCGGACGTCATCGGGTCACGTCGAACCCGGAACAGTGTGCGGCCCCAGCCGTTGATACGGGGCGTTTCGCGGCCCATCGATCGAGGGAGAGGACCATGGTCTTGAGAAGGGGAATGGGTCTCGCCGTCCTGGCGCTGGGCCTCGTGCTCGGCCTTGCGGCCTGCGCCCGGCAGGTGCGGCCGATCATCGACCCCGCGACCTCGGTCGCGGGCGGCCGGAACTATGAGTTCGACGTCGGCCAGTGCCAGCAGCTGGCGGATCAGGTCGACACCGGCGGCCGAACCGTCGGCGGGGCGCTGGTCGGCGGCGCGGTCGGTGCCGCCGGCGGCGCGATCATCGGTGCCTTCACCGGCAATGTCGGGCGCGGCGCCGCGATCGGCGCGGGCGTCGGCGGCCTGACCGGCGGCGTCGGCGGCGCGGCCTCCGGCGCGACCTCGACCCGCGACGTCGTCCGCAACTGCATGATGCGCCGCGGCTACGCCGTGCTGGACTAACGCCTTAAGGTGCCTGCTGGGCCGACAGCAGGCAGAGCCAGGTCCAGCCGACCGTCGCGGCCAGCACGGCGGTGATCTCGGAATGGTCGTAGGGCGGGCAGGTCTCGACCACATCGGCGCCGACCCAGTCGAGGTCGCCGAGCCGGCGCAGGATGGCCAGCGCCTGCCACGAGAACAGGCCGCCGGCCTCGGGGCAGGCGACGCCCGGCGCCATGCCGGGGTCGATCACGTCGATGTCGAAGGTCAGGTAGGCCGGCCGGTTGCCGACCACGGCGCGGATGCGGTCGACGGTGCGGTCGATGCCGTCGAGATGCACGCTCTCGGCCGACAGACCGGTCACGCCCCGGTCCCGGGTCCAGGCGGCGGTGTCACGCGCGACCGGGCTGTGCAGCCCGACCTGGATCGTGGCCCGCGGGTCGATCAGGCCTCGCTCGATGGCCAGCCGGACATGCGATCCGTGATAGACCGGCGCCGAGGGCGCGCCGGACCAGGTGTCGCAATGCGCGTCGAACTGCACCAGTGCCACCGGACCGTGCTTCGCCGCCGTCGCTTGCAGCAGCGGCAGGGTGATGGTATGGTCGCCGCCGAGGGCCAGCACCCTAGCCCCGGCCGCCAGTTGCTCCGCCGTCGCCTGCCGGATCGCCGCCAGGCTTCCGGCGATGTCGGCGGTGATCGGCGCGGCGTCGCCGGCATCGTACAGGTCCAGGCGGTCCTGCGGGCTCAGGCCCAGCTCGGGATGGTCGTCGCCAGTCAGCACCCGGCTCACGGCGCGGATCGCGCCCGGCCCGAAGCGGGAGCCGGGGCGGTAGGTGGTGCCGAAATCGAACGGCGCTCCCAGCACGGCGACGGCGGGGCGGTCCCCTTCGGGCTTGCGGCGGTGCGGCGCGCCGAGGAACGTCGCGATGCCGGCATAGGGCGGGGCCATGGCTCTCTCCGGACCGGAAACGGGCCGCGATGGTTCTTGCCCGCCGCCGGGGTGTCAAGCCGTGTCGGCCCCCGGGTCGCTCCCCGGCCCCGTCACTCCGGGCGGCGGAACGCCTGATCGATCGGCACCTGCAGGCCGGTGGCCAGGCGGTTGGTCTCGTTCGCCATGCCGGTCACCGCCATCAGCTCGCCCAGCATCTCGTCGGTCATCCCGGCCTTGCGCGCGGCGACGGTGTGCGACGCGATGCAGTAGCCGCAGCCATTGGTGGTGCTGACGGCGAGATAGATCATCTCCTTCACCAGCGGGTCGATCGCGCCCGGGGCCATCACCTCCTTCAGGCTCTCCCAGGTCCGCTTCAGCGTCGGCGGGTGGACGGCCAAGGCCTTCCAGAAGTTGTTGACCCGGTCGATCTTCCGGGTGGTCATGATGTCGTCGAACACGGCGCGCACCTCCGGCGGCGCCTCGTCATACTCGATCAGCCCCGATGTCATGCGCTGTCCCCTATTGCGGTCTGGTCGGGCAAGGTGGCACAGCCCGGCCGCAGCGTCATGGGTCCGGGAGGGGCCGCCGGCCCGGCAAATCGTCACAATTGTGCAGGTGACAAGCCGGATCGGTCCCGGCTATGGTTCGGGCGCAGTCGGTCCTGCCGAGCGCGGCGTGCAGTCGCGAATCCCGGCGGTTGACTCTGTCCTGCCGATCACTATACTCCGCGCGCTTCGGAGCTGTAAGGCGCCCGAAGCGCAAGGCGTTCGCATGGCCGCTCCGGCCTGCGGGCAACCATGAACAGCATACCCGGCGTTGCAGGCCTCGCCTCACAAGGGCAGGGCAGCGGCGGCGCCGAAGGTGGCACTCACAAGGAGAGAGACGTGGCACGTATTGCCGGCGTCAATATCCCGACCCAGAAGCGCGTCCTGATCGCGCTCACCTATATCCATGGGATCGGCCGCCATGCCTCGCAGACGATCATCGACAAGCTCGGCATCCCGGCCGACCGTCGCGTCAGCGAGCTGACCGAAGACGAGATCCTGCGCATCCGCGAGTCGATCGACGCCGACTACACGGTCGAAGGCGATCTGCGCCGCGAGACGGCGATGAACATCAAGCGCCTGATGGACCTCGGCTGCTACCGCGGCCTGCGTCACCGCAAGGGCCTGCCGGTCCGCGGCCAGCGCACCCACACCAATGCGCGTACCCGCAAGGGCCCGGCGCGGCCCATCGCGGGCAAGAAGAAGTAATCGGAAGGCGAGCGAACCATGGCCAAGCCAGCAGCTGCCACCGCGAACGCCCGTCTGCGTCGTCGCGAGCGCAAGAACATCACCTCGGGCGTCGCCCACGTGAACTCGTCCTTCAACAACACGGTGATCACCATCACCGACGCGCAGGGCAACGCCATTGCCTGGTCGTCGGCCGGTGGCATGGGCTTCAAGGGCAGCCGCAAGTCGACGCCCTACGCCGCCCAGATGGCCGCCGAGGATGCCGGCCGCAAGGCGCAGGAACACGGCATGCGCGTGCTCGAGATCAACGTGAAGGGCCCCGGCTCCGGCCGTGAGAGCGCGCTCCGCGCCCTGCAGTCGGTCGGCTTCCAGATCACCTCGATCCGCGACGTCACGCCGATCCCGCACAACGGCGTCCGCCCGCGCAAGAAGCGTCGCGTCTAATCAGGGCATCCGGCCCGTCAGCACCGTCCCGGATCTCCGGGGCGGGGCCGACGGGCCGATGTCTTTTCGGGTTTCAGCCGGCCGATCCGGGATAGGACCACTGGCCACAGGGTCCACGCATGGGATCGGAAGGGGGTTTCGGCCCCCGCCGGTGTTTTGGCCGTATCCGGCCGTCCGTGGCAGAACAGGATGATTGATGACAGTGCTTCAGCGCAACTGGCAGGAACTGATCAAGCCCAACGCTCTCGACGTCCAGCCGGGCGACGATGCGCAGCGCAAGGCGACCCTGGTCGCCGACCCGCTCGAGCGCGGCTTCGGCCTGACCCTCGGCAACGCCGTCCGGCGCGTGCTGCTCTCCTCGCTGCAGGGCGCGGCGGTCACCGCGATCCACATCGACGGCGTGCTGCATGAATTCTCGTCGATCCCGGGCGTCCGCGAGGACGTGACCGACATCGTCCTCAACGTGAAGGCGCTGTCGCTGCGCATGCACGCCGAGGGCCCGAAGAAGATGCGCCTCAATGTCGAGGGGCCGAAGGTTGTCAAGGCCGGCGACATCGTCACCGGCGCCGACATCGAGATCATGGACCCCGAGCTGGTGCTGTGCACCCTCGACGAGGGCGCCAAGCTGGCGATGGAATTCACGGTCAATCTCGGCAAGGGCTACGTCCCGGCCAGCATGAACCGGCCCGAGGATGCGCCGATCGGCCTGATCCCGGTCGACGCCCTGTACAGCCCGGTCCGCAAGGTCTCGTACAAGGTCGAGAACACCCGCGTCGGCCAGGTCACCGACTACGACAAGCTGTCGATGCAGATCGAGACCAACGGCGCGGTCACGCCCGAGGATTCGGTGGCGCTCGCCGCCCGCATCCTGCAGGACCAGCTGCAGCTGTTCATCAACTTCGAGGAGCCGTCGCGCGACCATCGCGAGGAGACCTCGGAGGACATGCCGTTCAACCGCAACCTGCTGCGGAAGGTGGACGAGCTCGAGCTGTCGGTGCGCTCGGCCAACTGCCTGAAGAACGACAACATCGTCTACATCGGCGACCTCGTGCAGAAGACCGAGGCGGAAATGCTCCGCACCCCGAACTTCGGCCGCAAGTCGCTGAACGAGATCAAGGAAGTTCTCTCGACCATGGGTCTCCATCTCGGCATGGAAATCCCGAGCTGGCCGCCGGAGAACATCGAGGATCTCGCCAAGAAGCTCGAAGAGCCGTTCTGATCGGCTGACGAGAAGTGCCTAAGCCCGCCGTTCTCTCCCAGCTGGGGAGGCGGCGGGTCCCGCCATCGGACCCCCGCCGGGGGCCATGCCTTGAGGAGAGACCGCCATGCGTCACGGCGTTTCCGGACGTAAGTTCAGCCGCACCAGCAGCCACCGCAAGGCGATGTTCGCCAACATGGCGGCGGCGCTGATCACCCATGAGCAGATCAAGACCACCCTGCCGAAGGCGAAGGATCTTCGCCCGATCGTCGAGAAGCTGATCACCCTCGGCAAGAAGGGTGGCCTCGCCAACCGCCGCCTGGCCTACGCGCAGCTGCGCGACGACGAGGTGGTGTCCAAGCTGTTCTCGACCATCGCCGAGCGCTACAAGACCCGCGAAGGCGGCTATTCCCGCGTGCTAAAGGCCGGCTTCCGCTACGGCGATGCCGCCCCGATGGCCGTGATCGAGCTGGTCGACCGCGACCGCGCCGCCAAGGGCTCCGCCGACAAGGCCCGCGACGCCGAGCTGAAGGCCGCGGCCGCCGAGGCCGAGGGCGCCGACGCCTGATCGGCCGCTGAAGCGACAAGAGACGGATCAAGGCCCGGCGCAAGCCGGGCCTTTTTCGTTGCCGATCGGGTGCGGCGTCCGGGCCTATCGAAGCGGCAGGGCCTGGACGCTGATGATCGGGGTCCAGAAGCCGCATTTGTGGTCGGCGGCGAAGGCGAATGTCGGCTTCTGCCGCTCCGCCAGCGATTGGATGGCGGTCTGGCCGGACCCGATCGGGGTCCAGGACGGAACGCCCAGGCCGTTGGGGTCGCCGCGTCTCGCGAAATTCGTCCAGTAGCGCACCATCGACCGGGCCAGCGCCTGCTCGACCGGCGTCAGGGGGGCGGCCTGGCTGCCATTGGCGGGCTGGACGAACCGATCGAACACGAACGGGATCTCGCTGGCATGCGCCGCGGCGTAGGGGAAGCTGACCGGCGGCAGGAAGATCTGGGGGGCACTCTCGTCGGCGAACTCGTATTGGAACACCGGGGCGAACCGTGCCGCCGCCGCGCCGGCGCGAAGCGTGTTGCACGAGAAGATCGCGTCGGTCTCGAGCGTCGCGAGGGCAAGATCCGGGCTGGGGAACCCGGTCAGCGGATACTGGGCGAGAACCGGGGTGGCGATGCTGGGAAGCGACCCATTGACGAACCCGGCAAAGCCCGCTGCGGTCAGCGGCGCCCCGGCCAGGTCGAACTGGCCCGCGACGAACAGCCTGCCTTCGTCGTGGTTGGAGCCGAGCATGAGCGGAACCCGGCTGAAATTGCCGGTCTTCAGGGCGACGTCGAGGGATTGCGGCAGCACCATGCCATCCAGGATGGTGGTCCTGAAGGCCACACCGGCCTGGTTCGCCAGGATGGTCTCGACCGGGAGCCGGCGCAGGCAGGCGGCCGATTGATCGGTGCAACCCGTCTGCGTGGCGAAGGCGGTTCCCAGGGCCTGGGCCTGGGCGAGGGTCGGAAGGATCAGCCCATAGGCGCCGCTCTGATCGATCGCCCGCGCGAACAGCCCCCGGGCTCCTGGCGAGACCAGATTCGACAGGACGCTCTGCCCGCCGGCGGATTCCCCGAACATGGTGACGTTGCGCGGATCGCCGCCGAAGCCGGCGATGTTGTCCCGCACCCAGCGCAGCGCGGCCTGCTGGTCGAGTAGGCCGTAGTTGACGGCGGGATGGCCCTCGGCCTCCAGGGCGGGGTGGGCGAGGAACCCGAGCGCGCCCAGCCGGTAGTTGAACGTCACGACGATGACGCCCTCGTTCACCAGCCGCGCCGGGTTGAAATCGTCGCTTTCGCCCTGGTTCAGGCTGCCGCGATGGATCCACACCATGACCGGAAGATAGGGGCGTCCCGGGATGGCGCCGTGGGGCGCGAACACGTTCAGGAACAGGCAGTCCTCGGTCGTGCTCGGCGTCCCGAACGCTGACGCCGTCTGCGGGCAATGGGGGCCGAAGGCATTGGCGATGGTGGTGCCGAACGCGGCCTCGAGCGGCTGCGGCGGCTGCCAGCGCAGGGCGCCGACCGGCGGCCGGGCATAGCGCATCCCCAAGAATTGCTTGAAGTCCTGGGTTTCCTGCCCGATCGCCAGCCCATGCTGAAGGATGGCCAGGGTCGGCACCGTGGCGGCCTCGGCCTGCCGCGGGGCCGGTATTCCGGCCGCCGCGACCGCGATGGCGGCCGCCAGCGACCGCAAAAGCGCGCGGAAGCGCCGCGCCAAGGTCTTGATCACCGCAATAATTCTCCCCTTCCGACTCTCGAATCCCAATGCGATTCACCGGAAGGATGAAATCGTCGAATTGCGGATGTGTGTCAGATCGGAGATCGATGGCTACCGACGCAATCAAGCCTGCGGGCGGCCGAAACGACCGTTTGGGAATGTCCAGGACTTCGGGCCGGGTCTTTGACTCCGATGATCGGGCCTTGCCGAAGGGAGATCGGGCTCCAACCTCTCCCGGAGACAACGAAATGGAGCATCCGATGGCGCGCGCGGTCTGGAACGGGGTGGTGCTGGCGGACAGCGACACCTATGAACTGGTCGAGGGCAATGTCTACTTCCCGCCGGACTCGGTGCGGAAGGATGTGCTGCGGCCCAGCCCGACCCACAGCACCTGCCCGTGGAAGGGCGAGGCCAGCTACTACACGGTCGAGGCCGGTGGCGCCGAGAACAAGGACGCCGCCTGGTTCTACCCCGACCCGAAGCCCGAGGCAGCGCGGATCAAGGATCATGTCGCCTTCTGGCGCGGCGTGACGGTCGAGCGCTGAGCGTTCCGCAGAGACCCTTCCTCCAAGACCTTCCTCCACGCGACGTACCGGCGCGTTGCCGTCGGGCCTCTCCCTCGGCTAGACCGGTCCGTCGCCTCTGGTGAGGGGTACCGATGATGGCGGATGGAGGAGTGATGACGCGCTTGTGGATGGCCGCGGCGGCCGCGCTGGTCCTGCTGGCCGGGCCTGCCCTGGCCGAAGATGTTGTGCCGGCCAACCGGGCCGAGATCGACCTGACCTTCGCGCCGCTGGTGCGCACCGCGGCGCCGGCCGTGGTCAACATCTACGCCCGCCACATGGTGGTCGAACGCCAGAACCCGCTGTTCGACGATCCGTTCTTCCAGCGCTTCTTCGGCGACGACATCCCCGGCGGCAGGCCGCGGCAGCGGATGGAGAACTCGCTCGGCTCCGGCGTCGTGGTCGCTGCCGACGGGTTGGTGGTGACCAACCACCATGTGATCAAGGACGCCGACCAGATCACCGTGGTGCTGGCGGACCGCACCGAATTCGAGGCCGAGGTGGTGCTGTCGGACGAACGCACCGACCTCGCCTTCCTCCGGCTCAAGGACATCGGCGGCCGGGCGCTGCCGTTCCTGCCGCTGGGCGACAGCGACGCACTCGAGGTCGGCGACCTCGTGCTCGCCATCGGCAACCCCTTCGGCGTCGGCCAGACCGTGACCATGGGCATCGTCTCGGCCATCGCCCGCACCGCCGTCGGCATCTCCGACTACGACTTCTTCATCCAGACCGACGCGGCGGTGAACCCCGGCAATTCCGGCGGCGCCCTGATCGACATGAAGGGCCGGCTGGTCGGCATCAACACCGCGATCTACAGCCGGACCGGCGGGTCGCTCGGCATCGGCTTCGCCATCCCGGCCAACATGCTGCGCGGCATGATGCGCTCGGCCGAGACCGGGCAGCCGGTGGTGCGGCCCTGGCTCGGCGCCGACGGCCAGGCGATCGACCACAGCCTGGCCGAGGCCTATGGCCTCGACCGGCCGGCCGGGGTGCTGGTCAACGGCGTCGATCCGCGCGGCCCGGCCGAGCGCGCCGGGCTGAAGGTCGGCGACGTCGTCGTCGCGGTCGACGGCCATGCGGTCGACGACCCGGAATCGCTGCGCTACCGCCTCGTCACCCTCGATCTCGGCGCCACCGCCAAGCTGGCGGTGCGGCGCGGCAAGGACACGGTCGAACTGTCGCTGCCGGTCGAGGCGCCGCCGGAGGATCCGCCGCGCGACCAGCGCGTGCTCGGCAGCGGCTCGCCGCTGGCCGGCGCCACCGTGGTCAACGTCTCTCCGGCGGTGGTGGAGGAGATGCGGCTCAGCGGCGCCGGCAAGGGCGTGGTGGTGGCGGCTGTCGCAGCGCGCAGCCCGGCGGGGCGGCTGGGGCTGCAGCCGGGCGATGTGCTGCTGCGCCTCAACGGCGATGCGGTCGACAGCACCGCGGCGCTGGAGGCGGCGCTGCGCGGATCCCGCGGCCCCTGGCGCATCGCCGTCCAGCGCGGCGGCCAGGTGCTGGAGACCACGGTCGGACGCTAGCGGTTGCCCTGTTGTCCTGCCGCTGAAATGATCCGCGCCTGATTCGGGCAAGGGGACCAGAATGGTGGCGGCATTTTCGAGCGGCGACCTGCTGCGGCGGGCCTTCGGCTGGAGCCTGGGGCATCCCGGCGCGCTGGCGCGCGTGGCGGCGCCGGCCATCGTCTTCGCCGCCATCCTCCGCCTGGCCATCGGCCAGCTCTGGGGCGACGAGATCGTGGCCATGATGGCGACCGGCGAGCCCTCCGGCCCCGCCATGCTGGCCGGGCTGCTGTACGGGGTGGTGCTGCTGCTCGCCGTCGCCTTGATCGCGGTGTCGTGGCACCGCTACGTGCTGCGCGGCGAGATCGTCCCGTTCCCGGCCGATGCGGCGACGCTGCGCTTCGCCCTCTACCAGATCTGGCTCGGTGCCCTCGGCATCGCCACGGTGATGGTCGCGCTGATCATCCTGTCGCTGGTCTTCGGCGCCGTGGGCGGACCGTCGGTGATGCAGTCCTTCGCCGCCGGCGGTGGCCTGGCGGGCGGGCTGTGGTCGGCCCTGGCGACGACCGTCCTGGTCACCGCCGTCATGACCGTGCCGTTCGCCTTCTACGGGCTGGTCCTGCCGGCCACCGCGATCGGCGATCGCGGGCTGGTCGCCGGCGAAAGCCGCCGGCTGCTGCGCGGGCATCGCATCGCCGGCCTGGTGGCGCTGATCGCGACCTCGGTGTTGAGCCTGGTGATTTCCCTGGCCGTCGGCTACGCGCTCGATGCGATCCTGCCGGAGGGCGATGGCTTCGGGGTTGCCGAGATCGTGGGCGAACTGGTGGCGCTGGCCCTGGTGGCGTTCGAGACCAGCCTCGTCGCCGGCGTGCTGTCGGAACTGTACCGCGACCTGCGGCTGCCGGAACTGGCCCGCGGAACCGCCCCGGACTGATCCGGGGCGGTTGTCGCGTCAGGCGGCCGGGGTGGCCTCCGGCTTCGGCGCCGCCGGCTTGCGCCGCGACACCGCCGCGCCGAGCCAGCGGCAGACCACGTAGAACATCGGCGTGAACATCAGGCCGAACACGGTCACGCCGATCATGCCCGAGAACACCGCCGTGCCCAGCGACCGGCGCATCTCGTAGCCGGCGCCCGTCGCGATCACCAGCGGCACCACGCCGAAGATGAAGGCGAAGGAGGTCATCAGGATCGGCCGCAGCCGGGTGCGCGCGGCATCGACCGCGGCCTGCTGCCGGGTGTCGCCCGCGGCCTCCGCCTGGCGGGCGAACTCCACGATCAGGATCGCGTTCTTCGCCGCCAGGCCGATCAGCACGACGAAGCCGATCTGGGCCAGGATGTTCACGTCGTACCCCCGGATCAGCAGGCCGGTGACGGCGGCGAGCAGGCACATCGGCACGATCAGGATGACCGAGAGCGGCAGGGTCCAGCTTTCATACTGTGCCGCCAGCAGCAGGAAGACGAACACCACCGAGGCGACGAACACCAGCATGCCGGTGTTGCCCGCCAGCTTCTGCTGCAGCGCGATTTCGGTCCATTCGAAGCCGAAGCCCGGCGGCAGGGTGTCGGCGGCGACCTTCTCCATCGCATCCAGGGCGAAGCCGGTGGAATAGCCCGGCGCGGCCGCGCCCTGGACCTCGGCAGCGGGGTACAGGTTGTAGCGCGGCACGCGATAGGCGCCGGTCTCGTTGCGGAAGCTGGCCACGGCGCTCAGCGGCACCATCCCGCCGCTGTCGCTGCGGGTCTTGTAGTTGCCGACGTCGCGCAGGTTCACCCGGAACTTGCCGTCGGCCTGGGCGGTGACGCGGAAGGTGCGGCCGAGATAGTTGAAGTCGTTGACGTAGGACGAGCCGAGATAGATCTCCAGCGCCTCGAACACGCGGGAGGCGGGCACGCCCAGCATCTCGGCCTTCACCCGGTCGATGTCGGCATACAGCTTCGGCGTCCGGGTGTTGAACAGCGAGAACACGCCGGCCAGCCCCGGGACCTGGTTGGCCGCGGCCACCACCTCCTGCGTCGCGGCGTCGAGCGCGGGCAGCCCGCGGCCCAGCTTGTCCTGGATCATCAGCTTGAAGCCGCCGCCCGTGCCGATGCCGCGGACGGGCGGGGGCTGGATGGTGATGATGAAGGCATCCTGGATGGCGGACAGGCGTTTGCCGAGATCGGCCTGGATCGCGTCGGCCGTCTGCCCCTTGGGGTCGCGCTCGGCGAAGGGCAGGAACGGCGAGAAGACGGCGCCGGCGTTGGAGGCGTTGGTGAAGGTGGCGCCGTCGAAGCCGGCGAAGGCCACGGCGTGGGCGACGCCCGGCGTCTCCGTGACGATCTTGGCCACCTGCTTGACCACGGCGTCGGTGCGCGCCAGGGACGAGCCCGGCGGCAGCTGGATGACGGTGATCAGATAGCCCTGGTCCTGCTGCGGGATGAAGCCGGTCGGGGCGCGGCCGAACTGGACGCCGGTCAGGGCGATCAGCCCGACATAGGCCACCAGCATCACCACCGAGAAGCGTATGAACTGGCGGGTCAGGCCGCCATAGCCGAGCGACAGCCGGTCGAAGAACCAGTTGAAGCCGCGGAAGAAGGCGGTGATCGGCCGGAACAGGATGAAGGTCTTGCGCCGGCTGTGGTGCTCCTCATGCGGCTTCAGCAGCAGGGCGCACAGGGCCGGGCTCAGGGTCAGCGACACGAAGGCCGAGATCACCGTCGCCGCGGCGATGGTGACTGCGAACTGGCGGAAGAACTGGCCGGTGATGCCGGAGATCAGCGCCGCCGGGATGAACACGGCGCACAGCACCAGGGCGATGGCGATCAGGGCGCCGCCGACCTCGTCCATCGTCAGATGCGCGGCCTCCTTCGGCGACTTGCCCTCGCGCAGATGGCGTTCGACGTTCTCGACCACGACGATGGCGTCGTCGACCACGATGCCAATGGCCAGCACCAGGCCGAACAGCGACAGGTTGTTCAGGGAATACCCCAGCCCCGCCATCAGCATGAAGGTGCCGACCAGCGAGATCGGGATCGCCACCACCGGGATGATCGCGGCGCGCCAGGTCTGCAGGAACACGATCACGACGATGACCACCAGGGCCACCGCCTCCCAGATCGTCTTCTCCACCTCCTGCACCGATTCCGCGATGAAGGTGGTCGGATTGTAGACGATGTCGTAATGCACGCCCGGCGGGAAGACCTTGGACAGGTCCGCCATCGTCGCCAGCATCGAGTTCGCGGTGTCCAGCGCGTTCGTCCCGGGCTGCTGGAATATCAGCAGCGGGATCGCCGGCTGTTGGTCGAGATAGCCGTTGGTGGTGTAGTCCTGGGCGGCCAGTTCGACCCGGGCGATGTCGCGCACCCGGGTGACGCGGCCGTCGCTGTCGGTCTTGACCACGATGTTGCCGAACTGGCGCGGGTCGGTCAGCCGGCCCAGCGTCTCGACGTTCAGCTGGTAGGCGCCCGGGTTCGGCGTCGGCGGCTGGTTCAGCACGCCGGAGGCGACCTGGACATTCTGCGCCCGCAGCGCCGCCACCACATCGCCGGCGGTCAGGTTGCGCGACTGCACCTTATCGGGGTCGAGCCAGATCCGCATCGAGTAGTCGCGGGCGCCGATGACGCGCACGTCGCCGACGCCGTGCAGGCGGGCCAGCACGTCGCGCACCTGCAGGGTGGCGTAGTTCGAGAGGTAGAGCGGGTCGCGCGAGCCGTCCGGCGAGGTGAGATGGATCACCATCAGCAGGTCCGGCGAGGACTTGTTGGTGGTGACGCCGAGCGACCGCACCTCTTCCGGCAGCCGCGGCTCGGCCACGGCGACGCGGTTCTGGACCAGCACCTGGGCGATGTCGAGGTCGGTGCCGAGCGAGAAGGTCACGGTGATCGCCAACTGGCCGTCGCCGGTGGCCTGCGAGGACATGTAGAGCATGTTCTCGACGCCGTTGATCTCCTGCTCGATCGGTGTCGCCACGGTGTTGGCGACGACGTCGGCCGAGGCGCCGGGATACTGGGCGCGGACGACGACGGTGGGCGGCGCGATCTCGGGATACTGCGCCACCGGCAGGGTGAAGTAGGCTGCCGCGCCGAGCAGCACGATCAGGATCGACAGCACCGTCGCGAAGATCGGGCGGTCGATGCAGAAATGGGAGAACTTCATACCCCCCGCCCTCAGTTCGCGTCGTATTCGGGAACGGCCGCGATGGTGCCCGGCTGCGGCGTCACCTTGGCGCCGGGGCGGGCGCGGACCAGCCCGTTGATGATGACCTTGTCCTGCGCGGTCAGGCCGTCGCGGATGATGCGCAGGCCGCCCGGATAGGTCGGGCCGGGCCGGATGATCTTGGGCACGACCGTGTTGTCGTCCTTCACCGTCATCACCACCCGGTTCGACTGGTCGGTCAGGATCGCGCTCTCCGGCACCAGGATCGCGTCGTATTCGTTCGATCCGGGCAGGCGCAGCCGGCCGAACTGGCCGGGGGTGATGAACAGGTCCTTGTTGTCCAGGATGGCGCGGGCGCGGATGGTGCCGGAGCCGGGGTCGAGCCGGTTGTCGACGAAGTTCATGGTGCCGGCATGCGGCCAATCCTGCTCGTCCGGCAGCCGGGTCTGGATGATGGTGGCGTTGTCGCGGGTCGAGGGCAGCTTGCCGGCGACCACCGCGCGCTGATAGGCGAGGTAGTCGGCCTCGCTCATGTCGAACTCGAAATAGATCGGGTCCAGCGCCACGATGGTGGTCAGCAGGGTCGAGCTCGGGTCGCCGGTGACCAGGTTGCCGATGTCGACCCGGCGGTTCGAGACCCGGCCGGACATCGGCGCCTTGACCTGGGTGAAGCCGAGATTCAGCTGTGCCGACTGCAGCGCCGCCGTGGTCTGCGCCACCGCGGCTTCCGATGCCCGCCGCTCCTGCACCGCCTGGTCGTAGGATGAGCGCGACACGTTGGACTGGGCGACCAGCGACTGGGCGCGGTCGAGCTGGACCTTGGCCAGGTCGAGCCGGGCCTGGGCGTTGGTCAGGTCGGCCTGGGCGGAATCCACGACCGCCTGGTAGGGGCGGGGGTCGATCGTGAACAGCAGGTCGCCCTGCTTGACCATGGCGCCGTCGGTGAAGTTGATCGACTGGAGGTAGCCGGAGACGCGGGCTCGCACCTCGACCGACGCCGTGGCCTCGTAGCGGCCGGTGAACTCATCCCATTCGGTGATCTTCTGGACCAGCGGTGAGGCCACCGTGACCGGCGGGGGCGGCGGCGCAGCCTGCCCCTGGCTGCCCGATTCGTTGCAGGCGACGAGGAAAGCGGCCAGTCCCAAAGCCGTCAGGGTGCCCAACACCCGTCCTGGCCGCATCTGCAGGCGCCCGGTCATCATTGTCTCATGCTCCGAAGGAGATCCCCGGCGAAAGGGTATCCGGGTGTCAGGGCTTGTCAATCGTTCGCTCTTTGCACCGCAAAGGTTCACGGGCGAAGTGATCATGGTCACAGTCCGGCGGAACGGTGGCGGAGGTGCGGCTGCCGGCCAACATGTCGCCATTGCGCCTCGCCGGCCGGTGGCCGACGATGCGGGGCCTCGGCGAGATTCCGCCGCGATCCGTTCCCCGGCGCTGGCCAAGATCGGCGGCGCGCCCTAGATCTGAGCCATGGCCCGTTCCCCGAGATCCGACGACTCCCCTTCGCTCTTTGCCGACCAGGCGCCGCGGCCGCTGGCCGACCGGCTGCGGCCGCGCAGCATCGATGAGGTGGTCGGCCAGGACCACCTGCTGAAGCCGGAGGGCCCGATCGGCCGGATGGTGGCGGCGCACCGCATCGCCAGCATGATCCTGTGGGGACCGCCGGGCTGCGGCAAGACCACCCTGGCGCGGCTGCTGGCGGAGCACACCGACCTGCATTTCGAGCCGCTGTCGGCGATCTTCTCCGGCGTCGCCGACCTCCGGAAGATCTTCGACGCGGCACGCGGCCGCCGGGCGGCGGGGCAGGGCACGCTGCTGTTCGTCGACGAGGTGCACCGCTTCAACCGCAGCCAGCAGGACGCGTTCCTGCCGGTGGTTGAGGACGGCACCGTCACCCTGATCGGCGCCACCACCGAGAACCCGTCCTTCGAGCTGAACGCCGCGCTGCTGTCGCGCAGCCAGGTCTTCGTCCTCAACCGCCTCGACTTCGCGGCGCTGGAGGAACTGCTGCAGCGGGCCGAGGCGACCGAGGGCCGGCCCCTGCCGCTGCTGCCGGAGGCGCGCGACGCGGTCAAGGCGATGGCCGATGGCGACGGCCGCTACCTCCTGAACCTGGCGGAGGAGCTGTTCGCGCTGAAGCCGGCGGCGCCGCTGGACGCCGCCGGGCTGGCCCAGACGGTGCAGCGCCGGGCGCCGGTCTACGACAAGGCGCAGGAGAGCCACTACAACCTGATCTCGGCCCTGCACAAATCGCTGCGCGGCTCCGATGTCGACGCCGCGCTCTACTGGTTCGCACGGATGCTGGCGGGGGGCGAGGACCCGCTCTACGTCGTGCGCCGGCTGGTGCGCTTCGCGGTCGAGGATATCGGCATGGCCGACCCGAACGCGCTGACCCAGTCGCTGGCGGCCTGGGACGCCTATGAGCGGCTGGGCAGCCCGGAGGGCGAACTGGCGATCGCCCAGGCGGTGATCTTCCTCGGCACCGCGCCGAAGTCGAACGCCGCCTACACCGCCTATAAGGCCAGTTCGCGTGCGGCGAAGGAGACCGGCAGCCTGATGCCGCCGATGCACATCCTGAACGCCCCGACCAAGCTGATGAAGGAGATCGGCTACGGCAAGGGCTACGCCTACGACCACGACACCGACGAGGGCTTCTCGGGCCAGAACTACTTTCCGCCCGACATGGCGCGGCAGGAGTTCTACCGGCCGGTCGAGCGCGGCTTCGAGCGCGAGATCCGCAAGCGGCTGGATTACTGGGGCAAGCTGCGGGCGCAGCGGGAGGAGGGGTGACCTGCGCTGTCCCGGTCCCGGGCTTCAGGCGAAAGGCGGCAGCAGCGTTTCGGGCATCTGGTTGACGGAATAGAACCCCTCCAAGAGCCTACGGCGCGTCGCATCGCCGTCTCGCAGCCCGAGATAGCGGCCGGCATTCAGGCGCAGGATTCGGTCCAGCTGGTCGGCGCTCAACCCGCAATCCTCCGTCAGGAACCAGATGACGTTGCGGGTATACGCCGCTCCCGCCTTTTCGATTCCGACCATGATCCAGTCCGTCCCGAACAGGATGTGCTCCGCGTTCCGGTCGTATCTCCCGATCCAGGCCTTGAGGCTGTCGGCATAGTATTTGCGATTCTCCGCGCCGGGCCGCAGGGCTTCGGACAGGTAGCTGATGTCCATGCAGAGATGCGTATCGGGGTTCTCGCTGATATGCCGGCCGATGATGTCCTCGTAGATCTGCCCTGCGGTCTCCGGGGCGAGCGATCTGTAGCCGAACCGGCCCTGATGGGCGAGGCACAGGCGAAGGCCGGGCCACCGCTTCAGGACCCTCAGCCAATAGGTCGGATCGGCACGATCGGCGTAACCTCGCCCGGCGCCCTGGGTCGCGGCGGCATGCGCGATCACCGGCGCCTCGATGCGGGTGCACAGACCGTACAACCGGTCGAGGGCGTCATCGAGATCCCGCCCCAGCCCTGCAACGCCGCGCAGTTCCTCTGCGACAAGGTCGGGATAGCCCTGGCCGTCGGTATTGCCGGCCGCGCGGAACCCCATGGGCGGATACAGTTTCACCCCCAGGAAACCGTGGCTTTCCAGGGCGTCCTCGACGATCGAGAGCGGGTCCTCCGCCTGCAGGTCGGGGCGGCGCTGGTGGTAGACGGCGCGTAGCGGATCATAGGCGACCATGCCGTGAATGGCCGGTGACGCCTGCCGTCCCCGTGCGATCAGGTCGAAGACCTCAACCTGATCCCGCAGGGATGATGCGACCGATTCCCCGAGCCATTTCGAATAGTCGATCATCAAGGGGACGAGGAGGACGGGCTTCCGCCCGTCATTGGTGAGGGCGCTCGTCAGCTGCTCGGCCAGCGAATGGCGATACTGCATGAAGAGGGTGAACCATCTCAGATAGACCCCGATCGTGCTCTGCGATTCATAGGCGGCAAGGGCGGCCTCCCGCGGGTCGGGCTCGGCTCTCGGCGCGGCGCGGTTCAGGCTCATGGTCCCCGACTGCGCGGCCGCGTCGAGAAGCAGGGTGCGAAAGCGCTCGGACCGGGCATCCGGGGCAAGACGCGGCCCGACGCCGTCGGGCGGTCTGCCCTGGATGACGTCGGCGAGGGTGGACACCGCGAAATCCGGTGCCCCCGCCGCCGTCGCGTTCGATCGCAGCGATGCCTCGCCTTTCAGGTACGCGATCTCCTGCTCGGCCGTCGGGGTCTCGTGCAGAAGCCGGTCCTTGAACCACTGCAGGACCAGCTCCAGGACGCTGGGATCCTCCACGGCACGGGACGCGGCGATGCGGGGCTCGGGGGTCTCGTTCTCCGGAATGACGACCTTCGTGATGAAACGGACGACGGGCAGATCCTGGCCGTTGAAGAGGTGGCAGTGGATGTCGACGATATCCCCCGCCACCACCAGCGGCGGCGGTGGCGGAAGCAGCGGACGGCACGCTGCGGCAATGCCCGAGATGGAGATGAGAAGGGCGCCCTTGCTGAAAGTCCGTCTGTCGATGTCCAAAGACATGATCGGCTCCCCATAAAATAATATGCGATCAAAATACTGCGGCCTGCGACGGCGAAAATTCCGGCCGTGCGCGCCCCGCCGATGGTAGTGGAAATCGGGACAGCCCGCATTCCCAGCTTTCGCGCGCTTCCGAGCGCCATGCGCCACCCTGCGGCGCCCTGGTCCTATCGGTCCGGCGGCAGGGGTGGTATAGAGCGTGCGAGTTGGTCGCAATTCCGGCCCGCACCCTCGCGGCTCCGGTTGGAGGTATGGCCCAGATGCTGGCCACTGTGTTCGCGCCGAAGTTCCTGATCGTCTACGCCTACATCGCCTCGGCGCTGTGGGTGCATTTCCGCGGCCAGGTGCGGCACCGCTTCACCCGGCAGCTGACCGATCACTCGACCTTCTTCGCGCCGATCAACTGCTTCATGTACCTGTTCTCGCGGGTGCCGAGCAAACCCTACCACGACCCGCGCAGCTTCCCGGAGCTGCAGGCGCTGAAGGACAATTGGCACGTCTTCCGCGACGAGGCGCTGCGGCTGCAGGAAGACGGCGACATCAAGGGCTCGGACAAGCTCGACGATGTCGGCTTCAACTCCTTCTTCCGCCGCGGCTGGAAGCGCTATTACCTCAAGTGGTACGGCGACCCGCTGCCCTCTGCCGAGACCCAGTGCCCGCGCTCCGTGGCGTTGGTGAAGACCATCCCGACCCTGAAGGCGGCGATGTTCACCTCGCTGCCGCCGGGCGGCAAGCTGGTGGCGCATCGCGACCCCTATGCCGGCTCGCTGCGCTATCATCTCGGCCTGATCACGCCGAATGACGACCGCTGCCGCATCATCGTCGATGGCAAGTCCTACAGCTGGCGCGACGGCGAGGACGTGGTCTTCGACGAGACCTACATCCACTACGCCGAGAACTTCTCGGACGAGAATCGGGTGATCCTGTTCTGCGACGTCGAGCGGCCGATGCGGTTCGGCTGGGCGCTGGCGGTGAACCGCTTCTTCGCCAAGTACCTGATCCAGGCCGGCGCCACCCGCAACGCCGACGGCGACAAGGTGTCGGGGCTGAACAAGGCCTTCGCCTACATCTACCCGATCCGGACCTTCTTCAAGAAGATCAAGAAGAAGAACCGCAAGCTGTACTACGCGATCAAATACGTCTTCTTCGGCGGCCTGCTGGCGGCGTTTTTGGCCCTAGCCTGATCCCCTCGCCCGGCGCCGTTGCGGCGACGCCGGCGGCGATGCGATAGTGGCTGCGGTGGGGACGTCGGGGGAACGAATGGTCGCGGAGATCCGTGCCTTGACGTCGATGCGGGGCATCGCCGCGCTGTCCGTGGTCGGGCTGCATCTCGACGACACCATCGACAACCTGATCGGCAAGGGGCTGGTGCCGGCCGGGTTCGACCCCAGCGGCGTCACCCGGTATTTCGACAAATCGTATCTCTGGGTCGACTTCTTCTTCATGCTCAGCGGCCTGCTGATGGCTTTGGTCTACGGCGCCGTGCTGAGGCCTGGATTCCGCCGACGGGACTATCTCGACTTCATCGGACGACGGCTGGCCCGGATCTATCCGCTGCACCTGCTGATGCTGCTGGTCTTCGTCGGTATCGAGCTGCTGAAGTACCGGGTGCCGACCTATGATTCCGCGCCCTTCACCGGGCCGCACGGGCCGGTCGGCCTGCTGCAGCACCTGCTGCTGATCCAGGGCTGGCCCGGTGGCGTGGGCACCAGCTTCAACTACGTCTCCTGGTCGGTCAGCACGGAGTTGCTGGCCTATCTGCTGCTGCCGCTGCTGCTGGTCCTGCTGCGCTGGGGATCCTGGCCGCTGGCGATCGCCACGGCGCTGGCCGGGCTGGCGGCGCTGCTGTGGCTGTCGATGGTCGACCCGGCGCTGCAGTTGAACCAGTCCGCCGGGCTGGCGATCCTGCGCTGCCTGCCGTCCTTCGGGATCGGCATCCTGATCGCCCGGCTGGTCGAGACCCGCGACCAGGCGCTGCGGCGGCTGGGCGGCGCGGCTGGCGCGGCCGCGGCCCTGATCCTCGCCGTCCTGCTGCTGCATCTCGGGGCGCCGGACATCCTGCTGATCCCGGTCTTCGCCTGGATCGTGCTGTCCCTGGCGCTGGACGGGGGAACGGTCGCCCGGGCCCTGTCCTGGCGGCCGCTGCATCTCCTCGGCCTGTGGTCCTACTCGATCTACATGGTCCATCCCCTGGTGTTGAAGGTCGAGATGCAGGTGCTGCTGCGGTCCGGCGACCGGCTGCAGTCGCTGCCCTATCTGGTCGCGGTCTCGGCCGCGGCGCTGCTGGCGGTGGTGCTGCTGGCGGCGCTGCTGTTCCGCTGGGTCGAGGTGCCGGCGCGCCGGGCACTCTATGCCCGCCTCGACCGGCGGCGCCCGGCCGCGCTGGCGGCATGAACCCGGCAGGGTTCCCGGCCCCCTTCGACCGCTTCATCGCCATCGACTGGTCCGGCGCGCGCGGCGTCTATGACGGCGTCGCGGTGGCGGAATGCCGGGCCGGCGCGGCCGGACCGGCGCTGTTGCCGCCACCGTCCGGCCGGCGCTGGACCCGCACCGCCGTCGCCGACTGGATCGCGGCCGAGGCCGAGGGCACCGACCGCATGCTGGTCGGGATCGACTGTGCCTTCTCGCTGCCCTTCGTCACCGCCGCCGGCTATCTGCCGCAAGGTGGCGGCGCCCGCGACCTGTGGGCGCTGGTCGACCGGGTCGCGGCCGGGGCGCCGGATTTCCTCGGCGCGGATTTCGCCCGGCACGCCGACTACACCGCCGATTTCTGGCATCGCGGCCCGCGGCCGGCCGGCTGGGTCGAGCCGCATCGCGAGACCGAGATGGCCTGCCGCCGCGACGGGCTCGGCGCGCCGGACAGCCCGTTCAAGCAGTTCGGGCCGAAGACGGTGGGGCCGGGGGCCCTGGCCGGCATGCGGGTGCTGCACCATCTCTGCGCCCGCCTCGACGGGCGCCTGGCGGTCTGGCCGTTCGAGCTGGTCGAGGCTCATCCGGTCGTGATGGTCGAGATCTTCCCGCGCCTGTCCTGGCGCCGCGCCGGGCGCACGGCCAGCGCCAAGGTCCGCGACCGCGCCGATCTCGATGCCGCGCTGGCCCGGCTGGGCAGCGGCCCCGCGGTCGCGGCCGATCCGCTGACCGACCATGCCACCGACGCTCTGATCGCCGCGGCGGGCCTGCGGGGAGCGGCCGGGGAGCCGGAAAGCTGGGCGCCGCCGGGGCTGACGGCGGCGACCGCCCGCACCGAAGGCTGGATCTTCGGGGTGCGGGGATGAGGGCGCTGCGCCTGCTGGTCGCGGCACCGCTGGCGCTGGCCGCGACGGTGCTCGGCCTGGCCGCGCTGTATGTGCTGACCGCCGTCGTGCTGGCGTTGGTGCCGATCGGCGGCCGGGCGCAGGCCGTCGCGCCGGGCGACCCGCCCGCCTATGTCTGCGCCACCCTGGCCCACACCGACATCGTGCTGCCGGTGCGCGACGCGGAGGTCGACTGGGCTGTAGTGTTCCCGGACGCGGCGCCGACCTTTTCGGTGCCCGGCCTCCATGTCGCCTTCGGCTGGGGCGACCTGACCTTCTATCAGGAGACGCCACGCTGGGCCGATCTCCGCTTCTCCACCGCCATGGCGGCGCTGCTCGGCGGCGGCCCCAGCGCGCTGCACGTCGCCTATGTCATGGACCCCGCCGGCAACCCGTCCTGTACCCGCCTGTCGCTCGACGCGCAGGGGCGGAAGGCGCTGGCCGGCTTCATCCGCGACACGGCGGTGCTGGACGATGCCGGGCGGGGCATCCTGGCCGCGCCGCCAGGCCTCGGCACCCACGAGGCCTTCTACGCGGCGCATGGCCATTACCGGCCCTGGCGCACCTGCAATGTCTGGACCGAGCGGGCGCTGGCAACGGCCGGGCAGCCGACTGCGCTGTGGGCGCCCTTCAGCTTCGGGGTGATGTGGCCGCTCGGGTGAGTCCTACTTCCGCTTCTTGCGCTGGCGCGGTTCCGGCGGCTTGGGCACAAAGCCCTCGGCATCACCGTCGGTGACCTTGTCAGCATAGGAGGTGGAGCGGCCCTGATACGGTCCCTGCGCCGTCGAGACGAAGCGGATGGTGTCGCCGAGATCGAACAGCTGGGCGCAGCGGTCCTCGCCCTCGCGGAAGGTCAGGCACAGCTCGTCCTTGTCGTCCGGCACGTGCCAGTAGCCATGGAAGGTGGTGCGGGTGTCGCGGTACCATAGCTGGCCGTCCGCGCCGAAATACTCGGTCCAGGCGTCGCCAGCCTTGGCGGTGTTGGTGTCGATGGCGATGGTGCCGTACAGCGTCTTGTCGGTCAGCCGCTCGGCGATCGCGGGGCCCGGGATCAGCTTGGCGCCATGTTCGCGCAGGGCATCCGCCGTCGGGTCGGGCGGCAGCTCCTTGGGGGCGCAGCCCGCCAGCAGCCCGAACACCACGCTTCCCGCAACGATTGCCAGCCTCATCGCCCAAACTCCCTGCCATCCCCGGGCCGACTCACAGCCCTTTTGCGCGATAATAATACGCCTTTATGCACGGAGTGCGGGAAATCCGCCCCCCTCAGGCCGCTTTCAGCGTCTGGATCGCGGCGACGCCGAGCCACACCGCGACCAGGCACAGTAGCACCGACAGCAGCACATACAGCCCCGCCCGCAGCCAGTCGCCGGCCTGCATCAGCGTCAGCGTCTGCAGGCTGAAGGCGGAGAAGGTGGTGTAGCCGCCGCACAGCCCGACCATGACGAACAGCCGCGCATCCGGCCCGGCCGGAAGCGGCCCGCCCGCCGCGGTCAGCGCGCCGAACAGGCCGATGACGAAGGAGCCGAGGATGTTGATGCCCAGCGTGCCCCAGGGGAAGGTCTCGCCGTAGCGCTCGACGGCGGCGACGGAGCACCAGTACCGTGCCATGCCGCCCAGCGCGCTGCCGGCCGCGACCCAGAGATATGCGCCCACGCGACGATCCCCTTCACCCGTGCTAAACAACGCGGATGAGCCGAATGCCAGACCCCCTAGAGTCCCTGCCGATGATCCGCGCCCGCCATCCTGCCCCCAAGCCGCACGCCGGCGCCACCCCGCGATCGGGAGACCTGTCGTGAGCGGGGTGCAGAGCCTGGCGGTCGGCACCGATGAGGGCGAGCTGCGCCTGGACCGCTGGTTCCGCCAGCGCTTTCCCGGGCTGA
Source organism: Inquilinus ginsengisoli (assembly GCF_031453975.1). Taxonomy (NCBI): domain Bacteria; kingdom Pseudomonadati; phylum Pseudomonadota; class Alphaproteobacteria; order Rhodospirillales; family Rhodospirillaceae; genus Inquilinus; species Inquilinus ginsengisoli. The sequence continues at coordinate 285,359 of NZ_JAVDPW010000001.1, forward strand.
CCCATGGCAGGCTGGAGAAGCTGCTGCGCACCGGCCAGATCCGGGTCGACGGCAAGCGCGCCAAAGCGGCGCAGCGGCTGGAGGCCGGGCAGACCATCCGCATCCCGCCCTTGGACGACACCGCGACCGAGACGCCGACCCCGCGCGCGCCGCTGCCGCTGAAGCCGGAGAAGGCGCAAGGCCTGGCGGCGGAGCTGAAGCGCGCCATCCTGTTCATGGATGACGACATCATTGCGCTGAACAAGCCGGCCGGGCTGGCGGTGCAGGGCGGCGGCAAGGTCAAGGCGCATGTCGATGGGCTGCTCGACCACCTGCAGTTCGACGCCAAGGAGCGGCCGCGGCTGGTCCACCGGCTGGACCAGGAGACCTCGGGCGTGCTGCTGATCGGCCGCACCGCCAAGGCGACGCGGCGGCTGACCGAGGCCTTCCGCGAGCGCGCCACCCGCAAGGAGTACTGGGCGGTGACGGTCGGCGTGCCGCAGCCGCGCCAGGGCCGCATCGACCTGCCGCTGGCACGGTCGCCCAGCAATGTCGGCCGCGTGGTCGAGGAGGATGACGAGGAGGGCCAGCGCGCCGTCACCGACTTCGCCGTGGTCGAGGCCGCGGCCCAGCATGCCGCCTTCGTGGCGATGTGGCCGGTCACCGGCCGCACCCATCAGCTGCGCCTGCACATGGCTGCGCTGGACACGCCGATCCTGGGCGACGGGAAGTATGGCGGCGCCCGGTCCGAGATCACCGGCGCCGAGCTGCCGCGCCAACTGCACCTGCATGCGCGCCGGCTGGTGCTGCCGCACCCGACCCGCGGCACCATCGACGTCACCGCGCCGCTGTCGCCGCACATGGTGTCGACCTTCCGCTACTTCGATTTCGACGCCAAGACGAAGCCGGAGGGGCCGGAGGACTGAGCCTTCGCGGAACCCCGGAAGGCCGGATCATGACGGGACCGCGGGTGAAGGGCGGGCGCGAGGCCCGCCGTTCATCCTGTCGGATCACTGGGCCCGATTGACCCGGATGGTGAAGTGCTCTTTCCCGTGCCAGATCGTCACCCGGCTGTAGTTGGCGGGCGCGGGGTCTTCGACATAGGGCGGGACGTCGATCGGCGTCACCACGGATGCGCCGGCCTGGGGCGCCGTCGCATGCAGTTCCAGGACCTTCGTCCTTGCGGCTTTGCCCGGGGGGCCGTCCACCAACTCGGCCGTCCATCCGGCCGATGGGGCGACCACGGCCCCCGTCGTCCCCTCCACATGCAGCGACGGGGGTGAGCCCGGCATCACATTCAACCAGGCGGTGAAGTCCTTCGGATTGACTTTCACCTGGTCGACGTCGTTTTTGGCCGGCGTTGCTGCTTCGGTCACCTGCGGTGTCGTGTTGGTCGTCGCCTGAGGCGAGCTGCAACCTGCCAGGGCTGTAATGAAGAACCCCGCTAACAGTACGCTATTGTACTTGGCCATTTGGGCTTCTCCCCTAATATTGGGCGCTATACACGACGTTTATACGTGATCGCCCGGTATTTGGCCAGCCCAGGCGGAGCGGCGAAATGCTCGCTGGTCATGGCCATTCGGCAGGGCACGGGTGATGGCCTTCGGTGGATTTCCCGGGCAGGGATAAATACCTCGATTCCACCAAGCCCAGCCGGATCAGCCGCCGCCTGGGCGACGGCCGATCCAATGGAGACAATTTCGGCGACCAGTGGTTCCATCGGGTCGACAATCGCTACTTGCCCCGGGCCAAGGCCAAGCCGAGGCCGGCGCCGATCAACAGGCTGCCGGAGATCCGGTTGCGCAGCCTCCCGTGGCGGGCCAGCAGGAAACGGGCGCGGCCAGCCAGCACCGCCCAAGTGCCGTCGACCGCGAGCGCCAGGATCAGGAACACCGCCGACAGCAGGGCGACCTGCGGCCCCGCCGGCCGGGCCGGGTCGATGAACTGGGAGAAGAAGGCGCCGGTGAACAGCAGCGTCTTCGGGTTGGTCAGCGACACCAGCAGGGCGCGGCCATAGATCCGGCGGGCGGATTTCGGCTGCGGCGCCGTCCGGGTCAGGTCGGCCGGCGGGGCCCGCCACTGCGCCACGCCCAGCCACAGCAGATAGGCGACGCCGATCCAGCGCAGCAGCTCGAACCAGCCGCCGAGCGCACCGAGCAGCTGGGCCATGCCGAGCGCGGCCAGGGCGAGCTGGACCACCATGGCGGAACTGGTGCCGAGCACGGTCAGCAGGCCGTAGCGCGGCCCCCAGGCGACGCTGTTGGCGACGATCAGGGCCACGTTCGGTCCCGGGATCAGCATCAGCAGGGTGACGGCGGCGGTGAAGGCCAGAAGCAGGGTCGGATCGATCATCAAGGCTCTCCGGAAAAAGGCGCCGGCGAGGATCCGAATCAAAAACCCCGCCGGCAGGACGGCGGGGTGTGGGGCTTCGGGCTTGTCAGCCGACGGTCAGGAAGACCGCCGGCGGAACCAGGTCCCGTCCGCCCATGCGACAGCCACCGCCGGGTGAAGCCGGCGTTGTTGGCGCGTCGCGAGGGGACGGTGACAAACCATGGCGACAGCCTAATGGCGCAGGCGGTCAGCCGTCAATCCGGTGTCCAGGGCACGCCGCCGCCATCTCCGCATCCCCTGGCCGTAGACCGGGTTGAAGCGGCAGATCGCGTCGCCCGGCGGCAGCAGCCCGCAGGCGAAGGTTCCGGCAGGGAATCTCGAAGCCCCACCGTGTTTCATCCGTAGCCGGATTGGGCCGCTGGCGACATCATCCGGCAGTTGGCCGGACGATATCCAATCTCATAGAGTTCATTGCTTTGCGGCGATTGCGGGTGCTCTCCAGCCCGCCTCGGTGCCGGCGAGTCCATCGCGCGTCACCGTCCGGTCGCCCGGGCAGATGGAGATCGGGTGGATGACAAGGCAGATCGGCAGGCACGCCGTCGTCGTCGGAGCCGGAATGAGCGGCTTGACGGTCGGGCATGCGCTCGCGAACCATTTCGAGCGGGTCACCCTGTTGGAGCGGGACAGGCTTCCCGCCGGCATCGGGCATCGGGTGGGCACGCCGCAGGACAAGCATCTCCACGCCCTGCTGGCCGGCGGCCAGGGCGCTCTGACCGAGCTCTTCCCCGGGTTCGAGCAGGATCTCGTGGCGGCCGGCGGCGTGCCGATCCGGGTGGCGGGCGACATGCGGGTCGAACAGGTGGGCTACGACCCGTTCCCCCAGCGCGATCTCGGCTGGACCGCCTACACCATGTCGCGGCCGCTGATCGAGTTCCTGGTCCGGCGGTATGCCGAGCAGCGGCCCAACATCGTGCTGCGGCCCGGCTGCCGCGCCACCGAGCTGGTGACCTCGGATGACGGCACGGCGGTGACGGCGGTGCGCTGCGTGACGGCGGAGGGCGCGCAGGAAACCCTGCCGGCGGATCTGGTGGTGGATGCGTCGGCCAGTGGGGCCCTGACCCTGGCGCTGCTGCGGTCGGTCCGCCTGCCGCTGCCCGAGACCTCCACGGTCGGCGTCGGCCGGTTCTACGCCACCACCGTCTTCCAGATCCCCGACGATGCGCCGGACGACTGGAAGCTGGTGATGACCTTCTCCAACCCGCAGGAGAACAGCCGCCGCGGCATGCTGATGCCGCTGGAGGGCAACCGCTGGATGCTGAGCACGGGCGACCAGGATGGCGGCCTGCCCCCCGCCGACTGGGCCGGGGTGCTGGAGTACCTGCAGGGGCTGCGGACCCCGACGATCTACAACGCGGTCAAGGCCCTGCAGCCGCTGGGCGAGGTCCGGCGCCACGTCTTCCAGGAAAGCGTGTGGCATCATTTCGAGCGGCTCGAGACCGTGCCGCGCGGCATCCTGCCAGTCGGCGACGCGTTCTGCCGGTTCAACCCGATCTACGGCCAGGGCATGACGCTGGCGGCGCAGGAGGCCTGCCTGCTGGGCGACCTGCTGCCGGCGGCGGCGCTGTCGCCGGACCCGCTGGCCGAGCTGCAGCAGAGTTTCCTGTGCGAGGTCGGCGGCCTGATCGAGGGCCCCTGGGTGATGTCGGCCATCAACGACTACATCTATCCTCACACCCGCGGCGAGCGGCCCGCGGACTTCGCCAATTCGGTCAGGTTCGGCGCCGCGCTGAACCGCCTGGCCGCGCGCGACCCGGCGATCCACAAGCTGGCGGTCGAGGTGCAGCATCTGCTGAAGCCCCGCAGCGCCTACCAGGACCCGGATGTGATGCGCCGGGTGATGGCCGAGATGGCGGCGGCATGACGAGCGATACGGACATGGGACAGGAGAGCGGGATGACGGCTGTGCAGCACCGCATGATCGAGACCAACGGCATCAGCATGCATGTCGCGGAGCAGGGGGAGGGCCCGGCCGTGCTGCTGTGCCACGGCTTTCCCGAATCCTGGTACTCCTGGCGCCATCAGCTGCGGGCGCTGGCCGAGGCCGGGTTCCGGGCGATCGCGCCGGACATGCGCGGCTATGGGCAAACCGACGCGCCGCCGGAGATCGACCGGTATTCGATGTTTCACCTGGTGGGCGACATGGTCGGGCTGCTCGATGCCCTGGGGCTGGAGCGCGCCGCCATCGTCGGCCATGACTGGGGGGCGCCGGTGGCGTGGCACGCGGCGCTGCTGCGCCCCGACCGCTTCCGCGGCGTGGCCGGGCTCAGCGTGCCGTTCCGGCCGCGCCTGGCCGGGGGCGGGCCGCCGACCGCCCGGATGCCACGGCGCGACGACGCGGTGTTCTACCAGCTCTACTTCCAGGACCCCGGCGTCGCCGAGGCGGATCTCGGGCGGGATGTCCGGCGCAGCCTGCTGACCCTGTTCGGCATCCAGTTCCAACGCAACGCCCAGGGGGGAGAGGTGGGCATGGTGCCGCTCGACCGCGGCATGATCGGCAGCGCGCCCGCGCAGCCCGGCCGGCCGCCCTGGCTCGGCGAGGACGACATCGCCTTCTACACGGCGGAATTCCAGCGCAACGGCTTCCGCGGGCCGCTGAACTGGTACCGCAACATCGACCGCAACTGGGAGCTGCTGGCGCCCTTCGCCGGGGCGCAGATTGCCTGTCCCGCGCTGTACGTCGCCGGCGACCAGGATCTGGTCGTGCACTTCCCCGGCATGGACCAGATCATCGCCAACCTGTCGCAGTCGGTGCCGCGGCTGACGCGCACGGTCATGCTGCCCGGCTGCGGCCACTGGACCCAGCAGGAGCGGGTGCCGGAGGTCAATGCGGCGCTGATCGCCTTCCTGCGGGGTCTCGAAGCCTAGAAGCGGCTGGTCAGCCGGCCGGCGCCGCCGAGGTCATCCAGCCGACGACGGCGCCGGTCGGGTCGCGGACGATGGCGATGCGGCCGACGCCGGGCACGTCGAAGATGTCGCGCATCAGGGTGGCGCCGGCCTGCTGCGCCGCCGCGACTCGGGCGTCGACGTCGTCGACCTCGATGTAGGCGAACCAGTGCGGCGGCACGGCGTCCATGCCCGGCAGGCCCCGCAGGTCGAACACGCCGCCCACCATTCGGCCGCCGATGCTGGCGACCAGGTATTCGCCACCGCCGGCCATCGGCATGGTCTCGAAGCTCCAGCCCAGGGTCTGGGCGTAGAAGTCGCGGGCGGCAGCGGGATCGCGCGTGTTCAGCTCGTTCCAGCAGAAGGTTCCGTGGTCGGGCATGGCCTGTCTCCCTGTGCGGCGGCGGTCGCCGCCTTCCCGTCAGGCTATCACGGTTTCGATGACGATCCGGCGACCGCCGCCGTCGGCCCGGCGGCGACCGGCACCGCCCGGGCCAGGCGCGCCGTGCGCATCCGCTGCAGGTGCTGGTCGGCCAGCACGCCGATCAGGATCACCGTGCCCATCACCGCGAAGTTCAGCGAGGAGGGGATGCCCAGCAGGTTGACCAGGTTCTGCAGCACCTGCAGCAGCACGGTGCCGAGGATGATGCCGAGGATCGAGCCCTCGCCGCCGCGCAGCGAGCAGCCGCCCAGCACCGCCGCGGCGATGGCGTAGAGCTCGTAAAAGTTGCCGTGCGCGGAGGGCTGGATCGAGTTCGTGTAGAACGCGAGGAAGACGGCGGCCAGGCCGGCCAGAAGCCCACAGATGACATAGGCCGAGGCGATGACGGTGCGGGTGCTGATGCCGGAATAGCGCGCCGCCTCCTCGTTCTTGCCGACCGCGAACAGATAGCGGCCGAACACCGATCGGTGCAGCACCACCCACATCACCAGCGCCACCACCACCAGCGCCAGGAAGCTGTTGGGGATGCCGAAGCTGCGGCCGGTGGCGAAATCCGCCAGCGTGTCGAAATCGCCGCCATAGCCGAAGCCGACGGTGGCGTCGTCGGTGTAGTAGCGCGCGGCGCCGCGGTAGATCAGCAGGGCGCACAGGGTGACGACGAAGGGCTGGATCCCGACCCGGGCGACCAGGAAGCCATGGATGGCGCCGAACACGCCGCCCATGGCGATGGCGGCGGCCAGGGCCAGCGGCCAGGACCAGCCCCAGTTCACCACCATGTCGACGAAGACGACGCCGATCAGCGCGAACGCCGACCCGACCGACAGCTCGATCCCCCCGGTGATGATCACCAGGCCCTGGCCGATCGAGAACAGGCCGTAGAGGCCGACCAGATTGGCCATGTTCACGAGATTCACCGTCGAGATGAAGCGCGGCTGCAGCAGCGCCACGATGCAGCCGATCACCAGGATCAGGATCGCGAGCCCCAGTTCCTTCCTCATTTACCCGACGTCCTCCCGGTTCGCGTCTCTATCCGTTTTATTCCCTGTCATTGCCGGGCTCGACCCGGCAATCCAGAAGATGTCGACAACCTCTGGATGCCCGGGTCAAGCCCGGGCATGACAACAAGGGAAAGCCCCTTCACGCCGCCAGCGGCCGGCCGACGGCCAGCTGCATCACGTTCGGCTCGCTGAACTGGTCCCGGCGCAGTGTGCCGCTGATCCGGCCCTCATGCATCACCGCGATGCGGTCGCTGACGCCGATCACCTCCTCCATGTCGCTGGAGATCATCAGGATCGGCACGCCGCGGTCGGCCAGATTGCGCATCAGCTGGTAGATCTCGGATTTGGCGCCGACGTCGATGCCACGGGTCGGCTCGTCGAAGATCAGGAAGCGCGGCTGCATCGCCAGCCATTTCGCCAGCACGATCTTCTGCTGGTTGCCGCCGGACAGCTTCAGCGCGTTGGTCATGACCGACGGGGTGCGGATGCGCAGCTTCTCCCGCTGGGTCTCGGCTTCGCGCAGCTCGGCGCCGCGGCTGATCAGCCCGCGCCGGGCATGGCGGTCGAGGTTGGGCAGGGTCACGTTCTGGGCGATGCTCATCTCGAGCACCAGGCCGCTGCGCTTGCGATCCTCCGGCACCAGGAACACGCCCTGGGCGATGGCGGTGCGGGGCGTGCCGAGCGCCAGCGCCTTGCCGTCGAGCCGGACCTCGCCGGCCAGCATCCGGTCGATGCCGAAGATCGCCCGCGCCAGCTCGGTGCGGCCGGAGCCGACCAAGCCGGCGAAGCCCAGGATCTCGCCGCGCCCGACCGACAGCGTCACCTCGTGGTCGGGATAGGTGGCGGTGCGGACGCCGCGGATCTCGACCGCGTCGGGCTGGGCCGCGACCGCGGGCGGGATGTAGAGCGCCCGCAGGTCGCGCCCGACCATCATCCGCACCATGCGGTCATGGTGGATCTCGTCGCGGTCGAGCGCCCCGACCAGCTGGCCGTCGCGCAGGCAGACCACGCGGTCGGCACAGGCCTCGATCTCGCCCAGGCGGTGGGTGATGAAGATGATGGCGACGCCGGCCGCCCTCAGCTCGCCGATCACGCGCAGCAGGGTCTGCGTCTCGGTCAGGGTCAGGCTCGAGGTCGGCTCGTCCATGATGATGATGCGGGCATCGAGCGACAGCGCCTTGGCGATCTCCACCATCTGGCGCTGGGCGATCGACAGCTCGGCCAGCGGCGTGGCCGGCCCGAAATCGACGCTCAGCCGGTCGAGCAGCCTTTGCGTGTCGGCGTGCAGCCGGGCGGTGTCGATCAGCTTCAGCGGGCCGAAGCGCCGCGGCTCGCGCCCGATGAAGACGTTGGCGGCGACGTCGAGATTGTCGAAGAGGTTCAGCTCCTGGTGCACGAAGGCGATGCCGGCGGCGATCGCCTCCTGCACCGTCAGCGCCGCACGCGGCGTGCCGCCGACGGTGACGGTGCCGGTGGTCGGGGCCTCGACCCCGCCCAGGATCTTCATCAGCGTCGACTTGCCGGCCCCGTTCTCGCCGATCAGCCCGACCACCTCGCCGCGGCCGACGGACAGGCTGACATCCCTCAGCGCCTGCACGCCGGGATAGGTCTTGGAGATTCCCTCCATGGCCAGGACGGCATCGGTCATCTGCTGCTCCCTCGGGGCGACGGTGGCGGCGGAGGCCGGGGCCTCCGCCGCGCCCTGCCTCACTTCTTCAGCAGTTCCTTCATCGTCTTCTGGAAATCGGCGACGTTGCTGCTGTCGATCAGCCGGGTGGGGATGATCTTCAGATGGTCCGCCGGGATGAAGGACTTGTCGCCCTCGATGTACTGGGCCAGCAGCTTCACCGTCTGGTAGCCGAACTCGAAGGGTTGCTGCACCACGGTGCCCTCGATCACGCCCTCCTGCACGCCGCGCAGGGTGACCGGGTCCTCGTCGAAGCCGACGACCTTGATCTTGCCCAGCTTCCCGGCCGCCTTCATGGCGTCGTAGATGATCGGCGTGTTGTAGGAGTAGAGGCCGACCAGCATCGCCAGGTCGTCGTACTTGGTCAGCGTGTCCTCGACATTGCGCTTGGCCTTGGCGAAGTCGATGTCGTCGGTGCGGATGTCGACGATCTCGATCTTGGTGCCGGCGATCGCTTTCTTGATGCCCTCGACTCGCTCGCGGGCGTTGGCGTTGCCCAGCGTGCCGACGAACAGCATGATCTTGCCGCCGTCCGGCAGGGTCTTCTTGATCAGCTCGCCCGCCTGCACGCCGGCGGCGACGTTGTCGGTGCCGATGTACAGGAGCCGGTCGCTCTTCGGCGCGTCGCTGTCGAAGGTGAACAGCGGCACCTGGCCGGCGGCCTTGTTCAGCAGCGCGGTGGAATTGTCCGGATCGACCGGGCTGATGCCGATGCCGGCGACGCCGCGGGCCAACATGTCCTCGACGATCTGGCGCTGCTCCGCGGCGCTGGATTGGCCGGGGATCTTGAACTCGACACTGTAGCCCTTCAGCTCGGACACCGCCTTGTCGGTGCCCTTGTTGGCGATGGTCCAGAAAGAGGACGAGCCGTTGACGACGAAGGCGATGGTCTTGTCGGCCGCCTGGGCCGGCGCCGGACCGATGGCGAAAGCCGCCGCGACGGCGGCCGCCAGGCCCGCCAGAACGAAACGCTTCATTGGGTATCCTCCCGGTCTTTTCGACCATTGAAATGCCCCGTTGGGGCGCATTGTTATTATTATCATACAATTAGGATCATAATGGTTCGGCGGGGTCAAGGGCGCGATCTGCGGTCAGGGAAATCCCCCACGACCGGTCACGCTCCTACGGCCCTCCCAGGGACCGCACCCGCACGAATCGCGCACGCGCAGCGTCGGCGTCAGGCGCAGGGTTTTCGGCTTGGCGGCGGGGTCCTTCAGGCGGCGCATCAGCAGCCGGACCGCGGTCTCGCCGAGTTCCGCGCAAGGCTGCGCCACCACGGTCAGCCGCGGGGTGAAGGCGGTGGCCCAGTCGAAATCGTCGAACCCGGCCAGGGCCATGTCACCGGGCACGCGCAAGGATGCCTCGCGCAGGGCGTGCATGGCGCCGATCGTCATCAGGTTGTTGCCGGTGACGATCGCGTCCGGCCGAGGATCCCGCGCCAGCAGCCCGTGCACCGCCTGCCGCGCCGGCTCCAGCGCCGAATGGCCGATGACGACCAGCGCCGGGTCGAAGGCCAGGCCCGCCTGCTTCAGCCCCGCCTTGTACCCGGCCAGCCTCTCCTGCGTGGTCGACAGGCCGGGCTGGCCGGACACCAGCGCGATGCGGCGGTGGCCGTGGGTCGCCAGATGCGCCACCAGCTCGATCGTCGATCTGCGGTTCTCGACCCCGACCTGGTCGAAATCGGGCGCGACCAGCCGGTCGATCAGCACCGTCGGGATGCCATGGGTGCGGAGATAGCGCAGTGCCGCGCGGTCCGGGTCGGCCGAGGCCGCCAGGATGATGCCGTCGACCCGGCGCTGGTGCAGGGCGCGCACGGTCTGCAACTCCTGCGCCGGATCGTCATGGGTGTCGGACAGGAAGATCATCAGGCCGTGGCGCTTGGCCTCGACCTCGATGCCGCCGACCACCTCGCTGAAATAATGGTTGGTGATGGCCGACAGGGCGATGCCGATCGATTCCGTGGTCGCCCCGGCCAGCGACCGGGCCAGGGTGTTCGGGATGTAGGCGGTCCGGGCCACCGCGTCCTCGACCGCCCGCACCGCCTCCGGGCTGACCTTGCGGGTGCCGTTCAGCACATGCGAGACGGTCGACACCGACACGCCGGCCTGGCGCGCGACATCGGCCATGGTCGAGGCGGGGGCGGTCCGGGATGGGCTGCGGGCCATCGGCGCTTTCTGTGGGTTGGATCTGTGGGGCGGGAGGGCTGGGCGCGAGTCCGGCCCTCCCGCCGTGGTCAGAAGGCGAATTCGCCGACATTCGCCGGGGTGACGATCTCGGCCGGCCCGAGCACCACCTCGCCGCCGTCGCCGACCTTGTACTCGCCCAGCCGGCCGGCGGTGAAGCTGCTGCCCGGCTTGCCGTCCAGCTTGCACTGCGCCAGCGCCTGGGCGGCGTAGTAGGTGAGGTAGCCGAGGTCCTTGACGTTCCACCAGATGTCCTGGGCGGCGCCGCTCTCGATGTACTTGCGGATCAGCGAGGCCGGGGCCAGCCCGGTCAGCTTGATCTTGCCGGTCATCCCCGCCTGTTCCAGCGCCCGCGCCGCCGCCGGCAGGCCGATGCCGGCCGGGACGATGATGCCCTTCAGGTTGGGGAAGGCCTGCGCCAGGGCCAGCGCCTGCTGCTGGTTGACCTGCTCGCTCTCCTCGCCATAGGCGACCTGGACCAGCTTCATCTTGGCGAATTTCGGATCGCCGGCCAGCCGGGCCTTCATGAAGTCGATCCAGGCGTTCTGGTTGGTCGCGGTCGGGGTCGAGGACAGGATGGCGAACTCGCCCTCGCCGCCGATCATCTGGGCCATGCTCTCCAGCATCATCTCGGCCAGGCTGTCGCCCCTGGCCTGGTTCAGGAACAGGGTGCGGGCGGCCGGCGCGACGTCGGAATCATAGGACACCACGCGGATGCCCTGGGCCATCGCCCGCTTCAGCGCCGGGGCCACGGCGTTGGCGTCGTTGCCGGAGATGGCGATCACCTTCACCTGCTGCGACACCAGGTTGTTGATGAACTCGATCTGCGCCTCGGCCGTGGCCTGCGACGGGGCCTGCTGGATAACGGTGCCGCCAATCTCCTTCTGCGCCTCGTCCGCGCCGGTCTTGGCGACCTGGAAATAGGGATCGGTGTCCAGCTTCGGCAGGAAGCCGACGGTGACCGGGCTGGTGGCGCAGTCCTGCGCCAGGGCGGCGGCGGGGGCCAGGCTGCCGAGCAGTGCTGCGGCCAGGGCCAGGCGGGTGATACGCGACGTCATGGGATGGTGCCTCCTTGGGTTGCTTGTTGTGGGTCGTCCCGGCGCTTCGCATGGCGCCGATCATGGGGCCCGCGTCAGAGATCGCTTGAGAATGCGCTGGTATGAGTCGGCTGGTGGTGGTTTCGAGAACCGGAGCGCAGCGGACATCTACGTCCGTGAGCACCGGAAGCGCAGAAACTGCCATCAGACGGCCGTACCAGTAGCATTATCGAGCGATCTCTCGGGTCGAGCGCGGGCGAAGCCGTTCGAACAGGTGTTTCGACGCGTTGCTGAGCAGCAGCGCGCCGATCAGCAGCAGGCCGACGATGGTGCCCTGGGCGTCGCCGCCGATCTGGCTCAGGCCCAGCGCGTTGCGGATCACCGCGATCAGCACCAGCGCCCACAGCACGCCGGTCAGCTTGCCGCGGCCGCCGAACACGCTGACCCCGCCCAGCAGGGCCACGGTGATGATGTCGAGCTCGAACCCGACCGCGTTGTTGGCGCGGGCGTTGGCGAGGCGGGCGGTGAACACGATGCCGGCCAGCGACGAGACCAGGCCGGACAGCACGAACAGCCCCAGCCGCAGCCGCGCCACCCGGATGCCGGAATAAAGCGCGGTGGCGGGGTTGCCGCCCAGCACATAGATCCGCCGCCCGGCCGGAGTGTGCTGCAGCACCACCGCGAAGATCGGGGCCAGCACCAGGAACGGCACGATGGTCCAGGGGATCGGCGTGCCGAGGACGGAGTCGATGCCGAAATCGGTGAAGGAGTCCGGGAAGGTGTTGACCGAGGCGGAGCCGAGGATGATGTAGCCGATGCCCCGGAACATCGCCAAGGTGCCCAGCGTCACCACCAGCGACGGCAGTCCGAAGCGGACGACCAGCACGCCGTTGAAGGCGCCCAGCGCCGCGCCGGCCAGCAGCACCAGCGGGATGGCGGCGGGCATCGGCACCCCGGCCTGGACCATGACGCCGAGGATGACGCTGCTGAGCGCCAGGATGCTGGCGACCGACAGGTCGATCTCACGGGCGATGATCAGCAGCACCATCGGCAACACGATCAGCGCCTTTTCCGACACGCCGGCCGCCGCCTGGGACAGGTTGAATCGGGTGGCGAAGTTCGGCACCGCCAGCACGGCGTAGAGGATGACCGCCAGGGTCAGCACCGCCAGGAAGGTCTCCCAGCTGGCAAGGCGGCGAAGCCGGTCGCGCATCACACCGCTCCCTTCAGGCCGCGGCGGGCGATGGTGGCGTCGATCGCCACCGCGGCCAGGATCACCAGCCCGTAGATGCCCTGAAGCCACAGCGGGTCGACCCGCACCAGGGTCAGGCCGTTGTTGATCACCAGCAGCAGCAGGGCGCCCAGCACCGTGCCCAGGATGGTGCCGGCCCCGCCGCGGATGGCGACGCCGCCGACCACCACGGCGGCGATCACCGTCAGCTCGTAGCCCATGGCGACGCGGGCATCGACGGTGGCGTAGCGCGAGGCCCACAGGGCGCCGTCCAGCCCGGCCAGCAGCCCGGCGACGGCAAAGCTGGTCAGCACGCGGCGATGGGTCCTGATGCCGATCAGCGTCGCGCCGTCGGGGTTGGACCCGATGGCGTAGAGCTCACGCCCGGCCGGCAGATGGCGCAGCGCCAGGCCGGCGACCAGCAGGATGGTCACGGCGATGATGACGACGCCGGGTACCCCCAGCAGCCTGGCGCTGGTCATGTCCAGCCACGCCTGGGGCACCTGGTCGGCGCTGATCTGCTTGCCGCCGGCGACGATGCTGTTGAGCCCGCGGAACACCGCCAGCGTGCCCAGCGTCACCACGATCGACGGCACGCCGCCGCGGGTGATCACCAGGCCGTTGACCAGGCCGCAGGCGATGCCGGTGGCGCAGGCCACGCCCAGGCCGGCGGCGATCCCCAGCTCGGGATGCGCCTGCACCACGCTGGCGGCGGCATAGGCGGACAGGCCGATCACCGAGGCGATCGACAGGTCGATGTTGCGGGTGACGATGATCAGCATCTGCGCCACCGCGACGATGATCAGCAGCGCCGCATCCATCGAGATGGCGGTCAGGTTCTCCAGGCTCAGCACCCGCGGGTTGATCACCGCGATCGGCAGCAGGATGGCGGCGATCGCGGCCACCAGGCCCAGCTCCCGCCGTTTGGCGAAGCCGGCGAGGGAGCGGCGGGGCGAGGGGCTGGACGAGGTCGGGGCGGCGATCGGCGTGTCCGGGCGGGGCGGGGGCGCCGCCAGCGCGCCGGTCGCGGCCTGCATCACCCGCTCCTGCGTCGCCTCGGCAGCGGCGAATTCCCCGGCGACGCGGCCCTCGCGCAGCACCACCACGCGGTGGCACATGCCCAGCAGCTCCGGCAGCTCGGACGAGATCAGGATGATCGCCATGCCCTGGCGCGCCAGCTCGGCGATCATGGCGTGCACCTCGGCCTTGGTCTGGACGTCGATGCCCTGGGTCGGTTCGTCCAGGATCAGCAGGCGCGGATGCGTCGCCAGCCATTTCGACAGCACGATCTTCTGCTGGTTGCCACCGGACAGGGTCTTCACCGGCTGGTCCAGGCTGCGATAGCGCAGCTTGAGCTGTTCGACATAAGGCGTGACCAGCGCCCGCTCCTGCGCCGGGGCGATCAGGCCCAGCCTGGTCGTCTGGTCGATCACCGTCAGCGAGGCATTGGTCAGGATGTCAAAATCCATCACCAGGCTCTGGCCGATGCGGTCCTCGGAGACATAGGCGATGCCGGCCGCCATGGCGTCGCGCGGCGAGGCGAAGGCGACCGGGGTGCCGGCCAGCATGACCGTGCCGCGGTCCGGCGCATCGATCCCGAACAGCACGCGGGCGATCTCGGTGCGGCCGCTGCCGACCAGCCCGCCCAGGCCCAGGATCTCGCCGGGGCGGACCGCGAAGCCGATATCCTCGAACACCCCGTCGCGCGACAGCCCGTCGACCGTCAGCAGCGGCTGGCCTGCCGCCGCCGGCAGCTCCGGATACATCATGGTCAGCGACCGGCCGACCATCATCTGCACGGCACGGTCGCGCGGCAGGTCTGCCGTCCGCTCGGTGCCGACGAAGCGGCCGTCGCGCAGGATCGTGATGCGGTCGGCGATCTCGTAGATCTCGTCCATGCGGTGGCCGACGAACAGCATGGCGACGCCCTGCTGCTTCAGCCGGGCCACCACCTCGAACAGCCGGCGGACCTCGCGCTGCGACAGCGCCGCCGTCGGCTCGTCCATGATCAGCACGCGCGACCCCAGCGACAGGGCGCGGGCGATCTCGACCAGCTGCTGCTCCGAAGTGCGCAGGCGGCCGAGCGGCAGGTCCGGGCTGCAGTCCAGGCCGATCATGTCAAGCAGCTGCCGCGCCCGGCCGCGCACCGCGGCGTGGTCGACCGCGCCCAGCGCCGTGCGCGGCGTGTGCCCCATGAACACGTTCTCGGCGACGCTGAGATCGGGGAACAGGCCGGGGTGCTGGTGCATCACGGCGATGCCGGCGTGGCGGGCATCGACCGGGGAGGCGAAGGCGGCGGGGCGGCCATCGACCACGACATGGCCGGCATCGGGCCGGTACACCCCGGCCAGCAATTTCACGCAGGTGCTCTTGCCGGCGCCGTTCTCGCCGAGCAGCGCCACGACCTCGCCGGGCCACAGGGAAAAGGAGACGTCGTGCAGCGCCACGGTGCCGCCGAAGGACTTCGATGCGCCGGCCAGGCCGAAGCACTTCCGCGCGCCGACGAGGCCGTCGGACGGCATGGCGGTGACCTGGTTCATCGCACTCGGGGCTCCCTGCCATCGCTTCTTTTGCCCGAGGATGCATGACCGCAAGCGCTTGCGCAAGCGCTTGCGCGAAAGAGCCATCCGGTCGGATGTGTCGATCAGAGCGATGTCAGGCGATGCAGATAGCCCAGCGGGCCGGGGTCACCAGCGCAGGACGCGCTTGCCGGCGAAGTATCCGATCAGGACCACGATCCCGGTCGCCAGCGTGTACCAGGTGGCGACGAACAGCGGGCTGTCGTCCGGGCAATGCGCGGCATAGAAGGTCGCGGCGATGCCGGCGGCCACCAGCCCGGCGATCGCGCCGGCGGCGCCCGGCCGTCGCGGCGCGCCCAGGCGCAGGGCGAGCAGCAGCAGGGTGAGGGGGCCCAGCGCCATCAGCGGGATCAGGGACATGCACCACCGGGCGTTGGTGCCGATCCAGCGCGCGCCCCAGGTCGAGGTCGGCATCACGATCATCTCGGCCACCACGGCGGCGACCAGCAGAGCGGGGGCGGCGATCAGGGCCCAGCGCCAGGCGCCCAGCGGCACGCCCGGCCGCGCCAGGTGCAGGATCAGCCCGGTGGCGGTGACAGCCAGGGTCAGGGTGACCACGAACTTGAAGAGGTAGCGGACGGTGTCCATCGCCTGCATCACATCCGGCCGCACGCCGATGCCGACGAAGAAGATGGCCCCGGCCACGGCGGCGCCGCCGGCCATCGCAGCCGCGACAGCCTTGCCCAGCCGCCAGCGGACGGGCGCGTCCTGCGCCAGGGCGCTGATGAGGTCGTCGGTCTTCACCCGGGTCCACTCCGATACAAAACGGCCAGCGCCTTCAGGGCGCGGTGCAGGGCCACGCGCACGGCGCCTTCGGTCATCTTCAGGCGGGTGGCGGTGTCACGCACGCTGCTGCCCTCCACCGAGATCGACTGCACGATGTCGCGCTGCGGGTCCTTCAGCTGCGCCAGCAGCCGCGCGACGTCGCGCTGCTCCAGGCTGTCCGGCGGCTCTTCCGCCTCCAGCGTGTCGATCACGTCCTCGATCGGCACGTTGACCTGCCGGCCGCGCCGGCGCAGCGCGTCGATCAGCTTGTTGCGCACGATGGTCGAGATCCACGGGCCGATCGGCCGCGTGACGTCCCAGCTGGCCCGCTTGAGATGGATGGCCAGCAGCACTTCCTGGACGATGTCCTCGGCGTCGCTGCTCGCCGCGCCGAAGCGGTCGCCGCGCCGTCGGGCCAGGGCGCGCAGATAAGGCGTCACGGCCTCCAGGAACAGACGATAGGCGCCGGCATCGCCCGCAATCGCGGCTCGCATCCATGTCGCCCACTGCTCCTCCCGCGACGGATCATTCACGCGTCATCACCCCATACGGCTCCGGTCCCGGATTCGTTACAGATTGGCGGCCCGATATTTATTTGGGCGATCCCAGAATTTTTTCCCCGGCCCTGTAATAACAGCCCCCACGCTGTCGAAGAAGTCGTCACAAGGCCATCGCGGCCAGCGTCTTCTGCGGAACGGACACCATGGATCGTCATTCGCTCCCGCTTCCTTCGACGGCCATTGATCGGGTCCCGGCGCAGCATGCCGGGACGGACACCGCGACGGTGGTGCGGTCGAGCGTCGCAACCCCTGGGAAAGCTCAGGCCTTTCTCCCCGAAAGCTGACGTTTCCGCTACCCATCCATTCATTCGAACCGGATCACCGCGGCGTCGCCTGCTGGCCGACGCAACGCTCGAGCTTTGCCCGCAGGGGCAGGAAAGGATCCAGCAATGGCCATCGACGCCTACGACCTCTCGACCAGCGCCGCCAACCCCGCCGCGACCGCCGCCTTCGAGGAGGCGGTGCACGGCCTCGCCGCCCACCGGCCGTCGACCGGCGTCGCTCTCGGCCGGGCGCTGGTCGCCGATCCGGACCATGTCCCGGCCCTGGCGCTGAAGGGCTTCGCCAACCTGATCCTGGCGCGGGAGGAGCTGGCCGCGCCGGCGCGGGACGCCCTGGCGGCGGCCCAGGCGGCGCTGGCGGCCAAGGATGGCGGCACCGCCGACGAGCGGGCGCTGGTCGAGGCCCTCGGCCTCGCCGCCCAGGACCAGTTCACCCAGGCCGCCGACTGTCTCGATGCCCGCTTCGCCGACCGGCCGGCGACCTTCCTGCCGTTCAAGATCGCACATGCGCTGCGCTTCATGCTGGGCGACGCCAGGGGCATGCTGGCGGCGTCGCAGCGGATGATGGTGCGGTGGTCGGCCGACCGGCCCGCCGCGGGCTTCCTGCTGGGCTGCCACGCCTTCGCGGTCGAGGAGCACGGCGCCTACGGGGCCGCCGAGGCCTATGGCCGGCTGGCGGTCAGCCTGCAGCCGGAGGACGCCTGGGGCGCCCATGCCGTGTCCCATGTCCATGAGATGCGTGGCGACACCGAAGCCGGCATTGCCTGGCTGGAGGGCAGCCGCGCCAGCTGGTCCCGCTGCAACAATTTCAGCTTCCACATGGCCTGGCACCTGGCGCTGCTGCATCTCGAGCGCGGTGACCACGAGCATGTGCTGCGCCTGTATGACGAAGAGGTCCGGCCGCAGCCGACCGACGATTTCCGCGACATGGCCAATGCGGTGTCGCTGCTGTGGCGGCTGGACCGGCTGGGCGTCGATGTCGGCGGCCGCTGGACCGAGATGGCGGAGATCGCCCGCAAGCGCCGGGCCGACACCAGCCTGGTGTTCGCCTCGCTGCACACCCTGATCGCCCTGGTCGCGCTCGGCGACCGGCCGGCGGCGGCGGAGCTGCTGATGGCGCTGCAGGTCCGCGCCCAGGGCAATGGCGACCAGGCCCGGGTGGCGGCCGAGGTCGGCCTGCCCCTGGCCCGCGCCATCACCGGCATGGGCGCCGAGCGCGGATCGCTCGACCGCATCGCCGCGTCGGTGCCCCGGCTCGGCGGCAGCAACGCCCAGCGCGACCTGTTCGTGCTGGCCCTGGCCGAAGCCGCCGTCCGGCGCGGCGACCACGGCGCCGTCCAGGCGATCCGCGGCGCCCGTCGCCGCCTGAAGGCCGAGGACCGGCTGATCGAGGCCGTCGATGGCCGCACCCCCTCCAACGCCCGCCTGCGCGCTTTGCGCTGACGGCCGTCGAATACGGATTTTGAACGGAGACCATCATGACCATGACCCAGACCACCCCGTCTTCCTCGCCGTCGCTGTTTCCGGCGATCACCGGCCGGCTCGTCCCGACCATCCTGCTGGCCGGCATCCTCGCCGACGTCACCTGGGAGGTATGGGCCCGCGGCATCACCCCGTTCCTGGTCGGCGGGCCGCTGCAACCGGCGGCGCTGGTCCAGTCCGTCTTCGGGTTCCAGAGCTGGGTGGCCGGCGAGCTGATCCACGCCATCACCGGCATCGTGTTCTACCCGATCGGGTACCTGTTCATCGCCCGGCCGCTGCAGCGCGCCATCCTGCCGAAGCTGCCGCTGCTGCTGACCGGCACCGGCTTCGGCATCGGGCTGTGGATCTTCGCGCTCTACATCATGGCGCATCTCATCGCCGGGCTGCCCGCCTTCCTCAACTTCATCCCGCTGGCCTGGGCCTCGCTGGCCGGGCACATCCTGTTCGGACTGGTCGTCGCCTTCGTCGTACGCTTCCGCGAGTCCCAGACCGCTGAAAGCCAGATGTGATGACCCGGATTGCCGACACGATCGCCGCCACCCTGCACGCCCATGGCATCCGCCACGCCTTCGGCATGCCGGGCGGCGAGGTCGTGACCCTGATCGACGGGCTGGAGGCGGCGGGCATCCGCTTCCACCTGGCCCGGCACGAGACGGCGGCGGCGATCATGGCCGCCGGCGCCTCGGTCACGACCGCCACGCCCGGCCTGCTGGTGGTCACTGTCGGGCCGGGGCTGGCGAATGCGGTCAACGGCATCGCCGACGCGGCGCAGGAGCATGTGCCGCTGGTGGTGATCTCCGGCATCGTCGACCGGCCGACCCGGGCCCGCTACACCCACCAGGTGATCGACCACGCGGCGCTGCTGCGGCCGCTGGTCAAGGCCAGCTTCGAGGTCGAGCCGGAAAGCGCCGGCCCGACCATGGCCCGGGCCCTGGCCCTGGCGCTGGCCGAGCCGATGGGGCCGGTGCATCTCGACCTGTCGCCGGCGGTCGCCGCCATGCCCGACCCTGCGCCGCAGGTGGTGGCCCCGCCGGCGGTGCTGCGCCCGCGCATCGGGCCGCAGGACCTGGCGATCGCGACCCTGGCGCAGCGCCTGTCGCAGGCCCGCCGGCCGCTGATCCTGGCGGGGCTGGAGGCGGCACAGCGCGGCGCCGGCCCGGCGCTGCTGCGCCTGGCCGAAACGCTGGGCGCGCCGGTCGTCACCACCTACAAGGCCAAGGGCCTGGTGCCGGAAGATCATGCCCTGGCGCTGGGCGGGGCCGGGCTGTCGCCGCTGGCCGATGCCGTGCTGCTGCGGCTGTTCGGCCAGGCCGACCTGCTGCTGTTCGTCGGCTACGACCCGATCGAGATGCGCCTCGGCTGGCTCGACCCCGTCTCGGATCCCGAGCGGATCATCGAGGTCACCGCCGCCCCGGCCGACCATGCCATGCACCAGGCCGGGCTGCGCCTGCTGGCCGATCCGGCCGCCGCCGTGGCGGCCCTGGCCCAGGTCGTGGTGCCTGGCAAGACCTGGCCCGAAGGTGAGCCGGCCGTCGCACGGGCGCAACTGATGGAACGCTTCGCCGCCCCGGCCGACTGGGGGCCGCACGCCATCGTCGAGACGCTGAACCAGACGGTGGAGGATGGCGACCTCGTCACCGTCGACGCCGGGGCCCACCGCATCCTCTTGTCCCAGAAATGGGTGGCGCGCCGGCCGCTGTCGCTGCTGCAATCCGCCGGGTTCTGCACCATGGCCGGGGCGCTGCCGCTGGCGATCGGCGCCCAGGTCGCCGACCCCGCCCGCCGCGTCGTCGCGGTGATGGGCGATGGCGGGCTGGAGATGGGGATCGGCGAGCTGGCGACGCTGCGCGACCTCGGCCTGCCCGTCACCATCGTGCTGTTCCAGGACCGCAGCCTGGCCCTGATCGCCCTGAAACAGGATGCGGCCGGGCTGGCGCCCCACGGCGTCGCCCTCGGCCAGACCGATTTCGCCACCGTCGCCATCGGCTTCGGCGGCCATGGCCGCACCGTTGGCAACGTGGCCGATCTGCGCGCCGAACTCGCCGCCGCCCGCGGCCGCGACCGCTTCACCCTGATCGCCTGCAGGTTCGATGCCGATGCTTATCACCAAGCCTTCTGAGCTGCGGCTGCCGCCGGCGGGACTGTCCAGCGCCCCCCAGGCCAGCGCGCCACAGGGCAAGCCGTGGCGCGACCCTCGGCTCGACGTCTTTCGTGGCATCGGGATGCTGATCATCCTGGTGGCACACATCCCCGACAACCAGTGGATCCTGTGGATCCCGGCGCGGTTCGGCTTCTCCGACGCCACCGAGATGTTCGTGTTCCTGTCCGGCATGGCCTCGGCCATCGCCTTCGGCCGGGTGTTCGACCGCGAGGGCTTCGCCCGCGGCACCGGCCGGGTCGCGCGCCGGGTGTGGCAGATCTACTGGATCCATGTCGCGGTCTTCGTCGTCATCGCCGCGCTGGTGGCGGCGGCCGGCATGCGGCCGGGCGGCGAGAGCTACATCGTCGAGCTGAACCTGCCGCATTTCTTCGCCGATCCCGCCGCCCTGCTGCCGCGGTTCATGGCCCTGGCCTATGTGCCGAACTACTTCGACATCCTGCCGATGTACCTGGTGATCCTGGCGCTGATGCCGGCAATGATCCTGGCCGAACGGCTGCACCGGGCGCTGCCCTTCGTGCTGATGGCGGCGATCTGGGGCCTGACCCAGGCGCATCTGCTGGACCTGCCGGCCGAGCCCTGGTCGGACCGCAGCTGGTTCTTCGACCCGTTCGGCTGGCAGCTGCTGTTCTATCTCGGCTTCTTCCTGATGCGCGGCACCCTGCCGGCGCCGGGCTTCAGCCGCATCCTCATGGCGGTCGCCGTGGTCTTCATCCTGGCGACGGTGCCCTTCGCCTGGTACCGCATCATCGAGGCCTCGCCCTTCTTCGGCGGCTGGGCGCAGACCCTGATGCCGCTGACCGACAAGACCCATTTCGGGGTGCTTCGCCTGGCCCATTTCCTGGCGCTGGCCTATGTCGCGGTCCAGCTGGTCGGGCCGGCCGGGCGGCGACTGAAGGGGCGGGCGGTCACCGTGATCTCCAAGGTCGGGCAGCAGACGCTGGCGGTGTTCGTCACCGGCATGGTCACGGCGCAGGTGCTGGGCATGGCGCTGGATCACACCGGCCGCGACCCATTCACCACCGCCGCCGCCAACCTCGCCGGCTTCGGCGTGCTGATCGCGGTGGCCTATGCCGTCTCCTGGTTCAAATCGGCGGCGCCCAGGGCCGCGGCAGTGCCGGCATGATGGCCGCCGGCAGCCTCGACGGCCTGCGCGTGCTCGACCTGTCGCGCATCCTGGCCGGCCCCACCGCGACCCAGCTGCTGGCCGATCTCGGCGCCGAGGTGATCAAGGTCGAGCGGCCGGGTGAGGGCGACGACACCCGCGGCTGGGGCCCGCCCTTCGTGCCCGGGCCGGATGGCGGTGACAGCGACATCAGCGCCTATTTCCTGTGCGCCAACCGCGGCAAGCGGTCGATCGCCATCGACCTGGCGACGGCGGAGGGGGCGGCGCTGGTCCGCCGGCTGGCCGCGGTCTCGGATGTGGTGGTCGAGAACTACAAGCCCGGCGACCTCGCCCGGTACGGCCTGGCCTATGAAGACCTGCGCCGCGTGAAGCCGGACATCGTGTGGTGCGCGATCTCCGGCTTCGGCCAGACCGGGCCCTATGCCGACCGCATCGGCTACGACTTCCTGGTCCAGGCCATGGGCGGGATCATGAGCATCACCGGCGATCCCGCCGGCGCCCCGGCCAAGGTCGGGGTCGGCATCGCCGATGTGATGTGCGGGATGTACGCGACGGTCGGCATCCTCGCCGCCCTCCGCCACCGCGACCGCACCGGCGAGGGGCAATATATCGATCTGTCGCTGTACGATGCGCAGGTGTCCTGGCTGGTCAATGCCGCCACCAACCATCTGGTGTCCGGCGCCGTGCCGCGGCGCCTCGGCAACCGCCACCCGAACATTGCGCCCTACCAGACCTTCGCGGCGGCCGACGGCCACATCGTCGTCGCGGTTGGCAACGACGCGCAATTCGCCCGTTTCGCCGCGGTGATCGGCCGGCCGGAACTGGCCGAGGACGACCGCTTCCGCCGCAACCGCGACCGCGTGGTGAATGTCGATGCGCTCGATGACCTGATCGCGCCCGAACTGCTGAGGCAGCCGGCCGCCGCCTGGATCGAATGGCTGACTGCGGCGGCGGTACCGGCCGGGCCGGTCGCCGGCATCGACCAGGTGCTGGCCGACCCGCACACTTTGGCGCGGGAGATGGTGGTGACGCTCGACCGCGACGACGGCCCGCCGGTGCGGGTGCTGGGCAACCCGCTGAAGCTGTCGGCGACGCCGGTCCGGCTCGACCGGGCGCCGCCGCATCTCGACCAGGACCGGGCGGAGGTGCTGGCGATGCTGGCCGAGCGGGAGGCCGCGGAATGAGGGCGGTCTGCGCCATTGCCGCGGCAGCGCTGCTGCTGGCCCTGGGTCCGGTGGCGGCGGCCGGCGACGCCTCCTGCGGCGGGGACGTGCCGTGCCGGGTCGAGGGCGGCGACTATCGCATCGCCCTGCCTCCGGGCGGGGCGCCGGCCGGGGTCTATTTGTTCTTCCATGGCTATGAGGGCTCCGCCGCCGACCAGATGCAGGCGACCGACCTGATCGCGACCGCCCGCGCCCATGGCTACGCCTTCGCCGCCGCCGACGGGCTCGGCCGCACCTGGTCGTTCGAGAATTCGCCCACCCAGGACCGCGATGAGACCCGCTTCGTCGGGCAGGTCCTTGACGACCTGCAGCGCCGCTTCGGCTTCGGCCCGGACCGGGTGGTGGTCGGCGGCTTCTCGCAGGGCGCGTCGATGGCCTGGTATGTGGCCTGCCATCTCGGCGACCGCGTCGCTGGCGCCGTCACCTTCTCCGGCGTGTTCTGGGACCCGCTGCCGCAGCCGTCGGACTGCGAAACCGCGCCGCCGCCGATGATCCATTTCCACGGCCGTGCCGACCGCACCTTTCCGCTGGCCGGCCGCGCCATCGGCGATCGCTGGCACCAGGGCGACACCTTCGAGAGCCGGGCGGTGCTGGCGGCGCGGGGGCAATGCGGGCCGGAGGACACGCAACCGATGACGATCGCCGGGGTCGCCTGCGAGGTCACGCCGGGCTGCCTGCGCGGCGCCATCGCCCTCTGCCTGCACGACGGCGGGCATGAGGTGCGGGCGAACTGGCTCGACGGCGCCCTCGGTGCGCTGCCCGGGCTCGGCGTCCCCGGCGGCCTGCGGGCGGGGCAGTGATCCCGGCCGCAGCATAGCATCCGCGTGAGGTCAGGGTCCGTATGTGAAGGAATGTCGCAGGCGTTATTCCCGTAACACTACAACGCGGTCGGGCGAACCGGTTGATGCGACGCAATCGGCATGGCCGATCGGGAGGTCTGGATCATGATCACGAGACGTCTGCTCCTGACCGGTGGGGCCACCGGCCTTGTCCTGGCCCTGGCCGGCACCTGGCGGCCCGGGACGTCCATTGCCGACGAGGTGTTCGAGGTCACCCACACCGAGGCCGAATGGCGGCGTATGCTGACGGCGGACCAATACGCGGTGCTGCGCGAGGCGGCGACGGAACGCCCCTACACCAGCCCGCTGCTGCATGAGGAGCGGTCCGGCAAGTTCGCCTGCGCCGGCTGCGACCTCGACCTGTTCTCCTCGACCACCAAATTCGACAGCGGCACCGGCTGGCCCAGCTTCTGGTCGCCGCTGGACAACGCCGTCGGCACCACCAGGGACACCTCCTACGGCATGATCCGCACCGCCGTGCATTGCCGCCGCTGCGGCGGCCACCTCGGCCATCTCTTCGATGACGGCCCGGCGCCGACCGGGCTGCGCTACTGCATGGACGGCGTCGCCATGACGTTCAAACCCGCGGCCGCCTGACCGCAAAGAGCCGACCATGATCCTGATCCTGCTGGCCTATCTCGGTGGCGTGCTGACCATCGTCAGCCCCTGCATCCTGCCGGTGCTGCCCTTCGTCTTCGCCCGGGCGGACCGGCCGTTCATGAAGAGCGGGCTGCCGATGCTGATCGGCATGGCGGTGACCTTCGCCGCGGTCGCCACCCTGGCCGCGGTGGCCGGGGGCTGGGCCGTGGCCGCCAATGAATGGGGCCGCATCGCCGCGATCGTGCTGCTGGCGGTGTTCGGCGTGACCCTGCTGTTCCCCGCCTTGGCCGACCGGCTGACCCGGCCCCTGGTCGCGCTGGGCAGCCGGCTGTCGCAATCAGCGGACGGCGCAGCCGAGACCCACCGGTCCCCGGCGCTGGCGTCGCTGCTGCTCGGCGTCGCCACCGGCCTGCTGTGGGCCCCCTGCGCCGGCCCGGTGCTGGGCCTGATCCTGACCGGCGCCGCCCTGAACGGCGCCAATGTCGGCACCTCGCTGCTGCTGCTGGCCTATGCCCTGGGCGCCGCCACCTCGCTGGCCCTGGCGCTGCTGATCGGCGGCCGGGTATTCGCGGCGATGAAGCGGTCGCTCGGCGTCGGCGAATGGATCCGCCGCGGCCTCGGCGTCGCGGTGCTGGCGGGGGTCGTGGCCATCTCGCTGGGCCTCGACACCGGCCTGCTGACCCAGGTGTCCCTGGCCAGCACCTCGTCGCTGGAGCAGGGTCTGATCGACAAGCTCAAGCCGGCCGACCAGGCCGCCAATGGCGCTCCGGCCTCCTCCGTGGTCATGAACGGCAACCCCGGCGTGATGATGAAGAGCGACCAGGCGGGGGCCGCGGATGGCGCCAACCCGGCGATGATGATGAAGGCCAAGCCGGCCTCCGCCCAGGCAGAGGCCCTGCCGGTGCTGGGGACGTTCCCGGCGCTGACCGGCGCGGTCGACTGGCTGAACTCGCCGCCGCTGACGGTGGACGGGCTGAAGGGCAAGGTGGTGCTGGTCGACTTCTGGACCTATTCCTGCATCAACTGCCTGCGCGCCATCCCCTATGTCCGCGCCTGGGCCGACAAGTACCGGGACCAGGGGCTGGTGGTGATCGGCGTGCATTCGCCCGAATTCGCCTTCGAGCGCAACGTCGACAATGTGCGCAAGGCGATCGCCGACCTCAAGATCGACTACCCCGTCGCGATCGACAACAACTACGGCATCTGGCGCGCCTTCGAGAACGAGTACTGGCCGGCGCATTACTTCATCGACGCCAAGGGCCAGATCCGGCACGAGCATTTCGGCGAAGGCGACTATGACGGGTCCGAGCGGGTGATCCAGCAGCTGCTGGCCGAAGCCGGGCACAAGGATGTCGCCGGCGGGCTGATCTCGGTCAGCGCCACCGGGGCCGAGGCCGCGTCGGACAGCGGCGACGTCCAGTCGCCGGAGACCTATGTCGGCTTCAACCGGGCTGAGAACTTCGTCTCGACCGGCGGGGTGGTGCAGAACACCAGCCATGTCTATGCGGTCGAGACGCCGCGGCTGAACGAATGGGGCCTGGCGGGCGACTGGACGGTGGGCGGCGAGCGCGCCGCGCTGAACCAGGCCGACGGCAGCATCGTCTACCGCTTCCACGCCCGCGACCTGCACCTAGTGCTGGGGCCGGGGGCGGACGGCAAGCCGGTGCGGTTCCGCGTCACCATCGACGGCGCGGCGCCCGGCGCCAGCCATGGCGTCGACACCGATGCCGACGGCCAGGGCACGGTGACCGGGCAGCGCCTGTACCAACTGATCCGGCAGGCCGGCCCGATCGCCGACCACACCTTCGAGATCCATTTCCTGGAGCCGGGCGTCCAGGCCTACGCCTTCACCTTCGGCTGACAACGGAGCTGAACCATGATCCGGACTCCCCACAAGACCCGATCCGCGGCCTGGCGCCGCCTGCCGGCGCTGGCCGGGGCCGTCGCCCTGCTGGCGCTGGCGGCCGGCCTGTCGATCGACCGGTCCTCGGCCGAGGAGGCGCGGGCGGTGCCGGCGCCGGCGGTCGACGAGGCCGCGGCGTCGGGCACGGCGACCGAGACCGCGGTGCTGGCCGGCGGCTGCTTCTGGGGCGTGCAGGGCGTTTTCCAGCACGTCAAGGGCGTCACCAACGCCGTCTCGGGCTATGCCGGCGGCGAGGCCGGCACGGCGCAGTACGAGACCGTCAGCGGCGGCGACACCGGCCATGCGGAATCGGTGAAGATCACCTACGACCCGCGCCAGATCAGCTACGGCCGCATCCTGCAGATCTACTTCTCGGTCGCGCATGACCCGACCCAGCTGAACCGCCAGGGCCCGGACAGCGGCACCCAGTACCGCTCGGCGATCTTCCCGCTGGATGCGGACCAGGCGCGGATCGCCAAGGCCTATATCGCCCAGCTGAACCAAGCGAAGGTGTTCGACGCGGCGATCGTGACCAAGATCGAGCCGGGCCGGGCCTTCTACCCGGCCGAGAGCTACCACCAGGACTTCCTGACCCGGAACCCGACCTACCCCTACATCGTCTTCAACGACCTGCCGAAGATCGACGACCTGCAGCGCCTGCTGCCCGCCGTCTACCGCCCCGACCCGGTGCTGGTGGCGTCTCAGCCGACGAACTGAACGTCGGGCGCTAGGGGGAGGCGTAGGTCGGGTTCGCAAGCGCGAACCCAACCTACGTCCCCGAGTTCGTTTTTTCAGTGTCATTGCCCGGCATCGTCCGGAATGCGGTCGTAGGGAACACCGGTGGCTGCGGCGAACAGGCCGTTGCCCGGCGGGCCGCGATCTGCCACCATCGCTATATTCGATGGAATATATCGAATGGAGATCGGACGTGCCAACCCCGTCGGCCCACCTGCACCTGCCCTTGCTCCGGAATGGCCCGGCGCCGCTGCCGTTCCCGGTACCGGCTCCGGCTGCGCGCAGCCGCTCCAGCGAGCTTGCCGGCCTGCCGGCCCGGCGCGACCGGGTCTGGGACCTGTCGCCGAACCTGCATTGCTCGGTGGTCGGCACCTGCCTGACCACGGCCGAGCTGCGCCAGCTCTTCGCCAAGCTGAACGACCCGGATGCGCGCACGGCGTCCGACCACACGCTGCATGGCCGCGCGGTGCGGGCGGCGGGGCAGAAGGACGTGGCCGGCAAACTTCTGAACAAGCTGCTGGACAAGCGCCACGAGGGGCCGGTCAAGCGCTTCGCCAAGGCCAGGACGACGGCGGAGGTGCGGGCCCTGTGGCGCGAGGCGCTGGAGCGCGGCGACATCCCCGGCGCCTATTGGGCGGTTCTGACCCATCCCGCCACCGACCAGGGGCTGGTGCAGGAGGTGTTCGGCGAGGTCCACATGCTGTCGCACCTCGTCGGCATGTCCAACCGCGCCGACATCGCCCGGCTGCGGCATCTGGAGCAGGAGCTGGGCGGGCGCGACGAGAAGATCGCCCGGCAGGAGGCGCGGCTGCAGCAGATGGCGGCGGAGCGCGAGGCGCTGGCCCGCCGGGTCGAGGAGCTGGAGCATGCGCGGCACAACGCTGCGGCCCGACCGCTCCAGGTCGGGGACGGTGAGGACCCCGCGCCGGTGCTGAAGCGGCGGCTGACCGACGAGCAGGCGCGATCGGCCGTGCTGGCGGAGCGGCTGGCCGCGCAGGAACAGGTCATCGCCCGCCAGGACGACAAGATGCTGCGGCTGAAGGAGGATGTGGCGGCCCTGGGCAGCGAGCTCGCCTCGCTGGAGGCGGCGCTGGCCGGGCCGGACGAGGACGCTTCGGAGACCGCCGAGGGTGCCCCCGACCTGCAGGGGCGGCGGCTGCTCTATGTCGGCGGCCGGCCCAAGCAGGTCGAACAGCTGCGGGCGCTGGCCCGGCGCTTCGGCGGCGAGCTGCTGAGCCATGACGGCGGCATCGAGGACAATGTCGCGCTGCTGCCCGGCCTGCTCAGCCAGTCGGACATCGCGTTCTTCCCGGTCGACTGCGTCAGCCACCACGCCGCCGGCCAGGTCAAGCGCCTGTGCCGCGAGACCGACAAGCCCTTCCTGCCGCTGCGCAGCGCCAGCCTGGCCAGCTTCGTCGCGGCGATCGGCCGGCTGGACGGCGCCCTGGCGACGCCGTGACCCGGATCAGTCGCTAGTCGTCGTTCACGGCGAAGCGCCGCGGCGGCGGGCCGATGTCGCGGCGATCCGGCGGGGCGCCGCGCCGGCCCTTGGCCGCGAGCAGCGAGTCGGCGATCTCCTGCGAGCGGACCGCGAGCACCGAGAGCAGGGTGTCGCTTAAGCCGTGCGAGGTTTCCGAAGTGCCCTGAAGGTGGATCTGCGGCCGGAAGTCCGGCCGGGTCCGCAGCCGGTAGTCACGGTCGACCGCGAAATCCTCGACATAGGGGGCGAGGGCCGAGAGCAGCCGGTGCCCGGTCTCGCGATCATAGCCGGTGGCCAGCACCACCGCGTCGTAGCGGCGCGGCCCGGCGGTGCCGGCGATGCCGTCGACCACCACCAGCTCCAGCCCGTCGGCGCCGGCCGCCGCATGGGTGACCTCGCTGCGCCCGAACAGGGCGAGCCGGGTGCAGCGGCGCACCTTCTGCTGGTACAGGATGGCGTAGATCTTCTCGATCAGGTCGGCGTCGACCACGGCGTAGTTGGTGTTGCGGAACTCGCGGATGATGGCGTCGCGCCGCGCCGCGGTCTGGCCGAAGACGTAGTCGGTGAAGTCGGGGTTGAAGATCTCGTTGACGAAGGGGGTGTCGTCGGCCGGCTTCAGCGCATGGCCGCGGAAGATCAGGTCGACCTTGAGCTCCGGGAAGCGGTTGTGCAGGTCCAGCGTGATCTCCGCCGCGCTCTGGCCGCCGCCGATCACCGCGACCCGGCCGGCCGGTTGCCGCTCCAGCCCCAGTTCGCCGATGCGGTCGAGGTAGCGGGCGGAGTGGAACACCCTGGCATCGCCGCCGAGCCGGGCGAACACCGCCGGGACGCGCGGGCTGCCGCCGGTGGCCACCACCAGGTTGTGGGCCCGGCGCACGGTTTCGCCGCCCGAGCCGGTGCGCGACCGCACCCGCAGGCAGGTGACCACGCCCTGCGCCGTCTCCGGCTCGATCGCCACCACCTCCTCGCCGTAGGAGCAGCGGTCCTCGAACCGCGCCGCCACCCAGCCGAGGTAGTCGTTGAACTCGACCCGGCTGGGGAAGAAGGTCTTCTGGTTGATGAAGGCCTCCAGCCGACCCTTCTCGTGGAGGTAGTTGATGAAGGTCAGCGGGCTGGTCGGGTCGCGCAGCGACACCAGATCCTTGATGAAGGAGATCTGCATGTCGCTGTCCGGCAGCAACATGCCGCCATGCCAGATGAAGCCGGGCTGCTTCTCGATGAAGTGATGGGCGCAGATCGCCCCGCGCCGCCGCACGGCGTCATCCAGCGCGATGGCGAGGGCGAGGTTGGAGGGGCCGAAGCCGACGCCGATGACGTCGTAGAGGGCGTCCTGGATCGTCATGGCGTGCACCGGGCGTGGGTCAGGCGGCGAGTTCGGCGGGGGCGGCGGCGGGCAGCCACAGCCGGTCGCCGAAGAAGCGCTCGCGCAGCAGCATCACCAGCGTCGCCCGCTTGTGCGGGAAGTCGAAATTCTTGATCTTGGCGAAGCCGGACTTCTCGAGGTTGCGGACCTGCTGGTGGTGCGCCGCCGCCGGCTCGCCGACGATGCGCTGGGTGCGGCAGTCGTCCAGCAGCATGTAGTGCACCAGCGAGGGCAGCCAGGCGCTGATATACGCCCGCCCGCGATAGGCGTCCTCGCCGACCACGACATGCCAGCCGCGGTCGTAGTCCTGGACGTCGTAGAACGGCGCCAGCCGGTTCTCCTTGGCCCAGTAGAGCTCGAAATAGGCGAAGGGCACGCCGTCGAAGCTGGCGATCAGCGGCAGCATGTGCGGGTCGGCGATCAGCCCCGAGAGATAGCGGCGGTGCTTCTCCAGGTCGCCATCCTCGTTCCAGAACGCCGCCACCCGTGGGTCGTTCATCCATTTGTGCAGATGGGGCAGGTCGTCCTCGACCGTCGCGGCGCGGAAGGCGATGGTCTGCTCCAGCCACGGGATGAACCGGGCATAGACCGTGCCCTGCGGCTTCGGCGGGCGCTGCGGATGGCGCTTGCCGTCGGTCATCACCAGGCGCTGCGGAAAGGCGGGCAGGTCGGGCCGGCCGAGCCAGGCATCCGCCTGCTGCATGAACAGCTCGGGCAGGATTGTGAGGGGGGCGGCCGCGGTCTCGACGGCGATGCCGCGGCGGCGCAGCGCGTCGGCCAGGTCGGCGCTGTCGCCGAGGTCGAGCGCCAGCCGCTCCAGCTCGGGATGCCAGCCCAGCGCAGCCTCGATCGCGGCGGACAGGCCGCGGATCGCCGCATCGGCCGGCCCGGCCGGGCGGCTGGTCAGGATCAGCCGGCCTTCCGCCGCGGACAGGCGCAGCGACAGCGGCTCGGCATCCCCCTGGCGGACGGTCAGGGCCTCGCCCTGGCGCAGGGTGACGACGGGCGCCCCGGTTCCAGCCGCGAAGGACGGAAACGCCGTGCCGGCCGACGGGGTGCGTCCAGCGTCCATCATCATCTCCTCATGCGGCTCCGGCCTCGTGCGGCTCGGGGCTCCGATCGAATCCGGCGGGTGCGTCAGGCCGGCAACTTTGTGCGATTGATTCTCAATGTCAAGCTCGCCGAAGCCGCCGGGCCCCGCGTCCGGGGAAGGGCAGGGGGCGGAAAAGGCGCTTGACACCCCATGCAACTGCAACTCATTATCATTCATAGCTTGAAGGAGACGGCAAGTCCAGACGCAACGTCATGGGCGCCTGTTTCTTGAGACTCGCAGGGAAGCGTCACGGCATAGAGGTACAGATATCCTTCCGAAAGACATCGGGCGGATGTTCGTGCGCTTGCACTGGTGGCGCATGGCTGCGTTCTTGGTTTTGTCTCACGCGATATCGGCAGGGGGTGCCTGATGGCTTTCGATCGGGAAGACACGGTGTTTCATGTCGTGGTCAATCACGAGGAGCAATTCTCGATCTGGCCCGACTACAAGGAGATCCCACAGGGCTGGACCGCCGTCGGCAAGACCGGCACCAAGGCGGAATGCCTGGCCTATGTCGCCCAGGTGTGGACCGACATGCGGCCCCTGACCCTGCGCCGGCACATGGATGGCGACGCGGCCGCCAAGACCGAAGCGGCCCCCTTCGTCGACGCGGCCCAGTGACGGCATGAGCGTCGCGGCGGCCCGGCTGTTCTGCCTGCCCTATTCCGGGGCCAGCGCCATGATCTATGCGCGCTGGCGGCGGCTGCTGCCGTCCTGGCTGGCGGTGCAGCCGGTCGAACTGCCCGGCCGCGGCACCCGCATGGCCGAGCCGCTGGGCACCGACCCGCACCGCCTGGCCGAAGCGCTGGCCGACGAGATCCGGGACGGGCTGGACGGACCCTACGCCCTGTTCGGCCACAGCCTCGGGGCGCTGCTCGCCTTCGAGCTGGCGCATGCCCTGCTGGACCGTGGCGCCCCGGCGCCGCTGGTGCTGTTCGCCTCGGGCACCGAGGCGCCGGCGGTCCGCGACGATCGCCGGTGGGAATGCCCGCGCAGCGATGCCGAGCTGATCGCCGATCTGCGAGGCTATCAGGGCACGCCGGAGGAGGCGCTGGCCGATGCCGAGCTGATGGCCCTGGTGCTGCCCGTGCTGCGCGCCGATTTCCTGATGTGCGGCGCCTATGCCCACCAGCCGCGCCCGGCCCTGCCGTGCCCGGTGCATGTCCTCGGCGGCACCCGCGACGACGTCGCGCGCCCGGCGCTGGAGGCCTGGGGGCGGGAGACCGCGGCCGATTTCGCCCTCGACCTGTTCGACGGCGACCACTTCTTCATCCACGCCCGCCAGGCCGAGGTGCTGCGCGTCGTCGACGCCAGCGTCTCCCGGCGGATCCATGGCGGCCCGGCCGCCTCGTCCCGTGCCGGCGGATCGCCGCCGCCCGCCGGCCGGGCCCTTCTGCGAGCATGAACCCATGGATGCTGTGAACACGAGCACCCTGACCGTCCGTCCGCTGCGCGACGGCGCCGCCTTGCCGCTGCTGGTCGAGGCCGCCGCCGGCACCGTGCCGTCGCTGATCGAAGCGCTGCCGGAGATCCGCGAGGTGGCCGACCGCCACCTGCTCGGCCATGGCGGCCTGCTGTTCCGCGGCTTCGCGCTGGACGGGGCGGCCGCGTTCCAGGGCTTCGCCGCCGGCTTCGGCCACCCGCTGCTGACCTACGAGTTCGGCTCGACCCCGCGCAGCAAGGTGACCCAGGGCGTCTACACCTCGACCGAATACCCGCCGCACCAGCACATCCCGCTGCACAACGAGCAGGCCTACACCCGCGACTGGCCGATGAAGATCTGGTTCTACTGCCAGCAGGCGGCGCCGGAGGGCGGCGAGACCCCGATCGCCGACAGCCGCGCCATCTACCGCGACATGCCCGAGGCGCTGCGCGACCGCTTCGCCGACAAGGGCCTGATGTATGTCCGCAACTACGGCAACGGCCTCGACGTGTCGTGGCAGCAGGTGTTCGACACCGAGTCCCGCGACGTGGTCGAGGCCTATTGCCGCCGGCACGGCATCGAGTGCGAGTGGAAGCAAGACGGCGAACTGCGCACCCGCCAGGTCTGCCAGGGCGCGATGGCCCATCCGGTGACCGGTGAGATGGTCTGGTTCAACCAGGCGCATCTGTTCCACGTCTCCAACCTCGAGCCCGAGGTGCGGGCGACCTTGCTGGAGCTGGTCGACGAGCCGGACCTGCCGCGCAACGTCTATTACGGCGACGGCTCGGCGATCGAGGACGAAGCGCTCGAGGTCGTGCGCGGCGTGCTCGAGGCCCACAAGGTCACCTTCCCCTGGCGGTCGGGCGACGTGGTGATGCTCGACAACATGCTCACCGCCCACGCGCGGGCGCCGTTCAAGGGACCGCGCAAGGTCATCGTCGCCATGGCGGAAGCGCACGGGCTGCGCTGACGCACCCGTTCCGCAGATGAGGCGCGCGGCCCCGACGGCGGGGCCGGCGCCGACACTCCGATGCTGGAGAAGGCCGTGTCGCTTTTCGGAATGCTGGTTCGCGGGTCACGGACGCTGTTCGTGGCGGCCCTGCTGGCCAGCCTGGCCTGCGGCGCCGCGGGCGCGGCCCTGGTGCTGCTGATCAACCGCGCGCTCTATGCGTCGGCGGAGACGCTGCCGCAATGGCTGGCGCCCTTCGCCGCCGCCGCCCTGGTGGCGATGCTGGCGCAGGTCGGCTCGCGCACCCTGTTCGCCCATCTCGGCCAGCGCGCGCTGGGGGCGCTGCGCCAGGTCATCGCCCGGGCGGTGGTCGCGGCGCCGACGCGGCGGCTGGAGACGGTCGGCCGGGCGCGCATCCAGTCGATGCTGACCGACGACGCCACCAACGTCGCCACCTTCTGCTTCGGCCTGCCGATCCTGGTGACCAACTCGGTGGTCATCCTTGGCGCCCTGATCTATCTCGCCACCCTGTCGCCGCTGCTGCTGCTGATCGCGGTGGCCACCATGGTGCTGGGTTCGGCCGGCTATCATCTCAGCCAGCGCCGGGTGCTGCGGCATCTCGGCCAGGCCGGGCGCAGCCAGGACCAGCTGTTCGGGCAGTTCGAGGCCCTGGTCGGCGGCACCAAGGAGCTGAAGCTGAACAGCGGCAAGGCGCGCCGCTTCCTCGATGTCGTGCTGGCCGGGGCGGTCGATGCTGTCGCCCGCAACCGCAGCCGCGGCATGGCGCTGCTGGCGATCGCCGATGGCTGGGGGCGGTTCCTGTTCATGGCGGTGATCGGCGTGGCGCTGTTCGCCCGGATCTGGGTGGTGCCGGAGCATGCCGGCGTGGTCACCGGCTACGTCATCGCCTTTCTCTACGTCATGGGGCCGTTGGAGGGGGTTCTGGCCAACATCCCCCATCTCAACATGGCCCGCGTGGCCCTCGGCCGCATCAACCGCACCTTGGCCGAGCTGGCGCCGGAGGGCGACGGCCTGCCGGCCGCGCCGGTGCCGGCCCGATCGGAAGTGACGCTGGCGCTGCAGGGCGTCACCCATGGCTACTATCACGAGCGCGACGACGAGGTGTTCACCCTCGGCCCGATCGACCTGACCCTGCGGCCGGGCGAGGCCACCTTCCTGGTCGGCGGCAATGGCTGCGGCAAGACCACGCTGGCGAAGCTGATCACCGGCCTCTACGCCGCCGAGGCCGGCACCATCCGGGTCGACGGCGAGGCGCTGGCCGAGCCGGGACGCGGCGCCTACCGCCAGATGTTCGCGGCCGTGTTCTCCGACTTCCACCTGTTCGAGACGCTGCTCGAGACCGCCGACGGGTCGCTCGACGCCCGTGCCAATGACTGGCTGCGCAAGCTGCATCTCGACCACAAGGTCACGGTCAAGGACGGCGCCTTCTCGACCCGCGACCTGTCGCAGGGCCAGCGCAAGCGCCTGGCGCTGGTGGCGGCCTGCCTCGAGGACCGGCCGGTGATGGTGTTCGACGAATGGGCGGCCGACCAGGACCCGCTGTTCAAGGATGTGTTCTACCGCGACATCCTGGGCGACCTGAAGGCGCAGCGGAAGACGCTGCTCGTGATCACCCATGACGACCGCTACTTCCCGCTCGCCGACCAGCTGATCAAGCTCGACCGCGGCCAGATCGTCGAGCGCAGCGTGGCCGACCCGGTCGAGCCGCCGGCACTTCGTGTCGCCGCCGGGCGCGATCTATCCCTTTCGCCGGTGTCATGAGGTTCGCCGTGAGCGACGCTGCCTTCGATATCCGCCCGCGCCGCGACGCCTCCCGCCGGCTGGCCCTGGACTATGCCGACGCCGAGACGCTGGTCGAGGTCCTGCGCCGCCGTGCGGCCGAGGACACCGACACCGTGGCGGTGCGGTTCCTGGCCGACGGCGAGACGGTCAGCGACACCCTCGACTACCGGACCCTGGATCTCCGGGCCCGGGCGATCGCGGCCCATCTGCAGACCGTGGCGGCGCCGGGCGACCGGGCGCTGATCCTGCTGACCAGCGGGCCGGACTACATCGCCTCGTTCTTCGGCTGCCTCTATGCCGGGATCATCGCCGTGCCGGCCTATCCGCCGGAATCGATGAGCCTGCACCATGTCGAGCGGCTGCAGGGCATGGTCGCCGATGCCGGCGCCCACCATCTGCTCACCAACCGCGCCCATCGTGCTTCGGTCGAGGCCCTGGCGGCGGCCCATGACGGCGTCGCCGTGATCGCCGTCGACACCCTGTCGTCGGACCTGGCCGAAGCCTGGCGGCCGCATCCGGCGAAGGGCGACGACATCGCCTTCCTGCAATACACCTCGGGTTCCACCGCCAACCCCAAGGGCATCGAGGTCACCCACGCCAACCTGCTCGACAACCAGCAGATGATGATCCATGGCTGCGGTGTGACGGCCGACGACATCTTCGTCACCTGGCTGCCGCTGTATCACGACATGGGGCTGATCGCCGGGCTGATCCTGCCGTTCTTCGCCGGCATCCGCCTGGTGATGATGACGCCGCAGCACTTCCTGGCCCGGCCCGCCCGCTGGCTGGAGGCCATGCAGCGTCACGGCGGCACCATCAGCGGCGGCCCCGACTTCGCCTACCGCCTGTGCTGCGAACGGATCAGCGACAGGACCCTGGCGGGGCTCGATCTGAGCTCCTGGCAGGTCGCCTTCTGCGGGTCCGAACCGGTGCGGGCGGACACCATGGCGGACTTCGCCGCCCGCTTCGCCCCGGCCGGCTTCCGCCGCGAGGCGCTGATTCCCAGCTACGGCCTGGCCGAGGCCACGCTGACCATGTCGTGCAGCCCGCGGCCGGAGCCCTATGTCACGCTGCGTGTCGATGCCGAGGCCCTGGCGGCGCATCGCGTGGTGCCGAGCGAGACCGGCATCGAACTGGTCAGCAGCGGCCGGCCGATCCGCCCGCCGCAGCTGCGCATCGTGAATCCCGAGAGCTTCGCGACGCTCGGCGAAGACCGGGTCGGCGAGGTCTGGGTGGCCGGCAACAGCGTCACCCGCGGCTACTGGCGCAATGCGCCGGCCACCCGCGAGGCCTTCCTCGACCATGACGGCGGCACCTGGCTGCGCAGCGGCGACCTGGCCTTCCTGCACGATGGCGAGCTGTTCATCACCGGCCGCCGCAAGGATGTGATCATCATCCGCGGCCAGAACCGTTACCCCCAGGACATCGAGAAGGCGGTCGAGGCCGGCGTGACGCAGATCCGCAAGGGCCGGGTCTCCGCCTTCGCGGTCGAGCACGAAGGCCGCGAGAGCATCGGCGTCGCGGTCGAGATCGGTCGCGGCGAGCAGCGCAAGACGGCGCCCGAGGCGCTGGTCGAGGCCATCGACCGCGTGATCGCCGAAACCCAGCAGGAGCCGGTCAGCCTGGTCGCCCTGCTCGATCCCGGCACGCTGCCAAAGACCACCAGCGGCAAGCTGCAGCGCTCCGCCTGCCGGCAGCGCCTGGCCTCGGGCGAGCTGCAGGCCTACCACCTCTATCGCCGCCCGGCGGCCACCGCCCGCGACCACCAGCCGCCGCAGAGCGAGACCGAGCGCCGGCTCGCCGCGATCTGGGCCGAGCTGCTGGATGCCGATCCGGTCGGGCGCGACGACCAGTTCCTGGCGCTGGGCGGCCATTCGCTGCTCGCCCTGCAGGCGGTCGACCGGGTCCGGACGGAGTTCGGCGTCGACCTGCCGCTGCGCGAGATCTTCGCCCCGCAGAGCCTCGCCGA
Source organism: Inquilinus ginsengisoli (assembly GCF_031453975.1). Classification (NCBI taxonomy): domain Bacteria; kingdom Pseudomonadati; phylum Pseudomonadota; class Alphaproteobacteria; order Rhodospirillales; family Rhodospirillaceae; genus Inquilinus; species Inquilinus ginsengisoli. The sequence continues at coordinate 322,521 of NZ_JAVDPW010000001.1, forward strand.
TCTGGCCGCCAGGCTCGACGTCGCCCCGCGCCAGGCGCCGGGGGCAGGACTTCCGGCCATCGCCGTGCAGCCGCGCCGCGCCGAGATGCCGCTGTCGCTGGCGCAGCAGCGGCTGTGGTTGGCCGAACGCCTGGCCGGGGAGGGGGCGCGCAGCGCCTACAACCTCACCGGCCAGCTGCGGCTGACCGGCCCGCTGTCCCGCCCGGCGCTGGAGCGGGCGCTGGCCGGCCTGCTGGCGCGGCACGAGATCCTGCGCACCGCCTATCCCGACGGCGCCGACGGCATGTCGGTGGCGCGGGTCGCCGCCGACGCCACGCTGGCGCTGCCCGAGATCGACCTGTCGGCGCTCGACCCGGCGCGGCGCGAGGCGCGGCTGGCCGAGATCGAGGCGGAAGAGGCGCGGCGGCCGTTCGACCTGGCGCGGGCGCCGCTGTTGCGCACCACCCTGCTGCGGCTCGGGGCGACGGAGCACAGCCTGCTGGTCGGCCTGCATCACCTGATCGGCGACGGCTGGTCGATCGGCGTGCTGATCGACGACCTCGGCGCGCTGTACCGCGCCGCGCTGGAGCACGGGCCGTCGGCGCTGGCGCCGCTGCCGGTGCAGTATCTCGACTACGCGCAATGGCAGCGGCAGCTACTGCAGGGCGAGGTGCTGGAGGGCCAGAAGGCCTTCTGGCGCGATCATCTGGCCGGCGCCCCGCGCAGCCTGGACCTGCCGACCGACGACCCGCGCCCGGCGATCGCTTCTGCGGCCGGGGACAGCGTGCGCTTCAGCCTGCCCGGACCGCTGGTCGCGCGGCTGGAGGCCCTCGGCCACGCGCAGGGCGCGACCCTGTTCATGGTGCTGCTGGCGGCGTTCGAGACGCTGCTGCACCGCGTGACCGGCGCCACCGAACTGATCATCGGCACCGATGTCGCCGGCCGGCCGCGGCGCGAGCTGGACGGGCTGATCGGCTTCTTCGTCAATGTCCTGCCGCTGCGCGCCCGGCTGTCGGCGGAGCAGGCCTTCGATGCCCTGCTGGCGCAGGTGCGCGACGAGACGCTACTGGCCTTCGAACACCCGCTGCTGCCCTTCGACCAGATCGTCGAGGCGGTGGGCACGCCGCGCGACCGCAGCCGCAACCCGCTGGTGCAGGCGCTGTTCGTGCTGCAGAGCGCGCCGCGCGGACGCTTCGGCGTCGACGGGCTGGTGGCGGAGCTGCGGCCGGCCCAGGCCCACAGCTCGAAATTCGACATGGCGCTGTTCCTCGACCCGCTCGGCCCGCGCGCCGCACAGGGGCTCGACGGGGAATGGGTCTTCGCCAGCGCCCTGTTCGGCCGGGCGCGGATCGAGCGGCTGGTCGCCGCCTGGACCGGCCTGCTGGAACAGGTCGCCGACACCCCCGACCGCTCGCTGAGCGGCTTCTCCCTTCCCTCACTGGAGGATCAAGCGATGTCGTCTTCTGCGCCGTCGTCCCCGAAGCCATCGGGTCAGGTGCCATCCGGCCAGGCGCGCATGGGCGCCAAGCTCGACAAGCTGAAGAAGTTCGCCACGCCCTCCGCCCGGCCGGCGGCAGCCCCGGCCCGGGAGCTGGTGCGGACCTCGTCGCTGACGCCGGGGACGATCTTCCCGCTGGTGATCGAGCCGGCCAGCGCCGACCTCGACGCCGTGGCCTGGGCCGCGGCGCATCGCGACACCGTCGAGACGCTGCTGCGGCGCCACGCCGGCCTGCTGTTCCGCGGCCTCGGCCTGGCGACGCCGCAGGATTTCGAGGCCTTCGCCGAGGCGCTGCAGCCCGGGCTCTACGGCGGCTATGGCGACCTGCCGAAGAAGGAAGGCGGCCGCAACACCTACCGCTCCACCCCGTATCCCGAGCGGAAGATGATCCTGTTCCACAATGAGAGCTCGCATCTGCCGCGCTGGCCGCGGATGCAATGGTTCTTCTGCGAGCAGCCCTCGCCGGTCGGCGGCGCCACCCCGATCGTCGACTGCCGCGAGATGGTCCGCCGCCTGCCGGCCGAGCTGGCGGAGCGCTTCGACCGCCTCGGCCTGATGTATGTCCGCACCTTCACCGACAAGCTGGACGTGAATTGGCGCGACTTCTTCCGCACCGACAGCCGTGCCGAGGTCGAGGCCCGTTGCCGCGAGGCCGGGGTCGATTTCACCTGGATCGGCGAGGACGAGCTGCAGACCCGCACCCGCTGCCCGGCGGTGATCACCCACCCGCTGACCGGCGAGCGCTCCTTCTTCAACCAGGTGCAGCTGCATCACACCCGCTGCCTCGACGCCGATGTGCGCGACGACCTGCTCGGCATGGTCGGGCCGGACCGCATGCCGCGCCAGGTGTTCTACGGCGACGGCAGCCCGATCGAGGATGCCGTGATGGACCTGATCGGTGAGCTCTACGAGGCCTGCGCCGTGCGCTTCGACTGGCGCAAGGGCGACGTGGTGATGCTCGACAACATGCTGGCCGCCCATGCCCGCGACCCGTTCGAAGGGCCGCGCCGCATCGTCGTGGCGATGGGCGACATGGTCGACCGCAGCAGCCTCGACGGCGCTTCGGCGCCGGGGGGGACGCGATGACCGATCTCGCCCTCTCGGCCGCGGCTGCCGAAACCTGGCCGCTCGGCCCCGAGCAGCGCGCCGCCGCCGAGCATCCGGACGACGCGCTGCTGTTGACCATCGACATCACCGGTGGCCTTGACGAGGCGCGGTTGCGCGCGGCCCTGCTGCGGGTCGCCGGGCGCCACGAGATCCTGCGCACCGCCTTCGTCGCGGTCCCCGGCTATCGCGGCCTGCGGGCACAGCCGCTCGACGCGCCGGCCGTACCAGGCTGGGCTGTGCTCGACCTGCGCGGCCGGGCCGACGCCGCGGCGGCGCTGGCACAGGATCTGGCGGCGCAGCGCGCGGCCGGCTTCGACCTGGCTATCGGCCAGACCCTGCGCGCGGCGCTGTACCGGCTCGGCGATGCCGAGTGGCGGCTGGCATTGCTGGCCTCGCCGCTGGTGGCGGACCGTGGCGCGCTGGACTTGCTGTTCCGGGCGCTGCACGACGACTACGCCGGCGCGGCCGTTCCGGCGAATGAGGACGCCGTCGCCTACGCCCAGTATGTCGACTGGCGGGCCGAGATGGCGACCGACGAGGATGCCGCCGAGGGCCGTCGCTACTGGCAGGACCATCTCGGTGCCGCGGCGTCGCTGCCGCTGCATCTGCCCTATCGCCGGCGCGACGCCGGCCCGGCGGCGCGCGCCAGCCGCGAAGCCCCGGTCGACGCCGCCGTCGCAACGCGCCTGGCGGATCTGGCCACCGCCCGCGGCGTCGCGCTCGACACCGTGCTGCAGGCCGCCTGGTGGGCGTTGCTGGCCCGGATCTCCGGCCGGCCCGAGATGGTGGTCGGCTGGCAGCAGGATTGCCGCCGCAGCTACGGCGCCTTCGCCGACACCATCGGCGCGTTCGACAAGGTGCTGCCGCTGCGCCTGGCGATCGACCCGGCCGAAACCCTTGGCGCCCTGCTGGACCGGCTCGGGCCGGTGCTCGACCTGCATCTTGGCTGGCAGGAGCATTGGGCGGTCGATGCGCTGGGGCGCGACGACCATCTTGCTGCCGGCTTCCAGGTCTCGGCCCGCGCGTCCGCCTGGGCGCCGGCGCGGCTCGACGGCGGCGCCTGGCGCCTGGCCTCGCTGCCGGGGCCGCAGGCCTTCGAGCTGGCGCTCGAAGCCCGGCTGGCCGATGACGGAACGCTCCGCACCGTCGCCCTGCATCATGATGCCGGCCGCTACGCCGACGCCGCGGCCGCCACGCTGCTGGAACAATACCTGGCCCTCCTGGCCGCCCTGCCGGACCAGCTGGCGACGCCGGTCGGCGCGCTGTCGCCGATCGGCGCGGCGGAGCGGTCGCGGCTGCTGGCCTTCGACGGCACCGCCCGGGCGGCCGGTCCCGGCCCGTCCCTGCCGGCGCTGATCGCCCGCTGGGGCCGCGAGACGCCGGCGGCGCCGGCCCTGGCCGGCGGCGACGCCGTGCTGGACTATGCGACCCTGAACGCCCGGGTGGACCGCCTGGCCGCGTGGCTCGCCGGCCGGGGCGTCGGCCGCGACGCGGTGGTGGCGCTCGACATGGCGCGGTCGGCCGGCATGGTGGTGGCGCTGCTCGCCGTCTGGCGGGCCGGTGGCACCTATCTGCCGCTCGATCCGCAATGGCCGCAGGCGCGGCGGCGCCAGCTGATCGATCAGGCCAGGCCGGTGCTGGTGCTGGCCGAAGGGCCGGATCCGGTCTCGTCCGAAACCGTCCCCGTTCATACCCTAGGCGCGGCGGTGGCTGCGACCGACACTGCGGCCTTGCCCGATCCGGCCGTGGACGATCCCGGCCATGCCGCGTATGTGCTGTTCACCTCCGGCTCGACCGGCACCCCCAAGGGCGTGGTGATCGAACACGGCCAGCTGCGGACCTATGTCGAGGCGGTCAGCGACGCCCTCGGCCTCGCCGGCTGCCGCCGCTTCGCCCTGACCTCGACCGTCGCCGCCGATCTCGGCAACACCGTGCTGTTCGGCGCGCTGCGCCACGGCGCCTGCCTGGTGGTGGCCGACGACGCCGAGATGGCCGACGGCGCTGCCTTCGCCGGCTTCCTGCGGGGCCACGCGATCGACTGCGCCAAGCTGGTGCCGTCGCATCTGGCGGCGCTGCTCGACACGCCGTCTCCGGCACTGCCGGGCACGCTGGTGCTGGGCGGTGAGGCGACCCCGAAGGCGCTGGTCGACCGGGTGCTCGCCATCGCGCCGCAATGTCGGGTGTTCAACCATTACGGCCCGACCGAGACCACGGTCGGCGTGCTGGTGCATGCGCATGATCCGGCGGCGCCGGCCTGGGCCGGCGACGCCCTGCCGCTCAGCCGCGTCCTCGACGGCAGCGAGATCCGTGTGCTCGATGCCGCCGGGCAGCCGGTGCCGACCGGCGCGGTGGGCGAACTCCACATCGGCGGCGCCCAGCTCGCGCGCGGCTACCTCCATGGCGACCCGGACGGCGCCTTCGTCATCCGCGACGGCCGGCGCCTGTACCGCAGCGGCGACCTGGCCCGCATCCTGCCCGAGGGCGGGCTGCAGCTGATCGGCCGCGCCGACCACCAGGCCAAGATCCGCGGCTATCGGGTCGAACCGGGCGAGGTCGAAGCTGCGCTCAAGGATCTCGACGGGGTGCAGCAGGCGGCGGTCATCGTGCACCGGTCGGAAAGCGGGGACGTGCGGCTTGTCGCCTATGTCACCCTGGACCCCGCCGAAGCCGACACCGCCACCCGGATGGCGGCGCTGCGCCCGGCCCTGGCCGCGCGCCTGCCCGACGCGATGGTGCCGGCGCAGCTCTTCGCGCTCGACCGCATGCCGCGCCTGACCAACGGCAAGATCGACCGCCGCGGCCTGCCCGACCCGGCGACCCTGGCCGGCGCCGGCGCCAAGGTGGCGCCGCGCGACCCGGTCGAGACCCTGCTGTGCCAGGTGACGGCGGAGCTGCTGGAGCGGCCGGCCGACGCCATCGGCGTCACCGACGACTTCTTCGAGATGGGCGGGAACTCGCTGCAGGTGATCAAGCTGGTCGCCCGCATCCGCAAGCTGTTCCAGGTCGAGGTGCCGCCCGGCATCGTCTTCGACCACCCCAGCATCGCGGCGCTGGCGCAGGCGCTGCGCGGCCATGCGGCGCCGGGGCGGATCGAGCAGATCGCCGGCCTGCGCCTCAGCCTCGACGCCATGGGCGAGGAGGAGCGGGCGGCACTGCTGGCGAAGGCGCGCCAGGCACAGGCCAAGGCACCCTGACGTCGTCACGGCGCCGCTGCACCGGGCAGCGGCGCCGTGCCCCCTGAAAGCGGCACCGAGCTGGACTGGACCATGAACGATATCGACAACGACGCGCTGCTCGCGCTGCTGCTCGACGACGGCATTGCCGACCCGGATGCGATCGTCGCGCGCCCGGCCGGGACGGATGCGCCGCTGTCCTTCTCGCAGCAGCGGCTATGGTTCCTGCAGCATTACGATCCCGACAGCCCGGCCTACAATTCGGTGCGGGCGGTGCGGCTGCGCGGGCGGCTCGACGTGGCGGCGCTGGAGGCCGCGTTCCGCCGGGTGATCGAACGCCACGCCGTGCTGCGCACCCGGTTCAGCGCCGGCGCCGGCGAACCGCGGCAGGTCGTCCTGCCGGGGATCGATTTCGCGCTCGAACGCGCCGTGCTGCCGGCATTCGATGCGGCCGGCGCCCAGGATGCGCTGTCGGCCTGGCTGACCGCGCGGCTGCGACGCCCGTTTGACCTGGCGCAGCCGCCTCTGCTGCGCGCCGCCCTGGCCCAGCGCGGCGATCTGCGGGACGGCACCGGCGAATGGGTTCTGCTGCTGGTGATGCACCACATCGTCGTCGATGCCTGGTCGACCGCCCTGCTGGTGCGCGACCTGGCCCAGGCCTATGGCGACGCGCTGCGCGACCCCGACCGCCGTGGTCGGCCGCTGCCGCCCTTGGCGCTGGACTATGCCGACTACGCCCTGTGGCTGCGCGACCGCTTCGCCGGGGACCGTCGCGACCAGGCGCTGGCGCATTGGCGCACCTATCTCGGCGACGAGGTGCCGGTGCTGGCGCTGCCGACCGACCGGCCGCGCGACGCCGAAGGCAACCGGCCCGGGGGCCGCGTCGACTTCGTGCTGCCGCAGGCCCTGGCCCGGTCGGTGCAGGCGCTGTGCAAGGAGGAGGGCTGCACCCCCTTCGTGGTGCTGCTGGCGGCGTGGCAGATCCTGCTCGGCCGCCTCGCCGGGCAGGCGGATTTCGCCGTCGGCGTGCCCAACGCCGCGCGCAATCGCGGCGAGGTCCAGGACCTGATCGGTTTCTTCGTCAACACCCAGGTCTACCGCGCCCGGCTCGACCCCGGCCTCAGCGTCCGGGCGCTGTGCCGCCGCCTGAGGGCCGAGGCGATGACCGCGCTCGACCATGCCGATTTCCCGTTCGAGCTGCTGCTGGAAGGGCTGGGCATCGTCCGCGACCTGCGGCACACGCCGCTGTTCCAGTCGCTGTTCAACTTCCGCACCAGCCGCGATGCGACGCCGCTGGTGCTGGAGGGCGTGACCGCCGGGCCGATCGATGTCGACACCGGCAGCGCCCAGTTCGACCTGTCGCTGGATGTGGTCGCCGATGAACGCGGCATCGACTGCCAGCTGGAATACGATGCCGGGCTGTTCGACCGGGCGACGGCCGAACGCTGGGGCGCGCATCTCACCATCCTGCTGCAGCAGATGACGGCGCAGCCGGACGCGCCGATCGAGTCGCTGACGATGCTGGCCGAGGTCGATCTGGTGCGGCTGGAGGCCTGGGCGGCGTCGCCCTGGCCGTCGCGGGGCACCGGCTTCGTCCAGGACTGGATCGCGGGGCATGCGTCGGCGGATCCGGATCGGGTGTCGGTGGTGTTCGGCGACCGCGAGGTGAGCCGGGGCGAACTGGAGCGGCGGGCGAACCATCTGGCTCATCGCCTGGTGCGGTCGGGCGTGGGCCCGGACGTGCTGGTGGGTGTGCTGCTGGAGCGGTCGCCGGAGATGCTGGTGTCGCTGCTCGCGGTCTTGAAGGCGGGCGGGGCCTATGTGCCGCTGGCATCGGACGCGCCGCCGGCGCGGCTGGCGGAGATGGTGGCGGATAGCGGGCTGCGCCTGGTGCTGACGCAGACGTCGCTGTCGGACCGGCTGCCGGCGGGGGCGGCGCGGATCCTGGTCGAGGATGCGGCTGGAGAGTCGGCGGTGGCGCCGGTGGTGTCGCTGTGCCCGGAGAACCTGGCCTATGTGATCTACACCTCGGGATCGACCGGCAAGCCCAAGGGCGTGGGCGTGGCTCATGGGCCGATCGCGGAGCATTGCCGGCTGATGGCCGAAATCGGCGAGCTCGGTGAAGACTCACGCGAATTCCACTTCCTGTCCTTCACCTTCGACGGGGCGCATGAGCGCTGGCTGACGGCGCTGACCTGCGGCGCCAGCCTGGTGCTGCGCGACGAGAGCTTGTGGCCGGCGGACCAGACGCTCGACGCCTTCCGCCGTCACGGCGTCACCAACGCCGACTTCACCCCCGTCTATCTCGACGAACTGTCGTCCTGGGCCGAGGCCCAGGGCGAGGCCCCGGCCACCGACCTGATCTCCTTCGGCGGCGAGGCGATGTCGCGAGCGGGGTACGACCGAGTGCGTCGAGCGTTGCGGCCGCGGGTGCTGCTGAACGGCTACGGGCCGACGGAGGCGGTGGTGACGCCGCTGGTGTGGAAGGTGGGTGTGGAGACGGAATGCGACGGCGCCTATGTGCCGATCGGGCGTCCGGTGGGGGACCGCCGGGCCTATGTGCTGGACCGTCGCCTGCAGCCGGTGCCGGTGGGGGTGGCGGGAGAGCTGTATATCGGTGGCAGCGGTCTGGCGCGAGGCTATGTCGGACGCCCGGACCTGACGGCGGACCGGTTCGTGCCGGACCCGCAGGGCGAGCCGGGCGGGCGGATGTACCGGACCGGGGACCTGGTGCGGTGGCGGCCCGACGGGTCGATCGACTATGTCGGGCGGTCGGACCACCAGGTGAAGATCCGGGGCTACCGGATCGAGCTGGGCGAGGTCGAGGCGCGGCTGCTGGCGCATCCGCTGGTGCGGTCGGCGGTGGTGTCGGCGATGGCGTCGCCGGGCGGCAAGCGGCTGGTGGCGCATGTCGTGGCGCGCGACGGGGCCGGAGACCTCGAGCCTGAGCTGAAGGCGCATCTGGGATCGCAGCTGCCGGACTACATGGTGCCGTCGCGCGTGGTGGTGCTGGAGGCGCTGCCGCTCTTGGGCAACGGCAAGGTGAACCGCCTGGCGCTGCCGGTGCCGGAATGGAGCGTGGCGGCCACGGCGCAGGCGGCGCCGGAGGGCGAGGCCGAGCGGACCCTGGCGGGGATCTGGGCGGAGGTGCTGGGCCTGGCCTCGGTGGGCGCGACGGACAACTTCTTCGAGCTGGGCGGGGATTCGATCCTGTCGCTGCAGGTGGTGGGACGTGCGCGCCGCGCCGGCCTGGTGCTGACGCCGCGCCAGCTGTTCGAACACCAGACGGTGCGGGGCCTGGCGGCGGCGGCGAAGGTCGAGGCGGCGGCGGTCGAGGAGACCGCATCGGGCGAGGCGGTGCTGACGCCGATCCAGCGCTGGTTCTTCGACACGGCGATGGCGGAGCGTTACCACTGGAACCAGTCGGTGCTGCTGGCACCGCGCCAGGCGCTGGACGCCTCGGCGCTGCAGCAGGCGGTGTCGGCGGTGGTGGGCCACCACGACGCACTCCGTCTGCGCTTCGTGGCAGAGAACGGCGTCTGGTCGCAGCACCATGCCGAGCCGTCCGAGCAGGACTGGCTGTGGCAGCGGTCGGCGGCGGACGAGGCGGATCAGCTGGCGGTGTCAGAGGCGGCGCAGCGCAGCCTGGACCTCGGGCAGGGGCCCCTGCTGCGGGCGGTGCTGATCGATCGCTGGGACGGGACCCAGCGCCTGCTGCTGGCGGTGCACCACCTGGTGGTGGACGGGGTGTCGTGGCGGATCCTGCTGGAGGATCTGCAGACCGCCTACGCCCAGGCCGCGGCGGGCGAGCCGGTCGCGCTGCCGGCGAAGAGCAGCGCCTTCGGCCGCTGGGGCGGACGGCTGCAAGCCCATGCGCCTGCACGGGCGGCGGAGCTGCCCTACTGGCGCGACGTCCTCGATGGCCCGTCCGGCTTCCCGGTGGCACGCCCTGAGGGCGCGAACACCGTGGCGCAGCTGGCGGAGCACCGCCTGCGCTTCGACGCCGGGCTGACCGAACGGCTGGTGAAGACGGCGCCGAAGGCGTGGCGGACCGGGGTCGAGGACCTGCTGCTGACGGCGCTGGCGCGGGTGCTGTGCCGGTACAGCGGTGACGGCTCGGCGCTGGTGGCGCTGGAAGGCCATGGCCGCGAGGGGCTGTTCGAGGACGTCGACCTCAGCCGGACGATGGGGTGGTTCACCAGCGTCTACCCGGTGCGCCTGACGCCGGAGGCGGACCTTGAGGCATCGCTGAAGGCGGTGAAGGAACAGCTGCGGTCGGTGCCGGACCGTGGCATCGGCTACGGCGTGCTGCGCTACCTCGGCAGCGAGGAGACCCAGGCGGAACTGGCCGCGCTGCCCTGGCCGGCGGTGACCTTCAACTATCTCGGCCGGTTCGAGGGGCTGACCGACGGCGCCTTCGCCCAGGCGGACGAGAGCGGCGGCCGGGACCAGAACGACGGGTCGCCCTTGGGCGGCGAGCTGGTGGTGAATGGCCAGATCGTGGGCGGCGTGCTGCAACTGAGCTGGCTGTACAGCGCGGCACGGCACGACGCGGCGGTGATCGAGGCCCTGGCCGCGGCCTACGAGGCCGAGCTGGCGGCGCTGGTGGAGCATTGCTGCGACCCGGCGACCCCGGGCGGCCTGACGCCATCGGACGTGCCGCTGTCGGGCCTGTCGCAGGCGGCGCTGGACGCGCTGCCGGTGGTGGCGTCGGAGGTGGAGGATCTGTACCCGCTGTCGCCGATGCAGCAGGGCATGCTGTTCCACAGCCTGCAGGCGCCGGAGCTGTATGTGACGCAGCTGAGCGTGGCGGTGGACGGCCTGGACGCCGACCGCTTCGCCCGGGCGTGGGAGGCGGTGGTGGACCGCCATGCGATCCTGCGCAGCGGCTTCCTGTGGGATGGCGAACGGCCGCTGCAGCTGGTGCACCGCCGGGCGCCGTCGCCGGTGGAGCAGCTGGACTGGCGCAGCCGGCCGGACCAGGAGCAGGCGCTGTCGGATCTGGCGGTGTCGGACCGGGCACGAGGCTTCGACCTGGCGCGTCCGCCGCTGCTGCGGGTGGTGCTGGTGCGGCTGGGGGAGGCGCGGCATCAGCTGATCCTGACCAGCCACCATGTGCTGCTGGACGGATGGAGCACGTCGCGGCTGATCGGCGAGGTGCTGACCCGGTACCACGGCGGAAGCCCGTCCATATCGGGCGGGCGGTACCGGGACTACATCGCCTGGCTGCAGGGCCGGGACACCCGTGCGGATGAGCGGTTCTGGCGCGAGCGGCTGGCTGGTGTCGAGGAGCCGACGCTGCTGGCCGCGGCGCTGCCCAACCCAATGCCGGAGCCGGGCTACGGCGCCGCACGGCTGCATCTGGACGGTGCGGCGACGGAGGGTCTGAAGGCCTTCGCGCGGCGCGAGCGGGTGACGCTGAACACGGTGGTGCAGGGGGCATGGTCGCTGCTGCTGTCGCGGGTGACCGGTCAGCGGCGGGTGGTGTTCGGGGCGACGGTATCGGGACGGCCGGCGGAGCTGGCGGAGGCGGAGACGCTGTTGGGGCTGTTCATCAACACCCTGCCGGTGGCGCAGGAGTTGGACCCCGGCCGCAGCGTGGGGGACTGGCTGCGTCAGCTGCAAGGCTTGAACGTGGCGATGCGGGAGCATGAGCACACGCCCTTGTACGAGATCCAGGGCTGGGCGGGGCAGGGGGGGCGGTCGCTGTTCGACAGCCTCTTGGTGTTCGAGAACTACCCGGTGGACCAGGCGCTGCGGGAGCGGGACGAGAGCAGCCTGCGGTTCGGCCCGGTCGCCAACATCGAGACGACGAACTACGCGCTGACGCTGACGGTGCAGGCGGGGAGCGACCTGGAGATCGGCTGGAGCTGGCGCCGGGACGCGCTGGGGTCGGAGCGGGTCGAGCGGCTGATCCGGCAGCTGGAGAGCCTGCTGCAGCGGATCGCGGCGGATGCCACGGCCGTCCTGGGCACGATCGCCCTGCCGACGGCCGAGGAGCAGCGGCAACTGGCCCAGTGGAACGCGACGGAGCATGGCTATGAGGCGGTGCCGAGCGTGGTGACGCTGATCGAGCGTCAGGCGCAGGCGACGCCGGAGGCGGAGGCCCTGGTGTTCGAAGGCGAACGCCTGAGCTACGCCGAGCTGGAGGCGCGCAGCAACCGGCTGGCGCATGCGCTGATCGCCCGGGGCGTCGGCCCGGACATGCTGGTGGGGGTGGCGGCGGAGCGGTCGGTCGAGCTGGTGGTGGGGTTGCTGGGGATCCTGAAGGCGGGGGGAGCCTACCTGCCGCTGGACCCGGAGCATCCGCGCGACCGGCTGGCCGGGACCATCGGCGACGCCGGACTGCGGCTGGTGCTGACCCAGGGGCACCTGGCCGAGCGGTTGCCGGGGATCGACGGCGTCGAGATCCTCGCCCTGGACCGCTGGGACCTGTCGCAGCAGCCGGATCACGCGCCCGGCGTGGCGATCCATCCGGAGACGCTGGCCTACTGCATCTATACCTCGGGCTCGACCGGCAAGCCGAAGGGCGTGGGCAACAGCCATGCCGGTCTGCTGAACCGGCTGCAGTGGATGCAGGCGGAATACGGATTGGGCCCGTCGGACCGTGTGCTGCAGAAGACGCCCTACGGGTTCGACGTGTCGGTGTGGGAGTTCTTCTGGCCGCTGATGACCGGCGCCACGCTGGTGGTGGCGGCGCCGGGGGCGCACCGGGACCCGGAGGCGCTGGGCCGGGTGATCCGGGATCAGGCGATCACGACGCTGCACTTCGTGCCGTCGATGCTGGCGGCGTTCGCGGCGTCGGGCGAGCTGCCGGCGTGCCGCAGCCTGACCCGGATCCTGTGCAGCGGCGAGGCCTTGCCCATCGAGCTGCAGACGGAGGTGCTGGAACAGACCCAGGCGGAGCTCCACAACCTGTACGGCCCGACCGAGGCGGCGATCGACGTGACCTTCTGGGCGTGCCGTCCGGAGGCGGGGCAGCGCGGGGTGCCGATCGGGCACGCCATCGCCAACACCCAGATCCACATCCTGGACGCGGACCTGAATCCGGTGCCGGAGGGTGTGTCGGGAGAGCTGTACATTGCGGGCGTCAACCTGGCGCGGGGCTATCTCGGCCGCCCGGACCTGACGGCGGACCGGTTCGTGCCGAACCCGCTGGGGCAGCCCGGCAGCCGGATGTACCGCAGCGGCGACCTGGTGCGGCGGCGTGCGGACGGGGCGATCGAGTATCTCGGTCGTCTGGACCACCAGGTGAAGCTGCGGGGCCTCAGGATCGAGCTCGGGGAGATTGAGGCGGGGTTGAGGTCGCATCCGGGGATCCGGGATGCGGTGGTGGTGGTGCGGGACGGGCGGCTGGTCGGCTATGTCGCCGCCGACGCGGCGCCGGACGAGGCGGCGGTGAAGGCCGGGCTCGGCACGATCCTGCCGGAGTACATGGTGCCGTCGAAGCTGGTGTGGCTGGAGCGGTTGCCGGTGTCGGCGAACGGCAAGCTGGACCGCAAGGCCCTGCCCGACCCGGAGTGGGAGAGCGGCGCCGGACACGCCGAGCCCGAGGGCGAGACCGAACAGGCCATCGCCCGGATCTGGCGCGACGTCCTCGGCCTCACCCAGGTCTCCCGGCATGACGACTTCTTCAATCTCGGCGGGCACTCGATCCTGGCCACCCGGATGGTGTCGCGGCTGCGCCAGGTGCTGGCCGTCGAGCTGCCGCTGGCGATCCTGTTCGAGACCCGCACCATCGCCGGCCTCGCCGCGGTGATCGATCGACACGGCCGCGGCGACGCCGCGGCGGAACTGGATGCGATGTCCGATCTGCTGGACGCGCTGGAGCTGCCGGAATGAACGACATGACCGTGCCGCAGGCCGATCCGTTGCGCGCCATCGCCGAACGCGTGAGCGCTTTGCCGGCGGAAAAGCGCAAGCTGTTCCTGGCCCAGCTCGACGCCAAGGGCATCAGCGCCCAGCGCCTGCCGATCGTCCCGGTCTCCCGCGACGCCGCGCTGCCGCTGTCCTACGCCCAGCGCCGCCTGTGGCTGCTGTGGCAGCTGGAGCCGGAGGGCACGGCCTATCACATCACCGGCGGCCTGCGCCTGACCGGCCGGCTCGACGAGGCTGCGCTGCAGGCGGCGCTCGACGGGCTGGTCGCCCGCCATGAGGCGCTGCGCACCAGTTTCGGCACCGACGCCGAGGGCGGGCCGGTGCAGCATATCCTCGCGCCGGCGCCGCTGCCGCTCGACCGGGCCGACCTGTCGGCGCTGCCGGAGGATCAGCGGCAGGCCCGGCTCGACGACCTCTCGGCGCAGGAGGTCCGGCGGCCCTTCGACCTTGCCGCCGGCCCACTGCTGCGCGCCACCCTGGTCCGGCTGGCCGCCGATGAGCAGGTGCTGCTGCTGACCCTGCACCACATCATCGCCGATGGCTGGTCGATGGACCTGCTGGTCGCGGATGTCGCCGCCCTCTATGACGGCCACCGTCTCGGCCGGCCGGCGCCGGCCGCCGCGGAGATCCAATACGCCGACTACGCGGTCTGGCAGCGCCAGCTGATGGAGGCCGGCGAGGGCGAGCGCCAGCTGGCCGCCTGGACGGAAATGCTGGGCGCCGAGCAGCCGGTGCTGGAACTGTCGGCCGACCGGCCGCGCCCAAGCGAGCCCAGCGGGCGCGGCGACACCGTCGCCTTCGACCTTCCCGACGATCTCGCCGCGGCGCTGCGGTCGCTGGCGCAACGCCAGGGCGCGACCCTGTTCATGGTGCTGCTGGCCGGCTTCTCGCTGCTGCTGCGCCGCCTCGGCGGCCAGGACGATCTGCGCATCGGCGTGCCGGTCGCCAACCGCCAGCGCCAGGATGTCGAGGCGGTGATCGGCTGCTTCGTCAACACCCAGGTGCTGCCGATCCAGGTCGACGGGCGGGTGTCGTTCGAGGCGCTGCTGACCGCGGTCCGCGGCACCGCGCTGCAGGCCCACGCGCATCAGGCGCTGCCCTTCGAGCAGCTGGTCGAGGCTCTGAATCCCGAGCGCAGCCTGGACCGCAATCCGCTGTTCCAGGTGATGTACCATCACGGCCAGCGCCGCGATGCGGTCGAGCTGCGGCTCGGCGACGTGCGGGCCGAGGTGCTGGCGCGCGACGGTGGCAGCGCCCAGTTCGACCTGACCCTGGTCACGGCCGAGGACGCGGCCGGGCGGCTCTCCGGCCAGCTCGCCTACGCCACCGACCTGTTCGACCGGGCGACGGTCGAGCGCTGGCGCGACGGCTTCATCCTGCTGCTGCGGCAGGTCACGGCGCAGCCGGGCCGGGCGCTGGGGCAGCTGAACCTGCTCACTGAAGTCGAGGAAGCGCGGCTTACCCGGTGGAACGCGACGGAGCATGGCTATGAGGCGGTGCCGAGCGTGGTGACGCTGATCGAGCGTCAGGCGCAGGCGACGCCGGAGGCGGAAGCCCTGGTGTTCGGCACCGATCGCCTGAGCTACGCCGAGCTTGAGGCGCGCAGCAACCGCCTGGCGCATGCGCTGATCGCCCGGGGCGTCGGCCCGGACATGCTGGTGGGGGTGGCGGCGGAGCGGTCGGTCGAGCTGGTGGTGGGGTTGCTGGGGATCCTGAAGGCGGGGGGAGCCTACCTGCCGCTGGACCCGGAGCATCCGCGCGACCGGCTGGCCGGGACCATCGGCGACGCCGGACTGCGGTTGGTGCTGACCCAGGGGCACCTGGCCGAGCGGTTGCCGGGGATCGACGGCGTCGAGATCCTCGCCCTGGACCGCTGGGACCTGTCGCAGCAGCCGGATCACGCGCCCGGCGTGGCGATCCATCCGGAGACGCTGGCCTACTGCATCACTACCTCGGGCTCGACCGGCAAGCCGAAGGGCGTGGGCAACAGCCATGCCGGTCTGCTGAACCGGCTGCAGTGGATGCAGGCGGAATACGGATTGGGCCCGTCGGACCGTGTGCTGCAGAAGACGCCCTACGGGTTCGACGTGTCGGTGTGGGAGTTCTTCTGGCCGCTGATGACCGGCGCCACGCTGGTGGTGGCGGCGCCGGGGGCGCATCGCGATCCTGAGGCGCTGGGCCGGGTGATCCGGGACCAGGCGATCACGACGCTGCACTTCGTGCCGTCGATGCTGGCGGCCTTCGCCGGGTCGGGTGAGCTGCCGGGCTGCCGCAGCCTGACCCGGATCCTGTGCAGCGGCGAAGCCTTGCCGCAGGAGCTGCAGACGGAGGTGCTGGGTCAGATCCAGGCGGAGCTGCACAATCTCTACGGTCCGACCGAGGCGGCGATCGACGTGACCTTCTGGGCGTGCCGTCCGGAGGCGGGGCAGCGCGGCGTGCCGATCGGCCATGCCATCGCCAACACCCAGATCCACATCCTGGATGCCGACCTGAATCCGGTGCCGGAGGGGGTGTCGGGAGAGCTGTACATCGCCGGCGTGAACCTGGCGCGGGGGTATCTCGGTCGTCCGGACCTGACGGCGGACCGGTTCGTGCCGAACCCGCTGGGGCAGCCCGGCAGCCGGATGTACCGCAGCGGCGACCTGGTGCGGCGGCGTCCTGACGGGGCGATCGAGTATCTCGGCCGGCTGGACCACCAGGTGAAGCTGCGGGGCCTCAGGATCGAGCTCGGGGAGATCGAGGCGGGCTTGAGGTCGCATCCGGGGATCCGGGATGCGGTGGTGGTGGTGCGGGACGGCCGGCTGGTGGGCTACGTCGCCGCCGACGCCGCGCCGGACGAGGTGGCGGTGAAGACCCAGCTGGCGACGATCCTGCCGGACTACATGGTGCCGTCGAAGCTGGTGTGGCTGGAGCGGTTGCCGGTGTCGGCGAACGGCAAGCTGGACCGCAAGGCCCTGCCCGACCCGGAGTGGGAAAGCAGCGCCGGACACGCCGAGCCCGAGGGCGAGACCGAACAGGCCATCGCCCGGATCTGGCGCGACGTCCTCGGACTCCAGCACGTCTCCCGAGACGACAATTTCTTCACCGTGGGTGGCGATTCCATCCAGTCGCTGCAGGTGATCGCCCGGGCGCGGCAGCAGGGGCTGGCGCTGACCCCGCGCGACATGTTCCAGCACCAGACCGTGCAGGCCCTGGCCGCCGTGGCGCGGCGTCAAGTCAGCATGCTGGCGGTCGAGCGCGGCCCCGCCTCCGGCCCGGCGCCGCTGACCCCGATCCAGCGCTGGTTCTTCGACACCGAGATTCCGGCCCGCCACCACTGGAACCAGTCGGTGCTGCTGGCGCCGCGCGAGGTGTTGGATCCGCAGGCGCTGCGGACGGCCCTGGCGGCGCTGGCCGGCCATCACGATGCGCTGCGCCTGCGCTTCACCCTCGATGCCGATGGCGCCTGGCACCAGCATTACGCCGATGCGGCGGATCAGGATTGGCTGTGGCAGCGCGCGGCAGCGGACGATGCCGCGCTGGAGCGCCTGGCCGACGAGGCCCAGCGCAGCCTGGACCTCGTCCAGGGCCCGCTGCTGCGGGCACTGCTGGTCGACCGCCCGGACGGCAGCCAGCGCCTGCTGCTGGCGGTCCATCACCTCGTGGTCGACGGCGTGTCCTGGCGCATCCTGCTGGAGGATCTCCAGGCCGCCTACCGCCAGATCGTGGCCGGCACGCCGGTGGCTCTGCCCGGCCGGACCGATGATTTCGGCGCCTGGGGCCGGCGGCTCGAGGCCTATGCCGGCAGCCCGGCGCTGCAGGCGGAACTGCCGCACTGGATGGCCACCCTGGCGGGCGACGCCGTCGCGCTGCCGGTCGACCGGCCGGAGGGCGACGCCACCGTCGCCCGGGCCCGGACGCACCGGCTGGCGCTGGACGCCGACACCACCCGGCAACTGCTGCGCCAGGCGCCGGCCGCCTACCGCACCCGCATCGACGACCTGCTGCTGGCGGCCCTGGCGCGGGTGCTGTGCCGCTGGACCGGCGGCGCATCGGTGCTGGTCGATCTCGAAGGCCATGGCCGTGACGCCCTGCCGCCTGACGCGCTCGGCGGACTCGACATCAGCCGGACGGTGGGCTGGTTCACCAGCCTCTATCCGGTGCGGCTGGCTCCCGGCGACGGTGGGCCGGCGGCGGTGATCAAGGCGGTGAAGGAACAGTTGCGCGCGGTGCCGCATCGCGGCATCGGCTACGGGGTGCTGCGCCATCTCGGCGACGCTGCGGCGCGCGCCGCCCTGGCCGCGGCGCCGCGGGCCCAGGTGATGTTCAACTATCTCGGCCAGTTCGACGGCCTGCTCGAAGCCGAGGCGGCGTTCGTGCCGGCCGCGGAGCCGCAGGGGGCGCAGTCGGACGAGGGCGCGCCGCTCGGCCATGAGCTGGTGATCGACGGAAGGGTGATCGACGGCGCCTTGCGGCTCGACTGGCGCTTCTGCGACGACCGCCTCGACGCCGCCACGGTCGAGGATCTGGCCGAGGCCTACCGCACCGAGCTGGCCGGGCTGGTCGCGCATTGCCTGAGCCCGGACGCTGGCGGCCTGACACCGTCGGACCTGCCCTTGGCGGGGCTCGACCAGGCCGGGATCGACGCCCTGCCGGTCCCGGCCGCGGCGATCGTCGACGCCTATCCGCTGTCGCCGATGCAGCAGGGGCTGCTGTTCCATGCGCTGCACGCGCCGGAGGCAGGGCTCTACGTCAACCAGATCAACGTCGCGCTCGACGGCCCGCTCGACGGCCCGCGCTTCGCCCGGGCCTGGGCCGCGGCGATCGAGCAGCACGACATCCTGCGCACCGGCTTCCTGTGGGACGGCGACCTGCCGGCGCCGCTGCAGCTGGTGCAGTGCGGCCTGCCGGTGCCGGTCGAGCTCCGCGACGGCCGCGGCCTCGACGAGGCCCAAGTCGCGGCACTGGCCCGCGACGAGCGCGAGCGCGGCTTCGACTTGGTGGCCCCGCCGCTGATGCGGGTGCTGCTGCTGCGCCTGTCAGACGATCGGCACCAGCTGATCTGGACCTTCCACCACATCCTGATGGATGGCTGGAGCACGGCGCGGCTGATCGGCGAGGTGCTGGCGCGGTATCGCGGCGAGACGCCGGCCGCCGGCAGCGGCCGCTACCGCGACCACATCGCCTGGCTGGCGGTCCGCGATCCGCAGGCGGACGAGGCGTTCTGGCGCGGCCAGCTCGGCCGGCTGGAAGCACCGACCCGCCTGGCCGACGCGCTGCCGGCCCCGGCCGCCGGGGCCGGCGATGGCCATGGTCTGTTCAAGACCAGCCGCGACGCCGGCCGCACGGCGCGGCTGACCGCTTTCGCCCGGCGCGAGCGCATCACCCTGAACACCTTGGTACAGGGCGCCTGGTCGCTACTGCTGGCGCGCTACACCGGCCAGGACAGCGTGGTGTTCGGCGCCACCGTCGCCGGCCGCCCGGCCGAGCTGGCCGGCGCCGAGACGCTGCTGGGTCTGTTCATCAACACCCTGCCGGTGATCCAGCAGCCGGTGCCGGAGGCGCGGGTGGGCGACTGGCTGCGCGAGGTCCAGGCGATCGGCCTAGCGCTGCGCGAGCACGAGCACACGCCGCTGAACGACATCCAGCGCTGGGCGGGCCAAGGCGGGCAGACGCTGTTCGACACCCTGCTGGTGTTCGAGAACTACCCGATCGACCAGGCCGCACGGGCCGGGGGCGACCTGCGCGTGGCCGCGGCGGAGACGGTGGAGGCGACGCATTACCCGTTGTCGCTGGCGGTCCAGGCCGGCGACACGCTCGACATCGCCTATGGCTATCGCCGCGACGCCTTCGCCCCGGCGCAGATCGGGGCGCTGAGCCGGCATCTCGACACCCTGCTCGACCGCCTGGCCGAGGATGCCGGGGCGGCGCTGGGCTCGCTGTCGCCGCTGGCCGAGGCGGATCTCGCCCAGCTGGCCGCGTGGCGGACCGAGCCCTATCGCGCGGAGCCCTATCGTTGCGTCCAGGACTGGATCGCAGTCCACGCCGCGGCGGATCCGGATCGGGTGTCGGTGGTGTTCGGCGAGCATGAGGTGAGCCGGGGGGAGCTGGAGCGCCGGGCGAACCACCTGGCGCATCGCCTGGTGCGGTCGGGCGTGGGGCCGGACGTGCTGGTGGGTGTGCTGCTGGAGCGGTCGCCGGAGATGCTGGTGTCGCTGCTGGCGGTGCTGAAGGCGGGGGGCGCCTATGTCCCGCTGGCGTCGGATGCGCCGCCGGCACGGCTGGCGGAGATGGTGGCAGATAGCGGGCTGCGGCTGGTGCTGACCCAGGGGGCGCTGGCGGGCCGGCTGCCGATCGGGGCGGAGCGGATCCTGGTCGAGGATGCGGCGGGGGAGTCGGCGGTGGCGCCGGTGGTGCCGCTGCGGCCGGAGAACCTGGCCTATGTGATCTACACCTCGGGGTCGACCGGCAAGCCCAAGGGCGTCGGCGTCGCCCATGGCCCGCTGGCGATGCATTGCCGGGTGACCGCGCCGCTCTACGACATGGACGAGGACTCGCGCGAGTTCCACTTCATCGCCTTCAGCTTCGATGGTGCGCATGAGCGTTGGCTGACGGCGCTGACCTGCGGCGCTAGCCTGGTGCTGCGCGATGAGAGCCTGTGGCCGGCCGAAAAGACCCTGGCGGCGATCGGCCGTCACGGCGTCACCAATGCCGGCTTCCCGCCGGTCTATATCAACGAGATGGCCGCCTGGGCGGAAGCCACGGATCGCCGTCCGCCGGTGGATCTGTACTCCTTCGGCGGCGAGGCGATGTCGCGTGCGGGGTACGACCGTGTGCGCCGAGCGCTGCGCCCGCGAGTGCTGCTGAACGGGTACGGCCCGACGGAGGCGGTGGTGACGCCGCTGGTGTGGAAGGTGGGGGTCGAGACGGAGTGCGACGGCGCGTATGTGCCGATCGGGCGCCCGGTGGGGGACCGGCGGGCCTATGTGCTGGACCGGCGCCTGCAGCCGGTGCCGGTGGGCGTGGCGGGAGAGCTGTATATCGGCGGCAGCGGTCTGGCGCGGGGCTATGTCGGCCGCCCGGACCTGACGGCGGACCGGTTCGTGCCGGACCCGCAGGGCGAGCCGGGCGGGCGGATGTACCGGACCGGGGACCTGGTGCGGTGGCGTGCGGACGGGTCGATCGACTATGTCGGGCGGTCGGACCACCAGGTGAAGATCCGGGGCTACCGGATCGAACTGGGCGAGGTCGAGGCGCGGCTCCTGGCGCATCCGTCGGTGCGGTCGGCGGTGGTGTCGGCGATGATGTCGCCCGGCGGCAAGCGCTTGGTGGCGCATGTCGTGGCGCGCGATGGGGCCGGAGACCTGGAGCCCGAGCTGAAGGCGCATCTGGGATCGCAGCTGCCGGACTACATGGTGCCGTCGCGGGTGGTGGTGCTGTCGGCGCTGCCGCTGCTGGGCAACGGCAAGGTGAACCGGCTGGCGCTGCCGGTGCCGGAATGGAGCGTGGCGGCGACGGTGCAGGCGGAGCCGGAGGGCGAGGCGGAGCGGACCCTGGCGGGGATCTGGGCGGAGGTGCTGGGCCTGGCCTCGGTGGGGGCGACGGACAACTTCTTCGAGCTGGGCGGGGATTCGATCCTGTCGCTGCAGGTGGTGGGGCGGGCGCGTCGCGCCGGCCTGGTGCTGACGCCGCGCCAGCTGTTCGAGCACCAGACGGTGCGGGGCCTGGCGGCGGCGGCGAAGGTCGAGGCGGCGGGGGTCGAGGAGACCGCATCGGGCGAGGCGGTGCTGACGCCGATCCAGCGCTGGTTCTTCGACACGGCGATGGCGGAGCGGCACCACTGGAACCAGTCGGTGCTGCTGGCGCCGCGCCAGGCGCTGGACGCCTCGGCGCTGCAGCGTGCGGTGTCGGCGGTGGTGGGCCATCACGACGCGCTGCGTCTGCGCTTCGTGGCAGCGAACGGCGTCTGGTCGCAGCACCACGCCGAGCCGTCCGAGCAGGACTGGCTGTGGCAGCGGTCGGCGGCGGACGAGGCGGCCCAGCTGGCAGTGTCGGAAGCGGCGCAGCGCAGCCTGGACCTGGGGCAGGGCCCCCTGCTGCGGGCGGTGCTGATCGAACGCTGGGACGGGACGCAGCGGCTGCTGCTGGCGGTGCACCACCTGGTGGTGGACGGGGTGTCGTGGCGGATCCTCTTGGAAGACCTGCAGACGGCCTATGCCCAGGCCGCAGCCGGAGAACCGATCGCGCTGCCGGCGAAGAGCAGCGCCTTCGGCCGCTGGGGCGGACGGCTGCAGACCCATGCGCCGTCGCGGGCGGCGGAGCTGCCGTACTGGCGCGAGGTGCTGGCCGGCCCGTCGAGCTTCCCGGTGGCGCACCCCGAGGGCGCGAACACGGTGTCGGCGCTGGCGGAGCACCGTCTGCGCTTCGACGCCGGGCTGACCGAACGGCTGGTGAAGACGGCGCCGAAGGCGTGGCGGACGGGGGTCGAGGACCTGCTGCTGACGGCGCTGGCGCGGGTGCTGTGCCGGCACAGCGGTGACGGTTCGGCGCTGGTGGCGCTGGAAGGCCATGGCCGCGAGGGGCTGTTCGACGATGTCGACCTCAGCCGGACGATGGGGTGGTTCACCAGCGTCTACCCGGTGCGCCTGACGCCGGAGGCGGACCTTGAGGCATCGCTGAAGGCGGTGAAGGAACAGCTGCGGTCGGTGCCGGACCGGGGCATCGGCTACGGCGTGCTGCGCTACCTCGGCAGCGCGGAGACGCAGGCGGAGCTGGCCGCGCTGCCGTGGCCGGCGGTGACCTTCAACTATCTCGGCCGGTTCGAGGGGCTGACGGACGGGGCCTTCGCGCAGGCCGGCGAGAGCGGCGGCCGGGACCAGAACGACGGCTCACCCTTGGGCGGTGAGCTGGTGGTGAACGGCCAGATCGTGGGCGGCGTGCTGTGCTTGAGCTGGCTGTACAGCGCGGCACGGCACGACGCGGCGGTGATCGAGACCCTGGCCGCGGCCTATGAGGCCGAGCTGGCGGCGCTGGTGGAGCATTGCTGCGACCCGGCGACCCCGGGCGGTCTGACGCCGTCGGACGTGCCGCTCTCCGGCCTGTCGCAGGCGGCGCTGGACGCGCTGCCGGTGGTGGCGTCGGAGGTGGAGGATCTGTACCCGCTGTCGCCGATGCAGCAGGGGATGCTGTTCCACAGCCTGCAGGCGCCGGAGCTCTACGTGACGCAGCTGAGCGTGGCGGTGGACGGGCTGGACGCCGACCGCTTCGCCCGGGCGTGGGAGGCGGTGGTGGACCGCCACGCGATCCTGCGC
This sequence comes from Inquilinus ginsengisoli, assembly GCF_031453975.1. NCBI lineage: Bacteria > Pseudomonadati > Pseudomonadota > Alphaproteobacteria > Rhodospirillales > Rhodospirillaceae > Inquilinus > Inquilinus ginsengisoli. The sequence goes on from NZ_JAVDPW010000001.1 coordinate 345,446, forward strand.
AGCGGCTTCCTGTGGGACGGGGAGCGGCCGCTGCAGCTGGTGCATCGCCGGGCGCCGTCGCCGGTGGAGCAGCTGGACTGGCGGACCCGGCCGGACCAGGACGCGGCACTGTCGGATCTGGCGGTGTCGGACCGGGCGCGGGGCTTCGACCTGGCGCGTCCGCCGCTGCTGCGGGTGGTGCTGGTGCAGCTCGGGGAGGCGCGGCACCAGCTGATCCTGACCAGCCACCATGTGCTGCTGGACGGATGGAGCACGTCACGGCTGATCGGCGAGGTGCTGACCCGGTACCACGGCGGCACCTCGTCCACGTCAGGTGGCCGGTATCGGGACTACATCGCCTGGCTGCAGGGCCGGGACACCCGTGCGGATGAGCGGTTCTGGCGCGAGCGGCTGTCGGGCCTCGAGGAGCCGACGCTGCTGGCCGCGGCGCTGCCCAATCCCGTGCCGGAGGCGGGTTATGGGGCGGCGCGGCTGCATCTGGACGGTGCGGCGACGGAGGGTCTGAAGGCCTTTGCCCGGCGCGAGCGGGTGACCTTGAACACGGTGGTGCAGGGGGCGTGGTCGCTGCTGCTGTCGCGGATCACCGGGCAGCGGCGGGTGGTGTTCGGGGCGACGGTGTCGGGGCGGCCGGCGGAGCTGGCGGAGGCGGAGACGCTGCTGGGGCTGTTCATCAACACGCTGCCGGTGGCGCAGGAACTCGACCCGGCGCGGCGTGTGGGCGACTGGCTGCGCCAGCTGCAGGGGCTGAATGTGGCGATGCGGGAGCATGAGCACACGCCCTTGTACGAGATCCAGGGCTGGGCGGGACAGGGCGGGCGGTCGCTGTTCGACAGCCTCTTGGTGTTCGAGAACTACCCGGTGGACCAGGCGCTGCGGGAGCGGGACGAGGGATCCTTGCGGTTCGGCCCGGTGGACAACATCGAGACGACGAACTACGCGCTGACGCTGACGGTGCAGGCGGGATCGGACCTGGAGATCGGCTGGAGCTGGCGCCGGGACGCGCTGGGGTCGGAGCGGATCGGGCGGCTGATGCGGCAGCTGGAGACGCTGCTGCAGCGGATCGCGGCGGATGCGGCGGCATCCTTGGGCACGATCGCCCTGCCGACGGCGGAGGAGCAGCAGCAGCTCGCCCGGTGGAACGCGACGGACCATGCCTATGAGGCGGTACCGAGCGTGGTGACGCTGATCGAGCGTCAGGCGCGGGCGACGCCGGGGGCGGAGGCCCTGGTGTTCGGCACCGAGCGCCTGAGCTACGCGGAACTCGACCGTCGGGCGAACCGCCTGGCGCATGCGCTGATCGCCCGTGGCGTCGGCCCGGACATGCTGGTGGGGGTGGCGGCGGAGCGGTCGGTCGAGCTGATGGTGGGGTTGCTGGGGATCCTGAAGGCGGGGGGTGCCTACCTGCCGCTGGATCCGGAGCATCCGCGCGACCGCCTGGCCGGGACCATCGGCGATGCCGGGTTGCGGCTGGTGCTGACCCAGGCCCATCTGGCGGAGCGGCTGCCGGAGCTCGATGGCGTCGAGACCCTGGCGCTGGACCGCTGGGACCTGTCGCAGCAGCCGGAGCAGGCGCCCGGCGTGGCGATCCATCCGGAGACGCTGGCCTATTGCATCACCACCTCGGGCTCGACCGGCAAGCCGAAGGGCGTGGGCAACAGCCATGCCGGTCTGTTGAACCGGCTGCAATGGATGCAGGCGGAATACGGGCTGGGCCTGTCGGACCGTGTGCTGCAGAAGACGCCCTACGGCTTCGACGTGTCGGTGTGGGAGTTCTTCTGGCCGCTGATGACCGGCGCCTGTCTGGTGGTGGCGGCGCCGGGGGCGCATCGCGATCCGGAGGCGCTGGGCCGAGTGATCCGGGACCAGGCGATCACGACGCTGCACTTCGTGCCGTCGATGCTGGCGGCCTTCGCCGGGTCGGGCGAGCTGCCGGGCTGTGCGAGCCTGACCCGGATCCTGTGCAGCGGCGAGGCGCTGCCGCAGGAGCTGCAGACGGAGGTGCTGCAGCAGACGGAAGCCGAGCTCCACAACCTGTACGGTCCGACCGAGGCGGCGATCGACGTGACCTACTGGGCGTGCCGTCCGGAGGCGGGGCAGCGCGGGGTGCCGATCGGGCATGCCATCGCCAACACCCAGATCCACATCCTGGACGCGGACCTGAACCCGGTGCCGGAGGGTGTGTCGGGAGAGCTGTACATCGCCGGTGTGAACCTGGCGCGGGGGTATCTGGGCCGCCCTGACCTCACGGCGGACCGGTTCGTGCCGAACCCGTTGGGGCAGCCCGGCAGCCGGATGTACCGCAGCGGCGACCTGGTGCGGCGTCGGCCGGACGGGGCGATCGAGTATCTCGGTCGTCTGGACCATCAGGTGAAGCTGCGGGGCCTGCGGATCGAGCTCGGGGAGATCGAGGCGGGCTTGAGGGCTCACCCCGGCATCCGGGATGCGGTGGTGGTGGTGCGGGACGGGCGGCTGGTCGGCTATGTCGCCGCGGACGCCGCGCCGGACGAGGCGGCGGTGAAGCAGCAGCTCTCGTCCCAACTGCCGGACTACATGGTGCCGTCGAAGCTGGTGTGGCTGGAGCGGCTGCCGGTGTCGGCGAACGGCAAGCTGGACCGCAAGGCCCTGCCCGATCCGGAGTGGGAGAGCAGTGCCGGCCATGCCGAGCCCGAGGGCGAGACCGAACAGGCCATCGCCGCGATCTGGCGCGAGGTCCTCGGCCTCACCCAAATCTCCCGGCATGACGACTTCTTCAATCTCGGCGGGCACTCGCTGACCGCGATGAAGGTCCGGGCCCTGCTGCTGGAGCGGCTCGGCCAGTCCCTGCCGATCCGCCATTTCTTCGACCATCCCACCCTTGCCGGGCTGGCCGCCAGCCTGTCCGCCGACGGCGCCGGCGCGCAGCAGCGGCTGAGCGACATGGACCAGTGGATGAGCGAGCTCGAGGACTGATCATGACCGTCGATGCCAAGCAGATCGCCCGTCGTTTCGCCGGGCTGGCGCCGGATCGCCGCCGCGCCTTCCTCGACAAGCTTGCCGAGCACGGCGTGGATTTCACCGAACTGCCGATCCCCCCGGCGCCGCGCGAAGGGGCGCTGCCGCTGTCCCATGCCCAGCGCGGGCTATGGCTGACCTGGCAGCGCGACCCCGCCAGCCCGGCCTACAACATGGCCGGCATCCTGGCGCTGACCGGCGGCCTCGACGTTGCGGCGCTGCAGGCGGCGGTCGGTGACCTGGTCGCCCGTCACGAGGCGCTGCGTACCACCTTCGGCATCGACTCCGAGGGGCAACCGGTGCAGCGCATCCACGCCGAGCTGCCGCCGCCGCTGACGCTGCGCGACCTGCGTGCCTCGGCGGACGGGCGAGGGGAGAGCGACGCCTTCGCCCAGGCCTTGGCGCAGCAGCCCTTCGACCTCGAGGCCGGGCCGCTGCTGCGGCTCGAGTTGCACATCCTGGGCGACCGCGACCACCGGCTGGTGTTGGCCCTGCACCACATCGTCGCCGATGGCTGGTCGATCGGGCTGATCATCCGCGATCTCGCCGCCCTCTACGGCGCCCGGCGCGACGGCGCCCCGTCCGGCCTGCCGGCGCTGGAGGTGCAGTACCCCGACCACGCCGCCTGGCAGCGCGGCTGGCTGGAGGCGGGGGAGGAGGCGCGCCAGATCGGGCACTGGAAGGCCGCGCTGGGCGACAGCCACCCGCCGCTCGACCTGCCCTTCGACCGCCCGCGACCGGCCGAGCGCAGCGACGCCGGCGCCGCGCACGCCTTCCGCCTGTCCAAGCCGCTGGCCGATGCCCTGCGCGGCCTGGCCCGCCGGCACGGCGCCTCGACCTTCATGGTCATGCTGGCGGTGCTCAAGCTGCTGCTGGCGCGGCATGGCGGTGGCGACGACATCCGCATCGGCACGCCGCTGGCCAATCGCCGGCGGGCCGAGACCCATCCGATGATCGGCTACTTCACCAATCTGGTGGTGCTGCGCACGGTGCTGGATCAGCGCCGCAGCTTCGTCGCGCTGCTGGACCGGGTGCGCGAGGGCGTGCTGACCGCCGAGGCCCATGCCGACGTGCCGTTCGACGCGGTGATCGAGGTGCTGGCTCCGCCGCGCCAGGCCGGGGTGCACCCGCTGTTCCAGGTGAAGTGCACCGAGCAGGCCGACCAGTCGGGCAGTGCGGGTTTCGCCGGGCTCGGCATGGCGCTGCACGGCCTCAGCAGCGGCGCCGCGCATTTCGATCTCAGCCTCGACTATACCGACCGGCCCGACGGCATCGACGCGCTGCTGGCCTACACCACCGATGTCTTCGACGCTGGCACGATCGCGCGGCTGGCGGCGGATTTCACCGCCCTCGCCGAGGCCGTCACCGCGGCGCCGGAGCGACGCCTGGCCGACCTGCCGCTGGCGCCGGTGCCGGCCACCGCCTTCGGTCCGGCGAGTGCCGAGCCGCCGGTGGATCTGGTCGCGGCCTGGCGGAGTCACGCTGCGGCGCGGCCGGAGGCGGTCGCCGTCCGGCATGAGGAGCGCAGCGTCTCCCGGGCACAGCTCGACCAGGTCTCCGACCGCCTGGCGCGGCGGCTGATCGCCCATGGCGTCGGCCCTGAGGACCGGGTCGCGCTGCAGATGGGGCGCACCCCGGAATGGGTGCTGGGCCTGCTCGCCGTGCTCAAGGCCGGCGCGGCCTACCTGCCGCTGGACCCGGCGGCGCCGGCCGAGCGCCGGGCCGAGCTGGTGGCCGACAGCGGCGCCCGCTGGCTGCTGGTCGACGCCGACACGCTGGAAAGCTTCGGCTGCGAGGTGCTGCGCCTGTCGCTGGACGATCGGGATGAGGAGGTCGTTTCCACCATCCCGTTGCCCGAGGCGGTGCCCGACCAGGCGGCCTATCTGATCTACACCTCCGGCTCCACCGGCAAGCCCAAGGGGGTGGTGGTCACCCGCGGCGCCATGGCGGACTACACCCGCGGCGTGCTGCGGCGCCTGGGGCTGCCCGAGGGTACCCGCATGGCGATGGTCTCGACCGTCGCCGCCGATCTCGGCAACACCGTGCTGTTCGGGGCGCTGTATGGCGGCGGTGAGCTGCACCTGATCGACCCGGCGCGCACCTTCGACCCCGACCGCTTCGCCGAGTATGTCGCGGCGCAGCGCATCGACGTGCTGAAGATCGTGCCCAGCCATCTCCAGGCCCTGCTGCAGGCGCGCCGGCCGCAGGATGCGCTGCCGGCCCACACGCTGGTGCTGGGCGGCGAGGCCACCAGCTGGCCGCTGCTCGACCGGATCCAGGCGCTGGCGCCGGGCTGCCGCGTGCTCAACCATTACGGCCCGACCGAGACCACGGTGGGCGCCCTGTGCCAGCCGGCCTCCGAGGCCTCGCGCGCCGCCGGCACGCTGCCGATCGGCGCGCCGCTGCCGGACGCCTCGGCCCATGTGCTGGATGACTATCTCAATCCGGTGCCGGCGGGTGCTGCGGGCGAGCTGTATCTCGGCGGTCCCGGCGTGGCCCGTGGCTATCTCGGCCGCGCGGCGCAGACGGCGGAGCGCTTCGTGCCCGATCCCTTCGGCGCGCCCGGCGCCCGGCTGTACCGCACCGGCGACCGGGTCCGGCGCCTGCGCGACGGCAGCCTCGAATTCCTCGGCCGGGTCGACGACCAGGTGAAGATCCGCGGCTACCGGGTCGAGCCGGGCGAGGTGGCGACGGCGCTGCGCGGCCTCGACGGCATCGCCGACGCGGCGGTGGTCGCCCTGGCCGCCGAGGACGGACGGCTGCAGCTGGTGGCCTATGTCGCGGCGCCGGCCGGCTTCGACCTGGACGCGGTCAAGGCCCGGCTGGGCGCCCTGCTGCCCGACTACATGGTGCCGGCCGCTTTCATGCGGCTGGATGCCCTGCCCGTCACCGCCAACGGCAAGCTCGACCGCCGGGCGTTGCCGGCGCCGGTGGTGGCGAAGGCCGCCGGCGATCCGCCGCGGGGCGACACCGAGGTGGCGCTGGCCGCGATCTGGGCCGCCCTGCTGGGCACCGATGCGATCGGCCGCGACGACAATTTCTTCGCCCTGGGCGGGGATTCGATCCTCAGCCTCAAACTGCTGGCGCGGATCCGCAAGCAGGGGCTGCCCGGGGGCAAGGCCCTGTCCCTGGCCGACATCCTGAACGCGGGCAGCCTGGCCGCCTTGGCGGCGCGGATCGCGCCGGCCGAGCCGACCGGGCCGGATGTGGTCCATCTCCAGCGCGACGGTGCCGGGGTGCCGCTGTACTGCATCCCCGGGCTGATCGTGAACTCGACCGAATTCGCCTCGATGGTCGCGGCGCTGGGCGGCGACCGGCCGGTGACCGGCTTCGTCAGCCACGTCTACACCGCGCAGCGCTGGCGCGGCTACGACATGGCGGCGCTGGCCGAGGAGTTCGCGGCCCATATCGAGCGCACCGCCACCGGCGGGCGCTGCGCCCTGCTCGGCTGGTCCTCCGGCGGCGACCTCGCCTTCGAGACCGCGCATCGCCTGGCGGGGCGGGTGCGGATCGATTTCCTCGGCATGGTCGACGTCTTCGAATCCGTCGATTTCCGCGCCGAGCGCGATCGGACGCCGGAGGAGCGCGAGCGGGCCGCGGCCCTGCTGGAGCAGTGGCTGGGCCGGTCGCAGATGGCGGCGCAGTGGCGCCCGTTGTTCGCGCTGATGGACGAGGCCGAGCGCGCGGCGCTGGACGACTATGTCCTGGCCCATGGCGACGCGCTGCCGGTCGACGGGCCCGACCTGCTGTCGCGCGAGTTCGAGCTGTGGGCGACGCTGGACAAGCGGCTGCGCGCGGCGCGCTACCGGTACCGGCCGCTCGGGCTGCCGGTCCATGTCTGGCAGGCGGAGGATTCGCTGGGCCGGCCGGAGCAGCTGCGCGACTGGAGCGCGCTGGCGCCGGTGGCGGAGCTGGCCCTGGTGCCGGGCGCCAAGCATCTCGACATCATCCACGACGCCGGCTTCCAGGCCGGTGTCAGGGACGCGATGCGCCAGGCCGACAGCGCCGCCGTCGCGGTCGCGGCCCAGTAGAGGGGCGAAGCGGGAGGGGGCTGCCCCTCCCGTCGCTCAGACGGTCTGCTTTATTGGACGTAGCTGATCGGCGGGCCGCCGGCGGGGTTGGCCAGGATGCCCATCGGGATGCCGTAGATCGCCTGCAGCTGGTCCGGCTGCATGATCGCCTCCGGTGCGCCGCGGGCGATCAGCCGGCCGGAATGCAGCGCGATGATGTCGTCGCAGAACCGCGCCGCCATATTGATGTCGTGCAGCACCACCACGACGCCGAGCCCCTTGCTCTGGCTCAGCCGGTGGACCAGCGACAGCACCTCGATCTGATGAGCCACGTCGAGGGCCGAGATCGGCTCGTCCAGCAGCAGGCATTCCGCGTCCTGGGCCACCAGCATGGCCAGCCAGACGCGCTGGCGCTCGCCGCCCGACAGGGTGTCGACCAGCCGGTCGGCGAAGGGGGCGATGTCGGTCAGCTCGATCGCCTCGGCCACCTTGGCCCGGTCGGCGGCGCCGAAGCGGCCCAGCGCCCCGTGCCAGGGATAGCGGCCCAGCGCCACCAGCTCCTTCACCAGCAGGCCGGAGGCCGGCGGGGTCTGCTGCGGCAGGTAGGCCACCTTGCGGGCGAAGGCGCGGTCGCCCCAGTCGCGCAGCGCCTGGCCTTCGAAGTGGACGGTGCCTGCGGTCGGCGGCTGCTGCCGCGCCAGGATCTTGAGCAGGGTCGACTTGCCCGAGCCGTTGTGGCCGATCAGCCCGGTGACGCGGCGCGGCGCCAGGGTCAGGTCCAGCGGCTGCAGCAACTGGCGGTCGGCCACGGCGAAGGCGATCTGCGACAGCTCGAACATCGGCGGCGAAGCCTCTGGGCGCGTCCGGGGCACCTCGGTCGCCTCGACTCGGGGGGCTGTGTGGTTCATGCGGGCCTCGCTTTGACGAGCGGACAGGTCGAACAGAGGTCCAGCTCCGGAATCAGGTAGCGCAGGCAGCAGACGCGCCGCCGCCGCCGGGTCTGGCCGCCGCTCTCGACATAGCGGACGGGCTGGAACAGCGGGTTGGCCGGGCGCCCCGGCCAGTCGCGGCTGGCCAGCAGCGCGTCGCCATGGGCGGAGCAGGGCACGCCGGCCGCCTCGATGTCGCGCAGCAGGCTTTCGAGCATGTTGCCGACATTGCTCCACAGCACCTTGGGCGCGATGCCGCTGCGCCCGGCCAGCGCCTGGATCAGCGGCGCGACGTGGCCATCGATCACCGCGCCGAAGCGTTCGAACGGATCGGCAGGATCGATCGGCTGCCCGCCATGGCGCAGCCGGAAGCCGACGGTGCGGCCATCCGGCTCCTGGATGATGCCGACCTCGTCCAGGCCGGTCGGCAGGCCGTGGTCCAGCACCAGGCTGGCGGCCACCACCGGCGTCAGCAGCGACCAGAAGTGCCACTTGGCCCACAGCGAGGCCACCGCCCGCGGCTCCGGCGCCGCATAGCGGGTGGCGAAGCGCGCCAGGATGCCGTCGAGCACGCCGGGGTCGAGCAAATCCGCACCCGGCATCGCCTCGCGCGGGTCGTCTGCCAGCACCAGCCGGTCGGCGAAGGGGGCGAGCTCGCCGGCGAAGATCGGGGCCAAAGCGGGGATCATGCGCCGCGTCCCGGCTGGAGGGATGGCCTGCTCATCGCCGCTGCATCAGCCAGATGAAATAGCTGCCGCCGATCACGGTCGCGACCAGGCCGGCTGGCACTTGCCAGGGGAAGGCGACGCTGCGGCCCAGCCAGTCGGCCAGCACCATCAGCACGGCGCCGAGCAGCCCGGCGGCGTAGATCTGCGGCAGCGGCCGCTGCACGCCCAGCATGCGGACGATGTGCGGCGCCATCAGGCCGACGAAGCTCAAGGGGCCGACGGTCAGCGTGGCGCCGGCGGTCAGCGCGGCGGTCAGCAGCAGCACGACCAGCCGGCTGCGGGTCAGCGCCAGCCCCAGCGCGACGCTGGTCGAGGCGCCGAGCGGCAGGATCGCCAGCCAGCGCGCGGCCAGCGGCACCATCAGCGCCGCAGCGGCGGCCAGGCCGCAGGTGATCGCGGCATCCCCGCCCGAGATCCCGTAGGTCGACCCCGACAACCAGCCGAGCAGGATGGCGGTGCGCGGGTCGCCGCTGAACAGCAGCACGGCCATGAACGACCACGCGACGGTGGTCAGCGCCATGCCGGCCAGCAGCATGTGCTCCGACGACAGGGCCGAACGCCGGCCGAAGGACAGGATGGCGACCAGGGCCAGCAGGGCGCCGGCGCCGGCGACCAGGATCAGCATCGGCCGGTCGAGGCCCGGCACCACCATGGCCGCGACAATCAGGGCCAGCGTCGCGCCGGACGAGGTGCCGAGCAGCTCGGGGCTGGCCAGGGCGTTGCCGGTCAGGCGCTGCAGCAGCACGCCGGCCATGGCCAGCATGAAGCCCGCGCCGACTGCCGCTGCGACGCGCGGCGCCCGCCAGGGCAGCAGGGCCTCCAGCTCGCCGCCCATGCTCCAGTGCCAGCCGTCCGGCGCGCGGCCGAAGGCCAGGGCGGCCCAGGCCACCAGGCCGAGCAGCAGCAGGGTTCCGGCGATCCACAGCCAGGGGCGGTCCTGCCGGCTGGTGAACAGGGCCGGCCGCTCCCGCACCGCCTCGCCGGCCGGGCGCAGCCGGCGCAGCAGCCACAGCAGGATCGGGGCGCCGAGGATGGCGGTGACGGCGCCGGTCGGGATGGCGCCCGCCGCGTCGACCAGCTGCACCGCCTGGTCGGTCAGGGCCAGCAGCCCGGCCGACAGCAGCGGCCCCCACAGCAGGCGGTCGCGCAGGCGCCGGGCGCCTAGGATGCGGGCGATCACCGGGCCGCCCAGGCCGATGAAGCCGATCGGGCCGGCGGTGGCGGCGGTGACCGCGCTCAGCAGCACGGCCACGGCGATCCCCAGCAGCCGGGCGGTGGCCAGGGAGACGCCGACGCTGCGCGCGCCCTCCTCGTCGAGGTCCAGCAGCGTCAGCGGCCGCAGCAGCAGCAGGCTGGCCAGCACCGCCAGCGCCAGCCATGGCGCCAGGGTCAGCGCCACGCCCCAGTTGTTCTGGTTCAGCGACCCGCCCTGGGTCACGAACACATCGGTCAGGGCCTGGTGGTTGAACAGCACCAGCAGCTTGCTGCCGGATTCGAGGTACAGGGTGACGACCAGCCCGGCCAGGATCACCACGATCGGCGCCAGCCTGTGCCGCCAGCTCAGCACCAGGACCAGCGCCACGGCGGCGGCTCCGCCGGCGAAGGCGACGACCTCCTGCCCGACGTCCAGCAGCGCCGGCGCCGACAGGGTGGCGACGATCAGCGCCAGCTTCGACCCGGCGAAGACGCCCAGCGTCCCGGGTTCGGCCAGCGGGTTGCGCAGCACCTGCTGGAACAGCACGCCGGCCAGGCCCAGCGCGGCCCCGGCCAGCAGGCCGACGGCCAGCCGCGGCAGCAGGCTGTAATGCGCCAGCATCTGCGGCATGTCGGTGTCGGCCGGGGCGGTCAGGGCCTGCCACCATTGGCCGGAGGGCAGCAGCGCGGCCAGATGGTGCAGGAACAGGGCGAGGGCGGCGGCCAGCACCAGCCCCGCCAGCAGGGCCGGGCGCTGCGGCGCGGCCGACCGGGACAGCGCCGCGTCAGCCACGGGCGGCCTCATGCGCCGGCACGGCCCGGGCCAGCTGCCCGGCGAAGCGCGCGGCCGAGGACAGGCCGCCATTGGGATAGACCACCGGGGTCTCGATCACCCGCCCCTGGCGCACCGCGGGCAGCGCCTGCCACAGCGGGCTGCCGGCCAGTTGCCGCAGGGCGCGGTCGGTCTCGGCGCCGCGGTTGAAATGGATCAGCCGGGCCTCGGGGTTCCCGGCCAGCTGCTCGATGCCGATCGAGGTGGTGCCCCAGACATTGGTCCGCCCGGTCCAGGCATTGGTCAGGCCCAGCCGGGCCAGCACGTCGCCGATCATGCCGTTGCCGCCGAAGATCGCGGCGTGGCGGCCGTCCTCCATGAAGCGGACGACATAGACCGGCCGGTCGGCGAAGGGCGCCAGGGCCTGCCGGGCCTCGGCCAGGGCGGCGTCGGCGCGAGCGGACCAAGCCTGCGCTTCGGCGTCGCGCCCCGTCATCGCCGCCACCTGGGCCAGCAGGGATCGGGCGTGCTCCAGCGCCGGCTTCTGGGTGGAGAAAGTCGGCAGCCAGGCCACCGGGGCGATGCGTTCGATGTCATTCGAACCGACCTCGGCCCAGGACGGGGCCAGGATCAGGTCCGGCCGCAGCTGCTGCAGCAGTTCGAGATTGGGTTCCTGCAGCGGCCCCAGATCCGGCACGCCGTCCGGCAGTACCGGCTCGGCCACCAGCCGCTGATAGAGCGGGATGTTGCCGACCGCGGCGGGCGTGACGCCGAGCGTCAGCAGCGTCTCGGTCAGCAGCAGGTCGAGGCACGCGACCCGGCGCGCGGCCGGACCGGTGACGCCGGAACCCTGCGCGCGCGCGCGGGCCGGGCCGGCAAGCGCCAGCCCGAACCCGCCCAGGAACGCGCGCCGGCCCAGCATCAGGGGATCACCAGCGGTAGCCCAGCTTGGCCGACAGCGTGAAGGGTTCGCCATAGCGGCAGCCGGTGATGTCGACGCAGGTCATGTATTCGTTGTCGAACAGGTTCTTGGCATTGACCTGCAGCGTGGTGCCGGTCAGGCGCTCGTCGATCGCGCCGAAGTCGTAGGCGATCATGGCGTCGGCCACCAGGTGGCCGGGCACATCCTTGTCTATCTTCTCGTCGTTGGCATCGAACCCCGGAAGGTTGGTCGAGCTCAGATACTGCAGCCCGGCGCCGACCGTCAGGCCCTTGATGCCGAGATCGTCCAGCTTGTAATCGGCCCACACGGCGACGTTGTGGTACGGCACCAGGGCGAGACGCTCGCCCTCCAGGTCGCCCTTCTCGTTGCGAGCGTCGGTGTAGGAGTAGGCGGCGACGAGGTTGAGAGCGCCGATGCTGGCTCTCGCCTCTAGCTCGATGCCTTGCGAGCGCACTTCGCCGGTCTGGATCGAATAGGTTCCGGTCGGGTCGCTCGGGTCGGCGGTCAGGACGTGGTTCTGGTTGATCCGGAACAGGGCGCCGCTGAGCGTCAAGTTCTCGCCGGCCGGCTGGTAGCGCAGGCCGACCTCGTACTGGTCGGCCTTGGTCGGCTCGAACTGCTTCCCATCCTGGCTGACGCCGGCATTCAGCGCCGTCGGCTGGAAGGACTGGCTGAAGCTGGCATAGGGCGCAAAGCCGTTGTCGAACAGGTAGAGCAGCCCGACGCGGCCGGTGAAGGCGCTGTCCGAGCGGCTCTGCTTCCGGTCGATGCCCAGGAAGTCGAGCGTCGCCTGATTGCGATAGCTGGTGTTGTAGGAATCGGCCCAGTCGTAGCGGCCGCCCAGCACCAGGATCAGCTTGTCATAGATCTTCATCTGATCCTGGACATAGACGCCGACCTGCGACCCGGAGTTCTTGAAACCGGTATTGTTGGTGTTGACGTTGACGTGCGCGTCATAGACCGGGTCGTAGATGTCGCCGAGCGGGGCGACCGAACCGCCGAGACGATCGGTGTCGTAGCTGACGCCATAGGTGTCGATGCCGGCCAGGAGCGTGTGCTGGACCGGCCCGGTCTCGACCTTGGCTTCCAGCGAGGTGTCGGTGGTGAACCCGTTCGACACCTCGTTGCGATTGACCACGCCCCGGATCAGGGAATTGTCGTCCCGAAGCTTTCCGTAGCTCAGATAGTCCCACGCCACGTCGGCATGGAAGTAGCGCAGAGAGTTGCGAAGAATCAGGCTGTCGTTGAATTTGTGCTCGAACTGGTAACCGAGCGTGTAGCTTTCGCTATAATACTTGTCGTAGCCCTGCTGGCCGATGAACAGATCGCGCGGAACCCGGTCGTTGCGCAGATCATTATAGGGCATCGGCGGGGCGAAGCGGGTGTAGATCTCCTGATAGTCGCTCAGGAAGGTGATCGTGGTCGCGTCCGACGGCCGGAACGTGAACGCCGGGGCGATGTAGAACTTGTCGTCCGGGACGTGATCGACCGAATTCCCCGAATCACGCCACAGCCCGGTCAGCCGGTAGGACAGCATGCCGTTGTCGTCGATCGGGCCGCCGGTGTCGCCCGAGAACTGGGTGCGGCCGTAGGTGCCGTATTCGGCGTTCAGCTCATGGAACGGCACGTCGGTCGGCTGCTTGCTGATGGCGTTGACCACGCCGCCCGGGCTGAGCTGGCCGTAGAGGACGGAGGAGGGGCCGCGCAGCACATCCACGCGTTCCAGGCCATAGGGCTCCTGGTTGCCGTCATAGACGTTCGACTGCAACCGCAGGCCGTCGCGCAGCATGCCGGATCCGCCGGCGGCCACGTTGAAGCCGCGAATCATGAAGTCGTCATTCAGCCGGCTGTAGGCGCCGGACTGGAAGGTGATGCCGGGCGTGTAGGCCAGCGCCTGGGACAGGGTCTCGGCGTCGGTGGCCTCGATCTGGTCCTTGGTGACGATCGAGATCGACTGCGGGGTCTCGATCAGCGGCGTGTCCGTCTTGGTGGCGCTGGCGCTGCGCTTGGCGACGAAGCCCTGGACCGGGCCGGTGGCGGTCTCGCCCTGGCCGGTGACGACGATCGGGGCCAGCACCATGCCGTCGCTGGCGGCCGGCGCCTCCTGGGCTTCTGCCTGCGGCACGGCCGACCCACCGACCGCCACCAGGAATGTCGTCGTCAACAGCATCCGCACGCGCTCACGCGTGCCGTGTCCAGCACTCATGCCACCCCGCCCCTTCTCCGGTCTGGTATCCGCGGATGCTGACGCTGCGCCTCGGCAACCGTCGCACCCGGTCTCAAATGTTCGGCTGCTCAATAGCGAAAATAATAATGACTCGCAATCTCAAATAGCATGAATGCCGGCAAAAATTGATGGACGGAGGGCAGGCCTGGTGCGTGGCATCTCTCGCGTGGCGAGGCTCTTCAGAATCCTCTAAATCATCAGCCCCGCGAAAGCGGGGATCTCGCAACGCTTTGACCGGAAAGAGATTCCTGCTTTCGCGGGAATGACGGCAAAGGGATGGGGCTGCTGTCTCGCCGGTCGAGTCCTCGCCCGACGGCCCCGGCATCCTCAGCCGGACTCCTCCGAGGGCGCAGCCTCAGCCGCGCTCCTCGAAGGGCGCGCGGAAGCTCGGCAGGCGGTCGGCCGCGACCGGCAGGGGCGGGAAGGGCCGGTGCGGCTCGGCCTGGTACCAGAAGGCGGTGCTCGACACCTCGTCGTCGCGCCGGTTGGCGTGGCCGCGCTCGATCGTGACCCGGATCGACCGCTTGAACACCACCGGATCCTCGATGTGGAAGCGGTACAGCGTCACCGGCTCCTGCCAGTTGGGGCCGCCGCCGGCGATGATGCCGTGATAGGGCGCGGAATATTCCTGGTTCGGGCACCAGGCGGTGTTGAAGTAGTCCTCGGTGCCGGTGCCGTGCAGGGTCGGCGGCCAGGCGTCGTTGGCGCCCGGGCTGCTCTCCGGCCGGTCGGCGATGACGGGCTGGTCCGGCTCCGCCGCGATCTGACGCTTGCGGCCGGCATCGGGCACGGTCAGGCCCGGCTCGCCGTCGACGAAGATCATGTCGTCGCCCTCGCCGTACCAGTCCCACTCCCGCGACCGGCGCAGCGAATAGACGCTCAGCAGGCAGCCGACATAGTGGCCGTGGCCGGCGGCGTCGAGGATGGTGTGGTTCTTCGCGCCGTCGGTGTTGGTGCCGCCGAACAGCACCTCCTCATTGGTCAGGCCGCCCTCGTTGAAGGGCTGCGGCGCGGCGCGGCGCCACTGGGCGTGGAAGCGGCCCAGCCCGTCCTCCAGCGCGTCGTGCAGCTCGAGGTCGATGTAGTAGTAGAACAGCAACTCGTGCTCGGCCTCGTTGGTCACGGCGAAGCGCATGCCGGCGGCGAAGGGCATCGGGAAGTAGCAGTTCAGGGCGCGGCCATCCTGCGGGCTGGCCTGCAGCGGCAGGCTGGCGAAGTTGCGGGTCTGGCCGTGGCCCATGCCGAAGAAATCGCCGATCGGGCATTCGATGCTGGGCTCGGCCTCGCCGTCCCACCAGGCCCGCAGCACGATCTTGCGCAGCGCGTGGCGGCTGGCGCAGTTGATGGTGACCCAGATGTGGGTGACGATACCGGCCCCCGCCGTCTCCGCGATCGTCACCGTCTCGCCCGGCGCGACATGCAGCCGATCGTCGTTGCCGCCGGTGCGGTCGTAGCTGGAGAAGCGCCTGGTCCTGGCGTCGCGCAGCTTGGCGAGGCCGCGCAGGGGTGACAGCCCGGCATTGCTCTGCATGGTCATTCCTTCCGCAGCGGCGGCTATTTCAGCCCGCCGGTCTTGATGGATTCGACGATCTGGCGCTGGAACACGGCGAACAGCAGCAGGGTCGGCAGCGCCACGATGGTGGAGGCCGCCATGATGTAGTTCCAGGAGGCGGAGTACTGGGCCTGGAAGCCGGCGACCGCGACCTGAACCACCCACAATCTGGGGTCGCTGGTGATGGTCAGCGGCCACAGGAAGGCGTTCCAATTGGCCAGGAAGAAGAAGATCGCCAGGGCCGACAGGATCGGACGCGAGAGCGGCAGCACGATGCTCCAATAGACCCGCCAGTGGCCGGCGCCGTCGATGAAGGCGGCCTCTTCCAGCTCGCGCGGCACGTTCAGGTAGAACTGGCGCAGCAGGAATATGCCGAAGGCGTTGAAGATCGCCGGGATGATCAGCCCGGCATAGCTGTTCACCAGGCCCAGCTGCCGCACCAGGATGAACAGCGGCACGATGATCACCGGCAGCGAGATCAGGAAGGTCGAGAACATCCCGAGGAAGATCACCTCGCGCCCGGGGAAGCGCAGCCGGGCCAAGGCGTAGCCGGCCATGGAGTGGAACAGCAGGGCCACCAGCGTCACCGTGCCGGCGACGGCCAGCGTGTTCAGCAGGAAGCGGAAGAAGTCGACCTCGGTGAAGACGTAGAGGAAGTTCTCCAGCGTCGGCCGCGCGGGCACCAGCGCGGTGCTGAACACCTCGTCCGGTCCCTTGAAGGCGATCGAGACCATCCACAGCAGTGGCACGATGGCCATCAGCGCCAGCATGGCGGAGCACAGGAACAGGATCGCGCCCATCGGGCGGACGGAGCGGGCGTCAGTCATAATTGAAGCGCCCGCCGCGGGTCAGCAGGAACAGCAGGCCAGTGAGCGCCAGCAGGATGACGACCAGCACCGACGCCATCGCCGCGGCGTAGCCGTACTCGCCGAACTGGAAGGCCTGTTCGTAGATGTAGTAGATCGCCAGCGCGGTGGAATTGGCCGGGCCGCCCTTGGTCATGACATAGATCAGGTCGAAGGTCTGCATGCCGGCGACCGCGGTGACGGTCGACACCAGCAGCACGAAGAAGCTGGTCGGCCGCAGCAGCGGCAGCGTGATGTAGCGGAAGGCCGCGACCGGGCCGGCGCCGTCGATCCGCGCCGCGTCGTGGTACTCGCGCGGGATGTCCTGCAGCCCGGACAGGAAGATCAGCATGTAGTAGCCCATCAGGAACCACACGCTGATCCCGACGATGGCGAACAGCGCCAGGTCGGGGTCGCCCAGCCAGGACAGACCGCCGAGGCCGAGGGCGGCGGACAGGCGGCTGACCACGCCGATCTTGTCGATCAGCAGCACCTGCCAGATCAGCCCGACCACCACCAGGCTGACCATGTGCGGCATGAAGAACAGGGTGCGGAACAGGCCGGCGAAGCGCGTTCGGCGGTGCACCAGCAGGGCCAGGCCCAGGCCGGAGACGTAGAGGCCCGGCACCAGCATCGCGACATAGGCCAGGGTGATGCGGAGGCTCTCGAGGAACAGCGGGTCGGCGGCCATGCGGCGGTAGTTGGCCAGGCCGACGAAGCGGTAGCCGCCGAAGCCGCTGACCTCGAAGAAGCCGAGGCTGAGCGACAGCAGCATCGGCGCGCCGACGAACAGCAGCAGGCCCAGCGCGTCGGGCAGGATGAAGAGGTAGCCGGCGATCCATTCCCGGTGCCGGGCCGACAGCCGGCGGCGCGGCCTGGGCGCCGCTGTTCCGTCCTGGATCGCCGTGCCGGAGGTCATGCTCATACGATCGGCGCGCCGGTGTAGCCGGCGAGGAAGGTGTCGATCTGCTGCGCCGCCATCTCCGCCCGCTTGCCGGGATCCTCGCCGTTGAGCTGGCAGGCCTGGATAGCGTCCGAGATCGCCTTGTAGACCTGTGGCGGCACCCGCGGTTCGCCCCGGGCGCCGGGGAACACCTGCTCGGCGAAGGTCTTCATGGCGCCGGCGCCATAGGCCGCGGTGGAGGCGGGCAGGGCGAAGGCGGATTTGCGCGGCGGCATGTCGCTCTTGGCCTTGGTGCACCAATCGGCGACGCGCTGCACCGATCCTGAGTCCATCGACCCCAGCGCCCAGGCGCAGAACCGGCCCGCCGCCTCCGGGTTGCGGCCATTGGCATTGGCGACGAAGGCCCAGCCGCCGGCCACAGTCCGGTCGGTGCCACCGGGCGGGGTCGGCAGCTTGAACACGCCATATTCGAAATTCGGGTCGGCGTTGCGCAGGGCGCTGATGCCCCAGATCCCGACATTCTGCATGGCGCAGAAGCCGGAGCCGAGATTGGCGGCGATGTCGTTGGCGCCGTAGCCCAGCGGCTTGCGCGGGGCGACGCCCTGCTTGACCGCGTCCTGCCACAGCTTCAGCGCGGCCTTGGCGGCGTCGGAGTTGAAGCCGCTCTTGCCGTCCGGGCCGACGATCTCGCCGCCGCCCTGCCACAGGAACGGGTACCAGGTGAAGTTCTGGTAGTAGCCGGGGTTGGTCTCGAACAGGATGCCGAAGCGCTGGTCGGTGGTCAGCTTCTTCGCCACCTCGAGCAGCTGGTCCCAGGTCTTCGGGATGTCGGCCTCGCCGATCCCGGCCTCCTTGAAGGCCTTGACGCTGTAGTAGATCGCCATCGGCTCGACCTCCATCGGCAGGCCGTACAGGCTCTGGCCGACCAGCCGGGTGGCGATGGCGTTGTCGTAGTAGTCGGCGCGCGCCTCCGCCGCGACATAGGGCGCGAGGTCCAGCAGCGCCCCGCCATTGTAGTAGCGCAGGAAGTCGCCCGGGCTGATCAGGAAGACGTCCGGCCCTTCGCCGGCGGCGAAGGCGGTCTGCAGCTTGGTGCCGTTGATGTATTGCGAGGTCGGGATGTATTCGAGTTCGACCTTGACGTCCTGGCTGTCGTTCCAGCCCTTGACCGTGTCTTGGAACCACTGGACCTGACCGGGCACGGCGCCGCCGGGGGCGTAGAACTGCCAGAACTTCAGCGGCGCGTCCTGGGCCTGCGCCCGGGAGATGTACGGCATCGCCATCAGGCTGCCGCTCGCCGCCAGCAGCCGGCGGCGGGTCAGAGGCGCAAGGCTCTCGCTGCGGGAACCACGGGTGGTCATGACGGTCCTCCCCTTATCGCGACGCGATGCTGCGTCAGCCATGGTCGGCAAGGTCGAAACCTTTCAGCCGATCCGGCGGAATTGGCGATATCGCTGTGAATCGGTCGATCCATGCACGCTGAATTCGGCCGACACTTCTTGTTTGAAACGTTTCAGATAGGCTATCATCCGATTTCCAGCTTGGCAACTTCGCTCGGGCACAATGGCGACACTCCGCGATGTGGCGAACCGGGCCGGCGTCTCGATCGGTTCGGTCTCGGCCGTGGTCAACCGGACGGCCCCGGTCAGCGCCACGCTGCGGCAGCGGGTGACGGCGGCGATCGAGGAGCTGGGCTACGCCCCCGACGGGGTGGCCCGCAGCCTCAAGACGGGCCGCACCCGCACCATCGGCCTGGTTATCCCCGACATCACCAACCCGTTGTTCGCGGCGCTGGCGGCGGCGATCGAGGTGGCGTGCGACGCCGCCGGCTACATGCTGGTGCTGTGCTCCACGGCGGATGATCCGGAGAAGGAGCTGCGGCACCTGCAGCTGATGCGGACCCAGCGCGCCGCCGGCCTGATCCTGGTGCTCAGCGGGGTCGAACCCGGCAATGCCGAGGCGATCCGGCGCATCGTCACCATGCCGGCAGTGCTGGTCGACCGCACCCTGCAGGGGCTCGATTTCGATTCGGTCACGCTCGACAACCGCGCCGCCAGCCGCATGGCGGTCGAGTACCTGATCCGCAGCGGGCACCGCCGCATCGGCATCGTCACCGGCCGCCCGGGGATCTCGATCTCGACCGAGCGCTTCGAGGGCTACCGCCAGGCGCTGGCGGAGAACGGCGTCGGCTTCCGCGAGGACCTCGTCGCCTGCGGCGACTTCCGGATCGACGCGGCCTACGACGCGACGGCGGCGCTGCTGCATCGCCGGCCGCGGCCGACCGCGGTCTTCTCGACCAGCAACCTGACGACGATCGGGGTGATGCGGGCCATCGCCGACCAGGGCTTTCGCTGCCCGAAGGACGTCTCGGTCGCCGGCATCGACGATTTCGAATGGAGCACCGCCTTCTCGCCGCGGCTGACCACCGTGGTCCAGCCGGTCAAGGAGATCGGGCTCAAGGCGGTGGAATGCCTGCTGGCCCGGCTCGACGGCACATCGCCCGCCGAACCGGTGCGGGCCCGGTTCGCGCCCCAGCTGGTGGTGCGCGATTCCTGCCGGGTGATCGGCTGAGCCTCACCCGTTGACGACGAAACGCAGCGGGTCGGGCTGGGCCTGGCAGGCATCGACCGGCTGCCGGTCCGGCGCGTCGAGGAAGCGGCCGGCCAGGGTCTCGGCGCAGGGGTCGCTGCCGATCAGCCCGTGGCCCTCGTCCGGGCGCTCGACCAGGAAGCCATTCGGCAGGTGGGCGGCGGCGGCGCGCGCCCAGGTCACCGGCGTCACCGGGTCCATGCCGCCGACCAGGATCAGCGCCGGGATGGCGCTGTCGACCGGCTGCGAGCCGAGGTCGTCGGCCGGGCCGGCGGGCCAGGCCGGGCAGGTCGAGCCAACGGCGGTGCGGGCATCGCCGGCATCGGGCGCCAGGCATTCGGCGAGGTCGTAGGCGCCGTTGGCGATGGTCGGGTCCAGCTGGCTGGCCAGCCATTGCCGCGCCGCGTCCTCATAGGCCTCGTCGCGATCGGCGTCGATGCCGGCGATCAGCGCCGGCAGCGTGGCCGCGTCGTCGCGGGAATAGAGGTCGTTGAACACCACCTCGGCCAGCATGCCGCCGGTGAACATCAGCGCCGCCTCGCCCCCGCCATCCGGCCGGTCGACGGTGACGGTCGGCGGCTCGTCATCCAGCTTCTCCATCAGCACCCGGTAGCGGTCGCCCAGGTTGGGGTAGGCGGCGGCACAGGCCGGATCGGCGTTGCAGGCGGCGAAGACGCGCTGCAGCGACCGGTCGCCGTCGGGGTCGTCCTCCTCGGAGGGTGTGAACAGGTTGGTGCCGGGCGGGTAGACGCCGTCCAGGATCATGGCCGCGATGCCGTCGGGAAAGCGCCGCACGGTCTCGAGCGCCAGCCGGGTGCCGTAGGACGATCCGAACAGCACCCAGCGGTCGATGCCGAGGGCGAGGCGCAGATCGGCGACGTCGCGGGCGCTGTCGACCGTGGTGTAGTGGGTCAGGTCGCGCCCTTCCGCCTCCCAGCGGGTGCGGCAGGTGCCGGCCGCGGCCACCGCCTCGGTGCCGGTGATGTCGCCGCCCTCCGGACTGTTGGCGCGGATCTGGGCCTCGACCATCTCCGGGCAGGTGAGGTTGGGCACCGAACGGCCCATGCCGCGCTGGTCGTACAGCACCAGCCGCCGCTTCTGCAGCCAGTCGTTGCGGGCGATCAGGTCCCACCAGCGGGCGATGCCGTCAGGGTCGAGGCCGGCGGCGCCGCCGGGTCCGCCCTCGAGATACAGGATCGGCGGCGCGTCGCCGGACTGGCCCGGGGTGGACAGGATGGCGATCGCCAGGGTCACGGTCATGCCGTTCGGCCGATCCCGGTTCTCCGGCAGGGTGACCGTGCCGCAGGTCGCCGCCCGCCCCTCGGGCACGGTGAAGCTGCAGGCGGCGGTGTGGAACTCCGGTGTGGCGGCCGCGGCCTGGGCGCCGCCGGTCACGGCCAGCAGCGCGATCAGGATCAGGGTACGGGTCATCATCGGCATTCGGATCAGGGACATCGGCGGGCACAGGCTAGGACGGAGACCGGGACGGCGCCATGCGGCAAGAGCGTCGCCCGGATGCCGTCTCCTGCCGCCCGATTGCGGCAACGGTGCGGCCGTCGCGCTATTCCGCCGCCAGCATGGTCTGCGCCGCGGCCTCGGCCTCCAGCCGGACCACCTGCAGCCCGCGGTCGAGATCGGCGCGCAGCGCGGCGGCCGCGGCCGGGGTGCCGGCATCGGGCCGGCGGGCGGCGTCGCGGCGGGCATGGTCCAGCACCTCGGGGTCGACGTCGTCCTCGACCAGCAGGACGTCGGCTCGGCGCAGCGCCGCGAGGGACCGCAGCGTCAGGTCCTGCACGCCGCCCGGGCCGACCGTGATCCGGGTCAGCGATCCCGGTGGCGGGGCAGCTTCGGCCATGCGCTCCAGCAGGTCCAGCGCCGCGGCGCGGTCCGGGGCGCCGTGCCGGTAGAGGTGGCGCCAGAAGGCGAGGCGCCGGGCGGGATCGGCGATGCGCTGCCGGATCTCATGGCGCAGCCGGCCGGACAGCGCGACCAGGCGGCCGAGGCCGGGCGGGATCAGGGCCTCCAGCTCCTGCCGGATCAGCCCGGCCAGGGCGGGCGCCGCGCCGCCGGTCGAAAACGCCACCACCAGCGGCGACCGGTCGAGGATCGCCGGCAGGATGAAGTCGCACAGCTCCGGCCGGTCGACGACATTGACCGGGACGCCGGCCTGCCGCGCCAGCGCGACGCAGTGCCGGTTGGTCCTGTCGTCGCCGGACGCATCGATCACCAGGCAGGCGCCGCGCAGGTGGTCGATGGTCAGCGGACCCGGCGGCAGCTCGGTCTCGGCGATGGCGGCGGCAGCAAGCAGGTCGGGGTCGGGGCGCACGGCGACCAGCCGGATCGTGGCGCCGGCGCGGCGCAGCAGCTCGAGCTTCGGCAACGCCGCCTCGCTGCCGCCGATCAGCACGCAGACCCGGCCGCGCACGGTCAGGAAGACGGGCAGGTGGGGCAGGGCGTCAGCCGGCGGCGGCAAGGTCGGCATGGGCGACGATCTCCTTCAGCTCCGGCACGCAGGACCCGCAATTGGTCCCGGCACCCAGCAGGGCGCCAAGATCCTTCACCCCGATGGCCTGGCCGTCGCGCAGGGCGCGCAGGATGCGGTCGAGCCCGACGCCGAGGCAGGCGCAGACGATGCGGCCCTCAGTCGCCGCCCCGGCGGGCGCGCGGCCGCTGAGCAGGGCGCGGCGATCGGTCTCGTCGATCTCGGGCGCCTCCGCCGCGAAGCGGGCCAGCAGCCATTCCGGGTCGGGCAGGTGGCCGGGCGGAGCGACGTAGAGGCACTCGGCCAGCCCGTCGGCATCGAGGGTGGCGAGGCGGAACAGGCCGCGCCTCGCATCGGCGAACTCGATCACCTCCCGGCCGCCGGCGGGCGCCAGCAGCGATCGGCCCAGGATGATGCCGTCGGCCGGCGGTTCCGGGCCACCCAGGGTGTAGATCTGGCAGCCGGCGGCGGCCCGGCGGGTCCAGTACACCAGGCCGGTCGGGCGTTGGCGGCGGCGGGAGATCAGGAACCCCTCCCAGCCCAGCGCGATCCGGCGCAGCGCGATCGGGATGTGCTTCAGCTCCGGCTGGCCCGAGATGGGGTCGACGGCGGGGCTGGCCAGCTTGCCGGCGACGCAGTCGGCGGTGAAGCGGTCGTTCCAATGCATCGCCAGGAAGGCCTGGCCCGGGGCCTGGTCGGGTGTGAGCCGGACCCGGGCGACGGCGCGTCCCCAGGCGCTGTCCAGCCGCGCCAGGTCGCCTTCGGCCAAGCCGTGCCGGCCTGCGTCGTCCGGATGCAGCTCGACCGCCGGCTCCGGGCTGTTGGCGGCCAGGCGCGGGACCGCGCCGGTGCGGGTCATGGTGTGCCACTGATCGCGCAGCCGGCCGGTGTTCAGCAGCATTGGCCGGTCGCGGTCGGTTCGGTGGGCGGGTGCCCGGTGCCGCACTGCGATGAAGCGGGCGCGGCCGTCCGGCGTCGGGAAGCGGCCATCGGCGAACAGCCGGGCCGTGCCCAGCGGCCGGCTGGCCGGGACCGGCCACTGCACCGGCTCCAGCGCGTCGTACCGGGCCTGGTCCAGCGCCGCCAGGCCGCCGAGATCGAACACCCGGTCGCCGTCATTCTCGAAGACGGACAGGGCGGCGTGTTCGCGGAAGATCGCGGCCGGGTCCTCATAGGGGAAGGCCGCGGCGAAGCCCATGCGGCGTGCCACCTGGGTGACGATCCACCAATCCGGCCGGACCTGGCCGGGCGGGGGGCGGAAGGCGCGCTGGCGCGAGATCCGGCGTTCGGAATTGGTCACGGTGCCGTCCTTCTCGCCCCAGCCGGCGGCGGGCAGCAGCACATCGGCCAGGCGGGCGGTGTCGGTCTCCGCCGTGACGTCGGAGACGACGACCAGGTCGCAGCCGCGCAGGCCACGGCGCAGCCGCTCCGCATCCGGGGCGCTGACCGCGGGGTTGGTGGCCATGATCCACAGCGCCTTGATCCGGCCCTGCGCCACCGCCTCGAACAGGTCCACCGCCTTCAGGCCGGGGGTTTCGGTCAGCCGGGGCGCCTGCCAGAAGCGGCGGACCCGGTCGCGCGCCGCCGGGTCCTCGATTGCCATATGCGCGGCCAGCTGGTTGGCCAGGCCGCCGACCTCGCGTCCGCCCATGGCGTTGGGCTGGCCGGTGACCGAGAACGGCCCGGCGCCCGGCCGGCCGATCCGGCCGGTGGCGAGGTGGCAGTTGACGATGGCGTTGACCTTGTCGGTGCCCTGGGTCGACTGGTTCACGCCCTGGGAGTAGATGGTCAGCGTCGCCGGGGTCTCGGCGAACCAGCCGTAGAAGCGCCGCACCGCCTCCTCCGGCAGATGGCAGCCGGCAGCGACGGCGGTGATGTCGGGCGCGTCGTCGGCGGCAGCCATCGCCGCCTGCTCGAAATCCGCGGCATGGGCGGCGATCCAGCCGCGATCGAGCGCGCCCGTCCGCACCAGATGGGCCAGGAGGCCGTTGAACAGCAGCACATCGGTTCCGGGAGCGATGGGCAAGTGCAGGTCGGCCTCGTCGCAGGTCGCGGTGCGGCGCGGGTCGATCACCACGATCCTGGTGCCGCGGGTCTCGCGCGCCGCCAGCAGGCGGCGATGCAGGATCGGGTGGCACCAGGCGGCGTTGGAGCCGACATAGACGGCGAGGTCCGCCTGCTCCCAATCCTCGTAGCAGCCCGGCACCACATCCTCGCCGAAGGCGCGGCGGTGGCCGGCGACCGACGAGGCCATGCACAGCCGGGAGTTGGTGTCGATGTTGCCGGAGCCGATGAAGCCTTTCATCAGCTTGTTCGCGACGTAGTAATCCTCGGTCAGCAATTGGCCGGACACGTAGAACGCGACCGCATCCGGCCCGTGCCGTTCGACGGTATCGGCGAAGCCGCGGGCGACGTGGTCCAGCGCCTCGTCCCAGCTTGCGGTCCGGCCGCCGATCATCGGGTCGAGCAGCCGGCCGTCCAGGCCCAGTGTCTCGCCCAGCGCCCCGCCCTTGGAACACAGCCGGCCGAAATTCGCCGGGTGGATGAGGTCGCCTTTGACCGTGGGCTCTGTCGCGTCACCTCTCCCGCCGGACGCGGGAGAGGCCGGGCTCGCGGAGCGAGACCGGGTGAGGGCTGGCTCAGGTCTCGACAAACTCCCCTCACCCGGAGCCGCCAACGCGGCTCCGACCTCTCCCGCAAGCGGGAGAGGCAACGCGTCAGCTCCACCCGACACGGCGACGCCGCAGCCGACGCCGCAATAGGGGCAGGTGGTGCGCACCTCAGCCATTCGCGACCAGCCGGGATGCGGGCAGGCCGAGGAGCACCCGGCCGCCGGTCAGCTCGACCGCGATGCGGTGGACGCAGCCCTCGTCCGGCCCCTCGACCGCGCCGGTCTCCAGGCTGATCACCCAGGCGTGCAGCGGGCAGGTGACGCTGGCGCCATGCACGATGCCCTGCGACAGCGGCCCGCCCTTGTGCGGGCAGCGGTCGTAGAGGGCGAAGACCCGGTCGTCGGCGGTGCGGAACAGGGCGATATCGCCCTCCAGGCTCTTCACCACCCGGGCGCCCATCGGCGGAATGTCGTCGAGCGTGCCGACATCGATCCACAGCGGCATCATCATCCCACCTCGGCCAGGGAGCGGAACTCGTGGGCCTCGGCGCCGGCGGCGCGTTCGGCCCAGGGGTCGGTCTGCGCGAATTGCTGCGAATGCAGGAAGCGGGCGTGCAGGCGCTTGCGCGACTCCGCGTCCTCGACCACCCGGCGCTTGACGTGGTCGAGGCCGACCCGCTCGATCCACGGCGCCGTGCGCTCGAGATAGTGCGACTCCTCGCGGTGCAGCTGCATGAAGGCGCCGCAATACTCCAGCACCTCGGCCTCGGTCTCGACCTTGCACAGGAAGTCGGTGCCGCGCAGCTTGATGCCGCCATTGCCGCCGACATGCAGCTCCCAGCCGCTGTCGACCGCGATCACGCCGAAATCCTTGATCGTCGCCTCGGCGCAGTTCCGCGGGCAGCCGGACACCGCCATCTTGAACTTGTGCGGCGTCCAGCTGCCCCAGCTCATCCGCTCCAGCGCGATGCCCATGGCGGTCGAATCCTGGGTGCCGAAGCGACACCATTCCGACCCGACGCAGGTCTTCACCGTGCGCAACGCCTTGCCGTAGGCGTGGCCGGAGACCATGCCGGCGGCGTTCAGGTCGCGCCACACCTCCGGCAGCTGCTCCTTCTTCACCCCCAGGAGGTCGATGCGCTGGCCGCCGGTCACCTTCACGCTCGGGATCTGGTAGCGGTCGACCACGTCGGCGATGGCGCGCAGCTCCTTGGCGCTGGTGACGCCGCCCCACATCCGCGGCACCACGGAATAGGTGCCGTCCTTCTGGATGTTGGCGTGGGCGCGTTCATTGATGAAGCGCGACTGCTGGTCGTCGCGGTATTCGCCCGGCCAGGCGCAGATCAGGTAATAGTTCAGCGCCGGCCGGCATTTGGCGCAGCCATTCGGGGTGCGCCAGCCCAGATCCTGCATCACCGCGGGGATGCTGCGCAGCTCGCGCGCCAGGATCAGCCGCCGGACCTCGTCATGGCCGTAATCGGTGCAGCCGCAGACCGCCTTGACCGCCGGCCCGCCGGCATAGCTGTCGCCCAGCGTCACCGCCAGCAGGCTATCGACCAGCCCGGTGCAGGAGCCGCAGGAGGACGAGGCCTTGGTGTGGGCCCGCACCTGGTCGAGGCTGGCCAGCCCCTTCGTGGTGATGGCCTGGACGATGGTGCCCTTGCAGACGCCGTTGCAGCCGCAGATCTCCGCCTCGGGCGGCAGGGCGGCAACGGCCTGCTTAGGGTCCGGCGCCGCACCCCCGGCGGCCAGCGCGCGGCCGAAGATCAGCCCGTCGCGCATCGCGGCGATGTCCTGGCCCTCGCGCAGCAGCTGGAAGAACCAGGCGCCGTCGGCGGTGTCGCCGTACAGCACGGCGCCGGCGATGCGGTCGTCCTTCAGGACCAGCCGTTTGTAGATGCCGCGGGCGGCGTCGCGGAAGACGATGTCCTCGCAGCCCTCGCCACCCTGGAAGTCGCCGGCCGAGAACATGTCGATGCCGGTGACCTTCAGCTTGGTCGACAGCGCCGTGCCGCGATAGGTGCTGTCGGCGGTGCCGGCCAGCTGGTCGGCGCAGACCCGCGCCATGTCCCACAGCGGCGCGACCAGACCGTAGGTCTTGCCCTGGTGCTGCACGCATTCGCCGACCGCGAGGATGCAGGGGTCGGCGGTGACCATGCGGTCGTCGACCACGATGCCGCGCTCGACCGCCAGCCCGGCGGCGCGGGCCAGCGCCGTGGCCGGGCGGATGCCGACCGCCATCACCACCAGGTCGGCCGGGATCGTCCGGCCGTCCTTCAGCCGCACCGCCTCGACCCGCTCGGCGCCCTCGATCGCGGCGGTGTCGGCCTCGGTCAGCACGGTGATGCCGCGGCCCTCCAGCTCCCGCCTCAGCAGGTAGGCCGCGGCGGCGTCGAGCTGCCGCTCCATCAGCACCGGCATCAGGTGCAGCACGGTGACCTCCATGCCGTTGGCGCGCAGGCCGTTCGCGGCCTCCAGGCCCAGCAGGCCGCCGCCGATCACCACGGCGCGGGTGCGGCCTTCGCGCGCCGCCGCCAGCATCGCCTCGACATCGGCGATATCGCGGAAGGTGATGACGCCGGGCAGGGTGTGGCCCGGCACCGGAATGACGATCGGGTCGGACCCGGTGGCCAGCAGCAGCCGGTCGTAGCGGCACCGGCTGCCGTCGGCGCCCACCACCTCGCGCGCCTCGCGGTCGATCGCCGTCACCCGCAGGCCGGCGCGGAGGTCGATGCCGTTGGCATCGTACCAGGCGCGGTCGTTGATCACGATCTCGTCGAACCGCTTCTCCCCGGCCAGCACCGGCGACAGCATGATCCGGTTATAGTTCACCTGCGGCTCGGCGCCGAACACGGTGACGGCGTAGCGGTCGGGGGCGCGGGCCAGCAGCTCCTCCACCGCCCGCATCCCGGCCATGCCGTTGCCGATTACGACCAGCCGCTCCTGCGGCCCCCAGCTTCCTTCGGGCATCGGATGTCTCCTGGTCAGGCGGCGGCGGTGGTGAAGCGCTGGCGCTCGTACAGGAAGCGCAGCACCTGGACCCGGCTGGCGGCGTAGGCCGGGTCATCGGCCAGGGCCAGGCGGCGGCGCGGCCGGGCCAGCGGGATGTCCAGCACCTCGCCGATGGTGGCGGCGGGGCCGTTGGTCATCATCACGATGCGGTCGGATAGCAGCACCGCCTCGTCGACATCGTGGGTGATCATCAGCACGGTGTTGCCGAGCGCGGCGTGGATCTCCATCACCGAATCCTGGAGATGCGCCCGGGTCAGGGCGTCGAGCGCGCCGAACGGCTCGTCCATCAGCAGAATCTTCGGCTGCATCGCCAGCGCCCGGGCGATGCCGACGCGCTGTTTCATGCCGCCGGAGATCTCGCCCGGCCGCTTGTCCTTGGCGTGGGCCATGTGGACCAGGGCGAGGTTGTGCATCACCCAGTCGTGGCGCTCGGCCGCGTTCTTGGTTCGCCCGAACACCTTGTCGACCGCGATCCGGACATTGCCGTAGACGGTCAGCCAGGGCAGCAGCGAGTGGTTCTGGAACACGATCGCCCGGTCCGGGCCGGGGCTGTCGACGACCTGCCCGTCCAGCAGCACTTCGCCGGTGGTGGACCGGATCAGGCCGCCGACGATGTTCAGCAGGGTCGACTTGCCGCAGCCGGAATGGCCGATGATCGAGACGAACTCGCCCTTGGCGATGCCGAGGTCGACATCGACCAGCACCTCGCTGACCGCGCTGCCGCGGGTGAAGCGCATGCCGATCCGTTCGATCGAGAGATAGCTGTCCATCGCGTCCTCCCTCAGGCCGAGGTGCCGCGGGCGACCAGCGCGCCGGCGAAACCGATGAGACGGTCGAGGACGAAGCCGACCAGCCCGACATAGACCAGCGCCACGATGATGTCGCTGATGCGCGAGCTGTTCCACGCGTCCCAGATGAAGAAGCCGATGCCGACGCCGCCGATCAGCATCTCGGCCGCGATGATCGCCAGCCAGGACAGGCCGATGCCGATGCGCAGGCCGGTGAAGATGTAGGGCACGGTGGCCGGCAGGGTGATCTTGGTGAACACCTCCCAGGGCGACAGGCGCAGCACCCTGGCGACGTTGCGGTAGTCCTGCGGGATGTTGCGCACCCCGACCGCGGTGTTGATCACGATCGGCCAGATCGAGGTGATGAAGATCACGAAGATCGCCGACGGCTCGGCCTTCTGGAAGCCGGCCAGCGAGATCGGCAGCCAGGCCAGCGGCGGGATGGTGCGCAGCACCTGGAAGATCGGGTCCAGGCCGCGCATCGCCCAGACGCTCTGGCCGATCAGCACGCCGAGCGCGACCCCGGCCACGGCGGCCAGGGCGAAGCCGATGGCGACCCGCTGCAGGCTGGTGGCGATCTGCCAGAAGGCGCCTTTGTCGACCCCGCCATTGTCGTAGAACGGGTCGATGATGAAGTCCCAGGTGTCGTCCAGCACCTTCAGCGGCGACGGCAGGTTGGAGGTCGGGCTGGAGCACAGCAGCTGCCAGGCCAGCAGCAGCAGCGCCAGCACGATCAGCGGCGGGATCACCCGGGCGGCGGCCTCGACGGCGAGGCGGGACAGGACGGGGCCGAGCGGCGGCCGCACCACCGGCAGGGACAGGATCCGTCCGGCCGGCTTCGGCGCGGCGGTCGGGGTAGGGGCTTCGGATAGGATCTGAGCGGACTGAGGCACGAGGCTGGCTCCGGCTGGCTGTCGTCGGGGCGTCAGGCGACGGTCTTGATGGCGAGGCTGGCGAGGTACGCGTCGGGCGCGTCGGGGTCGAAGACCTTGCCGTCGAAGAAGGTCTCCTTGCCGCGCGAGGGACTGGTGGGGATCTCGGCCGCCGCCACGCCGATGGCCTGGGCGGCTGCGCGCCACAGGTCCTCGCGGTTGACCTTGGCGATCAGGGCCTTGAGGTCGGTGTCGGGGGCGATGTAGCCCCAGCGCCGGTCCTCGGTCAGGAACCACAGCTCGTGGCTCTGGAAGGGGTAGGAGGCGAAGTCCTGCCAGTATTTCATCAGCAGCGGGCTGTTCTCGACCTTGCGGCCGTCGCCGTAGTCGATGGTGCCCAGCGAGCGCGGCAGGATGTCGGCCGGGGGCACGTTGAACCATGCCCTCCGGCCGATGATCTGGGCCATTTCCTCCTTGTTCTCCGGCTTCTCCGCCCAGCGCTGGGCCTCCAGCACCGCCTGCAGCAGGGCCGCGACCGCCTTCGGATGGGCGTCGATCCAGTCGGCCCGCAGCGCCAGGCTCTTCTCCGGGTGGTCCTTCCAGAGCTCGCCGGTGGTGCAGGCGGAATAGCCGATGCCCTGGTGCACCAGCTGGTCGCCCCAGGGTTCGCCGACGCAGAAGGCCTGCATGTTGCCGACCTTCATGTTGGCGACCATCTGCGGCGGCGGCACCACGATGGTGCTGACGTCCTTGTTCGGGTCGATGCCGGCGGCGGCCAGCCAGTAGCGCATCCACAGGTCGTGGGTGCCGCCGGGGAAGGTGACGGCGCACTTCACCTCCTGCCCCTTGGCCTTCATGTCGGCAAAGGCGGCCTTCAGCCCCGTGGCGTCGACCGTGGCGCCGGCCGGCATCAGCTCCTTGGCCACCGAGATCGCCTGGCCGTTGGTGTTCAGCCGGCACAGGATCTGCATCGGCAGCGGCCGGTTCTCGGCGGTGATGGTGCCCAGCGTCAGCAGGTAGGGCATCGGCGTCAGGATGTGGGCGCCGTCGATGCCGCCGCCGGCCGAGCCGAGCACCAGGTTGTCGCGGGTGGTGGCCCAGGAGGCCTGCTTCGCGACGCTGGCCTCGGTCAGCCCGACCTTGTCGAACAGGCCCTTTTCCTTGGCGATGATCAGGGGCGCGGAATCAGTGAGGGCGATGAAGCCGAGCGCCACCTTGGCCGTCTCCAGCCCCGACCCTTCGGCAAAGGCGCCGGACGGAAAGGCAGCGCGGATCGCGGCGATGGTCGCGGCGGCCCCGCCCAGCCGGGCGGTGCCCTGCAGCAGGCGGCGGCGGCTGAAGCCCGGGGTGGTGGTGTGGTTGCGTGTGGTCATGGAAGCCCCCTTCGGTTCGGTCAGCCGCGTTGCGTCGCGGCGGTTGCGTCGGGGCCGGCGGTGACGCCGAGCCCGGCGAGATAGGTGTCGATGTCGGCGGGGTCGAAGGCCCGCCCGTCGCAGAAGCGGTCGGCGCCCAGCGCGATGTCGCCGGCCGGGTCGGCCAGCACCCAGGCGGTGTCGTGGTCGCCCTCCTGCTTGGCGTCGGTCGTGGGCGCCGGGTAGCCGAGGTCCCAGGCGGCGGCGCGGTACAGGTCCGGCCGGTAGACCGCGGCCGCCGCGGCGGCGATGTCGACGCCGTCGGGCAATTCGCCCCAGCGCCGCAGCTGCGCCAGGAACCAGGCGGCGTGCGACCGCCAGGGCAGGCCGGCGGCGCGGCGGTGATAGACCGGACCCTGGGCCGGCAACCCGTCGATCAGTGTATCGCCCGGCCGGCCGACCAGGCTGGCGGCGATCGATGCCGCCGGGGCGTTCAGCACTTCCGGTGCCGCCAGCATCGCCACCGCCTCGGCCCGGTGCTTCGGCCGGTCCAGCCAGGCGGCGGCGCGGATCAGGGCGCGCAGCACGGCATGATGGGTCTCCGGCCGGGCCTCGGCCCAGGTGTGGGTGACGGCGAAGACCTTCTCCGGCGCGTTGTTCCAGATCCGCCAGCCGGTGGTGGCGGTGACGCCGACGCCCTGGTCGACCGCGACGTCGCCCCAGGGGGCGCCGACGCAGAAGCCGTCGACCCGCCCGGCCGACAGATGCGCCACCATCTGCGGCGGCGGCACCACGACGATGCGCACGTCGCGCTGCGGGTCGACCCCACCGGCCGCCAGCCAGTAACGCAGCTGGTCGTGGTGGCTGGACACCGGGAAGACGATGGCGAAGACCGGGGGCGGGGCCCCCGCGCGGCGCCTCGCGGCGACCACGGCCGCGACCGCCGTGGCCGATCCGGCCGCCGCGCCTTCCGGATCCGCCGCCGCCATCTCCGCAGCCAAAGCGCGCGAGACCGTGACCGCATTGCCGTTCAGGTTCAGCGACAGCCCGACGACCATCGGCGTCTTCGGGCCGCTCAGGCCCAGGGTGATGGCCAGCGGCAGCGGCGCCAGCATGTGGGCGCCGTCCAGTATCCCGCAGACCAGCTTGTCGCGCAGGCTGGCCCAGCTGCTCTCGCGCGACAGCCGGACCGCCAGCCCCTCCTCGCGGAAGAAGCCCTTCCGCTCGGCCACGATCAGCGGCGCGCAATCGGCCAGCGGCACGAAACCGAGGGTGAGGCGATCGCAGTCCGGCCGATCCGTCATAGCCCGCTCCAAAAACGAAAAGGCGCCCGAGAGGATGCGGAAACCGCACCTGCTCGGACGCCTTTGCCCGGAGCGACGGCCCGTGATGGACCGCCGCAATATCGTCGGACGGACGCCATTGCCCGTCTTCGCCAAGACGATACGCAATTCGCGTGCCAATCCCGGGATTCTGCGGGGCCGGATCCTGGGAGCCAGCATCACTGCCGGACTCCTATGGCCGGACGATGAACGGAGACTGGCGGCGAGGCGTTGCGGTGCGGCAGGATTCTGCTCCGCCATTGTGCAATGCACAAAAAAGCGGCGGAAACGACTATGGCTAATCCCTAGCCAGCAGCTCGCTGATGCTGATCACCTGCTCGGCGATCTCGGCCAGCGGCTTGCCGCGGTCCATCGCCAGTTTGCGCAGCGCCTTGTAGGCCTCGTCCTCGGCCATGCCGCGCTGCTGCATCAGGATGCCCTTCGCGCGCTCGATCCGCTTGCGCTCGGCCAGCGAGGCGCGGGTGCGGTCCAGCTCGTCGCGCATCGCCTGGAAGGCCTGGAACCGGGCGATCGCGGCCTCCAGCACCGGCTTCACCCGGTGCGGGCTGAGGCCGTCGACGACATAGGCGCTGACCCCGGCGCGGATCGCCTCTCCGATCGCGGCGTCGTCGCTCTGGTCCACGAACATCACGATCGGCCGCGGCCGTTCGCGGCTGACGCTGCGCATGTGCTCCAGCGCGTCGCGGTTGGGCGCGTCGAGGTCGACGATGATCACGTCCGGCTCGATCTCGCGCACCTTTGCCAGCAGGTTCTCGGTGCCGCTGACGGCCACGACCACGCCGTGGCCGGCCGCGGTCAGCGCCGCCTCGACCAGGCGGCAGCGCTCGGCATTTTCGTCGACCAGGAGGATGCGCAGGACCAAATCGGCTGCCGTGGGTGACGGGGTGGCTGACCGGATCTCAGCAAGTTCCGGACCACTGCGCAGCGATTGGGCAGCGCCCGATGCCGCAGGTGCCTCGGGCCCCGGCCGGCCGCGGCGCCGGCGGCTGGCCCGGATCTTGCTTCGATCTGCCATGCGGGTGCGAAAGCGCAAAAAGGCAGAAAGAACGATCTGGAGGTTTCACGATGGCATTGTCGCAGAAGCATTGGGTGATCGGCGCCGCGCTGGCGGTGACCATGGGGCTGGCCGTGTCCGGCGCCAGGGCGGCCGAGGACACCATCAAGGTCGGCATCCTCCATTCCCTGTCCGGCACCATGGCGATCAGCGAGACCACGCTGAAGGACGTCATGCTGATGCTGATCGATGAGCAGAACAAGAAGGGCGGCCTGCTCGGCAAGAAGCTCGAGGCCGTGGTGGTCGATCCGGCTTCCGACTGGCCGCTCTTCGCCGAGAAGGCGCGGCAGCTGATCTCGGTCGACAAGGTTGCGGCCACCTTCGGCTGCTGGACCTCGGTGTCGCGCAAGTCGGTGCTGCCGGTGTTCGAGGAGCTCGACGGCCTCCTGTTCTACCCGGTGCAGTACGAGGGCGAGGAAAGCTCGCGCAACATCTTCTACACCGGCGCCGCGCCGAACCAGCAGGCGATCCCGGCGGTCGACTACCTGATGAACGAGGAAGGGGTGCAGCGCTGGGTGCTGGAAGGCACCGACTACGTCTATCCCCGCACCACCAACAAGATCCTCGAGGCCTATCTGAAGGCCAAGGGCGTGGCGCCCGAGGACATCTCGGTCAACTACACGCCGTTCGGCTTCTCCGACTGGCAGACCGAGGTCGGCAAGATCAAGAGCTTCGGCTCCGCCGGCAAGAAGACCGCCGTGGTCTCCACCGTCAACGGCGATGCCAACGTGCCGTTCTACAAGGAGCTGGCGAACCAGGGCGTCAAGGCCACCGACATCCCGGTCGTCGCCTTCTCGGTCGGCGAGGAGGAGCTGGCCGGCATCGACACCACGCCGCTGGTCGGCCATCTCGCCGCCTGGAACTACTTCGAGAGCGTGGACACGCCGGAGAACAAGGACTTCATCGCCAAGTGGCACGCCTTCATCAAGAACGACAAGCGCACCACCAATGACCCGATGGAGGCGCATTACATCGGTTTCAACATGTGGGTGAAGGCGGTCGAGAAGGCGGGCACCACCGACCCCGACAAGGTGATCGACGCGATGATCGGCGTCTCCGTGCCGAACCTGTCCGGCGGCTACTCCACCATGATGCCGAATCACCACATCACCAAGCCGGTGCTGATCGGCGAGATCCAGGCCGACGGCCAGCTGCAGACGGTGTGGCAGACCACCGGCCTGGTCCCGGGCGACGAGTGGTCGGACTACCTCGAAGGTTCGAAGGACCTGATCTCGGATTGGCGGGCGCCGCTGTCGTGCGGGAACTTCAACGTCAAGACCGGCAAGTGCGGCGGGTCCGGGTCCTGAGTTCGGCCTGGAGGGGAGGCCGGGAGGTGCGGGGGCACCTCCCGGTTCGTTCGGAACTGACATGATTGGTCCGCTGATGACCGGTGCGCATGGCAAGTGTTTCCAGGAGAGGTCTGCGCTGCGCCGCGGCGTCCGCGCCCTCATGCTTCTGCTCCTGATCCTGCTGCCGGTCACCGCGCGGGCCGAGATCGCGCCCGAGGTGCTGGCGCGGTTCGCCTCGACCAACAACGACGACATCCTGGCCGGCATCGATGGGCTGGCGGCGTCCGGCGACGCGCAGGCGCCGGCGATCCTGGACGCGCTCGGCGCCGGCCGGCTGGTCGCCGCGCCGGGCGGCGTGCTGGCGATCAAGACCGAGGCCGGCGGCTATGTCGATGCCGCGACCGGGGCGGCGCTGGCCGCGGAGCCGGCGGGGGGCAAGCCGGTCCGGGTCAACAACCGGCTGCGCCGCGGCATCGAGATGGCGATGGGGACGCTGACCCTGGTCTCGCCCGACCCGGCCAAGCGGCTGGATGCGGCCGCCTCGGTGTTCAAGTCGCGCGATCCGAATTCGCGCGCGGCGGTGGAGACGGCGCTGGCGCGCGAGACCGACCCTGCGGTGAAGCAGGCCTTCGCCCAGGCGCGTGCCGCCATCATCCTGGCCCATGGCGGCACGGATGACGAGCTGCTGGCGGCGATCGACACCATCGCCGCCCGCGGCGACCAGGAGGCGCGGGCCCTGCTGGCCGGCGTGGCGAAGCCCTCCGCCGACGTCGCCGCCGCGCTCCAGGCCGCGATCGGGCGGATCGACACGAGGCTGGCGATCTGGAACGGGGTGCAGAGCCTCTATTACGGCCTCAGCCTCGGCTCGGTGCTGCTGATCGCGGCCATCGGCCTGGCCATCACCTTCGGGGTGATGGGCGTGATCAACATGGCGCATGGCGAGATCGTCATGCTCGGCGCCTACACCACCTACCTGGTGCAGGAAGGGTTCCGGCAATACGCGCCGAACCTGTTCGACTATTCGCTGGCGGTGGCGCTGCCGCTGGCCTTCCTGGTCGCGGGCCTGGCCGGCGTCGCGATCGAGCGCACCATCATCCGCTTCCTCTACGGCCGGCCGCTGGAGACGCTGCTCGCCACCTTCGGCCTGTCGCTGCTGCTGCAACAGGCGGTGCGCACGATCTTCGGGCCGTCGAACCGCGAGGTCGGCAACCCCGCCTGGATGTCCGGCGCAGTCGACCTCGGCGGCTTGGCCCTGACCTGGAACCGCCTCTGGATCATCGTCTTCGCGCTGCTGGTCTTCGCCGCGCTGATGCTGGTGCTGCGCTACACGGCGCTGGGCCTGCAGATGCGGGCGGTGACCCAGAACCGGCGCATGGCCGCGGCCATGGGCATCCGCACCGGCCGGGTCGACATGCTGACCTTCGGCATCGGCTCCGGCGTCGCCGGCATCGCCGGGGTGGCGCTCAGCCAGATCGACAATGTCAGCCCCAATCTCGGCCAGGGCTACATCATCGACAGCTTCATGGTGGTGGTGTTCGGCGGCGTCGGCAACCTGTGGGGCACGCTGGTCGGGGCGCTGTCGCTCGGCGTCGCCAACAAGCTGCTGGAGCCGTGGGCGGGGGCGGTGCTGGGCAAGATCGCGATCCTGGTGGGGATCATCCTGTTCATCCAGCGGAAGCCGCGCGGGCTGTTCCCGCTCAAGGGTCGGGCGGTGGAATCATGATCACGTCCCGCCTGCTCCGCGCCGGTTGGGCGCCAGCCTTCGCCCTCGGCCTCGTCGCGGTCGCAGTGCTGATCCTGCTGGCGAATGTGGCGCTGCCGCCGGACTCGGCGCTGTATGTGCCCGGCTATGCCGTCAGCCTGATGGGCAAGTACCTGTGCTACGCGCTGCTGGCCCTCGCCATCGACCTGGTCTGGGGCTATGTCGGCATCCTCAGCCTCGGCCACGGCGCCTTCTTCGCTCTCGGCGGCTACGCCATGGGCATGTACCTGATGCGCCAGATCGGTTCGCGCGGCACCTATGGCAACCCGGTGCTGCCCGACTTCATGGTGTTCCTGAACTGGCCGGAGCTGCCGTGGTACTGGCTCGGCTTCGACCAGTTCTGGTTCGCGGCGCTGATGGTGCTGCTGGTGCCGGGCGCGCTGGCCTTCGTGTTCGGCTGGTTCGCCTTCCGCAGCCGGGTGTCCGGGGTCTATCTCTCGATCATCACCCAGGCGATGACCTACGCCCTGCTGCTGGCCTTCTTCCGCAACGACATGGGCTTCGGCGGCAACAACGGCCTGACCGACTTCAAGGACCTGCTCGGCTTCAGCCTGCAGGCGGATGCGACGCGGGCGGGTCTGTTCCTGGCCAGCGCGGTGCTGCTGGCCGCCGCCTTCCTGCTGTGCCGCGCCATCACCCGGTCGCGCTTCGGCAAGGTGCTGATCGCCATCCGCGACGCCGAAAGCCGCACCCGATTCCTCGGCTACCGCGTCGAATCCTACAAGCTGCTGGTCTTCACCCTGTCGGCGATGATGGCCGGGGTGGCCGGCGCCCTCTATGTGCCGCAGGTCGGCATCATCAACCCCGGCGAATTCGCCCCGGCCAATTCGATCGAGGCGGTGATCTGGGTCGCGGTCGGCGGCCGCGGCACCCTGATCGGCCCGATCATCGGCGCGGTCACGGTCAATTTCGGCAAGACCGTGTTCACCAACCTGCTGCCCGAATTCTGGCTGTTCGCCCTGGGGGCGCTGTTCATCCTGGTCACGCTGGTGCTGCCCAAGGGCATCGTCGGCGCGGTCCAGTCGGCAGCGCGGTCCTGGCGCGACCGCCCCGGCCGGCGCAAGGCCGACGCCGTTGCCGCCGAGGTGCCGCGATGACCTCGCCCGACCCGCAGGCCGCCACCCAGGCGCTGCTGTATCTCGACGGCGTCAATGTCAGCTTCAGCGGCTTCCGGGCCCTCAACGCCCTGTCGCTGGTGATCGAACCCGGCGAGATGCGGGCGATCATCGGCCCGAACGGGGCCGGCAAGACCACCATGATGGATGTCATCACGGGCAAGACCCGGCCGGACCAGGGCGAGGTGCTGTTCCGCGGCACCCACGACCTGACCCGGCTGGACGAGACGGCGATCGCGGGCCTCGGCATCGGGCGCAAGTTCCAGAAGCCGACGGTGTTTGACAGCCACACGGTCGGGGACAACCTCCTCCTGTCCCTGGCGGGCCCGCGGTCGCCGACCAACCTGCTGTTCGGCCGCCTGCGGCCCGATGCGGCGGAGCGGATCGACGAGATCCTGGCCGTCACCCGGCTGGGCGCCCAGCGCGACCGCCTCGCCGGGGCACTGTCGCATGGCCAGAAGCAGTGGCTGGAGATCGGCATGCTGCTGGCGCAGGAGCCGGCGCTGCTGCTGGTCGACGAGCCGGTGGCCGGCATGACCGACGCCGAGACCGAGGCCACGGCGACGCTGCTGCGCGAGATCAACAAGACCCGGTCGGTGGTGGTGGTGGAGCACGACATGCATTTCGTCCGCGCCCTCGGGGTCAAGGTGACGGTGCTGCACGAGGGCTCGGTGCTGGCCGAAGGGCCGCTCGACGCCGTCAGCGCCGACGAGCGCGTCATCGACGTCTATCTCGGGCGCTAGACGATGCTGTCCGTCGAAGCCATCGACCTGTTCTACGGCGCCGCCCAGGCGCTGCGCCGGGTCTCGCTCGGGGTCGAGACCGGCCAGGTGACTTGCCTGCTCGGCCGCAACGGCGTCGGCAAGACCAGCTGCCTGCGCGCCATCGTCGGCCAGCAGCCGGTCGCCTCCGGCAGGATCCTGTGGGAGGGGCAGGACATCTCCCGGCTGCCGACGGCGGAACGGGCGCGGCGCGGCATCGCCTTCGTGCCCCAGGGCCGCGAGATCTTTCCCCTGCTGACGGTGAAGGAGAACCTGGAGACCGGCTTCGCCGTGCTGCCGCGGCGCGAGCGCCGCATCCCGGAAGAGATCTTCGAGCTGTTCCCGGTGCTGAAAACCATGCTCGGCCGGCGCGGCGGCGACCTCTCGGGCGGGCAGCAGCAGCAGCTGGCGATCGGCCGGGCGCTGGTGACCCGGCCGCGACTGCTGATCCTCGATGAGCCGACCGAGGGGATCCAGCCTTCGATCATCAAGGACATCGGGCGCGTCATCGCGATGCTGCGCGAACGCGGCACCATGGCGATCCTGCTGGTCGAACAGTATTTCGACTTTGCCCACGCGCTGGGGCAGCGGCTGGTGGTGCTGGATCGCGGCGAAGTCGTGGTGGACGGGGACAAGACAGCGCTCGATGAAGACAGCGTCCGTCGTCACCTTACGGTCTGACCCGCCAGCCCTCGCGGCGCCGGCGGCCGTGGCCGTCCCCTTGGCGCGTGCCCGCGGCCGGCTGAACCTTGCCTTCAAGCGGCGGGGGGCGGAGACGGTGCTCGATGTCCTGTTCCAGGAGGGCTGCGCCAAGGCGCGCTTCCCGCGGCAGGAGGCCGGGGCGCTGGCCGGCGCGGTGCTGCTGAACACAGCCGGCGGGCTGACCGGCGGCGACCGGCTGATCCAGTCCGTCCGCTGGGGCGACGGCACCGCGGCGACGGTGGCGGGACAGGCGGCGGAACGCATCTACCGCTCGCTCGGCGAAGCCGCGGTCATCACGACCCGGCTGGCGGTCGAGGCCGGCGCCACGGCGGAATGGCTGCCGCAGGAAACCATCCTGTTCGACCGCGCCCGGCTTGACCGCGACCTGCAGATCGACCTGCACGGCGATGCCGAGTTCCTCGGGGTCGAAGCGATCGTGTTCGGTCGGACGGCGATGGGCGAGACGGTGCGGCAGGGCGTCCTGCGCGATGCCTGGCGCATCCGGCGGGATGGGCGCCTGCTCTACGCCGACGCGCTGGCGGTCGACGGCGATCCGGCGGCGGCGCTGGACCGGCCGGGGCTCGGCCGCGGCGCGCGGGCGGTGGCGACCCTGCTCTTCGTCGCGCCGGCCGCGGCCGCCCTGATCGACCCGCTGCGCGCGGCGCTGGCGGAGGTGCAGGGCCTTGCCGGGGCCAGCGCCTGGAACGGCCTGCTTGTCGCCCGCTTCGCCGCCCCCGACGGCGCCGCGCTGCGGCGTGACCTGATCTCGGCGCTCGGCGTCCTGCGGGCCGGGCGCCCGCTGCCGCGCGTCTGGCAATGTTGAAGGCTGGGAGGAGTCTCCGTGAACCTGACCCCACGGGAGAAGGACAAGCTGCTGATCGCCATGGCCGCGATGGTGGCGCGCCGGCGGCTGGAACGCGGCGTGAAGCTGAATTATCCCGAAGCGATCGCGCTGATCTCCGACTTCGTCACCGAAGGCGCCCGCGACGGCCGCTCGGTCGCCGCGCTGATGGCGGAAGGGGCGGCGGTGCTGACCCGCGACCAGGTGATGTCCGGGGTGGCGGAGATGATCCACGACGTCCAGGTCGAGGCCACCTTCCCCGACGGCACCAAGCTGGTGACCGTCCACCAGCCGATCCGATGAGGACATCCACATGATCCCGGGCGAACTGATGCCGGCGGCGGGCGAGATCCTGCTCAATGCCGGGCGGGACAGCATCGTGCTGACCGTGGCCAACACCGGCGACCGGCCGATCCAGGTCGGCAGCCACTATCACTTCTTCGAGACCAACCCGGCCCTGTCGTTCGACCGGGCGGCGGCACGGGGCCGGCGGCTCGACATCGCCTCCGGCACCGCGGTGCGGTTCGAACCGGGGCAGAGCCGCGAGGTGCGGCTGGTGGCGCTGGCCGGCGCCCGCATCGCGATCGGCTTCCGCCAGGCGGTCATGGGGCCGCTCGATCCGGTCCAGGGCTAGGGGAGGCCATCCATGCCCGTTTCCATCTCCCGCGCCGCCTATGCCGACATGTTCGGCCCGACCACCGGCGACCGGCTGCGCCTGGCCGACACCGACCTGGTGATCGAGATCGAGCGCGACCACACGGTCTATGGCGAAGAGGTCAAGTTCGGAGGCGGCAAGGTGATCCGCGACGGCCAGGGCCAGGGCCAGGCGACCCGGGCCGAAGGCGCCGTCGACACCGTCATCACCAACGCCGTGATCCTGGACCACTGGGGCATCGTCAAGGCCGATGTCGCGATCCATGACGGCCGCATCGCCGCCATCGGCAAGGCCGGCAACCCCGACATCCAGCCGGGCGTCGACATCGTCATCGGCCCGGGGACCGAGGTGATCGCCGGCGAGGGCAAGATCCTGACCGCCGGCGGCATCGACTGCCACATCCACTTCATCTGCC
Organism: Inquilinus ginsengisoli; assembly: GCF_031453975.1. NCBI lineage: Bacteria > Pseudomonadati > Pseudomonadota > Alphaproteobacteria > Rhodospirillales > Rhodospirillaceae > Inquilinus > Inquilinus ginsengisoli. Next base: position 386,184 of record NZ_JAVDPW010000001.1, read on the forward strand.
CGCAGCAGGTGGAGGAGGCGATCGCCAGCGGCATCACCACCCTGGTCGGCGGCGGCACCGGCCCCTCCACCGGCACCAAGGCCACCACCTGCACCCCCGGCCCCTGGCACATCGCCCGCATGCTGCAGGCGGCGGAAGGGCTGCCGGTCAACCTCGCCATCTCCGGCAAGGGCAACGCCAGCCGGCCGGACGCGCTGATCGAACAGATCCGCGCCGGCGCCTCATCGCTCAAGCTGCATGAGGATTGGGGCACCACCCCGGCGGCGATCGACTGCTGCCTCAGCGTCGCCGACGCGATGGACGTGCAGGTGATGATCCACACCGACACGCTGAACGAATCCGGCTTCGTCGAGGACACCATCGCCGCCTTCAAGGGCCGCACCATCCACGCCTTCCACACCGAAGGCGCGGGCGGCGGCCATGCGCCAGACATCATCCGGGTGGCGAGCCTCGCCAACGTCATCCCGTCCTCGACCAACCCGACCCGGCCCTTCACCGTCAACACGCTCGACGAGCATCTCGACATGCTGATGGTATGCCATCACCTCGATGCCGGGATCCCGGAGGATGTCGCCTTCGCCGAAAGCCGGATCCGGCGCGAGACCATCGCGGCCGAGGATATCCTGCACGACCTCGGTGCCTTCTCGATCATCTCGTCGGACAGCCAGGCGATGGGCCGGATCGGCGAGGTGATCCTGCGCACCTGGCAGACCGCGCACAAGATGAAGGTCCAGCGCGGAAGGCTGGCGCAGGAGACCGGCGACAACGACAATACGCGTGTGAAGCGCTACGTCGCCAAATACACCATCAACCCGGCGATCGTGCAGGGGCTCAGCCGCCATGTCGGCTCGATCGCGGTGGGCAAGCTGGCCGACCTCGTGCTGTGGGACCCGGCCTTCTTCGGGGTGAAGCCGGAACTGGTGCTGAAGGCCGGCACCATCTCGGTGGCGCTGATGGGCGACCCCAACGCCTCGATCCCGACGCCGCAGCCGGTGCATTACCGGCCGATGTTCGGCAGCTTCGGCCGGGCGATGCAGGCCTCGGCCATCACCTTCGTGTCGAAGGCGGCGCTGGAGGACGGCGTCGGCCACCGGCTCGGCCTGACCCGGCAGGTGGTGGCGGTCGAGGGCACGCGGGGCATCGGCAAGGCCGACATGGTGCACAATTCCGCGACGCCGGTGATCGAGGTCGACCCGGAGACCTACGAGGTGCGCGCCGATGGCGAGCTGCTGACCTGCGAACCCGCCGCCGAGCTGCCGCTGGCGCAGCGGTACTTTCTGTTCTGAGATGGCTGTGATCGTGATGAAAGCCGAGCCCGCTCTCCTGAGTCCCCCCTCCCCTTGCGGGAGGGGGGTAGGGGGAGGGGGTTCTCTCGGTTTGCGCGGGTGTCCCAGGCCATTCGCGCGCGGACGCGCGCAGACCCCTCCCCCTACCCCCCTCCCGCAAGGGGAGGGGGGACAAGGAAAAAGGGGCCAACCATGAAGCGCTTCACCGCCGTCGTCCCGGCCGGGCGCTTCGACCCGGCTGCCGTCTCCGACCGCGTCGTCCTCGACTTCGACTCCCGGCACCGCCGCCGCATCGTGCTGTATGGCGAGGCCGGGACCGTGGTCCTGCTCGACCTGTCCGCGGCCGTCCATCTGCGCCACGGCGACGGCCTGGTGGCCGAGGATGACAGCATCGTCCTGGTCGCGGCGGCGCCGGAGCGCCTGGTCGAGATCCAGGCCGACAGCCAGGCCGAGTTGATCCGCATCGCCTGGCATCTCGGCAATCGCCACCTGCCGACCCAGCTGCTGCCGGACGCGCTGCGCATCCGCGCCGACCATGTGATCGAGGAGATGGTGCGCGGCCTCGGCGGCACGGTCATCGCGATCGAGGCGCCGTTCGACCCGGAAGGCGGCGCCTATGGCCATGGCGCCGTGCAAGGGCATTCTCATGGCTGACGGCTCTCTGTACCGGCTGATGGCCTGGCTGTCGCCGTCCTACCCGGTCGGCGCTTTCAGCCATTCCAGCGGCCTGGAATGGGCGGTCGAAATGGGCTGGGTGGTCGACCGGGCGGGGCTCGTGGCCTGGATCGAGGATGCGCTGGCGCATGGCGCCGGCTGGAACGACGCCGCGCTGTTCGCCCACGCCCACCGCGCTGCGGCCCGGGGCGACGACGACCGGCTGGCCGAAATCGCTGATCTCGCGTCGGCGCTGGCCGTCTCGCGCGAACGCCAGGTCGAGACCCTGGCCCAGGGCACCGCCTTCCTGACCATCTCACGGTCCAGCTGGCCCTTGCCCGGATTGGAACGGCTGGCCGCGCGCATCGGCGAGACCGTGGCCTATCCGGTTGCGGTCGCCGCCTGCGCCGCCGGCCACGGCATCGCGCTGGCGCCGTCGCTCACCGCCTTCCTGCACGCGCTGGCCGCCAATCTGGTGTCGGCGGCGCAGCGGCTGGTGCCGCTGGGCCAGACCGACGGCCAGCGCGCCATCGCCGCGCTGATGCCGGCGGTCGAGGCCGCCGGCGCGCGGGCGCTGGCCCTGCCGGACGGCGATCCGTTCCGCCACTGCGGCGGCCTTGCTGTCGCCTCCGACATCGCATCGATGCAGCACGAGACCCAGTACACGAGGTTGTTCCGCACATGACCCGCACCCAGAACGGCCCGCTCCGCGTCGGCATCGGCGGCCCCGTCGGCTCCGGCAAGACGGCGCTGATGGACGCCCTCTGCAAGGCGTTCCGCGACCGCTACGACATCGCCGCCATCACCAACGACATCTACACCAAGGAGGATGCGGAGTTCCTGAACCGCGCGGGGTCACTGTCCACCGACCGCATCATCGGGGTCGAGACCGGCGGCTGCCCGCACACCGCGATCCGCGAGGACGCCTCGATCAACCTGGCGGCGGTGGCGGAGATGCGCCGCCGCTTCCCCGACCTCGACCTGGTGCTGATCGAATCCGGCGGCGACAACCTGGCCGCCACCTTCAGCCCGGAGCTGGCGGACCTCACCATCTACGTCATCGACGTCTCGGCCGGCGACAAGATCCCGCGCAAGGGCGGCCCGGGCATCACCCGGTCCGACCTCTTGGTGATCAACAAGACCGACCTGGCGCCGCTGGTCGGCGCCTCGCTCGAGGTGATGGACCGGGACTCCCGCAAGATGCGCGGCGAACGGCCCTTCGTCTTCGCCCGGGTGCGCAGCGGCGACGGGGTGGCGGACATCGCCAGCTTCATCGAGACGGCGGGGGGGCTGGTTCCGCGCGCGTAAGCAGGATCAGCGCGTGACCTCTCCCACCCGAGAGACCTTTTCAGAAATCCAACATCGTCATTGCGAGCGCAGCGAAGCAATCCATCGGGCCGCTCGTGCGGGCCCATGGATTGCTTCGTCGGCTTCGCCTCCTCGCAATGACGGTTTGGGGAAGGCATTCCGGGATGCCTCGCCAGGCGGAGAGGTGAAGCGACCGTCTATCGGATAATCGGCTTCAGCGCCTGCAGCCAGACCAGGACGGCGGCGGCGCCGGCGTCCGGCACGCCGATGGCGCGGTCGCCGAGATAGCTGGCGCGGCCCAGCCGCGGCCGCATCCGCGCCGTGGCGTCGGTGCCGGCCATCGCCGCCGCGACGCAGGCGGCCCAGGCCTCGGCCGGGGATTTGCCGCCGGCGACCGCGGCGGCGAAGGCCTCGGCGGCCGGGTGCAGCGCATCCAGCATGGTGCGGTCGCCCGGCTTGGCGCCGCCGAGATCGGCAATGGCCTGCACCGCCGTGGTGAAGGCTTCGCCCCAGGCGGCGGGGGTGGGTGTCGCAACGCCGGACAGGCGCCGCGATGCGCGCAGCAGGGCGGTGGCGTAGAACGGGCCGGAGCTGCCGCCGATCGCCCGGCGCAGCGCGTCGCCGACGGATTTCAGGGCGACCGCCGGCGTCGCCCAGGCGGTGCCGGGCAGGGCGCGGATCGCCTCCGCTGCCCGGACCATGCTGGCGCCGAGGTCGCCGTCGCCGGCCCGGGAATCCAGGTCGGTCAGATGCGGCTCGGCCTTCTCGAACGCGCCCGCCACCGCCAGCCCGGCGACCTTCAGCGCGTCGGCGAGGGGTGAGGGTATCACCACGACCTCGGCGGTCGGTGCCGGGACCGGCGCCGCGATCCGGCGCTTCGGCCCGATCCGGCCGCCGCCCGGCCAGGCCGGGGCGCTCGCAGCCGCGTCCAGCAGGGCCAGCCGCGCATCGTCGAGCCTGAGCAGGCTGAGCGAGCAGCCCGGCATGTCCAGCGCGGTCAGGAAGTTGCCGGCCCAGGCCCGCTCCACCACGATGCCGCGGGCCGCGAGGTCGGTCAAGGCGGCGCGGGCGACGATCGACAGCTCCAGCGGCGGGGTGGCGCCCAGGCCGTTGACCAGCAGCGCCACCCGGTCGCCGCGGCCGAGGCTGCGGTCCGACACGATGGCGTCCAGCATCTCGGCCACCAGCGTGTCGGCCGGCTGCATCGGCCCGCGCCGCACCCCGGCCTCGCCATGGATGCCCAGGCCCAGCTCGATCTCGTTGTCGCCCAAGGCGAAGCCGGGCTTGCCGGCGGTGGGCACGGTGCAGGCGCCCAGCGCCACGCCCATGCTGCCCAGGTCCGCGGCGGCCGCGCGGGCGATCTCCGCGACTTCCGCCAGGGGCTTGCCGGCCGCGATGGCGGCGCCGGCCAGCTTGTGGATCAGCACGGTGCCGGCGATGCCGCGGCGGCGCGCCGCCTCGACCGTGTCGCGCAGCGCCACGTCGTCGGCCACCACCACGATCTCGACCGGGATGCCCTCGTCATGCGCCAGCTCCGCCGCCAAGCCGAAGTTCAGCCGGTCGCCGGTGTAGTTCTTGACCACCAGCACCGCCCCGGCCGGGCCGGCGGCGGCGCGGATGCCGGCCAGCACGGCGTCGGTGCTGGGCGAGGTGAAGACGTCGCCGGCGACGGCGGCGGTCAGCATACCGGGGCCGACATAGCCGGCATGGGCCGGCTCATGCCCGCTGCCGCCGCCGGACAGCAGGGCGACGGGCCGCGAGGCCGGCACCGGCAGCTCGGCGCGGACCACCACGGCCTCTTCCTCCAGCAGGGCCAGGCCGGGATGCAGGTCGACGAACCCCTCCAGCATCTCGCGGAGGACATGGCGTGGATTGTTGATGAGCTTCTTCATGTCAAAGCCCCTTGCGGCATCGGGTGGGTCGAAATCAGCCGAATCTAAACCAGGCCAGCGGTGGATCAGCCCTGGTTGCGTTCCCAGACCTTGGCCAGCGCCGGGTCGGCGCGCAGCGTTCCGGCGATGGCGGCCAGCTTCGGGCATTCGGCGCTGAACCATTCGGCGCGCGGGCGCCAGCTATTCATCACCGCGATGTAGACGTCGATGGCCGACCGGGTCTCGCCCAGGAACCAGGGGGTGCCGGTCACCGCCTCCATTTGCCGCCACAGCATCTTCCGGTGCTCGTCGGTCGAGGCCCGCAGCTCGGCCTTGGCCGCATCGCCGGAGACCCAGCGGCCGGGATCGTCGCCGAAGGTCCAGGTCGGGTACAGCGCGGCGACGATGAACACCAGGCGGCGCAGGAACACGGCCCGGCCCGGATGGCCCGGCGGCGGGGCCAGCCCGGCCTCCGGTGCCACATCGGCCAGATGCAGGGTGATCGCCGCGCTCTCGGTCATCACGGTGCCGTCGGGCAGCACCAGGACCGGCACCTGGGTCAGCGGATTGAGGCGCTGCAGCAGCTCGCGGTCGGTCGGGCTTTCCCAGACATCGACCGACTTGACCGCATAGGGCACGCCGGCGATCGCCAGCATGATCTCGCTGAGCGCGGAGCCGGTGCCCGGCGTGGCGTAGAGCGTGTACATGGTTCCATCCCTTCGTCGCGGCCCCAGCACTCCTAACACGGCGAGACGGGTCGCGACATCGGCGAGAGCGGTGCGCAGGAACAGGGTTGCCGTCACCCCCGCCACCTTGCTCAAATGCCGTCAAGAAACTGTAACATTGGAGGCTTCGGATGGCGCGATATGGTTCGGTCTCGGCCCTCGCCCTGCTGGCGCTGGCCCTTCCGGCGGCGGCAGGCTCGGCCCAGGCGCAGCAGGGCCCGGGACAGAACGACAATCTGAACGCCGTGCTGTGGGACCAGACCTCGGTCGAATTCCAGGCCAATGCGCTCGGGGCCTATGCGCTGGCCCGGATCCGGCTGGACGAGGCGCTGGCCGACGCGTCGCGCACCGCGGCGCCGGCCGAACAGACCGGCGACTTCAAGAACTTCCCGCCGGCCGTCGTGCTCGACGTCGACGACACCGTGCTGAACACCTCGCCCTACCAGGCCCGCAACGTGGCGGAAGGCAGCGGCTTCGATCCGAAGACCTGGACCCAGTACGTCAAGGCCAAGATCGACACCCCGATTCCCGGCGCGGTCGAATTCACCCAATACGCCGCGTCGAAGGGGGTGAAGGTGTTCTACGTCACCAACCGCACCAAGGAAGAGGAGGGGCCGACGGTCGAGCACATGAAGGCGCTGGGCTTCCCGATGGGCGACAATGTCGACACCTTCCTCAGCGCCAAGGAGCAGCCGGACTGGACCTCGGCCAAGAGCACGCGCCGCGCCTTCATCGCCAAGGACTACCGGATCCTGCTGCTGCTCGGCGACAATTTCGGCGACTTCACCGACGCCTACAAGGGCACGGTGGCGGAGCGGCAGGCGGCGTTCGAGGCGGCCAAGGACCATTGGGGCCGCGACTGGATCGCCATCGCCAATCCGACCTATGGCTCGTTCGAATCGGCGCCGTACAAGGGCGACTACAAGTTGCCGGCGGAGGAGCAGCGCAAGCTGAAGATCGAGGCGCTGCAGCCCTGGAACGGGCAGTAGTCCCGCCGCCGGGGCCGCGGTGGTCAGGGCCTGTTTGAGAATGCGCTGGTGTGAGTCGGCTGGCGGTGGTGTCGAGAACCGGCGCGCAGCGGACGTTTGAGTCCGTGAGCACCGGAAGCTTCGAGACCGCCATCAGGCGGCCGCACCAGTAGCATTATCAGGCAGGTCCTCAGAAGCCGCGGCCCTGGAACGGGTGGCCCGTCACCAGTGACACCAGGTGCGCCAGCATCAGGATCACCACCAGCGCCGCCACCATCATCACCGGGATCACCGGGAACAGGCGCACCTCGCCCGGCGGCGGCTTGCGCCAGTCGAGCACCACCATGGCCGCGACCACCGCCAGGGCCGCGGCGAGGATGATGATGGTGGTGGTCAGGTCGAACATCTCAGCCTCTGCGGACACGCAGGCCCTGCGGTAGCATCCGGGCGGGCGGAAATGGAAGCGCCGGTTGCTCCCTGCGAGCGAGACTCGACAAGCGGGTTGCATCCGCGGCCGCGATTTGCCGATATCGGCGCGGCGGATGCTGACGGGGTCGGGTGATGAAGCGCTTCTACAAGATCGTGACGGCGGTGCCGGCCGGGGACGGGTTCGGCGTCATGCTCGACGGCAAGCCGATCAAGAGCCCGGCCAAGGCCGCCTTCGTGCTGCCCAGCCGCGCTTTGGCCGAGGCGGTGGCGGCGGAGTGGGACGCGCAGGCCGAGGCGGTGGTGCCGTCCGCCATGCCGCTGATGCAGCTGGCCGCGACTGCGATCGACAAGGTGGCGCCGAACCGCGACCTGATCATCGACACCATCGCCCCCTATGGCGGCACCGACCTGCTGTGCTACCGGGCCGAGGCGCCGGCGGCGCTGGTCCAGCGCCAGCACGCGGTGTGGCAGCCGCTGCTCGACTGGGCGATGACGGCGCATGACGCGCCCCTGGTGGTGACCGCGGGCATCGTCCACAAGGCCCAGCCAGCGGCGTCGCTGGCGGCGCTGCGCGCGGCGGTGGCGGCGCAGGACCACTGGCGGCTGACGGCGCTGCACCAGGCCACGGCGCTGACCGGGTCGCTGGTCATCGGCCTGGCGCTGCTGGCCGGCCGGATCGACGCCGACGCCGCCTTCGAGGCGGCGGAGCTGGATGCCAGCTTCCAGATCGAGCGCTGGGGCGAGGACGCCGAATCCACCACCCGGCGGGCGGCACTGCGGGACGAGTTGCAGGCCGCGGCGCGGCTGGCCGACCTCGCCGCGCGCTGATTGTCAGTCCGCTGTATCGGTGTCGCCGGCTCGTGAGTCGGCCCGCCGCTCTTGCAGGGTGACTTCCCTCAGCCATCGTCGGGGATTTCCGCACATCCAGCAGGAGCACGCCGCAAGGTGATCGGCCAGCACGGCCGGACACTTCATCCCTGGATACAGCTTGCGGGCTTTGGCGACCAGACGCCGACGCTGGACGCGACGATAGGCGCGCCCCTTGTTCTTTCCCATGCCACTCGGTCCCGGCGCGGCCCCGCCCTATTGCGGGGCTAGCGTAGCGACCGGTCTGCAGACATAGGTTTCTCCAGCATGGAATGGCACGTGATCATAGCGGGTCCCGTGCCCATGTCGAATCCCTGCGGAGCGTGATCACCCCGCCTTCTTCAGCCGGGTCTCCACCAGCCGCGACCACAGCGTGGCGCCGACCGGCAGGATCTCGTCGTTGAAGTCGTAATGCGGGTTGTGCACCGGCACGCTGCCCTTGCCGTTGCCGATGAACAGGAAGGCGCCCGGCTTCTCCGCCAGCATGAAGGCGAAATCCTCCGACGCCATGACGATGGCGCCGTTGCGGTCGACCGCATCGGCGCCCAGCGCCTCCGCCGCGGCCTCGGCGACCCAGGCGGTCTCGGCGTCATTGTTGATCACCGGGATCACGGTGATCCGCACATTCGGGTCGGCCCGGCCGCCGAAGGCACTGGCGACATCGCGGGCGATCGCCTCGATCCGCGTTTTCAGCGCCTCCAGCACCTCCATGCGCAGCGCGCGGAAGGTGCCGCGCAGCACCGCCGTGTCGGGGATGATGTTGTAGGCGTCGCCGGCATGGATCTGGGTGACGCTGACCACCGCCGAATCGAGTGCCGCGACGTTGCGGGCCACCACGCTCTGCAGCGCCGTCACCACATGGGCCGCGATCACCACCGGGTCGATTCCGGTCTCGGGCAGCGCGCCATGGGCACCGCGGCCGGCGATCTCGATGTCGAAGATGCCGCCGCCGGACATCGTCGCACCGGGGCGGACCATGACGCGGCCGGCATCCAGCGTGTGGAAATTGTGCATGCCGAACACCGCCTCGCACGGGAACTGGTCGAACAGCCCGTCGGCGATCATCGCCTGCGCCCCGCCGCGGCCCTCCTCGGCCGGCTGGAAGATGAAGTGCACCGTGCCTTCGAAGTTGCGGGTCGCCGCGAGGTAGCGGGCCGCGCCCAGCAGCATGGTGGTGTGCCCGTCATGGCCGCAGGCATGCATGGTGTTCGCGGTCTGCGACCGGTGGCCGAAGCCGTTGGCCTCCTGCATCGGCAGCGCATCCATGTCGGCGCGCAGCGCGATCGCGCGTGGGTTGTTGCCGACCCTGAGCGTGCCGACCACGCCGGTCTGGCCGATGCCGGTCGCGACCTCGCAGCCGAAGCTGCGCAGCCGCTCCGCCACCAGGGCGCTGGTCCGGTGCTCCTCGAAGCCCAGCTCGGGATGGGCGTGGATGTCCTGCCGCCATGCGGTCAGCTCGTCGGCGAAACCGGCGATCACGGGTTCGATCTTCATGGCGGGTCCTTCGCGGGAACGTCGGACGATATCAGGACCCAATGCCCACCGGGCTGGCAAGCCCCGATCTCGCCCAGCCTTGCGCCGCGTGCTATTGCAGGCGGATGACGCTTTGCGGACAGCCGCGGGGAGAGAATGCGCGAGATCCTTGAGGTGCTTGAGAAGAAGCGCGCGGCAGCGCGTCTCGGCGGTGGCGAAAAGCGCATCGCGGCCCAGCATGCCAAGGGCAAGCTGTCGGCGCGCGAACGCATCGACGTCTTCCTCGATCCCGGCTCCTTCGAGGAATGGGACATGTTCGTCGAGCACCGCTCGCCGGATTTCGGCATGGCCGAGCAGAAGGTGCCGGGTGACGGCGTGGTCACCGGCTTCGGCACCGTCGACGGCAAGCTGGTCTTCATCTTCAGCCAGGACTTCACCGTGTTCGGCGGCTCGCTGTCCGAGGCCCATGCCGAGAAGATCTGCAAGGTCATGGACCAGGCGATGAAGGTCGGCGCCCCGGTGATCGGCCTGAACGATTCGGGCGGCGCCCGGATCCAGGAGGGCGTGGCCTCGCTCGGCGGCTATGCCGAGGTGTTCCAGCGCAACGTCCTGGCCTCCGGCGTGGTGCCGCAGATCTCGCTGATCATGGGCCCCTGCGCCGGCGGCGCGGTCTATTCCCCGGCCATGACCGACTTCATCTTCATGGTGAAGGACAGCTCCTACATGTTCGTCACCGGCCCGGACGTGGTGAAGACGGTGACGCATGAGGTGGTGACGGCCGAGGATCTCGGCGGCGCCATCACCCACACCACCAAATCCGGCGTCGCCGATTTGGCCTTCGAGGACGATGTCGAGGCGCTGCTGCGGCTGCGCGATTTCGTCGGCTTCCTGCCGTCGTCGAACCGCTCGCCGGCGCCGATCCGACCGACCGATGACCCGGCCGACCGGCCGGAGATGTCGCTCGACACCCTGATCCCGGCCAACCCGAACAAGCCCTACGACATGAAGGAGCTGATCGGGAAGGTGGTGGACGAGGGCGATTTCTTCGAGCTGCAGCCCGCCTTCGCCGGCAACATCCTGATCGGGCTGGCCCGGATGCAGGGCCGCACCGTCGGCATCGTCGCCAACCAGCCGATGGTGCTGGCCGGGTGCCTGGACATCGATTCCAGCCGCAAGGCGGCGCGCTTCGTCCGCTTCTGCGACGCCTTCAACATCCCGATCGTCACCTTCGTCGACGTGCCGGGCTTCCTGCCGGGCACCAGCCAGGAATACGGCGGCATCATCAAGCACGGCGCCAAGCTGCTGTTCGCCTATGCCGAGGCGACGGTGCCGAAGGTCACGCTGATCACCCGCAAGGCCTATGGCGGGGCCTATGACGTGATGGCGTCGAAGCACCTGCGCGGCGACGTCAACTATGCCTGGCCGACGGCGGAGATCGCGGTGATGGGCCCGAAGGGCGCGGTCGAGATCATCTTCCGCGCCGACATCGGCGACGCCGAGAAGATCGCGGCGCGGACCGAGGAGTACCGCGAGAAATTCGCCAACCCCTTCGTCGCCGCGGCGCGCGGCTATGTCGACGACGTGATCATGCCGCACAACACCCGGCGGCGGATCTGCAAGGCGCTGGCGATGCTGGCCGGCAAGACGCTCGAGAATCCCTGGAAGAAGCACGACAACCTGCCGTTGTAGGCCGCCTTTATTCCGCCACGGCCGGATGGTGCTCTCCTTGTCGGGAGAGACCGATACCGAGACTGGAATGACGACGCGTTTTCGCGCCCTGACGACCCTTCTGGCCGGGGCGCTTCTGCTTGCCGGCTGTGCCACCGAGGCGGGGTTCCGCAAGGGGCTCGACCAGCTGATCGGCCAGCCGAAGGACCAGCTGGTCGTGCGCTACGGCCCGCCGATCTATGAGGGCACCACCGAGGACGGGCGGCGCTATGCCCAGTTCAACCTGTCCTGGGTCGAGACCGGCGGCGGCTACGTCAACAGCATTCCCCGCACCGAGACTGTCCGCGGCACCTATCGCGACGACGACGGCGACAAGCACCGCTACAAGGAAACGCGGACGGTCTATGACCAGCAGTATGTGCCGCCCTATGCGATCGACCGGCGCTGCCTGACCACCTTCTACTTCAACCGCGCCGGCCGGGTCGCCAACTACGCCTATGCCGGCGAGGGTTGCGTCGCCGTCGCGCCGGATTGATCAGAGCAGCGGCCGCAGGGCGAGGTCGAGGCCGAGGGCGAGCAGCCCGAGGAAGAACCAGCGCCGGAACAGCTCCGGCCGCACCCTGAGCCGCAGCCACTGCCCGGCCGCCATGCCGAGCAGCGCGGGGGCCAGGGCCAGCAACGAGGTGCCGGCGGTGGCCAGCGGGAAGGCGCCGCCCTGGGCCAGCCCGGCCGCCAGCGCCAGGGTCGACACGGTGAAGGACAGGCCCAGCGCCTGGATCAAATCCTCCTTCTCCAGCCCCAGCGCCTGCAGATAGGGCACCGCCGGGATGACGAAGACCCCGGTGGCGCCGGTGACCAGGCCGGTGGCGGCGCCGACCAGCGGTGACAGCCAGCGCTCGGCCCGCGGTGGCACCGCGAAGCGCGGGCCGGCGAGGCCGATCAGGGCGTAGAGCACCAGCGCCGCGCCGAGGCCGATGGCGGCGCGGCCGGCGAGGGCCCCGGTCAGCAGCCCGGCGCCGGCCCAGGTGCCCAGGCAGATCCCGGCCATCATCGCCACAGCCGGCGCAGCAGCCCGCCGAAGCGCGGCCCGGCGAACAACTGCCACAGGTTGGTCACCAGCGACGGCACCACCAGCAGCGCCGCCGCCTGGGCCGGCGCCATGGCCAGGCCGAGCAGCCCCATCGCCACCGTCGGCAGGCCGAGCCCGAGCACGCCCTTGACGAAGCCGGCAAGCAGGAAGGTGAGGGCGATGGGCAGCAGAAAGATGAGGTCGGACATGCCGGGAGCTTGCCCGCGCCCGGCCACAGCGACAATGTGGAAGGCCCGGAGCCAGCCTTCGGCTGAGCCGAAGGCTGGTCCGCATTGGCGAGGGCCGCCCCGATGCGCTTCGACCTGACCGATCTGCGCCTGTTCCTGGAGGTTGCCGAGGCGGAAAGCATCACCGGCGGCGCCGCGCGGGCCAACCTGGCCCTGGCCTCGGCCAGCGCCCGCATCCGCGGCATGGAGGAGGCGGCGGGCACCGCGCTGCTGCAGCGCGGCCGGCGCGGCGTGACGCCGACCCCGGCCGGCCAGGCGGTGCTGCACCACGCCCGGCTGGTGCTGCAGCAGATGCAGCGGATGCGCGGCGAACTCGGCGACTACGCCCAGGGCCTCAAGGGCCATGTCCGCATCCTCGGCAACACCGCCGCCCTGACCGAATTCCTGCCTGAGCCGCTGGCCGAATGGCTGGCCGCCCATCCCCGCATCGATATCGACCTGGAGGAGCGGCCGAGCCACGCCATCGTCGAGGCGGTGGCCGCCGGGCTGGCCGATTTCGGCATCGTCGCCGATGCCGCCGATGGCGGCGGGGTCAGCCAGGGCGGGCTCGAAACCCTTCCGTTCCGGATCGACCGGCTGGTGCTGGCGGTGCCGCGCGGCCATCCGCTGGCCCGGCGGCGGCGCATCGCCTTCGCCGAGGTGCTGGACGAGGACTTCGTCGGGCTCGGCCCCGGCAGCGCGCTGCAGGAGCATCTCGGCCGCCACGCCGCCCGCGCCGGGCGGGCGCTCAAGCTGCGGGTGCGGCTCGGTGGGTTCGACGCGGTGTGCCGGATGGTGGAGCAGGGGGTGGGGCTGGCGGTGGTGCCGCAGACCGCGGCCCGGCGCTGCCGCCGCTCGATGGCGATCCGGGCGGTGCCGCTGTCCGACCCCTGGGCGCTGCGGCAGCTGACGGTCTGCGTCCGCCGCCTCGACGCGCTGCCGGCCCACGCAAGGCGGCTGGTCGAACACCTGGCCAAGGACGCGCCGCCGGCGCCGTGAGTCTGCGCCGCCACAAAGACATCAGGTTTCGAAGGCATTGGCGCCACAGTGTGGCGCTATCCGGCATGAGGTCCATGGAACGGGGGACATGCCGTGCGTCGAAGGAGGGTCGCTGCCGTCCTGTCCTGGGCCGGCTTCGCGCTGGTTACCGCCTGCGGAGGATCCGATCGCGAGGTCGACCGGCAATTGGCGGGCTATGTCGGAACGACGCGCGCCGCCGTCGAGGCCAGGTTCGGCACGCCCCTGACCGAAGAAACGGACGCCGCGGGCGCACGGCGGCTGACCTTCTACAGCAGTGGGTCCGTCCATGTTGACGGTGCCTATGAAAAGGTCGCGCAGCAGAGGCCTGTCGATTGCTCGTACGAGCCGAGGCCGTCTTCCTGCCAGAGGGTCAAGGTCAAGGACGCGAAGGACTATTACCAGTCCACCGAGACGGAGACTTACTATGTCGACGGCGACTATATCCCGGCGCATGTCGCGGTGTGGTGGTGCAGCGTCGTCTTCACCCTGAACCGGGGCGGGACGGTCACTTCCTACGACTTCACCCGCTATTCCCCGGGCGAGAAGATCGATTGCAGCACCGTGCCCTGGCCGAAGCCGTGACATCACCCGGCGGCAGTGCCTCTACCGCTCCGGCAGCGGCAGCCTCTCGGTCTCGTCGGGGATCTCGCCGAAGCGGCCCTCGCGCCAGTCCTGCTTGGCCTGCTCGATGCGCTCGCGGCTGCGGGCGACGAAGTTCCACCACAGCCGGCGCGGGCCATCCAGCGGCTCGCCGCCGAACACCAGCAGGCGGGTCTCCTCCAGCGCCTCGACCTCGACCATGTCGCCGGGGCGCAGCACCAGCAGGCGCTGCGGCGCGAAATCGTCGCCGCCGATCCGGACCCGGCCGGAGATCACATAGACCGCCCGCTCCTCATGCTCCGGCGGCAGCGGCAGCACCGCGCCGGCCTGAAGTGCTGCGTCGAGGTAGAGGGTCTCCGAGAAGGTCGCGACCGGCGATCGGGCGCCATAGGCCGACCCGACGATCAGCCGCACGGTCTTGCCGGCATCCTCGATCACCGGCAGGGCATCGACGCCGTGATGGGCGAAGCTCGGCGCCACCTCCTCGTAGGGGGCGGGCAGGGCCACCCAGGTCTGCACCCCGAACAGGGTCGACCCGGTGGCGCGCGCGGCCGGCGGGGTGCGCTCGGAATGGGCAATGCCGCGCCCGGCGGTCATCCAGTTGACGTCGCCGGGGCGGATCAGCTGGCGGGTGCCCAGGCTGTCGCGATGGGTCTGCTCGCCGGCGAACAGGTAGGTCACGGTGGCCAGGCCGATATGCGGGTGCGGCGGCACGTCGATGCCGTCGCCGGCGCCGAACAGGGTCGGCCCGAACTCGTCGACGAAGACGAAGGGCCCGACCGACCGCTTCTGCATCGACGGCACGGCGCGCCGTACCTCGAAGCCGCCGATGTCGGCGGTGCGCGGGATCACCACGGTCTCGATCAGGGGGCCGGGCGTCTCGCCGGCAGCAGCGTCGGGGGTGGGTTGCCAGCTCATCGTCTCGAATCCCGGGCCACGAATCCTCCGGCGCGCCACCGGTCGCCATGGACGGGCGCGCGGTTCGACCGTACCCTTCGGCCCCGGCACAGCCAAGGGGAGAGACGATGGCCGACACCACCCAGGACGCCGCGGCGGGGGCCGCCGGCGAGACCACGATCTGGAAGATCCGCACCGCGCTGCGGGCCAGCGCCTATGGTTGGATCCTCGCCATCGTGCTGGCGGTGCTGCTCGGCCTGGTCGCCGGGCCGCTGGCCGCGGTGCCGATCGTGCTGGCGCTGGCCTGGACCGCCTGGCGTGCCCTGACCAGCTACGAGCTGACCAGCGAGCGGCTGATCATCCGCTCCGGCCTCCTGGTGCGGAAGCGCGAGGAGGTCGAGCTGTTCCGGGTGCGCGACTTCTCGATGTCGCGGCCGCTGCAATGGATGGTGCTGGGGCTGGGGACAGTCGGGCTGACCACGCGCGACCAGTCGGCGCCGAACATCATCATCGGCCCGATCGCCGGCGCCGACGCCAAGCTGGACGATCTGCGCCGCGCCACCGTGGCGCGGCAGAACCGGGTGCGCTTCCGCGAGGTCGAGGTGTCCTCGGCCGGGGACGAGCAGCATGACGGCCATGGCGATCACGGCGGCCACGGCGCCGGGCCGCTGCCGGGGTAGGGAGGGTCATAGGGAGGCAAACTCCCTATCTGTCATGCCACGGCTTGACCGTGGCATCCAGGGGCGGCCAGAGCGGCTCTCGATGGCCCCTGGATTGCCCGGTCAAGCCGGGCAATGACAGAAAAGGGGAGATGCATCCTCAAGCTTACTCGTCGTTGAACGGCCCGATCATCAGCGGCTCGAGCTTGAACCAGTTGCCGAGCTGGCTGTAGGTCAGCTTCACCGGCTTCAGGTCCCAATAGACCTCGGACTTGGTCGGGCCGACGCACTTCATCTGGCCGGATTCGTCCTTCTCGCGTTTGCAGCCATCCTCGCTGTCGGCATAGTAGATCCGGCCGTACAGCCCGGCCTGGTTCTGCTCGACCGTGCCGAAGAAGGCGTCGACATCGGCGTCGTTGTTCTCGCCGCCGAAGAACGCCTCCGCCGGCTTCACCACCGGCTCGTTGAAGCGCAGGTTGTAGTCGTAATAGCCGGTGTAGGTGCGGCTCTGCCCCTTGGCGTCGGTGAAGCTGCCCTCTTCCTCGACATAGCGGATCGAGCCGGTGACCTTGTCGGTGTAGGCCTGGTTGCCGATGGCGTACTGGAAGCTGATGCCGTTGTTGTCGGTCAGCCAGTTGCCGAGCTCGTAGTCATAGTCGAGATTGCCCGACACCCGGGCCTGCGGCAGGAAGGACAGCGGGCCCGCCGCCAGGGTCAGGCCCTGGAAGGACAGGGGGTCCGGGTTCTTGACCTGGATGGTCACGACCTTGCCGTTGACGGTGCGGGAATACAGCTTGTCCGCCGCCTTCGAGGCGCGGCTGATCTGCTCGCCCAGTTCCCACCACCGCGTCACCTCGCGGCCCTGGATGATGCCGCCGAACTTGCCGCTGGACTGCTGGCCCTTGACGATGTCGAGGCGCAGATTGCCGGCCTCCGGCTGGTAGCGCCCGCCCTCGTCGATCGGCGTCTCGCCGCGCAGGATGGCCACTTCCTTGGCCACCTGGCTGGGGTTCTGCGGGTTGTTGACGTCCATCCTCAGGCTGTAGGTGATGGTGTCCTCCGGCTTGCGCTGGGCCGAGCCGGAATAGGCCATCAGGTCCGCCACCGTCAGATTTTCGATGGTGTAGACGTCGAGGCCGTTGGTGTTGCGGACGCTGCGCGAATTGAAGTCGATGGTCATATGGCCGGTGACCTTGGCCCCGTCCGCCACCGTCTGCAGGCCGCGGTTGGTGCTCTGGGCCAGCGCCGGCGTGGCCGCGAGAATGGCGGCAACGGTCAGGGCGCTCGCGGTCATGCGTTGGTTCATGGTCTCCCCCTTGGAAATATCGACGGGTCGGGCTGTCTTCGCCGCCTCTGTTCTGGCACCACAGTATGGAGGGCGATCTCAGGGCAATTTGATGGCGAAGCGGGGACAGGGCGGCGACGAAACCACAAAAAGCGGGCTGACGGTCCGGCCGATGCGTCGTGACGCGGCCGAGATCGCGGCGGTGGTGGCGCTGGTCCGCGGCGCCTTCGCCGGCTATGTCGGCCGGCTCGACCCGCCGCCCAGCGCGGTGGGCGAGACGCCCGAGAGCATCGCCGAACTGCTGGGCCGCGAGCACGGGCTGGTGGCCGAGGCCGGGGACGGCATCGCCGTCGGCTGCCTGTTCCTGCAGCGGCGCGAGCGCGGCGACGTCTATGTCGGCCGGGTCGCGGTCGCCGCCGGCCATCGCCGCAGCGGCGTCGGCCGGGCGCTGATGGCGGCGGCCGAGGACGAGGCGCGGCGGCTGGGCGGCGTGCGGCTGACGCTCGGGGTGCGGCTGGCGCTCGACGGCAACCGCCGGTTCTTCGCGAGCCTCGGCTTCACCGAAGGCGCGCTGCACGCCCATCCCGGCTACGACAGGCCGACCTGGATCGAGATGGCGAAGCCGCTCGGGTGAGGCGCGATTGGTCGTCGGCTCGAGCTGAGGGAGCCTTCGTCAGCCGTTCGATGCGTTGAAAACCGCCAGCTGGGCGGCGAAAGCGCGCCGGTATGCAGGCCGCGCTTCGCCGCGGGCGACATAGGCGGAGATGTTGGGGTACTCCGCCAGCAGATCCGATCCCTGCAGCCGGCGCAGCACCGTCACCATCAGCAGGTCGCCGGCGCTGAACTCGCCGTCGAGCCACTCGGCATCGCCAAGCCGATGGGACAGGCCGTCCAGCCGTTTCCGGATGCTGTCCTCGAGGCCACGCAGGCGCTGCTCGTACCAAGGCTCGTCGCGCTCGAGGATCCTGGCGAGGGCGCGGTCGAAGACCGGCGGCTCCACCGTGTTGAGCGCCGCGAACATCCACGCGACCGCGCGCGCCCGGGCAGCAGCATCGTCCGGCAGCAGGCCCCCATGGCGCTCGGCGATGTGGAACACGATCGCCCCCGACTCGAACAGGGCGAGATCGCCGTCCTCGTAAGTCGGAATCTGCCCGAAAGGCTGCAGCGCGAGATGCGCGGGTTCCTTCATCGTCTTGAACGAAACCAGGCGAACCTCGTAGGGCAGGCCCGCTTCTTCCAGCGCCCAGCGAACCCGCATGTCACGCGCCAGCCCATTGCCGCGATCGGGAGAGCGTTCAAAGGCGGTGATCGTGATCGTCATGGGTGTCCTCCACAGCGTGTCTGCCTGGAAGACGATCGGCCAGACGCAGGCCCGACACCCATGCTCGAGATAATTCTCCCGGTCCGTGCAAATCCAGCCGACAGGATGCAGCAGGCGAAACGATGCCGGCGCGGCCTTCGGCAGGTTCAGGCGACCGCCGGGATTGACATCCGAGCGTCCGCCTGGGGACTTGGCGAGCTACGCGAATCGAAGATCCTGCGCGCCTCGTCGACCTCGCCGAGATGTTCGAGCGTCCAAGCGTAAAGCGCTTTGAACGGGTGTTGGAGCGAACGCCCGAGTGGGGTGATCTCATACTCCACCGCCACCGGCGAGACGGGGATCACGCGGCGCAATACCAGTCCGTTGCGCTCGAGCCGTCGCAGGCACTGCGTGAGCGCCTTTTGCGTCACCCCCTCGAGCTGGCGCTTGATCGCATTGAAGCGCATCGGCCCGGGGTCGAGCACCGTCAGGACCATCACCGACCATTTGTCGGCGATCTGATCGAACAGCAGGCGGCTGGGACAGTCGACCGCAAAACGCTGACGCTCACCGGACATGGTTTCCTCGACTATACCTAGGCGACTCAAGGTGCGTAATTGACGCTAAGTTTACGATGTATACCTATCCGGCTCCGACGACAACGGAGCTGCTTTGCATGTCTACCTCCTCCCCCGATGTCCTGTTCCGGCCCTTCAAGCTGGGGTCGCTCGCGTTGCCGAACCGGATCGTCATGGCGCCGATGACGCGCTCATTCGCCCCCGGCGGCGTGCCCGGCCCAGCCAATGCTGCCTATTATCGCCGGCGCGCCGAAGGCGGCGTCGGCCTCATCCTGTCCGAAGGGACGGTGGTCGATCGCCCGGCATCGCGAAACGACCCCGGCATTCCCTTCTTCCATGGCGAAGCTGCCCTTGCCGGTTGGCAGGGGGTGATCGACGCAGTGCATGACGCCGGCGGCCGGATGGGCCCGCAGCTGTGGCACACCGGCGCGGTCAAGAGTTTCCTCACGGACTGGACGGCCGACGCCCCGGTCGAAAGCCCGTCCGGCCTCGATGCGCCCGGCGTGGAACGCGGCGTCGCGATGAGCGATGCGGCGATCGCCGACACGATTGCAGCCTTTGCGAAGGCGGCGGCCGAGGCCAAGCGGCTCGGCTTCGACACGATCGAACTGCACGGCGCCCATGGCTATCTGATCGACCAGTTCTTCTGGGCGGGCACCAACCGCCGCGCGGACCGCTATGGCGGTGCCACCATAGGCGAGCGGTCGCGCTTCGCCGCCGAGATCGTCGCGGCGGTGCGCGCCGCGGTCGGGCCCGACTTTCCGATCATCATCCGGCTCAGCCAATGGAAGCAGCAGGATTTCACCGCCCGCCTGGCGGAAACGCCCGATGAAATGGCGGCCTGGCTCCGGCCCCTGGTCGAGGCTGGCGCCGATGCGCTGCACTGCTCGCAGCGCCGTTTCTGGGAGCCGGAATTCCCCGAGGTCGACGGCGAACACGGCCTCAACTTCGCGGGATGGGCAAAGAAGCTGACAGGGGCTGCGACAATCAGCGTGGGCTCGGTCGGCCTGTCTGGAGACTTCATGGCCGCCTTTGGCGGAGAGGGTGCGACGAAGGCAGGCCTGGACCGGCTGGTCGCACGGATGGAGCGCGACGAGTTCGACCTGATCGCAGTCGGGCGGGCGCTCCTCAGCGATCCGCAATGGGCGGCGAAGGTGCGCAAGGGCAACTCGGACGCCCTGCACGGCTTCGAGGCTTCCGCGATGGCCGAACTCGTCTGACGGGCTCCGCCAGCAGCGCGACAATACCACCGCCGGTCGTCGAACCGGCGGTGGTGAATGGTCCAGGATCATGGTCAATCCAGATTGACGCCGCTTTGCGCGACGTCCGCTTGCGAGGGGTCGGCCCAATGTCGCCTTATTGAATTGCGGTGTGAATTACAGTGACAGTGCACGAATTGGTTGGCGACCAGACCTTACTTCATGGCGGGCAATGATAGAGCTCGCTAAAAGTGCACTGTCACCGTAATGGCCCACCGTAATGGCTGCCTGTTTCTGCAGCGGCGCGAGCGCGGCGACATCTATGTCGGCCGGGTGGCTGTGGCCGGCGCGCATTGCTGCGGCGGCGTTGGCCGGGCGCTGATGGCGGCAGCCGAGGATGAGGCGCGGCTGGGCGGGGCGCGGCTGACGCTCGGCGTCCGCCTGGCGCTGGATGGCAACCGCCGCTTCTTCCGCTCGCTCGGCTTCACCGATGGCGCACTGCATGCTCATCCGGGCTATGACCGGCCGACCTGGGTGGAGATGACGAAGGCGATCGGGTGAGGCCCGGCACGCGGTAGCGCTCTCGCAGTTGGCTGTCCCAGGACCATTCCGGGGTTCCGGCTTGCGAATACCTCGAAGGACGTATGGCCATCCGGAAGGGGGAGGCTGAGTCGGGTATCGGGCGGACGGCCCGTGCGAAGGCTCTCCCATTGGGCCAGTCGCGATCATCCGGGCAATGAGTCATGGTCCGGTGGTCCGCCGCTAATATTCCCTGCCGAACATTGTCGGACGATCGCGCGCTCCGGATGGAGGCATCCCGCCGCGCGGCATTGGATCAAGCCGGTTGCACCCGGACCGGGCGCCGGAGAGACGGATTCGTAGCGCGAAAGATCCGGGAAGCCGGCGAGGAGGTCGGGTGAACTCTCTGGCCAACGAGGTGACGTGGCGCCATGGCGGGCTGATCGATGCCCGGGGCGCCGTCCGTTGCGCCGCCGCGGCGCTGCTGGCATGCGCTGTGGCCGGCTGCTCGACCTTGGACGATCTGGGCATCGGCTGGGGCAAGTCGACCCAAGCCGATGCGCCGGCCGCATCTGTCTCCACCGTCCTGGCCCCGCCACCCGGACCCGCGGTCGCGGTGCCCGCCGTTATGGTTGCCACCGTGACGCCGGAAGGGTCCGGCACCGCCGGCGTCACGGCGGACGACGATCCGGCCGCGCAGGTTCCGCTGCCGGACGGCGCCTCGGCCGAGCTGCGCGAGCTGGTTCGGAGGGCTGAGGCCGGCGATGCGCTCGCCGAATATGGGCTGGGCTCCCGCTTCGCAAACGGCACGGAACTGCCGCAAAGCCTGGAACGCGCCGCGTATTGGTACCGCCGCGCCGCCGACCGGGGCAATCCCGACGCGCTTTATGCCCTGGGCGTTGCCTACCGCGACGGCATCGGCGTGACGGCCGACGCGCGGGAGGCGATGACCTGGTTCCGCAAGGCGAGCCTCGCCGGCAGGCCGCACGGCGCGTATGAGGTCGGTCGTCTCTATGAGGTCGGTCAGCTCGGGCCGCCCAATCCGCGCATCGCCGCCGGCTGGTACCGGATCGCTGCCAATGGCGGTGACGAACCGGCCAAGGAGGCGCTGGCGAAACTGCAGGCGGCCCCGGGCGCCGGTGCGCCGACGGTGTCCGCTCAGACCAGCCGGGCCCCGTCCAGCCCGAATCGGAGTGTCGCCAGCCGCGCGACGCAGCCGAGGGCCGCAGCGCCATCGAATGTGCCCGCCGTGCAGTCCGCAGCGATACCCGAGCAGCCGGCGACGGAGGCTGAGATCAGGGAGATCCAGCAACTGCTGACGAGCCTGAACCTCGATCCGGGCCAAACCGATGGCCGGCTACGGCCCAAGACCCAGCTCGCCATCGCCACCTTCCAGCGGAGCCAGGGACTGCCGGTCACGGGCCAGCCCTCAGCTGAGGTGCTGGAGGCGCTCCGCTCCGCCACCGTGGTGCCTCGCTTCGATTGACGGGGCTTGTCCTATCCCCGAAAACTGCGGCGGAACTCGCGCGGGGTCATCGCCTTCAGGCCGCGGAACTGGCGGTTGAAGTTGGCGATGTTGGGATAGCCGACCTCGTCCGCGACATGGGCGATCGGCCGGTCGCTGTTGATCAAGAGCGAACAGGCCTGGCCGATGCGCAGCTGGGCGACGTAGCGCGACACCGTCAGCCGCGTGTGCCGGCGGAAGAAGCGGTGGAAGGCGGACGCGCTAAGGCAGGCCAGGCCGGTCAGCGCCGCGATCGGGATCTCGTCGCGGTAATGCGCGTGGATATGGTTCAGCACCCGGTCGATGCGCTGCTGCTCCGGCGCCGACAGCGTGGCGGGCAGGGGGGCCGGGGCGGCCAGCGGCGCCCGGCCGTCGTCCCGCGCCAGGGCCGACAGCACCCCGATCAGCCGCAGCAGCCGGGCCGCCGGGTCCAGGTCCGGCATCGCCTCGATTGCCGGCCGCACCGCCGCCGCAGCGGTGGCGGAGAAGGCGACGCCACGGCCGGACTCGGCCAGCAGGCGGCCGACCGGGCGCAGCTCAGCCAGGGGCTCGACCAGCCGCGCCGCCCAGTCCGGCGAGAACCACATCACCAGCGCGACATGCGGCCGGGCCGGGTCGATCCGCTCGCGCGAGCACCAGGTGTGGGGCAGGTTGGGGCCGACCAGCACCAGATCGCCGTCGTCGTAGTGGCCGAGGTGGTCGCCGACATGGCGCTGGCCACGGCTGTTCAGGGTCAGCGTCAGCTCGAATTCCGGGTGGTAGTGCCATTCGAACGGGATGGCGTCGTCCAGCCGGCGGTTCAGGAGCGTCCAGGACGCGTCCCCCGGCACCGTGACCTTCTCGAAGATCGGCTGCATGGCCCGAAACTGATGCTCAAGGGCGGCTGCTCTGCCACCAGACGCGACTCTAGTATCAGTTTTCGGCAGCCGGCGGCAACATGGCGGGCGAAAGCCGGGGTAGAGTCTCATCCATCGACGGCCGAACGCCGCCGCGCCGATCAAAGAGTCTGGCTCGAGGTTCGTTCCGACGAGTCAGATGGCGTGGTTTTCGAGAACCGGAGCGCAACGGACGTTTGAGTCCGTGAGTACCGGAAGCGCAGAAACCGCGTCAGGTGGCCGTCGGGGCGAAGTTCGGGCCAGACTCAAGGGGAAGACGCCGAGATGGACCGCTTTCAGTACGGGGACAACCGGCCGGGCAACGCCTCGGTCTCCTATACCTTCGACACCCAGCTCAAGGACATCGAGAAGACGCGGCCGCTGCGCGTGCTGTCCGAGGACGATTGGCGGCACTGGATCACCTGGGGCTATGTCGTCGTCCCCAACGCGGTGCCGCCCGAGAATGTCGAGCGCACGGTCGACCTGCTGTGGGAGTTCCAGGAGCTGGACCGGACCGACCCGGAGAGCTGGCACAAGCCGCAGCTGCGCGACCATGCGATGAAGGAGCTGAACAACAGCGGCATGGTCGAGATCTACAATCACCAGCGGCTGTGGGACAACCGCCAGCACCCGCGGATCTACGACGCCTTCGTCGACATCTGGGACACCGAGCGGCTGTGGGTCACCATCGACCGCGCCAATCTGAACCCGCCCAACCGGCAGGCGCGCGGCTTCAACGGCTTCATCCACTGGGACGCCGACACCTCGCTGACGCCGCTGCCGGTGAACTGCCAGGGCGTGCTGTCGCTGGTCGACACCGATGCCGACACCGGCGGCTTCCAATGTGTGCCCGAGCTGTTCCGGACGCTGGAGGAGTGGCGGAAGACCCAGCCGGCCGACCGCAACCCCTGGGCGCCCGACACCGCCGGCTTCGAGATCAAGAACATCTCGATGAAGGCCGGCGACCTGCTGATCTTCAACAGCCTGCTGGCGCACGGCATCCGGCCGAACCGGTCGCAGGACCGGGTGCGGATGGCGCAGTACATCTCGATGACCCCGGCCGACGAGGGCAACGCCCAGCTGCGCGACTGGCGCATCCAATCCTGGCGCGACCGCGAGCCGCCGCAGGGCTACGCCTTCCCCGGCGACCCGCGCGAATGGGAGAAGACCCGCTACGACCGCGCCGAGCTGACCCCGCTGGGCGAGAAGTTGCTCGGCCTGGCCTCCTGGGAAGAGTAGGCCCGAACCGCCGCGCGGCGCGTCAGCTGGGCCGTCGCCCCGCCCGGCGGCCGGCCTTACTTAGCGGCCGGCAGCTTGGTCAGATAGGCGATGATCGCGGCGACATCCTCAGGCGCCACCGGGGCCTTGTAGGTGTTGATCATCTTGTTGACCTCCGCCGTCCAGGCGGCTTCGGACAGGGTGGGCTGGGTCAGCACCATGCCGGCGGAATGGCAGGCCAGGCAGTTGTTGTTGATCGCGTCCGCCTCCGGGCCGCCCGGAAACATCCGGTCGCTGTCCGGCAGGTCGACCGAGACCGATTTCAGCTCGAAGGGCGGCGCCGCATGGGCGGACCAGGCAACGAGGGCGAGGCCCAGCAGGCCGGCGGCGGTGGATAGGGTGCGAAGCATGGCTGCGATCCCCCCTCAGGCCGCCACGAGGTCGGTCGTCTCGATGACGTTGCGCATGAAGCCGGACGGGTTCCAGTTGGGCGTGTCCGGCTGGGCCAGGCCGCGGCTGTTGGTGCAGCGCACCGACACGGTGCATTTCCCCGGCGCCGGCGGCGTGATCTCCGCCTCCCATTGCCGGAAGCCGTACTGGCCCTGGTCGGGGCCCAGCTTTGCCGGCCGCCAGCTGCCGCCGCCGTCGATCGAGACATCCACGGCCGAGACGCCGCAATCGCCGCCGAAGGCGATGCCGCGCAGCGGCACCGGCTTGCCGGCCGGCACGGCGGCGCCGGCGGCGATGCTGGTGACGAAGGACCGCGGCACCATGCGGTTGATCGGGACCACCGGCACGCCGGTCTGGCCCGGCTTGATGTCGGCGCGCGGCGTGTCGGGGATGGTGTAGGCGGTCTTGGTCCAGTAGTTGGTGTCGGGCTGGTCCAGCACCTCGATGTCGCTCAGCATCTTGACCCAGTAGGTCGCGTACCAGCCGGGCACGACCAGCCGCAGCGGGAATCCGTTCACCAGCGGCAGCTGCTCGCCGTTCATGGCGTAGGCGATCATCACCTCGCCGTCCCGCGCATGGTCGATGTCGAGCGACTTCATGAAGTGCGGCGCGTCGTCGACCACCGGCTCGTCCAGGCCGCGCAGGCGCACCTGCACCGCCCCGGGCTTCACCCCGGCCCGGTCCAGCACGTCCTTCAGCCGCACGCCGGCCCACACTGCGTTGCCCATGGCACCGTTCGCCCATTGCGCGCCCGGCACACGCGGCTGGTAGAAGCCGCGGGAATTGCCGGAGCACTGGTTGACCGCGGCGAGCTCGACCCGCGGCAGGCCATGGAGCAGGTCGCTCAGCGACAAGGACAGCGTCTGATTGACGTGGCCCCGCACCGCGAGCGTGAACGTGCCGACATCGATCGCCGTCGGGATGACGGCCCAATGCCAGCGCACGTAGAACTGGTCATTGGGCGTGAACACGCCCTTGTCGAAGACCTCCCAAGGGGTCTCCAGCAGCGGCGGTCGCGTCCGCTGCAGGATCATGGGTCCCTTCTGGGGAAACCCGGTCGTGATCGATCGCGCCTGCGGCCCACCGGGCAGGGGCAGATCGACCATCGCCTGCGCCCAGGCGGGGGCGGACATCATGGCCAGGCCGCCCAGCCCCGCGGAGCCGAGCAGGCGCCGGCGCGTCATCGCGTGCCAATGCGGTTCGTCTTCCAGCTTCGCAGGCATCGTCGACCTCCATGGTCCGCGGTGATCATCTCACGTCATCCGGTGGTGCGCGGCACGCCTGGGCCGATCGGAGACGTGTCTGACAGTCATCGGTGATCGTCGGGAACGATGACAGGCGGACCATCCATCGGTCCAACGGATTGATTCGATTGTTCCGATCGCACGAGGCGATCGATGTTCGGAGCCCAACGAGGTTATCGTCAGCCGGCGGAAGCCCGTGGTCATTCCGCCGCCGCGGCTCGCCCGCCGGCAGCTTCCGCCTCGGCCGCGATCAGCTTGGCCAGGCGGCGGCGGAAGCGCATCGGCCCGGCATCGATCTTGAGGTCGAGATTGGGCGTGCGCTTGGTCGCCATGCCGCGATGCACCGCCTGCAGCACGGCCGCGTCCTCCTCGAAGGCGCCGCGCACCGAGGCCGCGAATTGGCGCGAGACCTCGACGTCGTCGGGGGCGAAGTTCCGCATCTGGAACCAGGTATAGCGGGTCCGGTTCTCGTCGATCGGGGTCATGAAGTTGTAGCTGTCCATCAGGAAGACGTCGGGATGCGCCGGCCGGCCCTCGCCGCCGGTGCCGGCCGGGGTGAACACCGCCCGGATGATGGCATGGCCGGGATAGCGCACCTCGTAATGCTGCTTGCGGTCGCAGTGGCCCTGGAACTTCAGGAAGGGCGCGTAGAACGGGGCGGGCTCGGCAT
Organism: Inquilinus ginsengisoli; assembly: GCF_031453975.1. Lineage (NCBI taxonomy): Bacteria > Pseudomonadati > Pseudomonadota > Alphaproteobacteria > Rhodospirillales > Rhodospirillaceae > Inquilinus > Inquilinus ginsengisoli. The sequence goes on from NZ_JAVDPW010000001.1 coordinate 412,747, forward strand.
CCAGCAGCCAGCGCCACACCGTGACCCCGTCCGCGCCGACCGTGGTCTGCAGCGGCGTCTCCTCGCAGCCCGCGCCGGCGAAGGAACCCTGGTGCACCCAGGCGACGTGCGACGGATCGAGCAGGTTGTCGGTCATATAGAGGTAGTGGCATTCCAGCATCATCGACTCGCCGCGGTTCAGCCCCCAGGCTGGGTCGCCGTAATGCTCGACCTGAACGATCAGCGCCGGGTCGGCCTTCGCCGCCTCGCCCATCCAGATCCAGACCAGGCCGTAGCGCTCCTCGACCGGATAGGACCGGACGCGGGCGACGTGCGGGATGCGCTCGGCGCCGGGTACCCGGGTGCAGGCGCCGCTGCAGTCGAAGGTCAGCCCGTGATAGCCGCATTCGACCTCGTCGCCCTTGAGGCGGCCCATCGACAGCGGCAGCTTGCGGTGCGGGCAGGCGTCCTCCAGCGCCGCCACCGCCCCGTCCTGCCGGCGGTACAGCACCACCCCCTCGCTGAGGAGGGTGACGGGGGTGAGGTCGCGCCCGACCTCGTGGTCCCAGGCGGCGACGTACCAGGCGTTGCGCAGATACATGGCGTTCCCCTTCCGGGCATGGCCCGTGGCGGCTTTTTGAGCTGCCCGATTGTGAGCCTCTGCAGGGCCGGGACAAGCCGGCTTCGCTTGCGTTCTGATTTAGGAAAACTAAAATGTCGCCGCGATATCACCGGGTGGATGCGCGTGGAAAAGCTGCCGCCCTTGCGGGCCCTGCAGGCGTTCGAGGCGGTCGGCCGGCGCGGCAGCGTCACCGACGCCGCGGCCGAACTCGCGGTCTCGCCCGGGGCCGTCAGCCAGCAGATCCGGCGGATCGAGGATGCGCTCGGGGTGCGGCTGCTCGAACGCAGCGGCAAGGGCGTCGAGCTGACCCATTGGGGCCGGCTGTACCATGGCGAGATCGTGCAGGGCTTCGATCGGCTGCGGGCCGCGCAGGAGACCCTGACCCGGGCGCGGACCCGGAGCGGCCTGGTGGTCAGCTGCCTGCCCTCGGTCGCGAGCAAATGGCTGGGCCACCAGCTGTTCGACTGGCAAGACCGCCATCCCGGCGCGCCGATCCACCTGATCGGCACCGAGGTCGAGCCGCGCATCGGCGCCGACCAGACCGATTTCCGCATCACCTATGGCGACCAGGTCCGGCGCTTCGACCACTACGCCGAGCTGTTCACCGACTGGATCGTGCCGGCCTGCGCCCCGGCCCTGCTGGCGGGCCGGGTCATCAAGAGTCCGGCGGACGTCCTGGCGCTGCCGCTGCTCGGCATCGACTGGGACCTGTCGCCCGATGCCCTGCCGGCCTGGCCGGACTGGGCGCGCAGCGCCGGGCTGGAGGCGGTCGAGGCCCGCAGCGACCTGACCTATTCGCTGTCGGGATCGGCGATCGACGCGGCGGTCAGCGGCCGTGGCGTGGTGCTGGGCCAGCTGGCGATGATCGCCGACGACGTCGCGGCGGGCCGGCTGGTGATCCCGGTGGACCACCGCATCCGGCTGCCCTTCCCCTATTTCCTGGCCTGGGACCGCGCCGCCCTGGCCAAGCCCTTCGGCCCCGAATTCCGGTCCTGGATCGTCTCGATCGCGAAACGGCAGGGGGTGCTGTCCGCCCCACCGGCCGCGACCACCTGACGCGATCGCGCGGGAGGCGCATGCCGAGGCTGCGACCGTCATGTGGTCTCTGGCATGCTGTCGCCGTCGCACCGGAGTCGCCATGATCCGCCTGCCGCGCATCGCGCTTGACCCGATCCATCTGCGCCAGGCGGCGCGGGCCGCCATTGCCGCCGTCGTGGCCTATGCCCTGGCCGATGCGCTGGGCCTGTCCAAAGGCTACTGGTCGGTGCTGACCACGGTCATCGTCATGCAGGCCAGCCTGGGCGCCACGCTGGGCGCGGCCTTCGACCGGCTGCTCGGCACGCTGCTCGGCGCCGTGCTCGGGATCGGGGGCGCGATGCTGTCGGGCCCGTCGCCGATCCGCACCGGCGCGGTGCTGCTGGTGGTCATGCTGGTCACCGTCTACATCGGCGCGCGCAAGCCCAACCTGCGGCTGGGGCCGGTCTCGGCCGCCATCGTCATGCTGGCCGACCCCACCCATGCCGACCCGCTGGGCGCCGCCTTCCAGCGGGTGTCGGAGATCGGGCTGGGCGGCGTGGTCGGCGTGCTGGCGGCGCTGCTGGTGCTGCCGGCCCGGGCCGGCGACCATCTGCGCGACAGCGCCGCCGAGGCGCTGGGCGACTGCGCCGCCCTGCTGACCCTGCTGGCCGGGCGGCTCGGCGGGTCGGGCGCCGACCCCGCGGCCCTGAACCTGCGCCTGCGCAAGACACTGGCCAAGGCGGACACCCAGATCGGCGAGGCCCGGCGCGAACGCGTCGGCACCCTGATCGGCCCGGCCGACCCGGCGCCGATCATCCGGTCGGTCCGCCGCCTGTGGCACAGCGAGATCATCCTGGGCCGCGCCTCGGAGGCGCCGCTTTCGGCCCCGGTCAAGGCGGCGCTGGGGGCGACGCTGGACCAGGCGGTGACGGCGGCGACCAAGCGGATGACGGCGCTGGCGGCGGCGGTGGAGGCGAAGGCGACGCTGGGCGACGGCGCCGCGCTCGACCACGCCGTCGCGGCGCTGCAGAGCAGCGTCGACGCCCTGCGCGGCGCCGGCGGCGACCTGGACGGGCACGAATTCGGCCAGGCCTTCGCCATCGCCTTCACCTTCGCCCAGATCCGCGACAACCTCGCCGATCTGGCGGAGCGGCTGCGCGAGCAGGCGGGGGAGGGCGCGGCCAAGGAATGACGGCCGGTGGGCGTTTCCCCGATTGCGTCCCGGCACGATCGGCGACACGCTCGCCGCATTGATCGTCATCGGTTTCAGGAGGGGTTTTGAACCACACCCATTGGATGCGCCGGCCCGCCCGCATGGCGACCGCCGGATTGATGCTGCTGCTCGCCGCCTGCGGCGGCCGCATGCAGACCGCCGACAACCCGAACGCGGTGGTCGACGGCCAGAAGCCGGACGGCACGGTCGAGATGCACCAGGTCCAGGCCGCCTTCATCGGCAGCGGCGACGCCGGCAGCGGCACCCTGCGCTACCAGGGCCGCAGCTACCCGTTCAAGGTCGGCGGGCTGGGGATCGGCGGCATCGGGGTGTCGACGATCGAGGCGAATGGCGAGGTCTACGGCCTCAAGAAGGTCGAGGACCTCTCAGGCGCCTATGTCCAGGGCCGCTACGGCTTCGCCTTCGGCGACAAGAGCGGCGGCCAGCTGTGGCTGAAGAACGACAAGGGCGTGATCCTGCACCTGATGGCCAAGCGCACCGGGCTGATGCTCAGCCTCGGCGGCGACGCGGTCGTCATCACTCTGGGGCGCTGACCGGGCCTGTCCGCCCGGTTGTGTGTCGCGACGCTGGGGCCGTTGGGACCGCGCTGACAGTCAGCGTCATAGATTGCCTCTCCCGCCTGGCGGGAGAGGCAACGCGTGATTTGGTCCTTCCGGTGGGACCTGACCCAAAATCATCCGCCTTCGGGCTGCGCTACGTCTAATTCCGCAGCACGTTGGACAGCTCGCGCATCTGAGTGCGGGCCCGCAGCAGGAAGAAACCCTGGGCCGCCAGGTGGTTGGGCTGGAACATGGCGTCGGCGCGGCCATTCATCACCACCAGCGGCTGCAGCTCCGCCGCCTCGCGCAGGTTGTCGACCATCTCGGCCCAGATCTTGGTGGCGCCGGACTGGGCGAGGACGCCGTCGAAATCCTGCCCCAGCGCGCGCATCACCAGGAAATAGGCGTAGAGCCTTCCCTTGGTGGAATAGAAGATGTCATCGGCCCGGGTGTCGATCAGCCAGCCGCGGCTGGCCTCGATATGGTCGGCGATGACCGAGGATTGCGAGCCGAGGTCGGCGGCGAAGCGGTCGACCGTCTGCAGCAGGTTGTCGGCCCGCCGTTCGAACGGCGCGGTGCCGGCGGCGACCCGCTCGTTGTAGCTGCGCAGCGCCCGGGCGGCGGCGCGGTACTGCGATTCCGACGACGCGGTCGGCGCCCAGGAGGTGCTGAGGTCGAACAGCCAGATGGTGCCGGGATAGCGCAGCAGGCCGGTGGCGCGGTCGAGGTCCGGGTCCACCTGTGACGAGCCGCGGGACCGGCCGATCTGGTCGCCCATCTCGGCGGTGAAGCGCGACAGGGCGTAGATGATGCCCTGCTGGTAGTTCGGCATGTTGTCCAGCAGTGATCCCGGCAGGAAGAACGGGTCGTTGGCGGTCCAGCGATGGGCGTCGCCGGTCTCGCGCTCGATCAGCGCCGCGGCGATCTCGACCGCCTTGCTGCCATTGGCCAGGGGCGAGGCCACGGCGAAGTCCGGATCGTCGTCGACCGTGTGCACCACGAAGGCGCCGACCGCCATGTACAGCACGAACAGGATCACCAGGCCGCCGACGCCCAGCAGGATGGTGCGGCGCCAGCGCCCGCCGCCACCGACGGGGGGCGGGGCGGCCGCAGGCGCGCGGCGCCGGAACAGGCCACCCAGCCGGGCGCCCCAGCCGCGCCGCGCCGGCGCGACGCCGGATGCGGCGAGATCCTCCTGGAACGTGTCCTCCGGCTTCTGACTCACATTCGCCTCATCGCTTGGTGATCCCATGCGACAGAATGGCGATGGCGACGCTTTGGTGCCAGCCCCCCGCTGTCTGGCGTCATCCCCCCGGAGTAACCGTCACCAGGATGCCGGTGAAGTGCAGGGCGCTGCCGGCCAGCACGAACAGGTGCCAGATCATGTGGTTGAACGGCAGCCGCTCCCAGACATAGAAGGCCACGCCGGCGGTGTAGGCCAGGCCGCCGGCCAGGATCCAGCCGACCCCGGCGCCGCCCAGCGCGCTCCAGACCGGGCCGATCGCGACCAGGATCAGCCAGCCCATGGCGAGATACAGCGGCACCGCGATGCGCTTGCCATAGCCGCGATAGGTCAGGCGCAGCGCCACCCCCGATATCGCCAGGACCCAGATCACGCCGAACAGCGTCCAGCCCCAGGGGCCGCTGACGCCGAGCAGCAGGAACGGCGTGTAGGTGCCGGCGATCAGCAGGTAGATCGAGGCGTGGTCCAGCAGGTTGCAGGCGTGCTTGAAGCCGGGGGAGCGCGCCGCATGCAGCAGGGTGGAGGCGACATAGGTCAGCACCAAAGTCGCGCCGTAGATCGCGAGGCTGACGATCTCGAGCGCGCCGCCATAGAGGCTGGCCAGGACCAGCAGCACCACCAGCCCGGCCACGGCCAGGGCGGCGCCGATGCCATGGGTGACCGCATTGGCGATCTCCTCGGCCAGGGTCTCGGTGTGGGCAGTGATCCCTTCGGTCATGGCATCAATCTAGCATCGGATCCCGCCGTCGCCACGGGGCGCGATCCGCCATGAGACGCGTCGATCGCCGCGGCGAGCCCCCCGCCCTTCGGCAAGCTGCCGGACAAGGAAAACAAGAGTGATGATCGGAAGCAAACGAATCTAATTTCGAACAATATTGAATAGATCTCAATATGTCGTTTTTTGATCCAGCAAATCCGCTTGTCAGATTTCGTTTCATTTGTGATGGTAAAGATCAGATTCGAATCTTAGGATCGGCGCTTCGCCGCAGGATCCATAGATTTCGATGTTTCCGAGATCGAATAGTCCAGGGGAGGCGAACTTGCATCCATGCCTGCGTCGATCGTGCAGCATGTCCTTCGTGAGTTCGTCCGCCTCCCCTTGAGATTTCGTCCGGGAAAGACCGGGACGTCGCCGATTCCGTCCTGAGACCGGATCGACGACGCGACCCCTGTCCTCGACAGACGTGCCGAAAGCCAACCCAATCAAAAAGGAGTCGGTCGTGAGAACATCTGCAACGACGAGATTATCGGAGCGCGTGCGGCAGACGACACTTCGGTATTCAAAGCAATTGGCGCTGGCGCTGGCCCTCGCGATCTCCGGCGTGGGCCTCGCCCATTCGCAGGATCTGGCGCAGGACCTGGCGACGCGGGCCAACCAGACGGCCTTTGGCGGCCGGATCGGCGTCCCCCTCAAGCAGGGCGACTTCGTCTATCTCTCGGCCGGATCCACCGTCACGGCCTGGGACTACCGGAACCCAGAGGCGCCGCGGCTGGCGGGCGACACGCGCCGGCAGCCGCTGGCCGGCGTGATCAGCTCGATCGCGTCGCGCGGCCGGTATCTCTACGCCGGCTGGCGACGACAGGACGGCACCTCCGGCCTGGCGATCTATTCCCTGCTCGATCCGGCGCGCCCGCGCCTGATCGATGGCGGCACCCTGCGGAAGAACGCGGCGGCCGAAGACATCTCGGCGATCGCGATCGACGGCGATTTCCTCTACGCGTTCGACAACGCGCGCGGGCTGGTCGTCCACTCCCTGGCCGATCCGCTGTACCCCCGGGCCATCCGGGTGGTCGAGAGCGGCCCCGCCGATGTGGTCGGCATTTCCGGTGGCCGCATCTTCACCTCTGCCCGGACGATGATCGACGACACCCTGCTGCAGGTGTTCGACAACAGCCGGAAGAATCTGCCCAAGAGGGTGACCAGCGCGAATCTGGACGGGTTCGAGAATTTCCGCCTGCAATTCGCCTGGCCGCTCGCGGTCGGGTTCGGACTGAGCGTCAACCTGTACTACCTGCCGCCCTGGGGCGGTCCGCCGCTGCTGTGGGGCAGCGCGGGGCCGGACGAGGCCCTGTTCAACGGCTTCGTCGCCGGCGACAAGGCCTATGGCTTCGGGGCCTCCGGCGTCAGCGTCTGGAGCCTGCGCGTTCCGGTCCGCCGGGTCGGTCGCGCCGACTTCGCCAACGCCTTCGCCGCGGAGACCACCACGGTGCATGGCCAGCTCGGCTGGGTGGCCACCACCACCGACCAGCTGGCGCTGTTCGACACCGGCAAAGCGGCCTCCCCGCGCCTGGCCAGCGTCGTCGACACCCCGGGCGGTGCCGATGTCCGGGACGCGGCCCTGATCGACCGCAGCCTGGTCCTGCTGCAGAACGGCTATGGGCTGAGCGCGGCCGATGACGCCGACCTGACGCCGACGGGACGGTTCGACGCCGACCTGCCGAAGGCCAAGCAGGCCCGCGCCTTCGAGGACATGGCGGTCGACGGCCGGCGGGCCTATCTGGCGGCCTGGGGCTACGGGCTGATCATCGCCGATCTCAGCAACCCGTCGGCGCCGCGCGAGCTGGGGCGCCTGCCGGCTGAATTCTCCTCGGCGATCGCGGGGAAGGGCCGGCAGGTCTATCTCGGCACGGCCACCAATGGCGGGTCGGTGACGTCGGTCGACGTGTCGAACCCGGCCCGCCCGGTGGTGCGCAACGCGGTTGCGGTGGACACCCGGGTCGAGCGGCTGCAACTGGCCGGACGGTTCCTGTTCGCGGCCACCGCGGCGGACAGCGCGGGAGGTCCTCCGGGGGGCTTGCGCATCTTCGATGTCGGCAACCCCTCGCAGATCCGGGAGGTCGGGCGCTACAGCGACGATTGCGAATTCGCCAGCGACCTGGCCCTCAGCGACGACGCCCGGACCGTCCATCTGCGCTGCTCGACCGGCCTGCACATCCTGGATGTAAGCCAGCCGAGCCGGCCGGTCCGCCTCGGCTTCTACGCGGCCGGCGGGGGTGACCGGGCGATCGCGCTCGGCTCTGGATCGGTGTTCGTCGCGGCGGACGGCAATGTCGAGGAGGTCGATGTGCGCAATCCGCGCCAGCCGACCTCGCTGAATCGATATCAGCTTCCGGCCCAGGCCAACCGGCTGCGGGTGATGCCGGGTCGCCGGCTGTTCGTGTTCACAGGGACGGGCGGCCTGCAGATCATCAAGCTCTAGCGAGATCTTTTCAGAAGGCCCGTTCCCTCGCCGTCATTGCGAGGAGGCGAAGCCGACGAAGCAATCCATCGGTCCGCATGAGCGGATGCATGGATTGCTTCGCTGCGCTCGCAATGACGGTGTTCGGAAAGCCGCCCGAAGGTCAGGCGCGCCAGAACGGCTTGCGGGACTCTTCCTCGACATCGCCATGAGTCAGGCCGACATCGGCCAGGATATGGTCGTCGAGGCTGGAGAGGTGGCGGCGCTGCCGCTCACGGTCCTGCCAGTCCAGCAGCCGGTCGACCAGACGCATGACCAGGCCCGGGGCGGGAAGGTCGCGGCGGGAAGCGGTGAGCGGAACTCCGATGACGGACATGACAGGTCTCCTTCAGTTCTCTGAGGCGGGACATTTCTGCGTGGGTTGCGTCCTGCCTCACGTTCATAAGTGTGCTTTCGGTCCGGCTTCGACAAATGACGCTTTCTCGTGCTAAGACTTAGAAAATCTATCGCGTGAGGGAGCCGAACCGATGGCGCGCCGCCTGCCTCCGCTCAACGCCCTCCGCGCCTTCGAAGCGGCCGCGCGCCACCTCAGCTTCGTCGATGCGGCGGACGAGCTCGCGGTCACCCCGGCGGCGATCAGCCACCAGGTCAAGGCGCTGGAGGCGCATCTCGGCCTCGCTTTGTTCCAGCGCCTGCCGCGCGGCCTGGTGCTGACCGAACAGGCGAAGGTGCTGGCGCCGCAGCTGACCCGCGGCTTCGACCGGTTGGCCGAGGCGGTGGCGCGCACCCGCGGCGACGGGCTGCAGACCGTGGTCTCGGTCACCGTGCTGCCGTCCTTCGCCGTACGCTGGCTGCTGCCGCGGCTGCCCTCGTTCCGCCGGCTCAACCCCGGCGTCGAGATCGAGGTCCGGGCCCAGCACACGCCGGTGGATTTCCGGCGCGAACGGGTCGACATCGCCTTGCGCTACGGCCGCGGCGGCTGGCCCGGCCTGCATGTCGAACGCTTCCTCGACGACGAGATCTTCCCGGTGTGCAGCCCGGCGCTGCTGGAGGGGCCGAACGGGCTGCGCCGGCCGGACGATTTGCGCCGCCACACCCTGATCCACGACGTGCTGACCGGCGACGACGAGCCGTGGGTGACCTGGCAGCACTGGCTGGTGCATTTCGGCCTCGACGAGGTCGACCACCGGCGGGGGCCGCGCTACAGCGACAGCCACATGATGCTGGAGGCGGCAGTGGCGGGCGAAGGCATCGCGCTCGGCCGCAGCTCGATCATGGCCGACGACCTGGTGCGCGGCCGCCTGGTCCGGCCGTTCCCGGACGTCCAGGTGGCGGACTACGCCTATTACCTGCTGTGCCGGCCGGATGCGGTCGACCGGCCGGCGATCCGGGCCTTCCGCGACTGGCTGGTGGCCGCCGCGGCCGAGGCCGGGGGGATTTCCAGCGACGTCGTGCCGTCGGCCGCGGCCTCCGCGGCCGAGCGATAATAATACTGATTTTCAGCGCGAAAATATGCTTTGACCGTTTGGTCAGGTTTTCGTTACGGTTCGTCCCCAGGAGAGGCGGCGCTGCTCTCAATCCGGCGGAAACCCGGGTGCGGCGCCACGGGATCTAAGGCTTGCGGTTCGTCGTCTTCCGACGCTGTCGGGATCGAGCCCCTGGGAGACATGATGACGACGGCATCCGATGTCGCGGCGCCGCGACCGCCAGCCCGCCCGGGCGGCCTCTCCATATCCATTCCATCCTGTGCATTCGGTCCTGTGCCGCCGAGGCCGCAACCGGCTCACGGCGCTGGCGCCCCATGCGCATGGCAGATATGTTCTGACACTTGGTTTGACAGGGAGCGTCGTTCAACAATGAAAAACCTTCTTTCCGCCCTCGCCCTCTCCACGGCGCTGGTCGCCGGTGCCGCCTTCGCCGACGAGGTGAAGCCGGCGGTGGTCTTCGACATGGGCGGCAAGTTCGACCGCTCCTTCAACGAAGGCATCTACAACGGCTCGAAGAAGTGGTCCGACGAATCCGGCGTCAAGATCGCCGAGTTCGAGGTGACCAACGAATCCCAGCGCGAGCAGGCGCTGCGCCGCATGGCCGAGAACGGCGCCAATGTCGTGATCGCCGTCGGCTTCGCCCAGGCCCCGGCGCTGGAGATCGTGGCCGACGAATTCCCCGACGTGAAGTTCGCGATCATCGACGCGGTGGTCGAGAAGCCGAACGTGCAGTCGATCGTGTTCAAGGAGCAGGAGGGCTCGTTCCTGGTCGGCGTGCTCGCCGCCATGGCGTCGAAGACCGGCTCGGTCGGCTTCGTCGGCGGCATGGACATCCCGCTGATCCGCGCCTTCGGCTGCGGCTATGTCCAGGGTGCGCATTACATCAACCCGAAGATCACCGTGCTGCAGAACATGACCGGCACCACGCCGGCCGCCTGGAACGACCCGACCAAGGGCGGCGAGCTGGCGCGCAGCCAGTTCGATCGCGGCGCCGACGTGGTCTACGCCGCCGCGGGCGCCACCGGCCTGGGCGTGCTGCAGGCCGCGGCCGACGCCAAGAAGCTGTCGATCGGCGTCGACAGCAACCAGAACATGCTGCATCCCGGCTCGGTCCTGACCTCGATGGTCAAGCGGGTCGACGTCGCCGCCTACAACGTCTTCAAGACGGCCCAGGACGGCAAGTTCAAGCCCGGCGTCAACGTGCTCGGCCTCAAGGAGGACGGCGTGGGCTGGGCCGCCGACGAGAACAACGCCAAGCTGATCACGCCGGAGATGAAGGCCAAGGTCGACACGGTGTCGAAGGGCATCATCGACGGCTCGATCAAGGTCGTCGACTACCGCACCGACAACTCCTGCCCGATGTGACGGCGGTATCCGACCGCGATGAGCAATGATGGCGTGACCCGCGCCGCGACGGTAGGCGGAGCCCCCAACGGGGCCCCGCCGGCCATCGAGTTGCGCGGCATCAGCAAGAGCTTCGGCCCGGTCAAGGCCAACCAGGACGTGTCGCTGACCATCGCGCCCGGCACGATCCACGGCATCATCGGCGAGAACGGCGCCGGCAAGTCGACGCTGATGTCGATCCTCTACGGCTTCTACGAGGCCGACAGCGGCGAGATCCTGGTCAACGGCGCGGTGAAGCGGATCACCTCGTCCAGCGACGCCATCGCCGCCGGCATCGGCATGGTCCACCAGCACTTCATGCTGGTCGAACCCTTCACCGTGCTGGAGAACGTGATCCTGGGCGCCGAGGGCGGCGCCCTTTTGGCAGGCGGCAAGGCCAAGGCCCGGGCCGAGCTGCAGCGGCTGGAGCGCGAATACACGCTCGAAGTGCCGGTCGACGCCGTGGTCGGCGACCTGCCGGTCGGGCTGCAGCAGCGGGTCGAGATCCTGAAGGCGCTGTACCGCGGCGCCGACACCCTGATCCTGGACGAGCCGACCGGCGTGCTGACGCCGCAGGAGGCCGACCACCTGTTCCGCATCCTCGCGGCGCTGCGGGCGCAGGGCAAGACGGTGATCCTGATCACCCACAAGCTGCGCGAGATCATGGCGATCACCGATGCGGTGACGGTGATGCGGCAGGGCCGCGTCGTCGCCAACGTCGCCACCAGGGAGACCAGCCGCGAGCAGCTGGCCGAGATGATGGTCGGCCGCAAGGTGCTGCTGCGCGTCGACAAGACCCCGGCCCGGCCGGGCGAGACCCTGCTGGAGGTGCGCGACCTCGACGTGGTCGACGGCCAGGGCGTGCGGCGGGTCAAGGACGTGTCGCTGACCCTGCGCGCCGGCGAGATCGTCGGCATCGCCGGCGTGTCCGGCAACGGCCAGTCGGAGCTGCTGGCCGCGATCGCCGGCATGGTCAAGCCGGCCAAGGGCGACATCGTGGTCGGCGGCAAGGCGCTCTCCAGTCTGCCCCGGGTCGATGCCCGGACCCTGCGGTCCCTCGGCGTCGGCCATGTGCCGGAGGATCGGCACCGCGACGGGCTGGTCACCGCCTTCAGCGCGGCGGAATGCTCGATCCTCGGCCATCACGACGACCCGGCCTTCAACGGCGCGGTCCTGACCGACGGCCGCAAGGTGGTCGAGAATTGCGGCCAGCTGATGCGGGACTACGACGTCCGGCCGCCGAACCCGCATCTCAAGGCCGCCAACTTCTCCGGCGGCAACCAGCAGAAGATCATCGTCGGCCGCGAGGTCGAGCGCGACCCCAAGGTGCTGCTGGTCGGCCAGCCGACCCGCGGCGTCGATATCGGCGCGATCGAGGCGATCCACCGCCGCCTGGTGGCGCTGCGCGACAGCGGCAAGGCGATCCTGCTGGTGTCGGTCGAGCTCGACGAGATCCGCTCGCTGGCCGACCGCATCCTGGTGATGTTCGACGGCATGATCGTCGGCGAGGTCGCGGCCGAAGGCGCCTCCGAACAATCCCTTGGCCTGATGATGGCCGGGGTCCAGCAAGAGGCGGCGGAATGAGCGTGCTCGGTCGCCCGGCCGATGTGCCGCGCTGGGTGTCGATCGGCCTGATCCCGGCGGTCAACCTGGTGCTGGCCTTCATCGCCGCCGGGCTGGTGGTGCTGCTGATCTACTGGGGCCAGTATTCCGCCGGGACGCTGAGCGGGGCGGAGTTTCTCTACACCCCGGTGCGGGCGGCCGGGCTGCTGCTGAAGGGCGCCTTCGGCAACTTCCCGAACTGGAGCTACACGCTCTACTACACCACCAACTTCATCTTCGCCGGGCTGGCCGTGGCCGTGGCCTTCCATGCCGGGCTGTTCAACATCGGGGTCGAGGGCCAGGCCTATATCGCCGGGCTCGGGGCCGGCCTGGTCTGCCTGTACCTCGATTTCCTGCCTTTCGTCCTGGTGCTGCCGCTGGCGATCATCGCGGCCGCACTGTTCGGCGCCGCCTGGGCCTTCATTCCGGCCTATCTGCAGGCCAAGCGGGGCAGCCACATCGTCATCACGACGATCATGTTCAACTTCATCGCCGCGTCGCTGATGGTCTATCTGCTGGTGCATGTGCTGATCGCGCCGGGCCAGCAATCGCCGGAAAGCCGGGCCTTCGCCGCCAACACGACGCTGCCGACCATCACCGAGGTGATGGCCTGGTTCGGGGTGAAGCTGCGGCGCCTGCCGCTGAACCTCTCTTTCCTGTGGTCGCTGGCCTGCTGCGTGTTCGTCTGGATCTTCATCTGGCGCACCCGCTGGGGCTATGCGCTGCGGACGGTGGGGCTGAACCCCCGCGCGGCGGTCTATGGCGGCATCTCGGTCGCCGGCGTGATCATCCTGGCGATGTGCATCTCCGGCGCCCTGTCCGGCTTCATCGCCCTGAACGAGATCATGGGGGTGCAGCGCCGCATCCTGCTGAACTTCGTCGCCGGGGCCGGCTTCGTCGGCATCGCGGTGTCGCTGATGGGGCGCAACCATCCCTTCGGCATCATCTTCGCCTCGCTGCTGTTCGGCGCGCTGTACCAGGGCGGCGCCGAGCTGAACTTCGACATGCCGGAGATCACCCGTGACATGGTGGTGGTGATCCAGGGCCTGGTGATCCTGTTCGCCGGCGCGCTGGAGAACCTGTTCCGGCCGAAGATCGAGGCACTGTTCCGGCGGCGCACGCCGGCGCTGCAGCCGGCAGGGGGAAGCGCCGGATGACCCTGCTCGACGTCATCGCCCTGCTCGATGCCACCCTCCGGACCTCGACGCCGCTGGTGCTGGCCGCGCTGGCCGGGCTGTTCGCCGAACGGGCCGGGCTGGTCGATATCGGGCTGGAAGGCAAGATGCTGGCCGCCGCCTTCGCCTCGGCGGCGATGGCCGCCTATTCCGGCTCGGCCTGGGCCGGGCTGGGCATGGGCGTCGTCGTCTCGGTCGTGCTCGCCCTGCTGCACGGCTACGCCTCGATCACCCATCGCGGCAACCAGGTGGTCTCCGGCCTCGCCATCAACATCCTGACTTCGGGCCTGACGGTCACGCTCGGCATCGCCTGGTACCAGCGGGGCGGCCAAACCCCGCCGCTGGAGGGCGATGCCCGGTTCCAGCAGATCACCCTGCCATTCGCCGACGCCCTGCGCGACGTGCCGGTGGTCGGGCCGATCTGGTCGGACCTGATCTCCGGCCATTCGATCCTGGTCTATATCGCCTTCCTGGCGGTGCCGCTGACCGCCTGGGTGGTCTATCGCACCCGCTTCGGCCTGCGGCTGCGCGCGGTGGGCGAAAGCCCGGCCGCGGTCGACACCGCCGGCATTTCGGTGGCGCGGCTGCGCTACCAGGCGATGATCCTGACCGGCGTGCTCTGCGGCATGGCCGGGACCTACCTGTCGGTGGCGCAGAACGCCTCCTTCGGCCGCGACATGACGGCGGGCAAGGGCTATCTCGCCTTGGCCGCGTTGATCTTCGCGAAGTGGAAGCCCTGGCCGGTGATGCTGACCTGCCTGCTGTTCGGCCTGCTCGACGCGCTGGAGGCGCGGCTGCAGGGCACCATCATCCCCGGCTTCGGCGAGGTCCCGGTCCAGCTCATCCAGGCGCTGCCCTATGTCCTGACGGTCGTCCTGCTCGCCGGCTTCATCGGCCGGGCGACGGCGCCGAAGGCCAGCGGCGTGCCCTATGTCAAGGAACGCTGAGCCCATGTCCGATCCCGGCTTCGAGGCCCTGTTCCAGGCGGCGACCGCCGCGCGGGCGCATGCCCATGTGCCCTATTCGCACTTCCCGGTCGGTGCCGCGATCCGCACCCCGGACGGCCGCATCCATGCCGGCTGCAATGTCGAGAACGCCGCCTATCCGCAGAGCCAATGCGCCGAGGCGACGGCGATCGGCGTGATGGTCGCGGCCGGCGACCGGGCGATCGCCGAGATCGTGGTGATCGGCGGCGAGGCCGGCGACACGCTGCTGTGCACCCCCTGCGGCGGCTGCCGCCAGCGCATCCGCGAATTCGCCCGCGGCGACACGCCGGTGCATGTCTGCGGCCCGGAAGGCCTGCGCCTGACCACCACCCTGGACGCCCTGCTGCCGCATTCCTTCGGGCCGGAGAACCTGCAGGACTGACGTTTCAGAAGCGCGCTGGCGTCCCCGCCGTTCCCGTCCTAGTAAGAAACCAACCGCGTCCAAGCGGATTCGCCCGAGGGGTGTCGCCATGTCCCAGATCCTTGCCGGGCGCCTGCGCCGGCCTGCCGCGGCCCCGTCGACGGGGTGCCGCTGACATGGCGCTGCTGCCGCAGGAGATCATCCGCCGCAAGCGCGACGGGGCCGAGCTGGACGCCGCCGAGATCGAGGCGATGGTGCGCGGCGCGGTCGATGCCAGCGTCACCGACGCCCAGATCGCCGCCTTCGCCATGGCCGTGTTCTTCCGCGGCATGACCATGCCGGAACGGGTGGCCTTCACCCGCGCCATGGCCCAGTCCGGCCGGGTGCTGGACTGGTCCGGCGCCAACCTGCCCGGCCCGGTGCTGGACAAGCATTCGACCGGCGGCATCGGCGACAAGACCAGCCTGATCCTGGCCCCGATCGTCGCCGCCTGCGGCGGCTTCGTGCCGATGATCTCCGGCCGCGGCCTGGGCCACACCGGCGGCACGCTCGACAAGATGGATGCGATCCCGGGCTATATCAGCCAGCCCGAGACCGAGCAGCTGGAGCGGGTGGTGCGGTCGGCGGGCTGCGCCGTGGTCGGCGCCACCCGCGACATCGCCCCGGCCGACCGCCGCATCTACGCCATCCGCGACGTCACCGGCACGGTCGAATCGATCGACCTGATCACCGCCTCGATCCTGTCGAAGAAGATGGCCGCCGGGCTGGACGGGCTGGTGATGGACGTCAAGTTCGGCACCGGCGCCTTCATGAGCGACATCGATGACGCCCGCGCCCTGGCCCGGTCGATCGTCGACGTCGCCACCGGCGGCGGGCTGCCGACCACGGCGCTGCTGACCGACATGAACCAGCCGCTGGGCCGCACCGCCGGCAATGCGGTCGAGGTCCGGGAATCGATCGAGCTGCTGACCGGCGGGCCCCGCGACGAGCGGCTGTGGGAGGTCACGGCGCAGCTGACCGCCGAGCTGCTGGTGATCGGCGGGCTGGCTGCCGACACTGCGGCGGCGCGGGTCAAGGTCGAGCATGCCCTGGCCAGTGGTGCTGCGGCGGAGCGCTTCGCCTGCATGGTCGCGGCGCTGGGCGGCCCGGTCGACATCCTGGAGCGGGCCGACCGCCATTTGCCCGCGGCGCCGCTGGTCCGGCCGATCCTGGCGGACCGCGCGGGCGTGGTCGCCGCGGTCGACGCCCGCGCCATCGGCGTCGCCATCGTGGCGCTGGGCGGCGGCCGCACCCGGCCGGAGGACGGCGTCGATCACGCCGTCGGCCTGACCGGGATCGCCGCGATCGGCGAGGCGGTGGGGCCGGGCGGCCGGCCACTGGCCCTGCTGCATGCGCGGGACGAGGCGTCGGCGGCCCGGGCCGAGGCGGCGATCCGCGCCGCCATGGCGGTGGCCGAGATTGCGCCGGCGCAGCCGCCGCTGGTCGCCGAACGGATCGCCTGAAGCCATGAACGCACAGGCCCCGACACGCCAGCCGGTCGCCCGGCAGTCAGCGGCGCAGGGCATCGCCCTCTATGCCGGCGGCGTGTTCATCCTGTGCATCATGGACGCGATGATCAAATGGCTGTCGGCGGATTATCCGATCGCCCAGATCGTGTTCTTCCGGGCCTCGATCGGGCTGGTGCCGACCCTGGTCATGCTGCTGCGCCCGCCGGGGCTGCAGGCGCTGCGCACCCAGCGGGTCGGGGCCCATCTGCTGCGCGGCCTGGTCGGCGTCATCGGCACCTTCGGCTTCTTCTGGGCCTTCGCGGTGATGCCGCTGGCCGACGCCTACGCCATCGGCTTCGCCGCGCCGATGTTCATCACCGCGATGTCGGTGCCGATCCTGGGCGAGAAGGTCGGGACGCGGCGCTGGCTGGCGGTGCTGGTCGGCTTCGCCGGGGTGCTGATCATGATCCGACCGGGCGGCGGCGGAACCTTCGGCGGCGGCGGCGCCATCGCGTTGCTCGCCACCGCGGCCTACGCCCTGTCGATGGTGCTGGTGCGCCTCTACAGCCGGACCGAGAGCAACGCCTCGCTGATCTTCTACGCCACCCTCGTCATCGTCGCCGTCGCCGGGGTGCAGATGCCCTTCGTCTGGGTGACGCCGACCTGGGCGGATGCCGGCCTGCTGGCCGTGCTCGGGCTGCTCGGCGGCATCGGCGCGATCATGATGGCGCAGGCCTATCGCGTGGCCACGCCGTCGATCGTGGTGCCGTTCGAATACACCGGCATGATCTGGGGCGTGGGCTTGGGCTTCCTGATCTGGGGCGACATGCCCGATCTGTGGATCTGGGTCGGCTCGGGCATCGTCATCGCCAGCGGCCTCTACATCGTCCACCGCGAGACCCGGCACAAGGCACCGGCCTCGCCAGCCGGCGCCGCGGCCGACCCGGCGGGCGAGAGCGGGGCGCCGGCGTCATGAGCCCAGGATTGTGAGTAAGGAGACGGCGATGCTGCCGAAGGCGGAGCTTCACCTGCATCTGGAAGGGGCGGCCAGCCCGGACTTGGTCCGCCGCCTGGCGGCGCGGCACGGCATGGCCCTGCCGGCGGATCTGTTCACGCCGGCGGGCGACTTCGCCTGGACCACCTTCCTGCATTTCCTGAAGGTCTATGACGCCGCCAGCACGGTGATCCGGACCGAGCAGGACTACCGCGACGTCACCTACGAATACCTCAAGGCCTGTGCCGCCGAAGGCGCGATCTATGTCGAGCTGATGTCGTCGCCCGACCATGCCGCGGCGGCCGGCCTGTCCTACCAGGGCCATCTCGACGGCATCGTCCAGGGCATCGAGGATGCGCGGGCCGAGACCGGCATCGAATCCCGCATCATCGTCACCTGCGTCCGCCATCTGGGGGCGGAGCGGGCGGTCGAGGTGGCCAAGGCCGCGGTGCGGCACCAGCACCCGCTGGTCACCGGCTTCGGCATGGGCGGCGACGAGGCCGGGTTCCCGCCGCAGCTGTTCGCCCAGACCTACCGCATCGCCCATGACGAGGCCGGGCTGGCCTGCAACGTCCACGCCGGCGAGGCGGCGGGGCCGGAAAGCGTGTGGGCGGCGCTGCGCCTGCCGGTCGGCCGCATCGGCCACGGCGTGCGCTCGATCGAGGATCCCGCCCTGGTGACGGAACTGGCCGACCGCGGTATCGTGCTCGAGGTCTGCCCCACCAGCAACATCGCCACCAAGGTCTATCCCGACTACCGCGCCCACCCCTTGCGCAAGCTGATGGAGGCGGGGGTGAAGGTGACGCTGAACAGCGACGACCCGCCCTATTTCGCCACCACCATCGGCCATGAATATGCGGTGGCGGAACGGCATTTCGATCTCGACGACGCGGCGCTGCGGCAGGTCACCCGCACCGCGCTGCAGGCCGCCTTCGTCGACGAACCCACCCGGGCGCGGCTGCTGGCCCGCCTGGAGTCCTGATCAACCCTGAGGAAGAAGGAAGAACCGACATGACCATCAAGCGCATCGGCGTCGGCCCGCGCATGAGCGCCGCCGTCATCCATGACGGCCGCGTGTTCACCGCTGGCCAGGTCGCCGACAAGCCGACCCCTGATGTGACCGACCAGACCCGCCAGATCCTGGCCACGATCGACGCGCTGCTGGCCGAGGCCGGCACCGACAAGACCAAGCTGCTGACCGCCAACATCTGGCTGGCCGACATCGCCGATTTCGCGGCGATGAACGCGGCCTGGGACAAGTGGGTGTCGCCCGGCAACACCCCGGCCCGCGCCACGGTCGAAAGCAAGCTGGCCAGCCCGGAATACCGGGTCGAAATCCAGGTCACCGCGGCGATCTGAGTTTGCTCTGAGGCGAGGTTGGGTTCCCACAGGGAACCCAACCCGCTGAATTCACCGATCGATCGGTCAATCAATGGCCGACAGGAAGCGGTCGAGGCGCAGCCCGGACGGCCAGGTCCAGACTGGCTGCGACCGCCGGCCCAGGTCCCAGGACGCCACCACCGCCTCGGCCTTGCCGACCAGGTCGCCGACCGGCAGGAAGCCGACGCCGCCGGATGCGACCGACAGCCGGCTGTCGGCGGAATCGTCGCGGTTGTCGCCCATCACGAACAGGTCGCCGACCGGCACCGTGACCTCCGGCATCTCGTCCAGCGGCGCGTGTGCGGCCAGCTTGAGGATCGGGTGGCTGACCCCGCCCGGCAGGGTCTCGACGAAGCGGGCGGCGGGGCCGGTGGTGCCGTTCTCGCGCTCGACCCGGCCGTCGCCGTCCGGCCGCAGCCCGACCGGCTCGCCATTGATCCACAGGCGGCCGGAATGCATGGCGATGCGGTCGCCGGGCAGGCCGACCACCCGTTTGACCCAGGTCTGCGAGGGGTCGCCGGGCCAGCGGAACACCACGACGTCGCCGCGCGCCGGCACCCGGCCGAAGATACGGCCGTCGCCGGCCAGGGTCAGGCCGAAGGGCAGGGACGCCGTGCCGTAGCCATAGGGATATTTCGTGGCGATCAGCTCGTCGCCGATCTGCAGGGTCGGCTCCATCGAGCCGGAGGGTACGTAGAACGGCTCCGCGATCGCCGTCTTGGCGGCGGTGATGAGCAGCAGCAGCGCCGCCAGCTCACCGATGCCGCGCAGCCAGCGCCGCGCCGATCCGCCGTCCTGCGATGCCGTGTCGATCGCCATGTCCCGCACCTCCGAAGCCGAGCGCCCGACCTTCGCGCCGCGCCCGGCTTCGGTAAAGTTACGAATGGGACAGGATCTTTTGGCCGCAGCCGAGGCCCGGACAGCAAAAAGGCCCGCCGGGGCGGGCCTTGTGCCGTGCCGAAAAGCCGGGCCGTCAGGCGGCCAGCTTCTCCTCGGCATCCAGCGTGGCGGCCACGGCGTGGACCACCGAGGCGATGCGGATGATCGCCTGGACCACGTCTTTGCCGACGCCCTTCTTGGCCACGACCTGCTCATGGCTGTCCATGCACATGCCGCAGCCGTTGATCGCCGAGACCGCCAGCGAATACAGCTCGAAATCGACATGATCGATGCCGGGATTGGCGATCGCGTTCATGCGCAGCCGCGCCGGCAGCGTCGCGTAATCCTTCTCGGACACCAGATGGGTGAAGCGGTAGTAGATGTTGTTCATGCCCATGATCGCCGCGGCGGTCTTCGCGGCGGTCTGCGCCTCGGGCGACAGATGCTGCGCCGCCTCGGCGGCGATCGCCTTGATCACCGTGACGTTGCGCGAGGCGAAGGCGCTGGCCAGCGCGGTGCCCCAGATCTGCTGCGCGGTCACGCCGGGCGGGGTCAGGACCGAGGACAGGTTGAGCTTCAGGTCCTTGGCGTAGTCGGGAAGGGCGGCCTTCAGCGTGTCAATCGACATCGGGTGCTCCGGCGGACAGGGAAAAGACAGGCGGCCGACCCTTTCGGGTCGGCCGTGGGAAGAAGATCAAGGGGCCTGGATCAGGCGGCCTTGAGGGTCTCCTCGCCCTTCTGCCAGTTGCAGGGGCACAGCTCGTCGGTCTGCAGCGCGTCGAGCACGCGCAGGACCTCGGCCGGGTTGCGGCCGACCGACATGTCGTTGACCGAGACGAAGCGGATGATGTTCTCGGGGTCGACGATGAAGGTGGCGCGCAGGCACACTTCCTCGTTCTTCTCCAGGATGCCGAGGGCGCGGCTCAGATCCTTGCGGATGTCGGCCAGCATCGGGATCGGCAGGTCCTTCAGGTCGGCGTGGTTCTGGCGCCAGGCCAGGTGCACGAACTCGCTGTCGGTCGACACGCCGTAGGTCAGCGCGTCGCGGTCGGCGAAGTCGCCGGCCAGCTTGCCGAACGCCGCGATCTCGGTCGGGCAGACGAAGGTGAAGTCCTTCGGCCAGAAGAACACGATCTTCCACTTGCCCTTGCTGGCCGCGCGGTCGATCTGCGTGAAGGCGTCCTTCGGGCTGGTCGAGACGACGGCCTGGAGCGAGAAGTCCGGGAAGGTGTCGCCAATGGTGAGCATGGGCATGGGAAGCTCCGTGGGGTTCTTCGTGGGATTTTTTGTGCGGCGCAACAGGGTTGCTACCGCAGTGCAGCAAGGGAATAGCAAGCCTAAGTCCGACAATCAAATCGATTGTTCTGACAATTATGATAGGCTGAGCCTATGAACCAGCCGATCACCCTGAGGCAGCTCCGCTATGTCGTCGCCGTCGCCGACACGCGCCATTTCGGCCGGGCCGCCACGGCCTGCCATATCAGCCAGCCCTCGCTCAGCGCCCAGGTCCAGGCGCTGGAGGAGATGCTGGGCGGGCCGTTGTTCGAACGGTCGAAGCGCCGCATCATCCTGACCCCGCTGGGCGAGGCCATCGTCGCCAGGGCCCGGCGCATCCTGGCCGAGACCCAGGACCTGCTGCTGGCCGCGCGCGACCAGGCGGCGCCGCTGGCGGGGGATTTCCGGCTCGGCGTCATCCCGACGCTCGGCCCCTACCTGTTGCCGCGGCTGATGCAGGCGCTGCGCCGCACCTATCCCGACCTGCGGCTGTACCTGCGGGAGGACCTGACCGACCGGCTGGTCGAAAGGCTGCGCCGGGGCGAGCTGGAGGCGGCGCTGCTGGCCCTGCCGGCCGACGACCCCAAGCTGGAATCGCTGGCGGTGTTCGACGAGCCCTTCCTGCTGGCGGTGCCGACCGGCCACCGCCTGGCCCGGGCCAACCGGGTCACGCCCGGCGACCTCTCGGGCGAACATCTGCTGCTGCTCGAGGACGGACACTGCCTGCGCGACCAGGCGCTGGAGGTGTGCCGCAGCGCAGCACGAACCGAGACGGACACCTTCGGCGCCACCAGCCTGTCGACCCTGCGCGAGATGGTGGCCGGGCGGATCGGCATCACGCTGCTGCCGGCGCTGGCCTGCACTGCGCCGACCACGGCCGACGGCGACATCGCGGTCCGGCCGTTCGACGCGCCGGTGCCGTCGCGGCGGATCGGCCTGGTCTGGCGGCGCGGCGCCGCTCGGCGCGGCGAGATCGAGATGCTGGCCGAATTCCTGCGCCAGCACCTGCCGGAAGGGGCCGTGCCGATCGCGCGGGAGGATGCCCCGGATCTGTCCGAACTGGCGGTCGGCAAGGCGGCGGCCGGCTGAGGCCGCTGCCGTTCGCACCAGCCGTCAGTAATCCCACTCCATGGTCACGCCGAGGCCGCCGCCGCTCTGGCCGCCGGCCTCGGCCTGGGCCTTGATGTTGGGGGTGATGTCGAGGGTCACGGTGGCCTTGGTGTCGCCGGCATCGATGCCTTGCTCCACCCCGACGCGGACGCCCTTGGTCAAGTAGCGGCCGATGCCGACCGAGGACGCGCCGGCGGCATTGGTGTTGAAGTCGAGCTGGTCGAGGCCGAGCGACTTCTGGATGCCGCTGAGCAGGCCGGAGCCCGGCGTGCCCACGCCCGCCAGCTCCGCCGCCGCCTGGGCCAGCTGGATCGCCTGGGTCGGGCTCAGCTGGCCGGTGGCCTGGCCGAACAGCAACCGCGACAGCACCTCGTCCTGCGGCAGTTCGGGCGACGAGCTCAGAGTCAGCTCCGGCTTCGAGGCATAGCCGGCGACCTGGATGTGGGCGGTGACGTCGCCGGCCTTGGACGAGGCGAGGAAGTCCAGCCGCGGGTCCATCACGCCGCCGTCGAAGGTGATGCGGCCATGCTCGAAATCCAGCCGCTGGCCGAATTTCGCGATGTAGCCGCGCCTCATCTCGAAGTCACCCTGAATGTCGGGGGTCGAGGTGGTGCCGACGATGTGCAACTGGCCCTGCAACTCGGCATCGATGCCTTGGCCGCGGACATAGATCTGGTTCGGCGCGTCGACGGCGATGTCCAACGCGATCTGCGACGGCGGCCGCTGCGGCTGGTTTGAGGTGCGCTTCGGCGCCGGCCGGGCGGCCGGCGCGTTCGCCTTCAGCCGGGCGGCGATCTCCGGCGGCACATTGATCTGGCGCACCGGGATCGGCGTCACCGACACCGGGAAGCTGTCCGGGATCTGCAGGATGGCATTGCGGATCTTGATCGAGCCCTTCAGCAGGGCGTCGGCGGACAGGTCGCCGGACATCGTCAGATCGCTGTCGGCATGGACCGTGGCGAGGTCGCTGGAGACCAGCAGGGCATTGTTGGTCTGCAGCCGGATGTCGACCGGCAGGCTGCCGCGGGGGCCCAGCGTCACGCTGCCGCTGCCGCTGATGGTGCCGCCGCCCGGCGTCTTCGCCGCCAGGCTGGTCAGGCGGAAGCTGTCGCCGGCGCCGGTCACGGTGGCGTCGATGTTCTGCAGCCGCACACCGTATTGCGAGTTCTGGTAGATGCCGTTGCGCAGGGTGATGGTGCCGGAGGCCTGGGGTTTGTCGGCCGTGCCCTCGACCTTGACGTCGAGCGACAGCGGCCCGCCGATACGGTCGGCACCGGCGCCGAGGAGGTCGTTGAACATCCCCAGCTCGACCTGGCCCTTGGCCGAGGCCGAGATCGCGCCGCCGCCCAGCGGCACCGCGCCCTGCAGGTCCAGCCGCGCCTTTCCGGCGGTGACCCGGCTGGTGACGGTGACGCGCTGGCCGGCGATGGTGCCGTCGGCGGTGGCGTCCACCGGCGGCAGCCCGGCGGTGTCCAACCCGCCCATCCTGGCGCCGGTGACCTTCAGCGAGAACTTGCCTCCGGGATCCGCGGCGCTGCCGGTGATGGTGGCATCGCCGTTCAGCTGGCCCTGCAGGCCCAGGCCGGGGCTGGCGATCTCGGCCAGGCCGAGCGGCAGCCGGGCGATCCTGGCGCGCAGGTCCAGCGTGTCGCCGGCCTTGCCCGACAGGGTGACGCTGCCGCCGCCGCTGACCGCGAGGTCGATGGTGCCGAGGTCGACGCCGGCGGCGCCGGCCCGGATGGTGGCGGGCCTGGACAGCGTGACCGACTGACCGGCCTGGCGGACCGTCAGGCGCTTCAGGCCGACCACCGTCTCGGCCCCGCCCAGCCCGACATCGGCGGCCATGTCGGCGGTGCCGTATCCGGTGGCGGCCTGCAGCTGCAGCGCCAGCTGCTGCATGGTGCCGGCGACATTCAACTCGGCGCGGCTGATCGGGGTGCCGCCGGCATTGGCGCCGGTGATCACCAGCTTGCCGTCCTGGATGCGGCGCCCATCCGCCATCGGGTCGACCACCAGCCCGGTCAGCCGGGCTTCGTCGACCGTGGCGGTGGCGCCATAGGCGACGCGCCGGGCGGTCAGGTCGATCCTGGCGCCGCTGGCGGGGTCGAGCGCCAGGGTGGCGTCGACCTGGCCGCGCAGGGTCTGGCCGATGAAGGCGCCGACGACGCCAAGATCGGCGACGGCGAGCTTGATGGTGCCGCCGATCGGGCCGCCATTGGCCGCCATGGTGGCGTCGCCGTCCGCCTTGACGCCGGCGACATCCAGCGCCAGGCCCTTGATGTCGAAGCCGCCATCCGGCCGTTGGCCCAGCGTGGCGTTGCCGGTGGCCGGCTTGCCGTCGACCGTGCCGGCCAGCTTCAGCGTGCCGGCGGGGGCAGAGGGCAGGCCGGTGGCGTCGATGTCGGCAGTCAGGGTCTCGATGGTGTGCCCGGCGCTCTTCACCCCCTTGGCCACGACCTGGCCGCGGACGCCCAGCGCGCCGATGCTGCCGGACAGGATGGCGTCGACCGACACCGCGCCCTCGACCCCGGGCGACACCGCGGCGATCGAGCCGAGCGACGCCTTGATCGCGCCGGTGATCGCCTCGCCGTCCAGCGTGCCGGAGGCGGCGAGCGAGGCCTTGTCGCCGTCGATCTTGACATCGGAGATGGTGATCTTGCCCGCGGCGCTGCGCTCGATCCGACCGCTCAGCGTCGCCTGCTTGCCCAGCACGGCGGCGGTCGGCGTGGCCTCGGCATTGGGTTCGCCGATGGTGCCGGCCCACTCCATGCTGCCGGAGCCATCCGCCTGCAGCGCCGGCTTGACGGTCAGGTCGAGGGTGCCTGAGATCTGCTGGTCGACCAGCCCGGACACGCGGCCGAGATCAATGGCGCTCAGGTGCAGCGTGCCGGCGCCGGCGGGCGCCATCGCGTCGCCCTGGCCGCTGGCGGTCAGCACGGCGCCGTCGAGCCTGGTCTCCAGCCGGTCGATCACCACCTTGCCCGATTGCGTGGCACTGCCGGCCAGCTGCAGGTCGACGGTCCGGCCGGCGGCGGCCTCCAGCTGCGGGTCGCCCAGCACGATGCCGCCGACCGACCCGGTGGCGCTGAGCCCGATCGGCGCTTCGGGGTCGGACAGCTTGCCCTGCGGCGTCGCCGTCAGGTCGAAGGCGGCGGTCTGGGCGCCGTAGACGCCCTGGCGCAGGCCGGTGCCCTGGATCGCGGCGGTGGCCACTGGTGCATCCAGCGCACCTTTGGCGGTGCCGCTGACGGTCAGCGATTCCCAGCCGGTGCCGGGCGGCAGCAGGGCGGTGAAGCCGGCGGCGGCGCCGGCCTGGACGCGATAGGCCAGGTCGACCGTGTTGCCGACGGGATTGGCGCTGCCGTTGACCGAGACGCTGCCGGCCGCGGTGGCGGCGTCGAACTGCCTGATCGTGATCGGTCCGGCATCGGCAACCGTGGCCTCGGCCTTCAGCGTGGTCCTGCCCTGCAGCAGCGGGGCGATGCTGGCCGGCACCAGCCGGGCGGCATCGGCGTTGAGGTCCAGGGTCAGGCGGCGGCTGCCCTGGCCCGGCTCGATCCGGGCGGTGCCGTCGATGCCGCCGAGGTCGCCGGCGCGGCCGGTCAGGGTGGCACGCCAGTCGGACAGGGTGCCGGTGCCGTCGAGCTTGAGGTCGACCGGTGGCTGCCCCGGCAGCTGGGCCATGCTGGCGATGACGCCGCCCTGCGGCTCCTGTACCGACACCGCGACATCGAGCTGTTCGGTCGACGGGGTGAAGGCCAGCTTCGCCGTGACATCGCCGGCGGTGCCGTCGAGGCGGTGGACGGCGAAATTGGCCCGCAGCCCCTGCGACGGGCTGCCCAGCCTGGCGTCGCCGGCCACGCTCAGCTTCGCCGCCATCCCAGCCACGTCGGGGCCCAGCGCGATCTGGTCGATCCGCAGCCGGTCGAGGCGGATGTCGACCGGCAGCTGGGGCAGGGAGAAGCCGCCGGAGCTGGGCTCGGATTCGGTGGTGCCGCCGGCGGGCAGCCGGTCGACGGTGATGGTGCCAGCCTCCACCGCATCGATCTGCAGCACGCGGCCGAACAGCGCCGTCGGGCTCCAGGCCAGCCGGGCATGGTCGACGGTGACCAGCGGGCCCGCGGGGTCGGACACGGCGACGTCGCGCACCGTCATGTCGAAGGGCACCAGCCCCTCGATCGCGCCGATCGACACCTGCATCTCGGGCGTGCTGGCCAGCCCGCCGGCCTGGTCGGCGATGAGGCGCTTGCCGGGGCCGGTCTGGGCCAGGCCGAAGCCGATCAGCAGCAGCGTGATCGGCAGGCCGATCACCACCGCGAGGACGATGAGGAGGATCCGGATCGCGCGCATCAGAAGGCCTGCCCGATGCTGATGTAGAGCTGGAAGGCGTCGTCGTCCTTGCGCTTGTTCAGCGGCACCGCGATGTCCGCCCGGATCGGCCCGATGCCGGTGTAGTAGCGGGCGCCGATGCCGGCCGCGTATTGCAGGTCGCTGCCGAAGTCGGGGACGCTCTTCTCATAGACGCCGCCGGCGTCGAAGAACGGCACGATGCCGATGCTGTCGGTGATCTTGTAGCGCAGCTCGAGGCTGCCGATCAGGGAACTCAGGCCGCCGGTCGGGTTGTGGTCCTTATCCTGCGGGCCGATGCTCTGGTACTTGTAGCCGCGCACGCTGCCGCCGCCGCCGGCATAGAGCCGCTTGTCGGGCGGCACGTCGGCGATGTCGGGGCCGGCGATGCTGCTGATGCCGAGCTGCCCGGCGATGATGATGCTGCCATCATCCGACAGGTCGAGATAGGTCGACGCCAGCGCCTTGGCCACCACCATGTCGACCGAGGATCCGAGGAAGGTCGGGTAGGGGGTCAGCGACAGCTGCGCCCGGTAACCCTTGGATGGGTTCAGCAGGTTGTCGGTGGTGTCGATCTTGGCGCCGAGCGGGATGCCGACGAAGGTGTAGTCCCAGGTGCCCTCGTCGTTCTCGACATGGCCCTTCTCGAAGCTAAGGCCGGCCAGCAGGTCGATCTGCTTGGTGTAGTGGTAGGTCGCGATGCCCTGCACCAGGCCGCGCGTGCTGGTGTAGGCATCCAGCACCTCGTGTACCGCCTCGGCCTTGGCATCCAGCGTGGTCTTGCGGTCCAGGAAGCCCGGCACCGTCAGGGTGACGCCGAACTTGTAGTTCGGTTCGGTCCCGCTGCCCTGGCCGCCGCCCACCCCGCTGAGTTCACCGTCGACCCGCAACTGCTCGGCCCCGCCCCACAGGTTGCGATGGCCCCAATAGGCGTTGATGCCGGCGCCGTAATTGGTCTCGTATTTGGCACCGAAGCCGAAGAAGCGCAGCGGCCGCTCCTGCACCGTGATCGCCACCGGCACATTGCCCTGGGGGTCCAGCGCCGTCGCGGTGGTGACCCGCACATTGCTGAACACCCCAAGGTCGGCCAGGTCCTTGCGCAGGTCCTGGATCTGGGACGGGGAATAGACCTGGCCGGGCACGAAGGGCACCCGGCTCAGGATGAAGCTCTCGTCGACCGTCTTCTCGCCCTCGACCGACACCGCGCCGAATCCGGCCTTGGGGCCGGGATCCAGCACCTCGGTCAGGTCCATGGTGTTGTTACTATGGTCGACCACGGCGTCGCGCGACGGCACCTTGGCCAGCGGATAGCCCTGGTTGTTCATCTGGGACACCATCGCACCCTCGGCGCTGAGGATGGTGCCCGACAGCGCCGGCTGGCCCGGGTCGAGACCCAGCGGCGTGCGGTCGATCACCAGCGGCAGCTGGTCCGACCCCTTGGTGTCGGTCAGGCGGACGGTCTTGAACTTGTAGCCGGGGCCGAGGTCGATCTTGATCGAGACCTTGACCGGGTCCTTGCTCTGCCGCGCCGTGAGCTGGTCGATCAGCCCGGGATCGTTCAACGGCTTGCCGTCGATGGTGATGCCGACCGTGGCGCCGTAATAGGACAGGGCGCCCAGCGCGCCGTACAGCCGGTCCTGGTCCGCCAGCGCCCGGCGGATCAGCCCGACCGGGCCGGCGGGTGGGCTGGACTGCAGCGTGATCAGGTTCGAGGCGCCGGTCAGCGCCGCGGTCGCGCTGTCGTCGGACACCGGCTCCAGCGTGGCGACATAGGCAATGGCGTCCGGCAGCGGAGTCGCCGCAGCGGCCGCGTCGGCCGCGGGCTCGGCCGGATCGCTCTGCGCCAGGACCGCCGCAGGGGGCACCAGGGCGGCGAGGACGCCGAGCCATGTCAATCCGTGCCATCTCAGTCGCAAGCCCATCCCCCCTAGCCCGACGCCCCGCGGCATCGTCCACGGTCCGCGCTTCGGTTGCCACCCCTATCGCAACACCTGGAATAAGGGTTTCGTTGCCGCAAATTTTCCTTCGACTTGTCAATGTGTTGCTGGAGTCGGCTTGCACTTGCCGCAGATCTCCCTATATTCCGCGTCGACGGCGGTTGGGGCGTTCGCAAGGCGCCCTGTCCGCCGTCCTTCGTTTTGCCCGCACCTTGCGCTCGCCTCGGACCGACCATGGAAATCCGGAACATCGCCATCATCGCCCATGTCGATCATGGCAAGACGACCCTGATCGACGTCCTGTTGCGCCAGTCGGGGGCCTTCCGCGACAATCAGGTCGTGGCCGAACGAATCATGGATTCGAACGACCTCGAACGGGAACGCGGCATCACCATCCTGGCCAAGTGCACGTCGCTGGTGTGGAAGGACGTCCGCATCAACATCGTCGACACGCCGGGCCACGCCGATTTCGGCGGCGAGGTCGAGCGCATCCTGAACATGGTCGACGGCGTGGTCGTGCTGGTGGATGCGGCCGAAGGGCCGCTGCCGCAGACCAAGTTCGTCACCGGCAAGGCGCTGAAGCTGGGCCTGCGGCCGATCGTGCTGGTCAACAAATGCGACCGGCCGGACGCCCGCGCCCACCAGGTGCATGACGAGGTGTTCGACCTGTTCGCGGCGCTCGACGCCAATGACGACCAGCTCGACTTCCCGACGCTGTTCTCCTCGGCCAAGCAGGGCTGGGCGGCGGAGAGCCTTGAGGCCGAGCGGACCGACATGTCGCCGCTGTTCGACCTGGTGCTGAGCCACGTGCCGGCGCCGAAGATCGAGGAGGACCAGTCCTTCCGCATGCTGGCCACCACGGTCGAGGCCAACCCCTATCTCGGCCGGGTGCTGACCGGCCGCATCCGCTCCGGCTCTGTCCGCCCGAACATGACGGTCAAGGCGCTGTCGCGCGACGGCACGACGATCGAGACCGGCCGCATCAGCCGGGTGCTGGCCTTCCGCGGCATCGAGCGCCAGCCGATCGACAGCGGCGAGGCCGGCGACATCGTCGCCATCGCCGGGCTGGTGACCGCGACCGTCGCCGACACCATCTGCGACCTGAACGTGACCGAGGCCTTCGCGGCCCAGCCGATCGACCCGCCGACCATCGCCATGACCTTCTCGGTCAATGACAGCCCGCTGGCCGGCACCGAGGGCGACAAGGTCACCAGCCGCGTCATCCGCGCCCGCCTGCTGCGCGAGGCCGAGGGCAATGTCGCGCTGAAGATCACCGAGACCGCCGAGAAGGACGCCTTCGAGGTCGCCGGCCGCGGCGAGCTGCAGCTGGGCATCCTGATCGAGACCATGCGCCGCGAGGGCTTCGAGCTGTCGATCAGCCGGCCGCGCGTGGTCTACCAGTCCGACGAGTCGGGCAACCAGCTCGAGCCGATCGAAGAGGTCACGATCGACGTCGACGAGGAGCATTCCGGCGTCGTCGTGCAGAAGCTGTCCGAGCGCAAGGGCGAGCTGCTGGAGATGCGGCCCTCGGGCGGCGACAAGCAGCGCCTGGTCATGCTGGTGCCGACCCGTGGCCTGATCGGCTACCAGGGCGAGTTCATGACCGACACGCGCGGCACCGGCGTGATGAACCGGATCTTCCACGACTACGCCCCGCACAAGGGCGCCATCGCCTCGCGCCACACCGGCGTCTTGATCTCCAACGCCCAGGGCGAGGCCGTGGCCTACGCGCTGTGGAACCTGGAGGATCGCGGCCCGATGCTGATCGAGCCGCAGGTCCGGGTCTACCAGGGCATGATCATCGGCGAGCACACCCGCGGCAACGACCTCGAGGTCAATGTGCTGAAGGGCAAGCAGCTGACCAACATCCGCACCACCAGCAAGGATGAGGCGGTGCGCCTGACGCCGCCGATCCAGATGACGCTGGAGCGGGCGCTGACCTACATCAACGACGACGAGCTGGTCGAGGTCACGCCGAAGACGGTGCGCCTGCGCAAGCGCCTCCTCGACCCGAACGAGCGCAAGCGCCTCGACCGCCAGAACAAGGCCGCGGTCTGAGGCGACTCAGGACGCGGTCAGGTCGTCAGGCCTGACGCTCCGGGCGCTGCCGGCAGCACCCGGGGAGGCACCGGCGGCAATGCCGTGCCCGGACGCTCCGTCGCGATGATCGTGGCGTGGACCGCCTGGACCACGAGCTTCTGAAGAAAGTCCCAATCCTCGGGCGCGTTGTTGCCGGTCAGGCTGAAGGCCGTCACCGCTAGCGTGTAGCGGCCGATCACCGTCTGGCCGGAGACGGAGCGTGTCGTCACGGTCATGGCGGGGGGAAGCCCGCGCGAGGTCATCTCGAATCCGTCGTAGACGGCATCCTGATCCGACCCGAGGTAGCGGAGGTCGCTGACGGTCGTGCTCTTCTTCAAGGCATCCGGGATCTGGTCCCGCAGTCCTGGAACCACCCGCTGATTCAACAGGTCGGTGAGCTTCGGATTCGCCATGATTGCGAGATAGACCTGCCGGTCGCCGGCAGAAGTCATCAGCCTGGTCTCAAAGACGAGCCGAACCTTATGCCAGGGCTTGGCGGAGCCTGGCTCCGGCCCGATCTCGGCGCAGGGACGGAAGGTCGCCAGGATCTGCGAGCCCGGCTGGGCGACTTGGCCGATCGTTCTATAGACCCTCGGCGCCAAAGGATCCGATTCATCCGACAGGCAATAGCCGGCAGGCGCGATCGCCTGGAAGGGCGGCGTGCCCGGTTGCGGGACAAGCGGTTTCGGCGGCTGCGAGACGCAGGCCGACAGCAACACCAACAGGGCGCCTAGCCCAGCCCATCGCGTCATGAAGTCCCCCCTCGTTGCGGGAACTCTAGCGCGACCGGCCTCGTGCCGCGAACCGGATTTCGCCGGGGCCGGGCCTTTGCGCCGAAGCCCTGGATGTGTGCGGAGCGACCCCGGTTACTCCATGTCCTCCAGCTCGCGCCCGCGGGTCTCGCGCACCGCGCGGGCGACGAAGATGAAGGACAGCACGGCCATCAGGGCATAGATGCCGTAGGCGATGCCCAGCCCGGCGGAGGCCAGGGACGGGAAGGTCTCCGAGACGAAGAAATTGGCCACCCATTGCGCCGCCGCGGCCACGGCCAGGGCATAGGCCCGGATGCGGTTGCTGAACATCTCGCCCAGCAGCACCCAGACGACGGGCCCCCAGCTGACCCCGAAGAACACGACGTAGAGGTTGGCGGCGACCACCGCGACGACGCCGGCCTGGCCGGGCAGCACCGGGACCAGGGCGCCATTGACCATCTCGGTGGGGGCGGTGCCGAAGATATAGGCCATCGTCCCCAGCGCCAGGGTCATGCCGGCGGACCCGATCAGCAGCAGCGGCTTGCGCCCGACGCGGTCGATCAGTGCGATGGCCACCAGGGTCGTCAGGATGTTGGTGACCGAGGTGGCGACGGTGATGATCAGCGAGTCGGCCTCGGTGAAGCCGACCGCCTGCCACAGCACCGAGGAGTAGTAGAAGATCACGTTGATGCCGACGAACTGCTGGAACACCGACAGCAGGATGCCGGTCCACACGATCGGCAGCAGGCCGGCCGCAGGGCCCAGCAGATCGCGCAGCGACTGCTTGTTCTCCCGGTCGATGCTGTGCTCGATCTCGGCGATCTTGACCTGGGGCGGCGGCTTGTTGCCGACGAAGCGCCGCAGCACGTCCGCCGCCTCGGCCAGGCGCTTCTTGCTGACCAGGAAGCGCGGCGATTCCGGGATGATCCCGGCCAGCACCCCGTAGATGACCGACGGCACCGCCATCGAAATGAACATCCAGCGCCAGGCCTCGAGCCCGAACCACAGGATCTTCTCGGCGCCGCCGGCCGCCGCGACCAGGGCATAGTCGCACAGCAGGGCGACGAAGATGCCGACGACGATGGCCAGCTGCTGCAGCGAGCCGAGCCGGCCGCGGATATGGGCCGGCGAGACCTCGGCGATATAGGCCGGGGCGATGACGCTGGCGGCGCCGACCGCCAGCCCGCCGAGGAACCGCAGCGCCGTCAGCGACCAGATGCTCCAGGCCAGGCCGGACCCGACCGAGCCGATCAGGAAGATGACCGCCGCGATCTGCATCACCGCGATCCGGCCGTAGCGGTCCGCGACCGGTCCGGCGAACCAGGCGCCGACCGCCGAGCCGAGCAGGGCGCTGGCCACGGAGAAGCCGAGCAGCACCTCGCCGGCCCCGGACCAGGTGCGGATGGCCGCGACGGCGCCGTTGATGACCGAGGTGTCGTAGCCGAACAGGAACCCGCCCATCGCCGCCGACAGCGCGATCAGGAAGGTCTTGCCGATGACGAAATCATCGCCGCTGGAAGAGGTTGCAGCGCTGCCCCTGGGCGCGTTGCCTGCCGTCGACATGTCCGACCTCCGTCATATCCATGAGGACGTTGAACCTGTCGGCGGCCTATTCCTATCCGCGAAATCGGGACGTCTGCATGGCGGGTTCGGCATGGAACCGTGGGGCGGTGCTGTGGCGGCCAGCGATCCCGGCGTGGCGTCAGCTCGGCAGCGGATCCAATCGCCAGCTGCCGCCCTGGCGGGCCAGGCGCGGCTGCAGCCAGGCCAGGGCCTCGCGCAGCGGCTCCTCCACCCCCCAGGGCAGGTTGGCCAGGATCAGGCCGGACCCGTTCAGCCGGGCCGGGAACAGGCTGTCGAACAGGGTCAGCTCGGCGGTCCAGGCGCGGGGCAGGGGCGGCAGCGCCGCCAGCATGGCGTCGACCGGCGGCCGGTCCTTGATCGGGTACCAGGCGGCGATGATGCCCTCCGGCCAGCGCCGATGGGCCGCGCCGATGGCCTGCGCCATGCGCAGCTGCTCGCCCTGGACCTCGAAGGGCGGGTCGATCAGCAGCAGCCCGCGCCGGGGCTGCGGCGGCAGCAGCCCGCGCAGCGCCTCCCAGGCGTCGCGGTGATGGATCGCAACCTGGCTGTCGCCGCGGAACTCGGCCTGCAGCCGGGCGTGGTCCTCGGGATGCAGCTCGACCAGCGCCAGCCGGTCCTCCGGCCGCATCAGGGCCCGGATCAGCCGCGGCGATCCCGGATAGATCTCCAGCCTGCCGGACGGGTTGAAGCCGCGGACCAGGTCGAGATAGCGGGCGACCACGGGCGGGGCGTCGGTCGCACTGTCGATCCGGCCGATCCCGTCGATGTATTCGCCGGTCCTCGCCGCCTCGGCCGCCAGCGCGTAGCGGCCGATCCCGGCATGCAGGTCGAGTGCGAAGAACGGCTTGGCCTTGCCGCGCAGCGCCTCGACCAGCGCGACCAGCACCACATGCTTGACGACATCGGCCTGGTTGCCGGCATGGAAGGCGTGGCGGTAGTTCATGACGCCCGCAGCACCGCGACCCAGCCGGGCAGCGGCGTCCCGTTCTCGCGCCGGGCCCAGGCGCCTTCGACCTCAACCACGGCGAAGCCGGCCGCCGCTGCGGTCGCCGCGAGATAGCCGGAGGAATGGAGGTAGCGGTGATGGTCGCCCAGGCGCCAGCCATCCGCGTCATGCGCCTCGGCGGTCAGGGCGAACAGGCCGTCCGGTCGCAGCACGTCGCGGGCGGCGGCGAAGAGGGGGCCGAGATCGCCGATATAGACCGCGACGTCGGCGGCCAGCACCAGGTCGTAGCGCTCCGGCCAGTCCGCCAGCACGGCCGCGATCTCGCCCGGCTCCAGCCGGTCGTAGATCCCGCGCGCCATCGCCTGCAGGATCATGGCGGGCGACAGGTCGATGCCGTCCAGCCGGCGGCGGCGGTCGGCGAAGGCGGCGCCGGCCAGGCCGGTCCCGCAGCCGAGGTCGAGGATGTCCAGCCACCCCTCCGACATCACCCGGTCGACGGCACGGCGCAGCAGTTCCGGCCCGCGATAGCCCAAGGCGTCGACCAGCGCGGTGTCGAAGCGCCGGGCATACTGGTCGAACAGGGTGCGGACATGCGCCTCGGGCAGCTGCGCCGGGGCCGGCGCGGCGCCGATCAGCGCCAGCCGCACCGCGGCGCCCATGCGGTCGTCCGGATCCAGTTGCAGGGCTGTGCGGTAAGCCGCCTCAGCGGGCTCGCCCGCCGCTTCCAGCGCCTGGCCGAGCGCGTGCCAGGTCTCGGCGTCGGCGGGGTCGATCTCGATGGCGGCGCGGATGGCTTCGGCGGCCTCGGCCGGCTGCCCGTCCGCCAGCAAGGCGAGGCCGATCTCCAGGCGCCGGCGCGCCCGTGGATCCGGAAGGACGAGGGGAAGGGTCATGGGGCGCAGGATCCGAAGCGTCGCGGCGGTGCCGTGATCGCGCCGGGCTTATAGTCGATACGACCCCGGATCGTCGATAGGTGTGCTCAGGCCCCGACCGGATAGATGAAGCCGTCGGCCTCGTAGACTCCGCCATAGGCGTTGGTGTCGGGGTTCCAGAACCGCACCGCGGTCCAGTCGTTGCCGGAGGAGACGTCGACCACCGACTGCTCGCGGTAGATCCGCCGCCGGGTCGGGCCGTTGTTGCCCCAGTTGGTGTGCGACACCGTGATCTCGCGCGAGTTGCGCACCGTGACCACCACCGAGATGTGGCCGCTGCTCAGCCGGTCGGACTGACCGAGCACCAGCACGGCGCCGGAGCTCGGCGTGCTGCCCTTGGCGTAGACGCCGTCGGCATGGTCCCACCAGGTCCAGGCATCGCCGCTGAGCTGGATGCCGGAGACCGAGCGGGCATAGGGCACGCATTCCTCGGGCGCATTGGCGGTGACGTAGCGGGCGACGCCGGTGCTGGCGGGGTTGCGCACGATGTCGGGCCCGCCGCCGCAAGCGGCCAGGACCAGGGCGATCGACAGCACCCAGATGCGTCGTGGCATCGCTTGCTCTCAACCAATTAGTCAGAAAAGCCCCTCAATGCACTGGAAGATAGGGTGTTTTGGGATGCCAATCAAGTCTGAGTTGAGGCGATGCAACCCTCGCGAGTAGGAAAGGTGCCGGATTCTCAGATTGATTGGGAACATCATCTCTGTCTCGCCGTCAAGCTCCGGGATCAGCCACCTTTCGAGCCAACAAGCCGACGCTCAAGGACCCCGACAAGATCTATCCCGGCCAGGTGCTGCGGGTGCCGCCGCTGTCTTAGGAGCGTCGGCCTGACCTGATCGCATTGGCTTGAATTCCGGGCCGGGCAGCACCGCGTGACGCTGCGCCGCGCCGGCCCGCTTTCCCGTGTCGCGACGCCTGCGCTTGCTGTATCAGCAGTCGCGGAGCGTTGGGATGCGGGAGGTCGCAGGCGTGGCCAATGTGCTGTTCATCACCGCCGACCAGTGGCGCGGCGACACACTGTCGGCGGTGGGGCACCCGTGCATCCGCACCCCGGCGCTCGACGCGCTGGCGGCCGATGCCACGCTATTCCGGCGCCACTACACCAACGCCTATCCCTGCGGCCCGTCGCGCGCCACGCTGCTGACCGGCCTGTACCCCCACACCCATCGCAGCGTCCGCAACGGCATGCCGCTCGATGCCCGCCACGGCAACCTGGCACAGGAGGTCCGGCGCGGCGGGTGGGAACCGCTGCTGTTCGGCTACACCGACACCTCGCTGGACCCGCGCGGCCGTCCGCCTGGCGACCCGGCGCGCGACACCTATGAAAGCGTGGCGCCCGGCTTCACCCCGGTGATGAACCTGTCGGAGCTCAGCCGTGGCTGGATTGCCGACCTCCTGGCCAAGGGCTACGACATCGCCGAGCCGGGGCAGGGGCGCGAGCCGCTCTACGATCCCGACCCGGCCGGCGAGACCGCGCCTGGCGGCTTCGGCCCGACCCGGATCCGGGCCGAGGACAGCGAGACCGCCTTCCTCACCGACCAGGTGCTGCGGCACCTCGCGGTGCGGCAGGGCCAGCCCTGGTTCGTGCATCTGACCTATGTCTGCCCTCATCCGCCCTTCGCCGCGCCGGCGCCCTGGCACATGGCCTATGATCCGGCAGCGGTGCCGGCGCCGCTGCGCGGTCCCTCGGCGGCGGCGGAGGGCGAGCAGCATCCGCTGCTGGCCGGGCTGCACCGGGCGGTGCCGCTGTCCAAGTTCCTGAACCATGCCGAAGGCCCGGCCTCCGCCCTCGACGCGGCCGGGGTGGCGGCGGTCCGCGCCGCCTATTACGGCCTGGCCTCGGAGGTCGACCACCATCTCGGCCGGGTCTTCGACTTCCTGCGGCAGAGCGGCCAGTGGGACGACACGCTGATCGTCTTCACCTCCGACCATGGCGAACAGCTCGGCGACCACCACCTGTTCGGCAAGCTCGGCTATTTCGACCAGTCGGCGCACATCCCCCTGATCGTGCGCGACCCCCGCGCCGCCGCCGATGCCGGGCGCGGCCGGCAGGTCGACGGCTTCACCGAATCGGTCGACATCCTGCCGACCATCCTCGGCTGGCTGGGCCTGCCCGTGCCGCGGCAGTGCGACGGCCGGGCGCTGCTGCCGTTCTGCCACGGCGAGACGCCGGGGGATTGGCGCGACGCGGCGCATTGGTTCTATGATTTCGGCAATGTGCGCGAGCGGATCGAGAGCGAGCACGGCCGGCTGCAGGGCAACGAATGCGGTGTCCAGGTGATCCGCGACGCCAGGCGCAAATATGTGCACTGCACCGGCCTGCCGCCGCTGTTCTTCGACCTGGAGCGCGACCCCGGCGAGTTCGAGGACCGCAGCCGCGACCCGGCCTATGCCGGCGAGGTGCTGGCCTATGCCCAGAAACTGCTGTCCTGGCGCATGCGGCACGAGGACCGGACGCTGAGCCACATCACCCTCGAAGGCGGCTATTTCGAAGAGGAGCCGTCATGAACACGGCCGGTATCCAGGGCATCCTGTTCGACAAGGACGGCACGCTGATCGACTATGCCTCGACTTGGACGCCGCTGAACCGCGAGGCGGCGCTGTTCGCCGCGGCCGGCGATCCGGAGCTGGCGCGGCGGCTGCTGGCGGTCGGCGGCGCCGACCCTGATACCGGTGTGGTCCGCGCCGACACGCTGTTCGCCGCCGGCGCCACTCCGGAGATCGCGGCCGCGTGGATCGCCGCCGGCAGCCCCTATGATCTCGACCTGCTGGTGCCGGAGATGGACCGCATCTTCCAGGGCGCCACCTCGACCGCGATCGTGCCGACCGTGGCCGATCCGGCCGGGCTGTTCCGGCGGCTGCGCGACCGCGGCCTCAAGCTCGGCGTGGCCTCCAGCGACGGCGAGGTGGCGATCCGCAACACCCTGGCGATGTTCGGGCTGGACGACCTCGTCGACTTCGTCGCCGGCTACGACAGCGGCCACGGCCACAAGCCGAACCCGGGCATGGTCTATGGCTTCTGCGACGCCACCGGCCTGCCGCCCGGCGCCGTCGCCATGGTCGGCGACAACCGGCACGACATGGCGATGGGGCGCGCGGCCGGGGTCGGCCTGTGCGTCGGAGTGCTGACCGGCACCGGCACCATCGAGACCCTGGCCGGCCTGGCCGATCTCAGCCTGCCCGACATCGGTGGGCTCGAGGCGCTGCTCGAGCGGGGCGGGCGTCCACTACAGGCCTGATGGCGCCGGTCGGATTTTCGATTAAAGTCCCGCAAAATCGAGTCGGCCGAGGAGGGTAACGTGCCCGGTTTTCCGATCGTCGACAGCCATGTGCACATCTATGACCCCGCAGCGATGCCGTATCCCTGGATGGACGGGGTGCCGGTCCTGAAGTCGCCGCACCTGCCGGCCGACTACGACCGGCAGCGCGACGGGGTGGCGATCGACCGCTATGTCTTCGTCGAGGTCGCCATCGCCACCGCCCAGAGGGTGGAGGAGGCGCGCTGGGTCGGCGCGCTGGAAGACCCCCGCCTGGGCGCCATCGTCGCCTCGGCCGCGGTCGAGGACGGCCAGGCGGTGCGCACCGAGCTCGACGCGCTGCAGGCCGCCACCCCGAAGCTGCGCGGCATCCGCCGGCTGATCCAGGGCGAGGCGGTGGATTTCTGCATCCGCCCGGGCTTCGTCGAAGGCGTGCGGCTTCTGTCGGAATACGACCTGTCCTTCGACCTGTGCATCTTCCACCCGCAATTCGACAGCGCGCTGGAACTGGTGCGGCGCTGCCCGGAGATCCGCTTCGTCCTCGACCATATCGGCAAGCCGGGGATCAAGGACGGGATCGACCAGCCGTGGCGCGACCAGATGCGCGCCCTGGCGGCACTGCGGAATGTCTGGTGCAAGGTCTCGGGCGTGGTCACCGAAGCCGATCATGGGGGCTGGACCCGGGCCCAGATCGAGCCGTACATATGTCATACGATTGACTGCTTCGGCTTCGACCGCACCATGTTCGGCAGCGACTGGCCCGTCTGTGAGTTGGCCTCCAGCTATCGCCGCTGGGTCGACACGTTGGACGCCATCCTCTCGGACGCGTCGGAGGCGCAGCTGCGGCAGCTCTATCGCGACACCGCCACCGCCTTCTACCGGCTCGGCTGAGCCCAAGACGCTTGAGAGAGGACCGCCCGTCCATGGACCCGATCGCGACCCGTCCGCTCGGCAAGAGCGGCGTACCCGTCACCCAGCTCGGCTTCGGCGGGGCGCCGCTCGGCGACTTCTACCAGAAGCTGCCGGACGGGCAGGCGACCCAGACCATGGCCCGGGCGCTGGAGCTCGGCGTCACCCTGGTCGACACCTCGCCGCTTTACGGCTTCGGCCTGTCCGAGCACCGCTTCGGCCAGGTGCTGCGGCAGCGGCCGCGCGACAGCTATGTGCTGTCGACCAAGGTCGGCCGGGTGTTCGAGCCGCCGAAGCGCGGCGCGGCGGTGGACCATGGCGGCTGGGCCGGCGGGCTCGAGTTCAATCCGGTGTACGACTACAGCTACGACGGCGCCATGCGCGCCTTCGAGCAGAGCCTGATGCGCCTTGGCATCCCCCATGTCGACATCCTGCTGATCCACGACGTCGACATCTGGACCCACGGCTCTCGCGACGCCTATGAGCAGCGGCTGAAGGAGGCCCTGGCCGGCGCCTACAAGGCGCTGCTCAGGCTGCGCGAGGAGGGCGTGGTCAAGGCGATCGGCGTCGGCGTCAACGAGGTCGAATCCTGCATGCGCTTCGCCGAGGGCGGCGACTTCGACTGCTTCCTGCTGGCCGGGCGCTACACCCTGCTGGAGCAGACCGCGCTCGACGAGTTCCTGCCGCTGTGCCAGCGCCGCGACATCGGCATCATGCTGGGCGGGCCGTACAATTCCGGCATCCTGGCCACCGGCGCCGTGCCGGGCGCCAAGTAC
The DNA here is from genome assembly GCF_031453975.1 of Inquilinus ginsengisoli. Classification (NCBI taxonomy): domain Bacteria; kingdom Pseudomonadati; phylum Pseudomonadota; class Alphaproteobacteria; order Rhodospirillales; family Rhodospirillaceae; genus Inquilinus; species Inquilinus ginsengisoli. The sequence goes on from NZ_JAVDPW010000001.1 coordinate 452,198, forward strand.
AACTACGCCGACGCGCCGAAGGAGATCCTGGAGCGCGTGGCCCGGATCGAGGCAGTGTGCAAGCGCCATGGCGTGGCCCTGCCGGCGGCGGCGATCCAGTTCCCGCTGGCGCATCCGGTGGTGGCGTCGATGATCCCGGGCGCGGTGAAGCCGGAGGAGGTCGAGCGCAACCACGCGCTGATCGCCACCCCGATCCCGGCCGAGTTCTGGGTCGAGCTGAAGCGCGAAGGCCTAGTCCGCGAGGACGCTCCGGTGCCGGGCTGAGACGGGCCGAACCCCCGCGGCTCAGACCAGGTTGGTGATGGGGTCGGCGCCCAGCAGCGCCCGCCCGTAGATCTCGCTGTTGATCTCCGGGTTGACCATGGCGTGGCGGCTGGCGACCTCGGAATCGCGCCAGATCCGCTGCAACGGGCAGGTTTCGGCAAAGGCCGAGGCGCCATGGGCCGAGCACAGGATGCGGATGGCCTCGCGCGCGGTCTCGGCGATATAGCCGGTCTCCATCCGGATCCGCGCGCGTTCGACAAGGCTCAGCGTCCGGCCGGCCCGGGCCGCCGCGTCGATGTCGGCGGCGGCGCGGTCGGCATGCAGATGCGCCGTCTCGATCAGCATGGCCGCCCTGGCGATGGCCAGTTGCACCGTGGGGGCCGCCGCCTGGGTGTCGTAGCTGGTGTAGGCGATGCCGCGCCGGCCGGCCTTCTCCATCACGAATTCGAGGGCGCTGGTGGCGAGGCCGAGCTGCGGCCCGATCAGGATCAGGGCCGCGACGGGCACGAAGGCGGTGCGGTACAGCGCCTCGCTTTTGTGCGGCGTCGGGTGGTCGCCGGCGAGCAGGCGGGACAGGGGCAGGATGCGGTGGTCGGGCACCGTCACGTCCCGGGCCACCAGCGTGTTGCTGCCGGTGCCCTTCATCCCGGCCACGAACCAGGTGTCCTCGATGCCCAGCTCCGGCATCGGGATCAGGGCGAGGCCGCGATCGACGACCGTGCCGGCCGCATCGACGATCGGCACGCCGACCAGGCCCCAATCCGCGTGCTGGCAGCCGCTGGACCAGGGCCATCGGCCGCTGACCACCAGCCCGCCATCGACCCGGCGGCTCTGCGCCTCGCCGGCGAGGGCGCCGGCCACGCGGGCATCGGGATTCTCCGCCCACACATCCTGCTGCAGCCGATCGGTGCCGATCCCCGTGATCCAGGCGCAGGCATTGATCAGCGACAGCACCCAAGCGGTCGACCCGCAGCCCATCGCCAGCTCGCGGGCCACCGCGATCGAGGTGCGGATGTCGGTCTCCGATCCGCCGAAGCGCCGGGGCACCATGATCCGGAACAGGCCGGCGTCCTGGATGGCGCGGATGCTGTCGTCCGGGACCCGCCGGTCGGCCTCGGTGCGGGTCGCGTTGCGCGTGAGCAGCGGCACCAGCGCCCGGGCGCGGTCCACGAGGTCGGCCCGCAGCGTCCCGGCTGTCGGTGAGGCGGGCGCGCCGCCGTCACCCCCGCCGCGGCTGCCGAATGACAGGCCGGTGATGTGTTCGAAAGCCTCGCGCATGGCGCTTCCCAGTCCGCGTTTGTGGGCGCCCATCGCGCGGTCCGGCTGGTCGCGACCGTCGTGCCGGAGCCGGCGAGGTGCCCGTGGCAATGGCGGAACGCTAAGGCCACGGCATTGCAGCCCGATTGCGGTTGCGCGGGGGTCGGGCTACGGACGCAATTCAGGAGGGCTCAGAGCAGGCCCAGGCTCTTGAAGCTGGAATGGCCCTTGCGGCCGATGATGACGTGGTCGTGCAGGGTCACGCCGACCGCCTCGACCGCCCGCGCCACCGCCTTGGTCATCTCGATGTCCGCGCGCGACGGTGTCGGGTCGCCGGAGGGATGGTTGTGGACCAGAATCAACGCGCTGGCGCCCAGCTCCAGCGCCCGGCGGGCCACCTCGCGCGGATAGATCGGCGCCTGGTCGACCGTGCCCTGGGCCGGGATCTCGTCGGCCAGCAAGGCGTTCTTGCGGTCCAGGAACAAGAGCCGCACCTGCTCGGTGGCGCCGAACTTCATGGCGACGCCGAGATAATCCAGCAGCGACTGCCACGATCCGATCACCGGACGGTCGGCCACCTGCTCCTTCAGCATGCGCTCGGCCGCCGCCTGCACCACCTTGAGCAGGGCGACGCTGCCGTCGCCCAGGCCCCCGCGCTGGGTCAGCTGGGTCGGGGTGGCGGACAGCACCGCGCCCAGGCTGCCGAAGGTGGCGATCAGCTGCTTGGCCAGCGGCTTGACGTCGCGCCGCGGGATGGCGGCGAACAGCAGCAGCTCGATGATCTCGTAATCGGCCAGCGCCGGGGCGCCGGCGGTCAGCAGGCGCTGCCGCAGCCGGTCGCGATGACCGCTGTGGTGGGGCTCACCACCGGAGGACGGGACGGTGTCCGTCGCATCCGGCGGCGCGGTCACGGCAGCAGTCCGATCATCAGGCGGGGCCCATCACGAGACCGGCCCGATCACGGGATGAGGTAGGGCGGCTGGGTCAGGCCGGCGGGGGACAGGGTGAAGATCTCCACCCCATCGGCCGTCACGCCGACCGTGTGCTCGAACTGGGCCGACAGGCTGCGGTCGCGGGTCACCGCGGTCCAGCCGTCCGACAGGATCTTCACCGCCCAGTGGCCGGCGTTGATCATCGGCTCGATGGTGAACATCATGCCTTCGCGCAGGGCCAGCCCGTCGCCGCGGCGGCCGTAATGCAGGATGCTGGGCGGGGCGTGGAACACCTTGCCGACGCCATGACCGCAGAAGTCGCGCACCACCGAGAAGCGGTGGCCCTCGGCATAGGCCTGGATGGCGTGGCCGATGTCGCCCAGCGTGGCGCCAGGCTTGACCACGGCGATGCCGCGCATCATCGCCTCATAGGTCACCTCGATCAGCCGCTTGGCCTTCACCGTGACCTTGTCGCCCGCAATGTACATGCGGCTGGAATCACCGTACCAGCCGTCCAGGATCGGGGTGACGTCGATGTTCAGGACGTCGCCGTTCTCCAGCTTCCGGTCGCCCGGGATGCCGTGGCAGACGACATGGTTCAGCGAAATGCAGCTCGATTTGGGATAGCCGCGATAGCCCAGCGTCGCCGGCACCGCGCCATGGTCGCGCATGAAGCCGTCGCACAGCTTGTCGAGCTCGTCGGTGGTGATGCCCGGCTGCACATGCGGGGTGATGAAGTCGAGGGTCTCTGCGGCCAATCGGCCGGCACGGCGCATCGCCGCGAAGCCGGCCTCGCCGTGCAGGGGGATGTGGCCTTCCTCGCGGGTCTGGGGTTCCACCTCGGTCACGCTTTCTATCCTGTCTCGCATCGCCTCTAGGCTATAGCATCGCTGTCGGCCGGTCGTCATCCGACCCGATATGGGGCGGAGCGACCGGAATCCGATGGGCAGGACCGCATGACCGATACGCGCATCGTCACCGCCGCCGTTCTGGTGATCGGCGATGAGATTCTCTCCGGCCGCACCAAGGACGCCAACATGGGGTTCCTGGCGGAACGGCTGACCGAACTGGGCATCCGCCTGCGCGAGGCGCGGGTGGTGCCGGATGTCCCCGACGAGATCGTGGCCGCGGTCAACGCGCTGCGCAGCCGCTACGACTACGTCTTCACCACCGGCGGCATCGGCCCGACCCATGACGACATCACCGCCGAATGCATCGCCCGCGCCTTCGGCGTGCCGCTGCTGCGCCACCCCGAGGCGGTGCGGCGGCTGGAGGCGCATTACGAGGCTGGCCAGTTGAACGAGGCCCGGCTGCGCATGACCAATGTGCCGGAGGGCGGCACGCTGATCGACAACCCGGTCAGCGCCGCGCCCGGCTTCCGCATCGGCAACGTCCATGTCATGGCCGGGGTGCCACGGATCATGCAGGCGATGTTCGACGGCATCGCCCCCACTTTGACCGGCGGCGACCGGGTGCTCAGCCGCACCGTGACCTGCGACCTCGGCGAAGGGGTGATCGCGGCCGGCCTCGGCGCCATTGCCGCCGAGTACCCGGACCTGTCGATCGGCAGCTACCCGTATTTCCGGGCCGGCAAGTTCGGCACCAGCCTGGTGCTGCGCGGCACCGACGCCGACCGGCTGTCGGTGGCGACCGAGGCTGTGCGCGCCCTGGTGGTCTCGCTCGGCGGCACCGCCGGCCTGGATGTGGCGAAGACCGAATAGGCCAGCCCGATCAGCAGCGCGATGCCGAGCCAAGCGGCGGCATAGGCCAGGCCATGACCGCCCCATCCGCGCCGGAACGCGGCCGGGGCCACCAGGATGATGGCGGCGGCCAGCCAGGCGAGTCGGATCCAGTCGAGGTCGTGCATCTCTCCGAGATGAGAGATCGGCGGGCCGGTTGCAAGGCGCATTGCGCTTGCGCGCCGCCCGGTCTCAGGCGATAGACGGAACCCGTGCGGACGTGGTGAAACCGGTAGACACAGCAGACTTAAAATCTGCATCCCTCGGGAGTGCGGGTTCGAGTCCCGCCGTCCGCACCAATTTTCCCCCAACCGTGCCACGGCCCTTGGCGGCCCAGTTGGCCTATCGGTCGAACGCGACCCCTTCTTCGAGGCCGGCCGGCCGCTGGGCCGTTACACCAACGAAGCGCAGCGGCTCGGGATCACCCGTGTGCGGATGTCCGCTTACGGGGAGGCGGGCGGAATGCCTCCTGATCGCTCCTCTCACCCGCCCTGGCCGGCGCATGCCTACGGGTACGCGCGCAGGAGTTCGCCCAGCATCCGCGTGGCGTCCTGCAACCTGCGCTCGTCCGAACCGCCGAAGCCGAGCAGCAGCCCGCAGCGGGGCACCGTGCTCGCGTAGCAGGTGGACAGCGCGGTTGCCGTCAGGCCGCGATCGCCCATGCGCCGAACGAGATCGGTGTCATCGAATCCATCAGGCAGCAGCACCGCGACATGCAGCCCGGCGTCGGCATTGTGGACGACCAGGCGGTCGCCGCAATGCCGCGCCAGACCGTCGAGCAGCGCCGCGCGCCGCGCCTGGTACACGCCACGCATGCGGCGCAGATGCCGCACGAAATGCCCGCCGTCCAGGAACTCGGCGAGCGCCGACTGGTAGAGCGTGGGCGGGAACAGATCGAAGGCCAGGCGCGCCCGCAAGACATCCTGCAGCAGCGGCGGCGGCACCACGAGATAACCGACCCGCAATGCGGGAAACATCACCTTGCTGAAGGTGCCGACATAGATCACCCGTCCATGCGCATCCATGCCCTGCAGCGCGCCGAGCGGCCGGCTGACGTAGCGGTACTCGCTGTCGTAGTCGTCCTCCAGCACCCAGGCGCCTTGGCGCCGCGCCCAGTCCAGCAGCGTCAGCCGCCGCGCTGCGGTCATCGACATGCCGAGCGGATATTGATGCGAGGGCGTGACATAGGCGGCGCGCGCCCCGCCGGCGCGCCGCAGCGCGTCCACGTCGATGCCGCCCTCGTCGACCGGGATCGGCAGCAGCCGCGCCCCGCCGGCCGCCAGCGCGGCGCGGGCGCCGGGATAGCCCGGCTCCTCCACCGCCACGGCGTCGCCGGGGGCAAGGATCGCCGCGGCGGCGATGCGCAGCGCCGCCTGCGAGCCGGAGACGATCAGGACCTGCTCGGCGCTGCAGCGGACCCCGCGGGCGGCGCGCAGATGGTCGGCGATCGCCGCGCGCAACGCCGGCAGCCCCGCCGGATCGCCATAGGCCATGTGCGCCGGCGGCAGCCGCTGCGCATGCCGCGCCACCAGCCGCGCCCAGGCGACATGCGGAAACCGGTCCAGCGCTGGCAGGCTGGTGCGGAACGGACCAAGCCCGCCATAGTCGCTTTCCGGCGGGACCCGGGGCGCCGGCCGCGCCCCATCCGGCACCGGCTTCGATTGCAGCAGCTCGTCGGGCAGCGCCTGGCTGACATAGGTGCCGGACCCCGCCCGCCCCTCGAGATAGCATTCGTGCAGAAGCTGCTCATAGGCGGCCAGCACCGGCAGGCGCGACACGGCCAGGTCGAGGGCCAAGGCGCGCGTGGACGGGATGCGCTGGCCCGGCCGCAACGCGCCGGCAAGGATCGCCCCGCGGATGCCGTCATAGATCTGCCGGTGCAGCGGCAGGCCGCCCGACCGGTCGAGGGGCAGGTGCAGAGTGGTCATGGCATTCAGGCGCCAAGTGGTAATTTCACCATGACCACCCTGCACCTAGATTGGCTCACCATCCAGATCCGGGAGAGCCCCATGCCGGCAGATCCGACGTATCGCCCGATTTTCGCAGGCCTGCTGGCCTGCGCGTTCCTGTTCCCGCCGCCGGCGGTGGCGCAGACGGCGGCGCCGTCATCCGACGGCCAGCATGATTTCGACTTCGAGATCGGCACCTGGAAGACCGAGATGAAGGTGCTGGCGGAGCCCCTCAGCGAGACTCCGGACCAGTGGCTCGCATTCAACGGCACGTCGACGGTCCGCAAGGTGTGGGACGGCCGCGCGAACCTGCTGGAGCTGGAAGCCGACAGCGCCGCCGGACACCACATCGAGGGCCTCAGCCTGCGCGTGTACAACCCGAAAGCGCGGCAATGGAGCGTTCACTTCTCCAATGCGCGGGTCGGCACGCTGACGCCGCCGGTGTACGGCCGGGTCACGAATGGCCACGGCCTGTTCCAAGGCCAGGATTTCCTCGACGACGGTCGCGCCGTGCTGGTGCGCTTCGAGATCCTGCCCCAGGCGCCCGATGTGTACCGTTTCGTGCAGTCCTTCTCCGCGGATGGCGGCAAGACCTGGGAAGAGAACTGGATCGCGACCGACACGCGGATATCGAGCTGAAGAGGCGCCACGCCGCCTGGTCCCCGCCGGCCGGCGTCCATCCGCGGGGGCCAGGTGCTTCCCCCCGGCCTCGGCCAGGACGGGCCGAGGGGGATCGAGTGGAGGCGCGCCCGGGCGGACTTCGGTCCGAATCCCGGGCTCGTCTCCGCGTGAAGCTTGGGGGTCAGACCACGGAGTCGCGTTCCGGCACCGGCTCGCCGCGCGCGACATGGGCGATGTTGCCGAACATCTGGTTGACGGCCTTCTCGAAATTGTCGGCCGCGATCGCCGCCAGATGCGGGGTGACCACCAGATTGTCCAGGCCCAGCAGCGGGCTGTCCGACGGCAGGGGCTCGATCTCGAACACATCCATGGCGGCGGCATGGATCTCCCGCGCCTTCAGCGCCTCGATCAGGTCGGATTCCACCACGACGCCGCCGCGCGCGACATTGACCAGCACGGCGGTTTTCTTCATCGCCCGGATCGCCGCCCGGTCGATCAGCCCTGATGTCTCCGGCGTCAGCGGGCAGTTCAGCGTGATCACGTCGGACTGGGCCAGGATCTCCGGTACCGTGGCGAAGCGGGCGCCCAGCGCGGCCTCCTCAACCGCCGGCAGCTTCGTGCGCTTGGAATAGAGGATGGTGCAGCCGAAGCCTTTCAGCAGCTTGGCGACGGTCTGGCCGATGGCGCCGAAGCCGATGATGCCGACGGTCTTGCCCGACAGCATGTAGGTCTGCATCGGCATGGCGGTGGCGGTGCGCCAGTGGCCCTTCTTCAGCTCGGCATGGCCGAAGGCGATGCAGCGCAGCGCTGCCAGGGTCAGGCCGAGCGTGAATTCGGCGACCGGCACGGCGTTGCTGCCGGTGGTGCGCGCCACCTTGATGCCGAGCTGGCGCGCGGTGTCGACATCGAGGTTGTCGACGCCGACGCCCCATTTGTGCAGCAGCTTCAGCTTGGGCGCGGCGCGCAGCACGTCGCCGTTGACGCCGACCTGGCCGGCGATGGCGTATTCGGCCCCGGCGATGATCTCCTTGAGATGCTCATCGCCACGCGCGGTGCCATGGGTGAGGACAAGGCCGGGCGGCAGCAGGGACCGCAGCCTGGCGGCGCTGTCTTCGCTGATCGGATCCAGGACGACGACGGTTTCGGTCACGGCAGGCACACTCCAGTCGGGTAACGGGTCAGATGGTGAAGCGGACGCCGGCGCGGGCCAGGCCGCCGGAGATGGCGACCGGCGTGCCGTCGGCGCGCCAGCAGGCGGCGCCGGTCAGGGTACCGTCCGGGTCGAAGCCGATCGCGTTCATGCCGCCGGCGATGCGTGGCATGCGCACGATGTTGTGGCCGCGGGCGGCCAGGTCCTCGGCCACCGCCTCGGGGAAGGCCTGCTCCAGCTCCAGCACGCCGCCTTCGGTCCACACCCGCGGGGCCTCGACCGCCTCCTGCAGGCTCATGCCGTGGTCGATCAGGTTGACGATGGCCTGCAGCGCCGAGGGGAAGATGCGCAAGCCCCCGGGCAGGCCCAGGGCGAAGGCGAGCTTGCCGTCGCGCAGCGCCATCATCGGCGCCATCGAGGTGAACACCCGCTTGCCCGGTGCGATCGACAGGGCGCGGCCGGGATGCGGGTCGAAATTGTACATGTAGTTGTTGGTCAGCATGCCGGTGCCAGGGATCTGGGTGCAGGCGCCGAACAGGCCGTTGATGGTCTGGGTGGTGGCGACGACGTTGCCGGCCGCGTCGGCCACGGTGACATGGGTGGTGTTGGCCGATTCCCCGCCCGCCAGCCCGGCGGTCCAGGCCTGGGTCCGCCGCAGGTCGATGCGGGACCGGCGCTCTTCGGCATAGGATTTGGCGATCAGGCGGTCGACCGGCACAGCGACGAAGGCCGGGTCGGCGGTGGCGACGGCGCGGTCGGCGAAGGCGATCTTCAGCGCCTCGGCCAGCAGGTGCACCGCATCGGCCGAGCCGAAGCCCAGCCCGCCGATGTCGTAGCCCTCCAGGATGTTCAGCATCTGCACGATGTGCACGCCGGAGGAGGAGGGCGGCGGCGGGCCCAGGATCTCAAAGCCGCGATAGGTGCCGCGCACCGGTTCGCGCTCGATCACCCGGAAGGCGTCGAGATCGGCCTGGTCGATCAGCCCGCCATGAGACGCCATGAAATCGGTCAGCGCGGTGCCGAGCGGCCCGTCATACAGCGCGGCCGGACCGCGCTCGGCGATCAGCCGCAGGCTGCCGGCATAGTCGCCCTGGACCAGCCGCGCGCCCGGCCGCAGCGGCTGGCCGCCCGGCAGGAACAGGGCGGACAGGCCGGGGTCGCGGGCCAGGTCGGCGGCGCAGTCGGTGACGCAGTCCGACAGATAGGGGCTGACGATGAAGCCGCGCTCGGCCAGCCGGATGGCGGGGGCCAGCACATCGGCCAGCGCCAGGGTGCCGAAGCGCGCCAGCGCCTCGCACCAGCCGGCCAGCGCGCCGGGAACGGCCACCGCCTTGGGCCCGACCTGGTTCTCGCGGTCACGCACGTCGCGGGACTTGCCGACCTCGTCGGACAGCGCCTCGTACATGGTGGCGCTGCCCCGGCCCGGCGCGGTCGACAGCCCGTCGAGCACCAGGTGCCGGCCGTCGGCGAGGCGGAGATGGGCGACGCCACCGCCGAGCACGCCGACCATCATCGGCTCGACCACGGTCAGGGTGAACAGGGCGGCGACGGCCGCATCGATGGCGTTGCCGCCAGACAGCAGCATCTCCGACCCGGCGGCGGAGGCCAACGGGTGGTTGGTGACGACCATCCCGCGCGACCCGGTGGCCGGCCGTTTCTCGCAGGAGAAGTCGGTGATGCGGGCGGCTCTCGGCGGGATGTTGGTCACGATGCTGTCCTCGGCGATTCAGTCTCGGCCATCGCAGTGTCAGCCATTCTGCCCCAGCGCCTCCAGCACCATCCTGGTGGCGCCGGAGATGTCGCCCAGCTTCTCGCCGGCCTTGACCCGCTCCTGGCTGCGCTCGCCGCGCTCCTGCCGCACCAGCGCGGCGTCGGCGATCGCCTCCGCCTCGCCGGCCGGCAGCACCAGCACGCCGGATTCATCCGCCAGGATGACGTCGCCGGCCCGTACCGGCACATTGCCGCAGGAGATCGGCAGGTTCAGCGTGCCGCCGAGATTGTATAGCCGGGTGGTGATCGGCGACATGCCGCGGCACCACATCGGGAAGTCCGAATCCTCGATCTCAGCCAGGTCGGTGCAGGGTCCGTCGACGATGCCGCCGACCGCGCCGGCCGCCTTGGCCGCGATGGTGACGCCGCCGCCCCAGCAGGCGTGCTTGTCGTCGCCCAGCCGGTCGACCACCAGGATGTCGCCCGGCCGCAGCAGGCCCAGCGCGTGGTGCAGCAGGGTCGAATCCTGGCCCGGGATGGCGAGGGTGACGGCCGCGCCGGCGATGCGCTTGCCGCGCAGCAGCGGCTGGATGCCCCGGTCCATGAAGCCCCAATGCTGGGAATGGCCGATGGTCGCGGTCTCGACCCGGCGCAGCTTCTCCACCAGGGCGGCGGGGATCTGCGGCGGCATGGCGGCGATGCGATAGTCTGGCATGTGGCTTTCCCTAGTTGCCGACGGCGCGCGCGACGCCGACGAGACGTTCGACCAGAATGACGACGAGAAGGGTCGCGGCGATCAGCACGACCGACAGGGCCGCGACCATCGGGTCGGTGCGGCCTTCGACGTAGCGCACCATCTCGACCGGCAGGGTCGAGGCGCGCGGCCCGGCGATGAACAGCGAGATCACGGTCTCGTCGAAGGACAGCAGGAAGGACAGCGCCCCGCAGGCGACCAGGCCGGGCGCGGCCAGCGGCAGGGTGACCCGGCGCACCACCCGCCACGGCGTGGCGCCCAGCGTGGCGGCCGCCGCCTCGATGTCGTCGGGCAGGGTCGAGAAGGCGGTCGTCATCATCCGGATGACGAAGGGCAGGGTCACGATCATGTGGCCCAGCACCAGGCCGGGCAGGGTGGCGGTCAGGTGCAGCGGCGTGAAGAACAGCAGCAGCGCCAGGCCGATGATCAGCGTCGGCAGCAGCAGCGGCGCCAGGAAGAAGCCCTGCAGCGCCTCGCGCCCGGGGAAGCTGCCCTTGTTCAGCGCCAGCGCCGCCGGCACGCCCAGCAGCAGGGACAGCGCCATGACCACGCAGGCGATCTGCGCGCTCAGCAGCAGCGCGTCCAGCAGCGGCCCGTGGCCGGCCAGCGCCTGGAACCAGCGCAGCGAATAGCCCGAGGGTGGGAAGACGATGAAATCGTCGGCCGAGAAGGCCAGCGCCACCACCACGACGATGGGCGCCAGGATCATGGCGTAGACGATGCCGGCGAGGGTGGAGAGGGCGCGGCCGGCGCCGTTCATCGCTGCAGCCTCCGCGCCACCAGCCGGGCGACGACGGCCAGCGCCAGCAGCAGCACCAGGGTGTAGATCGCCAGCACCGCGGCCACCGGCCAGTTGGTGTTGGTGGTCGCCTGCTCGTAGATCTCGGTCGCCAGCACGAAGATGCGGCCGCCGCCCATCAGCCTCGGCGTGATGTAGGACGACATCGACAGCACGAAGCCGAGGCCTGCGGCCAGGGCGATGGCGGGCAGGCTCAGCGGCAGGGTGACGCGCAGGAAGCAGCGCAGCGGCGTCGCCCCCAGGCTGCGTGCCGCCTCCTCCAGCGTGCGGTCCAGCCGGCCGAACCCGGCCAGCAGCGCCAGGATCATATAGGGCATGATGCTTTCGGCCAGGCCGATGGTGACGCCGGTCCAGTTGAACACCAGCCGCATCGGCGTGCTGATCAGCCCGAGCCATTGGGCGATGCCGTTGACCAGGCCGCGGTCGCCGAGGATGGCCAGCCAGCCGAAGATGCGCACCACGCCGGACACCAGCATCGGCATGATCGCGACCACGGCCAAGAGGCCGCGAAAGCGCGACCTGGTGCGGAACAGGAACAGCGCCACCGGGTAGGACAGCGCCAGCGCCAGGGCGGTCGCCACCAGCGACAGCCACAGCGAGTTCAGGGTCAGCTCGGCGGTGAAGCTGTCGGCGAAGACCTCGCGGGCGGTCTGCAGCGACCAGGTCTCGACCATCGCCCCGGTCGGCCCGACCTCGTTGAAGGCGGTGCGGAACAGGCCGAGCGTCGGCCAGACATAGACGAGGAGGACGAACAGCGCCGCCGGCGCGACCAGCAGCGGCAGCGGCAGGCGCCGGCCGCGCGGCAAGGCGGGGCGCTCGGCGGCCAGGGGATGCAGGGCGTCGGTCATGGCGCCTCACGCGGGAACAGCAGCGTGTCCTCGGCCGGCCAGATCGCCGCGACCTCCAGGCCCTCGGCCGGCGGGCGCTGGCCCGACGGCATCTCGACGCTCAGCTGGCCGCCGGCGCCCTCGACCACCACCTCGATCCGGTCGCCGATGAAGACGCTGTGCGAGACCTGGCCCTGGATCCGCGCCACGCCCTCGGCCGCGGGCTCGGAGACCGCGGCCAGGCGGATGCGCTGCGGCCGGACGAAGACGTCGAACTCCCCCGACGGCGGGGCCTGGACCGGCAGCGGCGAACCCCACAGGCCGACGCGGCCATCGGCGCCGCGGCTGGCGGCCAAGATGTTGGCGCGGCCGACGAAATCGGCGACGAAGCGGGTCGCCGGCCGCTCATAGATGTCCTCCGGCGACCCGACCTGCTCGACCCGGCCGCGATTCATCACCGCGATCCGGTCGCACATGGTCAGCGCCTCGACCTGGTCATGGGTGACGAACAGGGTGGTGATGCCGAGCGACCGCTGGATGTCGCGGATCTCGTGCCGCATCGCGTCGCGCAGCTTGGCGTCGAGGTTGGACAGGGATTCGTCGAGCAGCAGCACCGAGGGGCGGACCACCAGGGCCCGCGCCAGGGCCACGCGCTGCTGCTGGCCGCCGGACAGCTCGCGCGGCCGGCGCCCGCCCAGCGCGCCGAGGCGCACCATGGAAAGCGCCTCCTCGACCCGGGCCGCGGCTTCGGCGCGCGGCACCCGCCGCTCCTCCAGCCCGAAGCCGACATTGCGCGCCACGCTGAGATGCGGGAACAGGGCGTAGGACTGGAAGACATAGCCCATGTTGCGGCGGTGCGCCGGCTCGCGGGTGATGTCGGCGCCGTCGACCCGGATGGTGCCGCCATCCGGCGCGATCAGCCCGGCCAGCATCCGCAGCGTCGTGGTCTTGCCGCAGCCGGACGGGCCGAGCAGCGCCACCGCCTCGCCCCGGCCGACCGACAGCGAGACGTCGTCGACCGCGACGAAGCCGCCATAGCGCTTGGCCAGGCCCTGCAGCTGGAGATAGCTCATCGGATCAGCCGGCCGAGATCACTTCGCGGCGCCAGCGGTTGTTCCACTTGTCGCGCACCTTGACGATCTCGGTCCAGTCGACGTCGATCATGCGACTGCGGTTCTCCGGCGCGATGGCGGTGCGGGCCAGCACCTTGGGGTCGATCTGCGCCTTGCCGTTGGTCGGCGCGTAGAACACCCGCTCGGTGAAGGCCTTCTGCGACTGGTGCGACAGGGCGTGGTTGATGAAGGCGACGGCCGTGGCGCGGTTCTTCGACCCGGCGGTCAGGTTGATGGTGTTGATCTGGAACACCGAACCCTCCGGCGGCAGCAGCGCGCCCAGTTTGCCCTGGGTCTCGTCGATCTTGCGCTGCGACCGCGCGTTCCAGCCGGTGGCGACGCGGACGATGCCGTTCTGGATCAGGGAATAGCCGTCGGGATTGGGGTTCCAGGTGTTCACCGACGGCGCCAGCTCGGCCAGCTTCTTGATCGCCTGGTCGATCGACTGCCGGTAGTCGCCGCCCAGCATCTTCTCGACCATCACGGTCAGGGCCAGGCCCTGGATGTTGGGCGGGGCGCTGATCCCCAGCAGCCCCTTGAGGTCCGGGCGCCACAGCTCGGCCAGGCTGGCCAGCGGCGGCTGCAGGTTCACGGCGTCGGTGACCAGCACCAGATGGTCGAAGGTCACGGCCGGGCCGAACTCGCCGCCGGCGGCGCGGGCCTCGGGGACCAGCTCCTCCAGCGACGGCACCTCGGCCGGGCTCAGCTTGTCGAACAGGCCCTCGGCATTGCCGATGTTCGAGGCGGTGACGTCCATGATGGTGACGTCGATCTGCGGGTCCGCCTTCTGGGCGCGGATGTTGCCCAGCATCTCGGCCGAGGTGCCGCCGGGCGCGTAGTTGACCTTGACGCCCGGGAAGGCCTGCTGGAACGGCTCGATGACGGTCTTGACGTAGTTGTCCTGGAAGGTGCCGTCGGCATAGGACATCAGCCGGATCTCGCCGCTGATCGACTGCGCCCGCAGGATCGCCGGCATGGCGAGGGTTGCGACACCGGCCTGGAGCCCGGCCTTGAGAACGAGACGACGCGTCAGCATCTGGAACACCCCCACTGTTTGGCCGCATCCGGGGCGGCATTGTTTCCGGGCCGGCATGACCCTGCCGGCCCGGCCGTATCAGGCGTGGATCTTCTCGGCGAAATGGGCGACGAAGCGGGCGCAGATCTCGGTCAGCTTCTCGGTCAGCGCCGCGCCGGTCTCGGCCGAGGACAGCTTGGGGTCGCCCTTGCCGACGCCGAGCGTGTAGACCTCGTCATACTGGTTCGGCACGCCGACCTCGGCGCCCTCGAAGCTGGCGGTGCCCAGCCCGGTGAAGGGCAGGTCCAGCACCGGATCGCGCTTCGCCGGCCGGTCCCCGGGCATCAGGGCCGGGCGCATCAGCTCGGGGAACAGGTGCAGGCCGATGCTGGTCAGCGGGTCGGCGCCGTGGCCGGAGACCTTGGCCGCCGCCTCGGCCCCGACGATGCCGGGCAGCAGGCCATAGCCGATGCGCCACAGGTACAGGCTGGGCAGCACGGTGCCGTCGCGCAGATACAGGGTGCGCGCCACCTCGGCGATCGGCCCGACATTGCCGCCATGGCCGTTGATCACGACGATGCGGGTCAGGCCGTTCCGGTGCAGGTTGGCGACCATCTCGCTGATCACGCTGGTCAGCGTCGCCTGGCTCAGGGCGATGCCGCCGATCATCGGGCCGAACCAGTCGGCGCCGCCAAAGGGCAGCACCGGGGCGACCAGGGTGCGGATGCCGCGCTGGCTGGCGCGGATGGCGGCCAGCTCGGCGATCTTCTCGGCCAGCAGATAGTCGCCCATCGGCGCGTGCGGGCCCTGGTCCTCATGGCTGCCCATCGGCAGCAGGATCACCGGGTTCTTCGCCAGGATCTCGCGCGCCTCGCCCCCGGTAATCGTGCCCATATGCACGTTCGGTTCGGTCTTTGCGGCCACTCTCGTCACTCCTCGTCGGCAATTCGGTGATCCGGCCGGGGCGCCATCAGGCGATCTCCTCGGCGCGAAGGCAGGCGACACGGCGCCCCTCTCCGAAGGGGCGCAGCTCCGGCACCGCCTCGGCGCAGGCGGGCCGCGCATGGGCGCAGCGCGTGCGGAAGACGCAGCCGGAGGGCGGGTTGGACGGGCTCGGCGGGTCGCCGGCCAGCAGGATGCGGCCGGTGCGCCGGTCCTGGCGCAGCTGCGGCGTCGCCGAGATCAGCGCGCGGGTGTAGGGGTGGGACGGGGCGGCGAACACGGCCTCGGCCGGGCCTTCCTCCATGACGCGGCCGAGATACATCACCACCACCCGGTCGCACAGATGGCGCACCACCGGCAGGTCGTGGCTGATGAACAGCAAAGCGAGGCCCAGGTCGCGGCGCAGGTCGCCCAGCAGCTGCACGATCTGGGCCTGGATCGAGACGTCCAGTGCCGACACCGGTTCGTCGGCCACCAGGAAGTCCGGCCCGCTGGCCAAAGCGCGGGCCAAGCCGATGCGCTGGCGCTGGCCGCCGGAGAACTCGTGCGGATAGCGCTGGGCGTGGCTGGGGTCGAGGCCGACGCGGTGGAGCATCGCGGCGACGCGGTCGGCCCGGTCCCCGGCATCCCCGACATGATGGATGGCCAGGCCGTCGGCGATCTGGGCGCCGACCCGGCGGCGCGGGTCCAGGCTGCCATAGGGGTCCTGGAACACGATCTGCATGCGCCGGCGCAGCGCCCGCCAGTCGCGGCCGGAGGGGCGGCCGAGCGGCTGGCCATCGAAGCGGACCGTGCCGGCGCTGGCCGGCATCAGGCCGAGCATCAGCCGGCCGAGCGTGCTCTTGCCCGACCCGGATTCGCCGACGACGCCCAGCGCCTCGCCGCGGGCGACGGCGGCATCGACCGACCGCACCGCCTGCACCGGCCGGCCGCGCCGGAACAGCCCGCCGGTGTGGAAGACCTTGGACAGGGCCGTGGCCTCGACCAGGGGAGGGGCGTTGCTCATGCCGCGGCCTCCGTTCCATTGGCCAGGGCGGGCCAGCGGATGCAGCGGGTCCGGTGCCCGGCCCGAGCCTCGTCGAGTATCACCGGCGCCGCCGTGCAGGCGGCGATGGCATGGCCGCAGCGCGGCGCGAAGCGGCAGCCCTGCGGGAAGGCATGGGGCTGGGGCACGACGCCGGGGATGCCCAGGGGCTGGCCGTCGCCATCCGGCGTCGCCGCCAGCAGGGCGCGGGTGTAGGGGTGCAGGGGGGCGGCGAACACCGTGGCGGCATCGCCCTGTTCGACCACCTGGCCGGCATACATCACCGTGACCCGGTCGGCGATCTCGGCCACCACGCCCAGGCTGTGGGTGATGAAGATCATCGCGGTGCCGGTCTCGCGCTGCAGCTCGGCCAGCAGGTCCAGGATCTGGGCCTGGACGGTGACATCCAGCGCCGTGGTCGGCTCATCGGCGATCAGCAGGCTCGGCCGGTTGGCCAGCGCCATGGCGATCATGACGCGCTGGCGCATGCCGCCCGACAGCTCATGCGGCCAGGCATCCAGCCGCCGCTCCGGATCGGCGATGCCGACCCGCCGGAACAGGGATAGCGCCTCGGCCCGCGCCGCCTTGGCCGTCATGGCGCGATGGGCGCGGATCGCCTCGGCTACCTGGTCGCCGACGCGGTGCACCGGGTTCAGGCTGCTCATCGGATCCTGGAACACCATGGCCATGGCGCCGCCGCGCAGGGCCCGCAGCGCCGGCTCGTCCAGCCGCAGCAGATCGCGGTCGCCGAGCCAGGCGGCGCCGGCCACCGGCCGCGCCGCCGGCGGCAGCAGCCCCATCAGCGCGGTGGCGGTGACGGATTTGCCCGAGCCGCTTTCGCCGACGATCGCCATGGTCTCGCCGGGGCGGACCGAGAAGGAGACGTCCTCGACCGGCCGGATTTTTCCGCGCGGGGTGGCGATCTCGACGGTCAGGCCCTGCAGGTCCAGCACCGCGTCGCTGCGCCCGGCCGGCGGCAGCAGGCCGGGCAGCATCCGGTCGACCAGGCGCAGGCGGGGGCGAGCCGCCGGCGTGCGCGGGTCGGCCAGGTCGCGCAGCGCGTCGCACAGCAGGTTCATCGCCAGGATGGTCAGGCTCAGCGCCGCGCAGGGCCACAGCAGCAGCAAGGGCGACTGCTCCATGGTGGCGCGGGCGCCGCGGATCATCAGGCCCCAGGACGGGGCGGGCGGCACCACGCCGAGGCCCAGGAAGGACAGGCCGCTCTCCAGCACCACCGCGGCGGCGACGGCGAGCGACAGCTGCACCAGCACCGGGCCGGCGATGTTGGGCAGCAGCGTGCGCAGCAGGATGCGGCCGGTCGGGGCGCCCAGCGCGCGCACCGCCTCGACATAGTCGTGGCTGCGGGCCGACAGCACCTCGGCATAGGCGACGCGGGCGAAACCGGGCAGGTACAAGACCGACAGCACCAGGATCAGCGTGCCGGCGCCGGGGCCCAGCAGGGTGACGACCAGCAGCGCCAGCAGCACCGGCGGGAAGCACAGGATGACGTCCATGCTGCGCACCGCCAGCAGCTCGCCCAGGCCGCGGAACCAGCCGCCGATCAGGCCGAGCGTGGTGCCCAGGATGCCGGCGATCAGGGCCGAGGCGAAGGCGACGCCCAGGCTGGTGCGCGCGCCCCAGATCAGGCGGGACAGTACGTCGCGGCCGAATTCGTCATGGCCCAGCGGCGAACCCGGCCCCGGCCCGGCCAGGCGCTGGGCGATGTCCTGCCTGACCGGATCCGCCAGCCCCAGCCATGGCGCCAGCAGCGCGAGCAGGATGACGAGGGCGACCAGGGCGCCGGGGAGCCACAGGCGCCTCATGCCGCACGGATCCGCGGATCGAGCACGGCGTAGAGCAGGTCCATCGCCAGGTTGATCAGCAGGAACAGGCCGGAGACGGTGAGGACGATGCCGACCACCATGGGGTAGTCGCGCGCCTCGACCGCGTGCAGCAGCGGGGTCGACAGGCCGGGCCAGTTGAAGACGTATTCCACCAGCACCGTGCCGCCCAGCATGGTGCCCATCTGCAGGCCCAGCACGGTCAGCACCGGGGTCAGCGCGTTGCGCACGACGTGGTGGACCAGCACCCGGGCGGGGGACAGCCCCTTGGCCCGGGCGGTGCGGACATAGTCGCGCGACAGGGCGTCCAGCACCGAGGACCGGGTCATCCGGAACACCACCGCGGTCAGCCCCTTGCCGATGGCGATGGTGGGCAGGGCGAGCAAGGTCAGGTGCTGCGCCGGGTTCTGTGCCAGCGGCACGAAACCGCCGGCGGGCATCAGCCGCAGGGTCTGGGCCAGCAGCAGGATCAGCAGCGTGCCGACCACGAACACCGGAATGGCCAGCAGCAGCGCGGCGAGGCCGGAGGCGACGCGGTCGAATGCCCCGCCACGATAGACCGCGGCGCAGGTGCCGGCCGGGATGCCGATGACGATCGCGATCAGCGCGCCGGCCGCGATCAGCTCCAGCGTGCGCGGCAGGCGCAGCGCGATCTCCTGCGCCACCGGATAGTCGTCGACCAGGGACGCGCCGAGATCGCCGCGCGTCAGGCCAGCGAGGAAGTCGACATACTGCTCGGCCAGCGGCCGGTCCAGCCCGAGCTTCTCGCGCAGCTCGGCGACGGTGGCGGGGTCGGGCGCGACGCCGCCCGACGACAGCAACAGCTCCGCCGGATCCCCGGGCACCATGTGCAGCGCCAGGAACACGATCGTGACCACGATCCAGGCGAGCCCGATCGATATCCCGATGCGGCGGAGCAGGGCGGCGATCATCCGAACGAAGTCTCTTCGAGCGTGGCGCCGGAGGAGGTGGTCAGCGCGCCCGGCAGGTTGGTGAAGCCGGTCACGCCGCGGTCCATGCCGTAGCCCTGCGACCGCCAGGCCAGGCCGGCCAGCGGCACTTCCTCCAGCGCGGCGCGCTGCATCTCCTTGTAGATCTCGACCCGCTTGGCCGGGTCGAACTCGGCCCGGCCGCGGGCCAGCGCGTCGACGGTCTTCGGCGCCTTCAGGCCGAAGGACCGGCCATGGGTCGGCGCCAGCGAGGTGTCGATCACCCCGGTCAGGCCGTCGGGGTCGTTGTTGTCGGCGGCCAGGCCGTGGATGCAGATGTCGTACTGGCCCTTGGTGCCGCGGGCGACCCGGGTCGACCAGTCGGGCAACTGCAGCTCGCACTGGATGCCGATGGCGGCGAGATGCTGCTGCACCACCTCGGCGGTGTCCTTGTGCATGCCGTACTGGGCGGTGGCCATCAGCGTGGTCTGGAACCCGTCGGGATATCCGGCCTCGGCCAGCAGCGCCTTGGCGCGGGCCGGGTCATAGGCCCAGCCATTGGCCAGCTCGTCATCGTACCAGGGTGTGCCGGCGGTGATCGGCACGCCCGCGAGCGGCTTGCCGCGGCCGTAGAAGGCGGCCTTGACGATGTCCTCGCGCTTCACCGCATGGGCCACGGCCCGGCGCACCCGGGGATCGTCGAAGGGCGGCTTGGTGGCGTTGAACAGCACGCACATGAACGGCCCCTCGACCGCGTCCAGCTTCAGCCGCGGGTCGGCTTCGACCGTCGCCATCGACTGCCAGGGCACGTATTCGATCATGTCGACATCGCCGGTCTGCAGCGCCGCGACGCGCAGGTTCTCGTCGGCATAGACGGTGAATTTGATGCCCTTCAGCCGGGGCAGGCCCGGCTTGTAGAACTTGTCGAAGGCGACGAGGTCGAGCGAGGTGCCGCGCTCCTGCCCGGACAGGCGGAAGGGGCCGGCGCCGACCGGCTCGCTCGGCGTCGAATTCCGCCACAGAATGAAGGTGTTGTAGTTGGCGAACCAGGTCGGCAGCGTCGCCGTCGGGGTCTTGGTCACCAGGCGGACGGTCTGCGGGTCGGGGATATCGATGCGCTCGATGCCCTGGAACTGGGTGCGCATATAGGCGGTGGATTTCTCGCCGGCGATCTGCTCGATCGACCATTTCACGTCGTCGGCGGTGACCGGCTCGCCATTTTGGAACACGCAGCCGGGGCGCAGCTTGAACACCCAGGCGCCCTCGTCGTCGACCGACCAGGATTCCGCCAGCTCGCCGCGCAGCTGGCCCTTGCTGTCATAGGTGACCAGGCTGCGGTGCAGCATCAGCTTCACGGTGCCGGCGGCGGCGCCGGTGCTGACCCAGGGCTGCAGGTTGGGCGGGAAGGCCGACAGGCCGAACCGCAGGATGCCGTCGGCCGATTGGGCCCGGGCGGGCAGCGACAGGAAGGGCAGGGCCAGCCCCGCCCGAAGCAGCGTACGGCGCGTCGTGGTGATGCAGCGGCTACCCTCGACCATGGTGCCATCCCCTGTTTCTGGCGCGCGGACGGCATGGCCCGCGGCCGAGATGTCGATTTTCTGCCCGATGTGGTCCGGGCTTGTTTTGACATCTATCTGGCTAAAAATTACATGTCAACTAACATGTAGACGAGGCGGTGCAGTCCGGCTGCGGCGGGGAAGAGGGCGGGAAGCCGCATGTTTGTACCATTTTCCGGGACTGCCGGGCTTTGAGCTTGCTGGCATAACGTGTAATCTTGCCTGCAAACAATCAGGCCCGCTGGCGGCAAAGGGTTCCGGTGTCTCAACGCCCAAGACTGAGCGACATCCTCTATGGCGACATGCTGGGGCGCATCCAGCGCGGCCAGTTCCCGGGCGACGGCAAGCTGCCGTCCGAGAAGGAGCTCAGCCAGAATTTCGGCGTGTCCCGGCCGATCGTGCGCGATGCCCTGCGCCGCCTGCGCGAGGACGGGCTGATCCAGTCGCGCCAGGGCGCCGGCAGCTTCGTCACCGCAGCGCCGGCATCGCCGCCGGCCCGGCCGGCGAATGGCGCGCAGGAGATCCAGACGATCTCGGATGTCCGGCGCGTCTACGAATTCCGCATCGCGCTGGAGGGCGAGGTCGCCTATGCCGCCGCGCTGAACCGCAACGAGGCGCTCACCGCCGCGATCAAGAAGGAGCTGGACGCCATCGACCAGGCGATCCAGACCGGCAAGATCGGCGTGCAGCAGGACAGCGACTTCCACGCCGCGGTCGCGCGGGCCACGCAGAACCAGTACTTCCAGGCCGCGCTGGCCGCGGTGCGGCCGCATCTCGACTATGTCATCGATCTTGCGCGCAGCTTCTCGATGCTGCATTCGGGCGAGCATCTGGCGATGGTCCAGCGCGAGCATGCCGCGGTCTACGAGGCGATCCGCGACGGCGACGCGGTCAAGGCGCGCGAGGCGATGCAGGCCCATATCCGCAACGCGCAGGAGCGGGTGTTCGACGGCATCCATCTCTAGGGTGTCGAGAGCTGCGGGATGTCCGGTCATATGACAAGTCGGCCCGTGTGATGCTGGCTGCACCACCGGTTGTCACATTCCCTCCGGCTCGTTCTCGAATGTCGCGATTTTCAAATAATTGATTGATATTTAAATGGATTCTGATTCCGGACTGAGGCGAAACACCATCGGAAAGTAGCTCTGTCCGGCTCTGAAAAAAGCATAAGTTGACATGTTGCTCGGCGGCAACGCAGATTTGAAGGCCAATGGTCCGTGAAACGGCCGGCTGAATCCGTCATGCGGGGCAGGTCACCGCCCGCACCGGGCCCGTGCCTGTATCGGGAGAGTCTGCGGAAGTGAACGACACGGCCAGCCATCTCGATGCCCTGCGCGCGCTGGTCGGGGCGCGCGGCCTGCTCGCGGCGCCCGACGACCTGTCCTCCTACGAGACCGGGGCTCGCTACGATCGCGGCCGGGCGGCGTTCGTCGTGCGGCCGGCCACCACGGCCGAGGCCTCCGCCGTCATGGCCTACTGCGTCCGCCACGGCATCGGCCTGGTGCCGCAATCGGGCAACACCGGCCTGGTCGCCGGGTCGACGCCCGACGCCAGCGGCGGCCAGGGCGTGCTCAGCCTCGACCGGCTGGCCGCGCCCTTCGAGATCGACCTCGCCAACCGCAGCGTCACCGTCGGCGCCGGCACGCGCCTGTCCAGCCTGAACGAACGCCTGGCGCCGCATGGCCTGACCCTGCCGATCGACCTCGGGGCCGACCCGATGATCGGCGGCATGGTCGCGACCAACACCGGCGGGGCGCGCTTCCTGCGTTACGGCGACATGCGCCGCCACGTGCTCGGGCTCGAGATCGTGCTGCCGGACGAGGCCGGCACCGTGCTCGACCTCACCCGGCCGCTGCGCAAGAACAACACCGGGCTGGACCTCAAGCAGCTGTTCATCGGCACCGGCGGCGCCTATGGCCTGGTCACGCGGGCGGTGCTGGAGCTGCGCCGCCTGCCGCAGCAATCGGCCACCGCCATCCTGGTGCCGCGCGACGATGCCGCGGTGATGGAGCTGCTCGTGGCCTTCGAGGAGCGGGTCGGCGACCATTTGGCGGCGTTCGAGGGGATGTCCGGCGCCGCGGTCGCCCTGGCGCTCAAGCATCACGACCGCCTGCGCAACCCCTTCGCGCCGCATCCGCCGCCGCCCTTCTGCATCCTGGTCGAGATCGAGCGGTCCTGGGCCGCGCGGCAGCAGGAGCCGTCGATCGATGCCCTGATGGAGCAGGTGCTGGCCGAGGTCTGGACCTTGCCGGGCGAGCCGCTGGCCGATGCCGTGCCGGGGCGCGGCGCGGATTTCTGGGCGCTGCGGCACGTGCTGACCGAGAGCCTCGCGGCCGAGGGCCGGGTGATTGCCTTCGATCTCGGCTTCGCCCGGGCCGCGGTGATGCCGTTCCGCCGCGCCATGGCCGAGATCCTGGCCCGGGAGCATCCGGAGGTCCGGGTCTGCGATTTCGGCCATGTCGGCGATGGCGGCGTGCACTTCAACCTGGTGGTGCCGCGCGACTCCGCCCTGGCGCTCGACCCGTCGCCGGTGCGCGACCTGGTGTTCGGCGAGGCGGTCGAACGCTTCGGCGGCAGCTTCAGCGCCGAGCACGCCATCGGCCGGGCCAACCAGGCCTTCTACGAACGCTTCATCGATCCGCGGCAGCGCGGGATCGCCGGCGCGATCCAGGACCTGCTGGCGCCCGGCCGCCTCGGCGCCGTCGATTTCCGGGAGTCGGCGCCGGCGTCGTGACGGCGGTGCCGCCTCACGCCTGCCCCTGCGGCCGTGGCGTGAAGGGCGCGGCTGGGGTCGCTGCGGGCCAGCAGGCGGTGGTGCCGGCCTTGTCCGCGATCAACTGCGGGACCGAGGCCTGGGCCAGGGAGAGATAGACCACATCGCCGCCCGGCGCGCGGTTGATCAGGGCGGCGACGGCCAGGATCGCCAGCAGCCCGCCGGCCCCGAGCCAGCTGGTCGCCACCTCGCCCCAGCCCAGCGCCAGGCGCTCGACCGGTGGGCGCCAGCCGGGGGCGGCGTGGCTGTGCTCGATGGTGTCCGAAGGGGGTGTCAGTGCGTCATGCATGGGATGGTCCCTTTCGCTGATGCCCCTGCAGCATGGCGTCCGGCTGTCGCAGAACTGTGCCGGGCAGGGGGCCGGTTTGTCGCGAGATGTCGCGCCGGGCGCCGGGCCGGGTCAGGCGGCGGCGACGCGGATCGACAGCGGCTGGCTGCGGCCGGGGATGCGGGCCCGCACCGCCAGGGGGAAGCGGGCCAGCCGGGCCTCGGTCGGGGCGGCCGCGGCGACCGCCTGGAACAAATCCTCCGAGACGATCAGCCGGGCCTGGTAGGCGCGGGTCATCCGCTCCAGCCGGTTGGCGACGTTCACCGTGTCGCCGTAAACGCCCAGTTTGGCTCGGGGCTCACCGCCGGTGCGCGGCGCGCCGCCGGTGCGGCCGATCATCACCGCGCCGGCATGCAGGCCGATGCCGACCCGCAGGGCCGGGGCGCCGCGCCGGATGCGCTCGCGGTTCCAGCCCTCGACCGCCTCCAGCATGGCGAAGCCGCAGCACAGGGCGCCGCGGGCCGAGGCCGCGCCGGCGCCGCTCCACGCCGCCATCACCCCGTCGCCGATATAGTCGTCCATGGCGGCGGCATGGGCCGCGATCGCGCCCGCCATGCGGCGGTGGAAGCCGTCCAGCAGGGTGAAGGCGGCGGCGGGGTCCATCGCCTCGCACAGCCGGGTGAAGCCGACGATGTCGGCGAACAGCACCGCGGCGAAAGCGGCGCGGGGCCGCTCCCGCGGGTGCTCCCACGGCGCAGGTCCGGGGCGCCCGGCGTCCTCGGTTCGCGGCATCATGGCCCGGTCATCGCTTGCCCATCCCGATCGCTCGTCGATGGGGGCATCCTGCGCGGTGCCTGTCGCAGAGATCTGTCGCCGCACCGGCTTTCGGGTCGCGGAGTGTCGCAAACCGGCGATCCGGCACAGTCTGATACAATTTTTCCCGAGGGTTTCGCTTTTCGCTTCGGTATTCTGTGGTTGGTTGGAGCGCGCCCATGGAATCCGTCCCTCACATCGCCGTCGTCGACGACCACCGCGACATCCGCGACCTCGTCGGCAAGTACCTCTCCCAGCACGGCTACCGCATCAGCGTTGCCGAGAGCGCCGCGGCCCTGCGCCGGCTGCTCGAGCGCAGCGCGCCGGACCTGATCGTGCTCGACGTCATGATGCCGGGCGAGGATGGGCTGTCGGTGTGCCGGCAGCTGCGCGGCACCAGCAACCTGCCGATCATCCTCTTGACCGCGATGGCGGAGGACACCGACCGCATCATCGGGCTGGAGATCGGCGCCGACGACTACCTGACCAAGCCGTTCAACCCGCGCGAATTGCTGGCCCGGATCAAGGCGGTGCTGCGCCGGGTCAACAGCCTGCCGCCGCAGCGTGGCCGGATGCAGGCGAAGGCGCTGCGCTTCGACCGCTGGCTGCTCGACGTCGGCCGGCGCGAGCTGGTCGGCCGCGACGGCGTCGCGGTGGCGCTGAGCACCGCGGAGTTCCGGTTGCTGAACGCCTTCCTCGACCATGCCGGGCTGGTGCTCAGCCGCGACCAGCTGATGGACCTGACCGTCGGCCGCGCCGCCGACAGCTTCGACCGCAGCATCGACAACCAGGTCAGCCGGCTGCGCAAGAAGATCGAGGCCGACCCCCGGACCCCGTCGCTGATCAAGACCCATTGGGGCGGCGGGTACAGCTTCGCGGCGGAGGTCGAGCAGGCATGATGCGGCTGTGGACCCGCAGCCTGGCGGCCCAGTTCATCGGCTTCATGCTGCTGGCGCTGGCCCTGTCGCAGGGCATCGGCTTCCTGGTGTCGTGGGACGAGCGCGGCCAGGCGCTGAAGGCCGCCGCCAAGAGCGACTTCATGAGCCGCGCCGCTTCCCTGGCCCAGCTCTTGGAGACGATGCCGCCGGAGCTGCGCGACGACATCCTGCGCGGCATCTCGACCGCCTACACCCGGTACTGGGTGTCGGGCGACGACCCCGGCGACGCGGCGGCGTGGCGCCAGACCGCCTGGAGCAAGCTGGTGACGCCGCTGCCCAGCCTGGCCTTCCCCGGCAAGAAGCCGTCCGCGCCGCGTGAGGAGCCGCTGCACGACCCCGGCCCGATGGCCGCGTCCGCCGCCCCGACCGCGTCCTGGTGGGACCTGCCGGCGGGGGTGTGGCCGCTGCCGCGCCCGGCCCGGATGCTGTATCTCGACGATGCCAACGGCCTGGGGCTGTCCGCCCAGCTCGATGGCGGCTCCTGGCTCAACATCGCCTACGCCAAGCAGATGGGCGGGGCGATGTGGACCAGCCAGACGGCGGTGACGCTGGCGATCACCGCGATCGTGCTGTCGGTGATCGGCGTCTTCGTCGCCCGCGGCATCACCAAGCCGATGCGGCGCCTGGCCGTGGCGGCCGAGGCGCTGGGCCGCGGCGAGGCGGTGACGCCGCTGCCCGAGGCCGGGCCGGACGACATCCGCAACACCGCCGAGGCCTTCAACCGCATGCAGGAGCGGCTGCAGCGCTTCGTCGAGGACCGCACCCGCATGCTCGCCGCCATCGGCCACGATCTGCGCACGCCGCTGACCTCGCTGCGCCTGCGCGCCGAGTTCGTCGCCGATGCCGAGGAGCGGGAGAAGATGCTGGCGACCATCGCCGAGGTCCAGAAGATGACCGAGGCGACGCTGGCCTTCGCCCGGGCCGAGGCGACGGTCGAGACCACTCGGGCGGTCGACCTCTCCGCCCTGGTCGAGAGCCTGTGCGACGACCTGGCCGAGCTGGGCCAGGACGTCACCTTCGTCGAGGGGCCGCGGATCGGTTATCGCTGCCGGGCGGATGCGCTGCGCCGGGTGGTGCGCAACCTGGTCGAGAACGCGGTGCGCTACGGCGAGCGGGCGCGGGTCAGCCTGGCCCGCACCGCCGAAGGCATCGACATCGTGGTCGAGGATGACGGGCCGGGCATCCCCGATGCGGCGCGCGAACAGGTGTTCGCGCCGTTCTACCGCCTCGAGGATTCGCGCAATGCCGAGACCGGCGGCGTCGGCCTCGGCCTGTCGATCGCCCGCACCATCGCCCGCCACCATGGCGGCGACATCATCCTGCGCAACCTGCCGCACGGCCTGCGCGCGACGATCAGCCTGCCCTTGCTGGGGTAGGGGCGGCACCGGCTCCATCGTCCCCCTTTTGCTGTCATGCCACGGCTTGACCGTGGCATCCAGGGGCGGCCAGAGCGGCTCTTGGTGGCCCCTGGATTGCCCGGTCAAGCCGGGCAATGACAGGCAAAGAACTCGGCGTCGCAGCGCCGCCCTATGCACTCCTGACCTCAGAAGAACCGGTTGGCCGGCCGCGGCAGGCCGAGATTCTCGCGCAGGGTGGTGCCCTCGTATTCCTTGCGAAACAGGCCGCGGCGCTGCAGCTCCGGCACCACCCGGTCGACGAAGTCGTCGAGGCCGCCGGGCAGGTAGGGGAACATCACATTGAACCCGTCCGACCCCTCGGTCCTCAGCCATTCCTCCATCTCATCGGCGATGGTGGCGGGGGTGCCGACGAAGGCGAGGCCGGCATAGCCGCCCAGGCGCTGGGCCAGCTGGCGCACGGTCAGGCCCTCGCGCTCGGCCAGCTCCAGCACCCGCTGCTGCCCGCTCTTGCTGGCATTGGTTTCCGGGATCGGCGGCAGCAGGCCGTCCGGGTCGAAGCCGGAGGCGTCGACGCCGAGCGCGATCGACAGCGAGGCGATGGCGCTCTCGTAATGCACCAGGCTGTCCAGTTTGGCCCGCTTGGCCCGGGCCTCCTCCACCGTGTCGCCGACCACGACGAAGGCGCCGGGCAGGATCTTCAGATGGTCGCGGTCGCGGCCGATGGCCTCCATCCGGCCCTTCACATCGGCGTAGAAGCGCTGGCCGGCGGCGAGATTCGACCCGGCGGCGAACACCATCTCCGCCGTCTCGGCCGCCAGCTGCCGCCCGGACTCGGAGGCGCCGGCCTGCACGATCACCGGCCAGCCCTGGGGCGGGCGGGCGATGTTCAGCGGTCCGCGCACCGAGAGATGCGGGCCCTTGTGGTTCAGCACATGCAGCTTGGCGGGGTCGAAGTAGAGGCCGCTGTCGACGTCGCGGATGAAGGCGTCGTCGGCCCAGCTGTCCCACAGCCCGGTGACGACGTCGTAGAATTCGCGGGCGCGGTCGTAGCGCTCGCCATGCTCCATGTGCTCGTCGAGGCCGAAGTTCAGTGCTGCGTCGGGGTTCGAGGTGGTGACGATGTTCCAGCCGGCGCGGCCGCCGCTGATGTGGTCCAGCGAGGCGAAGCGCCGGGCGATGTGGTAGGGCGCGTCGAAGGTGGTCGAGGCGGTGGCCACCAGGCCGATATGCTCGGTGGCGCCGGCCAGGGCCGACAGCAGGGTGAAGGGCTCGAACGAGGTCACGGTGTGGCTGCGCTTCAGCGCCTCGATCGGCATGTTCAGCACGGCCAGGTGGTCGGCCATGAAGAAGGCGTCGAACCGCCCGCGCTCCAGCGTCTGGGCGAAGCGCTTCAGGTGGGCGAAGTTGAAGTTGGCGTCGGGGTAGGCGCCGGGATAGCGCCAGGCGCCGGTGTGGATGCTGGCGGGGCGCATGAAGGCGCCGAGATGCAGCTGGCGGTCACGACTCAAGGATCACCTCTCGCCCAGGCGGGCGCGTTGCGGGTCTCTATCGTCGGCGGCGCCCCGCATTCTGGACGGGATGGGCCGGACAGCGCAACCGGGGTGAGGGGAGGGGGCAATCCGCCGCGCCTCAGGTCGTCCCGCGCTCGATCAGCTCGGGTTCGATGGTGATCGACTGCTGCAGGTTGCGGCCCTCGATCCGGTCGATCAGCATGCGCATGGCGGCGTCGCCGAGGTCCTGCTTGGCCACATGCATGGTCGACAAAGGCGGGTTGACCAGCCGGGCGGGCAGGATGTCGTCGCAGCCCAGCACGGCGATGTCGCGCGGGATGACGAAGCCCCGCTCGTGGATCACCGACATCGCGCCGATCGCCACCAGGTCGTTGTAGCAGATCACCGTGTCGATCCCCGTCCCGCGCTCCAGCAGGCGGCGGGCCGCGTCGACGCCGCCCTCCAGGTTGGGCGTCGTCGCCTCCTCCAGCGCCAGCTCCAGCCCGTGCTCGGTCAGCGCGTCGATGATGCCGGCGCGGCGCATCCGGCCGCTGTGCGAGGTCGCCAGGCCGCCGATATAGGCGAAGCGGCGGCGGCCGCGGTCGATCAGCAGGCGGGTGGCGGCGGCCAGGCCGGTGCGGAAGTCGATCTCGATGGTGCCGGCGATGCGCCGCGACATCGGCCGGTTGATCAGCACCGCGGCGCGGTGCGGCTCGATCGCCTCCTGCAGCCGCTTGTCCTCCAGCCGGGCGCTGCAGACGATGACGCCGTCGACCCGGCGGTCCAGCAGCGTCGCCAGCACCTCGGCCTCGCGCTCGGGGTCCTCGACCACGTTGCAGGTCAGCAGGGTGAAGCCGCGGGCGCGGGCCGCCAGCTCGGCGCCCTTGATGATCTCGGGGAAGAACGGGTTGCCGATATCAGGCACCACGATGCCGACGGTGAAGGACCGGTCGCCCTTCAGCCCGCGGGCGAAGCTGTTGGGGCGGTAGCTCAGCGTGGTCGCCGCCGCCAGCACCCGCGCCTTGGTCTCCTCGCTCGCCCCGCCGCGGCCGTTCATCACCCGCGACGCCGTCATGGTCGAGACGCCGGCCGCCGCCGCCACATCCGACAGGGTGGCGCCGCGAGGGGGCGGGGGCTTGAGTGTGCGCTGCATGTTAGCGTTAACGGGTTCTCTGGCAGGATGAACCGATTAGGAATTCATTTGTGCAATTGAATACGTAGAATTTCTATTGGTCGCAAGCCTTGTTGACGTACGTTAACGTTAACGGTATCAAGTCGGGCATAAGATCGAGAACCGATGCAGATGGGAGGATTCCAGATGGGCGACGGAAAATCCGCGCTGTGGGGCGCGGCCTTGACCTCGATGCTCCTGCTGGCCACGGCGGCCTCGGCCGCCGACTACCGCGAGGCGCCGATGCTGGCGGCCCAGGTCGCGGCCGGCAAGCTGCCGCCGGTGGCGCAGCGGCTGCCGGAGCATCCGCTGGTGGTGACGCCGCTGCAGGCGGTGGGCAAATATGGCGGCACCTGGCGGCAGGGCGTGGTCGGTGGGTCCGACGGCGCGCTGGAGCGGGGCATCGGCTACACAAGGCTGGTGCGCTGGAACCCGGCCTGGACCGCCGTGGTGCCCGACGTCGCCGAATCGGTCGACACCAACGACGACAGCACCGCCTTCACCTTCCACCTGCGCCGCGGCATGAAGTGGTCGGACGGGGCGCCGTTCACCGCCGACGACATCCTGTTCTGGTACCAGGACGTGCTGATGAACAAGGAGCTGACCCCGGCGGTGCCGCGCTGGCTGCAGACCGGCGGCAAGCCGGTGACAGTCGAGAAGCTCGACGCCGAGACCGTGCGCTTCACCTTCAGCAAGCCCAACGGCATGTTCCTGCCGACCATGGCGGCGCAGCTGGGGTCGGACATCCTGGCGGCCTCGCCGCGCCATTACCTCGAGACGTTCCACAAGAAGTACAATCCGGACGGCATCGACGCCCTGGTCAAGGCCGCCGGCGTGCCGAACTGGGTGACCCTGTTCCAGAACAAGACGCAGCAACAGAACGCCAGCCGCTGGCGCGACCTCGGGCGCCCGGTGCTGGACCCCTGGATGCTGACGGTGCCCTACAGCGGCACCACCCAGGTGGTGGCCGAGCGCAACCCCTACTTCTTCGAGGTCGACCCCGAGGGCAACCAGCTGCCCTATATCGACCGCGTCACCTATGACGTGGTCGGCGACACCCAGGGCCTGGTGCTGAAGGCGATCAATGGCGACCTCGACATGCAGTCGCTCGGCCTCGACGGCATCGAGACCCAGGCGGTGCTGGCCCAGCACCGCGAGCAGGGCGGCTACCGCCTGTTCCGGGCGCGGCCGGCCTATTCCAACTCGATGCTGATCTGCCTGAACCAGACGGTGAAGGACGAGAACCTGCAGAAGGTGTTCCAGAACCGCGACTTCCGCGTCGCCCTATCGCTGGCGATCAACCGCGACGAGCTGAACGAGCTGATCTATGCCGGGCTGTCGCGGCCCTACCAGGCGGCGCCGCGGCCGGACATGGCGCTGTACGACGAGACCATGGCCACCCAGTACACCGAATACGATCCGGCCAAGGCCAACCAGCTGCTCGACGCCGCCGGCTTCGACAAGAAGGATTCGGACGGCTTCCGCCTCGGCCCCGACGGCAAGCGCATCTCCTTCGCCATCGATGCCCTGGCCTCGCGCAAATACCATGTCGACGCGCTGGAGCTGATCCGCAAGTACTGGCGCGATGTCGGCATCGACATGCAGGTGAAGGCGATCGAGCAGTCCTTCATCTTCGCCCGCCAGCTGGCCAACGACCAGCAGGGCCTGGTCTGGCTCGGCGGCGGCGGCTACGACTTCCTCGGGCTGCTCGACCCGAAATGGTACTTCCCGGCCGAGAACCAGTCGGCCTTCGGCTCGGCCTGGGGCATCTGGTTCCAGAACCCGAACGACCCCAACGCGATCGAGCCGACCGGCCCCGCCCGCGAGCAGCAGGAGCTGTATGAGGAGCTGAAGGCCCAGCCGACCACCGCCCGCCAGCTCGACGTGATGAAGAAGATCCTGGCCATCACCCGCGACCAGTTCTGGGTGATCGGCACGGTGATGCAGCCGGACAATGTCGGCGTGGTGAAGACCAACATGAAGAACGTGCCCGACGAGATGCCGGACACCGTGTTCTACCTGACGCCGGGGCCGACCAATCCGGAAACCTACTTCTACGAGTGAGACAGGTCTTGCGGGCGCGGCCCGGGACAGCCCGGGCCGCCTGCGAACATCCGAGGCTGTGATGCTCCGTTTCCTGCTGCGCCGACTGGTCTACATGGCGGTGACACTGGCCGCGGTGTCGGTCATCGTCTTCATCGTCATCCAGCTGCCGCCGGGCGACTTCCTGACCAGCTACATCGCCCGTTACTCCGAACAGGGCGGGTCGGTCGACGCCTCGATGCTGGAATCGCTGCGGGCCCAGTACGGGCTGGGCCAGCCCTGGTACGTGCAGTACTGGCGCTGGATCTCGAACATCGTCACCTCAGGCGATTTCGGCCAGTCCTTCGAATGGAACCGCCCGGTCTCCTCGCTGCTGTGGGACCGGCTGGGCATGACCCTACTCTTGTCCTTCATCACCCTGATCGTGACCTGGGGGCTGTCGCTGCCGGTCGGCATCTACAGCGCGGTGCGGCGCTACTCGGCGCTCGACTACATCGTCACCTTCCTCAGCTTCCTCGGCCTGGCGATCCCCAGCTTCCTGCTGGCGCTGGTGCTGATGTTCGTGATGTCGCGCTATCTCGGCGCCGACACCGGCGGCTTCTTCTCGGCCGAATACATCAACGCGCCGTGGAGCTGGGGCAAGCTGGGCGACCTGATGCTGCACCTGTACCTGCCGGTTCTGGTGCTGGCGGTGCACGGCACCGCCTCCCTGGTCCGGATCATGCGGGCCAACCTGCTGGACGAGTTGAACAAGCCCTATGTCACCACCGCCCGGGCGGCGGGGCTGCCGGAGATGACGGTGCTGCTGCGCTATCCCGTCCGGGTCGCGCTCAACCCCTTCGTCTCGACCATCGGCTGGATCCTGCCCAACCTGGTCTCCGGCACCGTCATCGTCGGGGTCGTGCTCAGCCTGCCGACGGCAGGGCCGCTGCTGCTGGGCGCCCTGCTGACCCAGGACATGTACCTCGCCGGGTCCTTCATCCTGATGCTCAGCGCGCTGACCGTGCTCGGCAGCTTCATCTCCGACCTGCTGCTGGCGTGGCTCGACCCGCGCGTGCGGCACGGCTGAGGGGGACGCCATGACCATTGCCGCCGAACCCGGCGCCGTCCCGCGCCGCCGGTCCACCGCCGAGAAGGGCCAGTGGGCGCTGATCTACCGCCGCTTCCGCCGCCACCGCCTGGCGTGGTGGAGCGGGCTGGTGGTGATCGCGATCTACCTGGTCGCGGCCTTCGCCGAGATCATCGCGCCGACCGGGCCCGAGACCTACAATTCGCGCTACACCTACGCGCCGCCGCAGCTGTTGAAATTCGGCGGCCACGACGCCCAGGGCAACTTCGTGCTGGCCTATGTCAACGGCATCAAGAGCACGGTCGACCCGCTGACGGTGCAGCGTGTCTATGTCAGCGACCCCAAGGCGGTGATCCCGGTCGGGCTGTTCGTGAAGGGCGAGCCCTATTACCTCTTGGGCCTGATCCCGTGGGACCGGCACCTGATCGGCCCGGTCGACCCGAAGCAGCCCTTCTACCTCTGGGGTGCCGACCGGCTGGGCCGCGACGTGCTGTCCCTGACCATCCACGGCGCCCGGATCTCGATGTCGATCGGGCTGGTCGGGGTCGGCATCAGCCTGTTCCTCGGCATCCTGCTGGGCGGCCTGTCCGGCTATTGCGGCGGCTGGGTCGACGAGGTGGTGCAGCGGACCATCGACCTCCTCAAGTCGATCCCGACCATCCCGCTGTGGATGGGGCTGGCCGCTGCGATCCCGACCAACATCGCGCCGCTGATGGTCTATTTCTGGATCACGGTGATCCTGTCGCTGATCGGCTGGACCGATTTGGCGCGGGTGGTGCGCGGCCGCTTCCTGGCGCTCAGGACCGAGGATTTCGTGCTGGCCGCCCGGCTGGACGGCTGTTCGCAGCAGCGGGTGATCTGGCGCCACATGGTGCCGTCCTTCACCAGCCACATCATCGCCTCGGTGACGCTGGCGATCCCGGCCATGATCCTGGCCGAAACCTCGCTCAGCTTCCTCGGCATCGGCCTCAAGCCGCCGGTGATCAGCTGGGGCGTGCTGCTGAAGGACGCGCAGAACCTGCTGGCCGTCACCACCGCGCCCTGGCTGTTCATCCCCGGCATCGCCGTCGTGATCGCCGTGCTGGCCCTCAACTTCCTGGGTGATGGGATCCGTGATGCCGCCGACCCCTACAACTGATCCCCGCCCTGTGGCGGCGCCGGACGACGGGATCCTGCTGCGGGTCGAGGACCTGCAGGTGCAGATCGGCACCGATGACGGGATCATCCGCCCGGTCGACGGCATCAGCTTCGAGATGCCGGCCGGCAAGACCCTGTGCATCGTCGGCGAATCCGGATCGGGCAAGAGCCTGACCGGCCGGGCGCTGATGAACCTGCTGCCCGACCGGATGAAGATCACCCGCGGCCGCGTCCTCTACCGCAACGCCGCCGGGCAGCAGGTCGACATCGGCGCGCTGCCGCCGCGCGGGCCGGCGATCCGCGCCATCCGCGGGGCCGAGATCTCGCTGGTGTCGCAGGAGCCGATGGCGGCGCTGTCGCCGGTGCACACCATCGGCCAGCAGATCGAAATCGTGATCCGCCAGCATCTCGGGCTGAACCGCAAGGCGGCGCGGGCCCGGGCGCTGGAGTGCCTGAACGATGTCGGCATCCCGCGCCCGGCGGAACGGCTGGACAGCTACCCCTTCGAGTTCTCCGGCGGCATGCGCCAGCGGGTCTGCATCGCCCTGGCGCTGGCCTGCGGCCCCCGGCTGATCATTGCCGACGAGCCGACCACGGCGCTCGACGTCACCACCCAGGCCAACATCCTCGACCTGTTCAAGAAGCTGCAGGCGGAACACGGCCTGTCGATCCTGTTCATCACCCATGACCTCGGCGTGGTGGCCGATGTCGCCGACCAGGTGGCGGTGATGTATCTCGGCAAGGTGGTCGAGCGCGGGCCGGTCGACGACATCTTCCACGACCCGCGCCACCCCTACACCCAGGCACTGCTGAAATCGGTGCCGACCCTGTCGCGGCAGCGGGTGCACCGGCTGGCGGCGATCCGCGGCATGGTGCCCTCGGCCTTCGCCCGCCCCACCGGCTGCCCCTTCCATCCGCGCTGCGACCACGCCATCCCGGGCGTCTGCGACCAGCGCGAGCCGCCGGACATCGCGCTGGGGGCCGGCCGCACCGCGAGCTGCGTGCTGCTGGAACAGGCCAAGCCCGCCCCGGCCAGGAGCGCCGCCTCCAGGAGTGCCGTGCATGGTTGACCTCGCCCCCGGCAACCTGGTCGAGGTGCGCGACCTCGAGATGGTGTTCGCGCCCCGGGCGAAGCTGTTCGGGTCCGGCAAGGCCCGGCCGGTCCGCGCCGTCGACGGGGTGTCCTTCGACATCCGCCAGGGCGAGACCCTGGGCGTGGTCGGCGAATCCGGCTGCGGCAAGTCGACCGTGACCCGCTGCATCCTGGGCGCCCACAAGCCCAGCGCCGGCACCATCGCCTATCGCGACCCGCAGGGCCGGGCGGTCGACCTGGCGGCCCTGAGCGAGCGGCAGCGGCGGCCCTACTGCACCGATCTGCGCTTCGTGTTCCAGGACCCGCAGGCCTCGCTCGACCCGCGCATGACCGTGGTCGACATCATCAGCGAGGTGCTGCGGGTCAACGGCCTGGCGACCGGGCGCGAGATTCCCGGCATCGTCGCCGGCCTGCTCGAGCGGGTCGGCCTCCAGCCCGAATCCGCCGGCCGCTACCCGCACGCCTTCTCCGGCGGCCAGCGCCAGCGCATCGGCATCGCCCGGGCGCTGGCCACAAGGCCGCGGCTGGTGATCCTGGACGAGGCGGTGTCGGCGCTGGACGTCAGCGTCCGGGCCCAGACCCTGAACCTCTTGAAGGACCTGCAGGAGGAGTTCGGGCTGACCTACCTGTTCGTCAGCCACGACCTCAGCGTCATCCAGTACATCTGCGACCGCGTGGTGGTGATGTATGTCGGCCAGATCGTCGAGAGCGCGCCGATCGACGCGCTCTACATCAGGCCGCGCCACCCCTACACCGAGGCGTTGCTGTCGGCGCTGCCGGTGCCCGACCCGCGGCGCCAGCGGCAGCGCCAGCGCATCCATCTCAAGGGCGAGGTGGCGGACCCCGCCAACCGGCCCTCGGGCTGCGCCTTCCATCCGCGCTGCCGCTTCGCCACCGAGCTGTGCCGCACCACCGCGCCGCCGCTGCAGGAGTTCGGCGGCCACGTCGCCGCCTGCCACTACGCCGCCGACCTCGATCTCCGCGGCGTCCTCTCCGATCCGAACCCACAGGTCGCACATGCCTGACATCATCCGCCGCCACGACAATGGCAACCGGCCGATCCTGAACCACGACCCGCGCATGGCCAGCGTGCATTTCAACCTGGTGCGGCTGGCGCCCGGCGAGGTGTTCGAGACCGCGCTGCCGCGGCATGAGAGCATTGTCGCGGTGCTGTCCGGCACCGTCGACATCACGGTCGACGGCGAAAGCTTCGCCGCCGTGGGCCGCCGCGCCGACATCTGGTCAGGCCCGGCGGATTCGGTCTACGCCCCGGTCGGCAGCGCCATCCGCATCGTCGCCAAGGCGGGGGCGGGCGCAGCCCCGGCCGAGGTCGCGATCGGCGGCGGCGTCAGCACCGAGCGCCACGCCGCCTTCCGCATCCCGCCGGAGGAGGTGGCGATGGTCGATGTCGGCTCGCTGGGCACCCACAGCCACCGCCGCATCTTCCACATCCTCGGCCAGAACGGGCAGGGGCGGACCGGGCGGCTGCTGGTCAGCGAGCTCTACGCCGACGATGGCTGCTGGAACGGCTATCCCCCGCACAGGCACGACACCGACGTGTCGGGCCCGGGCGGCGTGCAGCAGACCGCGCATGACGAGCTGTACCATTTCCGCTACGACCCGCCGACCGGCTTCGGGGCGCAGCTGATCTATGAGGACAGCGGCGAGCCCCAGGCCTTCCTGACCCGCGACGGCGACACCTTCACGGTCGACCGCGGCTACCACCCCACCGTGACCTCGCCCGGCCACCGCGCCTACATCTTCACGGTGATGGTGGGGAAGACGGAGCGCGGCCTGGTGCAGTATTTCGATCCCGCGCACGCCCATCTGATGGACCGGATCCCCGGCATCCAGGCGATGCGGGAGAAGTTCCGATGACCCCTCTGTTCGACCTCACCGGCAAGCGGGCGCTGGTCACCGGCTCCTCCCGCGGCCTCGGCCTGGCGGTCGCCGCCGCGCTCGGCCGGCACGGCGCCACCGTGATCCTGAACGGCCGGGACGAGGCCGGGCTGGCCGCGGCCGTCGCCAAGCTGAAGGGCGAGGGCATCGACGTCCATTCCGCCCGCTTCGACCTGACCGACGCCGAGGCCGCGGGTGCCGCGATCGCTGCGGCGGCGCAGGCCTTCGGGGCGATCGACATCCTGGTCAACAATGCCGGCGTCCAGCTGCGCAAGCCGTTCCTCGACTTCGCGATCGAGGATTGGCGGATGATCCTGGACGTGCACCTGATCGGCAGCGTCGTCGCCGCCAAGGCGGTGCTGCCCGGCATGGTCGAGCGCCAGGCCGGCAAGATCATCAACATCTGCTCGCTGATGAGCGAGCTGGGTCGCGCCAGCATCGCGCCCTATGCCTCGGCCAAGGGCGCGCTCAGGATGCTGACCCGCAACCTCGCGGTCGAATTCGCCCGCCACAACATCCAGGTCAACGGCATCGGTCCGGGCTATTTCGCCACCGAGCTGAACCGCGCCCTGATGGACGACCCGGAGTTCGACGCCTTCGTCAAACGCCGCACCCCCGCGGCCCGCTGGGGCCATCCCGACGAGCTGGGCGGCGCCGCGGTGTTCCTCGCCTCCGCCGCCTCCGACTTCGTCAACGGCCAGATCATCTATGTCGATGGCGGCCTGCTCGCCGCCGTGTAGCCCTGCATTCCCCCCGTCGTCATTGCGAGCGCAGCGAAGCAATCCATGGCGCAGCTCATACGGGCCGATGGATTGCTTCGTCGGCTTCGCCTCCTCGCAATGACGAAGTAGGGAGAGGCGACGCGACGGCGGCCATGGATCTGTGACTCAGCCGCTCCCGAGAGCGGAGACCAAGGAGACGCTTGTGACCGATGCCACCCCGATCCGGGTCGACCTGAACGGCCCCGCCCGCCCGTGGAAGCGCTTCTGGCGCAGCACCGGCTTCTCGCCGGCGGAGCTGCTGCTGGAGCCGGAGATGCGGCAGGCTCTGGCCCATCTCGGCGCCGTGCCCAACCGCGGCATCGAATACCTCCGCGTCCACTACATGCTCGACCTGGTGAAGGCCGACCGGCTCGGCGCCTATGACTGGTCGCTGCTGGACCAGGCGCTGGACACGATCGTCGAACACCGGCTGCGGCCGTTCTTCGAGCTGATGGGCAACCCCGGCAAGCTGTACACCGACTTCAACGAAGATGCGCAGGTGCGCCACTGGCGCGACCTGGTCGAGGCCCTGGCCCGGCGCTGCATCGAGCGCTACGGCGCTGAGGAGGTGCGGACCTGGTATTTCGAGACCTGGAACGAGCCGGACATCTGGTGGAAGCTCGGCGGCGAGGTCGCGTTCAACAACTATTACGACGCCTGCTCGGAAGGGCTGAAGGCGGTCGATCCGGCGCTGCGCCTGGGCGGGCCTGGCGTGGCGCGGCGGGTGCCGCCGATCTTCCGCAGCTTCCTGGCCCATTGCGACACCGGCACTAATTACTTCACCGGCGAGACCGGGGTGCGGCTCGACTTCATCTCGGTGCACGAGAAGGGGGCGGTCAAGCATGCCGAGGACCTGACGCCGGACACGGTCGGCATCTGCCGACACGAGATGGAGGCGGTGAATTACGTCCGCGAGCACCATCCGCGCTTCGCCGGGCTGCCCTTCATCAACAATGAATGCGACCCGCAGATCGGCTGGGAGATCTACCACACCTGGCACGCCATGCCGTATTTCGCCGGGCTGATCGCCAAGGTGATCGACCAGCACCAGCGGCTGCTGGTCGAGGCCGAGGGCGTCGACTACGACATCCTCAGCAACGACAACGGCTTCCTCGGCCGCTGGGGCCAGCGCACCCACCTGGCCTATTTCGGCGCCCGGCAGTTCGACGCGGCCCAGCGCGACTGGGTCACCGACCTCGCGGCGCTGGCCGCCCGGCGCGCCAACCCCGAACCCT
Source organism: Inquilinus ginsengisoli (assembly GCF_031453975.1). NCBI lineage: Bacteria > Pseudomonadati > Pseudomonadota > Alphaproteobacteria > Rhodospirillales > Rhodospirillaceae > Inquilinus > Inquilinus ginsengisoli. The sequence continues at coordinate 490,667 of NZ_JAVDPW010000001.1, forward strand.
TCGATTACGTCAAGAAGCCGGGGCTGACGGTGATGGAGCTGCTGGCTCTGCTGGGCGACAGCCGGGTCGATGCGCCGGGCGCGCTGGACCCCGACCGCACCGGCCTCGGCGTCATCGCCACGCCCTCGGCCGAGGGCGGCGCCGTGCTGCTGTACAACAGCGTCGACCGCATCTGGCGCTCCGGCGCCAGCGCCGTGACGCTGGAGATCGCCGGCCTCGAGCCCGGCCGGCATAGCGTCGGCATCTTCGAGATCGCGCAGGACAAGGGCGACCCGTTCTCGGTCTGGGAAGCCCAGGCCCTCGCCAACGAGTCGAATGCGGACCAGCTGGCGGCGCTGAACCTGCCGAATGCCGAGCAGCTGGCGGCGCTGCGCCAGGCGCAGGAGCCGGCGCTGACGGTGCGCCGGGTCGAGGTCCGGGCCGACGGCCGGCTGGCGCTGGACCTGACCCTGCTGCTGCCCTCGGTGGCGCTGGTGGTGGTGGCGCGGGAAGCGAAGCCGCCGTCGGAGGCGCCAGCCAACCTGCGGCGGCAGGCCTATCGCGGGCTGAACGGCAGCACCAACCAGGTGCTGTTCTGGGACGCGCCGGCGGGCGGCCAAGTCCAGCTGTTCGACGTGCTGTGGGGCGAGGCCGAGGACGGGCCGTTCCAGGTGGTCAACCCGGCCGGCCTGCTGTCGACCATGTACCTGCATGCGGTGCCGTCGCCCGGCGGCTGGTACCGGGTCCGCGCCCGCGACCTGTCCGGCCGCGAAGGGCCGGCTTCGGCGGCGGTGCGGGGCTGATCACGGATGTAGGTTGGGTTCGCCATCGCGAACCCAACATCGCGCCGCCGGGGCCGGTGTTGGGTTCGCAACAACGAACCCAACCTACAGTATCGGCATTATCGATTGCATAAAGGCCACATTTTATTCGTAACGCTTCGCGCCTTTATTGTCATCGTGCGGTGACAATCCCTCCATATCGTCCGCCCACGGCCGATCGCCTCGCAATGTCGGGCCGGTTTCGCGGATCACCACCTTCCCATCCGGCGCGAAGCTCGGACAGACGCGCTTGGCGCCAAGAAATCGGCTGACGACCCGACCTTCAGCCGAGGACAAACCGTGCCCAGGACCGTCGTTTTCGCAGCGCTGTTCGCCGCTGCCGCTGCCCTGATCCAGCCCTCCGCGGCGGAGACCCCGGTGGAGCGGGGGCGCTATCTCGTCAACGGCATCGCCAGTTGCGGCAACTGCCATTCGCCGCAGCAGCCCGAGGGCACGGTGTCCGGGCCGCCGCTCTCCGGCGGCAACGCCATAGCCTCGCCGGCCTTCACGGCCTATCCGCCCAACCTCACGCCGGATCGCGACACCGGGCTCGGCAGCTGGACGGCCGATCAGATCGTCACCGCCATCCGCGAGGGCGTGACCCCCGACGGCAAGGTGCTGCGGCCGCCGATGCCGGTGGCGTTCTACCGCGGGATGTCGGATCGCGACGCCTATGCCATCGCCGCCTATCTCCAGTCCCTCGCGCCGGTGCGCAACCAGGTCCCGGCCTCGTCGTACCGGCAGCCGACGCTGCCGGGATATGGCGGCCCGGTCGGGGCGATCCCCGACCCCGATCCGTCGGACAAGGTCGCCTATGGCCATTACCTCGCGCAGATGGGGCATTGCATGCTGTGCCACACCCCGCGCGACGCGAACGGCCGGATCGACACCAGCCTCCTGGGCGCCGGCGGCGTGCCGGTGGGCGACGCGGGGATCATCACCCCGAACATCACGCCCGACCCGAAATTCGGCATCGGGGCGTGGACCGACGGGCAGATCGCGGACGCCCTGACCAAGGGCGTGCGGCCCGACGGCTCGCATCTCGCGCCGCCGATGCCCTGGCCCTATCTGGCGACGATGAGCGACCAGGATATCGGCGCAATCACCGCCTATCTCCGGACCCTCAAGCCCATCGCGCAATAGAGACCCTTTCAGAAACCCCCGACTCGTCATCCCCGCGAAAGCGGGATCTCGCAGCCTATTGATCCGCGAGAGATTCCCGCTTTCGCGGGAATGACAGCGGAAGGGGGAAGGCCGTTCTGAAAAGTCTCGCAACAGGGAGGGCGGCGGCTGCAGGCCGTCCTTCCAGCGACCGGACCGGTGCACGGCCGGGGCTCCAGCCCCGGCCGTTTCGATTCCGTCCGCCTGCGGAAGTGACTTGCATAATGATAGTAACTGGTCTATATGACGATCATCATTCAACGATAACGCCACGGCAGCGCCATGCAGCACAAGAGCTTTGGCAACATGCAGTGCCCCATCGCCCGCAGCCTGGAACGGGTCGGCGAGTGGTGGAGCATCCTGATCCTGCGGGACGCCTTCTACGGCATGACCCGGTTCGACGAGTTCCAGAAGAGCCTGGACATCGCCCCCAGCATGCTGACCCGGCGCCTGAACGCGCTGGTCGAATCGGGCCTGCTGGAACGCCGCCGCTACAGTGAGAAGCCCCCGCGCGACGAATATGTGCTGACCGCGATCGGCCGGGATTTCCGCCCGGTGGTGTGGTCGCTGGTGGCCTGGGGCAACCGGCATTTCGCCCCGGAAGGCACCAGCGTGCAGCTGGTCGACCGCGAGACCGGCGCCGTGGCCGACCCGGTCCTGGTCGACCGCATCAGCGGCCGGCCGATCGGCCCGCGCGACTTCAAGCCCGCGGCCGGCCCCGCCGCCAATGAGCGGACGCGGGGCCGGCTGGCCCGCGTCGACGCCCCCCGGGTGGAGACGGCGTCATGAACGCCATCGTCCTCGACCGCGACATCACCGCCCCGCCGGCCCAGGTGCAGGCCAGGCCGCGCCCGAAGCTGACGAAGAAGCGCCTGGCGCTGTCGGCGCTGGCCGTGGCGATCGTGCTGGGCGGCGGCTGGTATGGCTATGATTGGTGGACGGTCGGCCGCTTCATCCAGAGCACCGACGACGCCTATGTCGGCGGCGACGTCACGGTGATCGCGCCCAAGGTGGCGGGCTTCGTCGCCCAGCTCGCGGTCACCGACAACCAGGCGGTGCATGCCGGCGACCTGCTGGTCAAGCTGGACGACCGCGACTACCGCGCCGCCCTGGCCAAGGCCGATGCCGCGGTGGCGCAGCAGAACGCGACCCTGGCCAATCTCGATGCCACCTACCGGCTGCAGCAGGCGGTGATCGCCCAGGCCCAGGCCGGCATCGCGGCCTCCGATGCCGAGATCGTCCGCACCCGCGACGACCAGGCCCGCTACCAGCTGCTGTCGGCCAAGTCCTTTGCTTCGGTGCAGACCTTCCAGAAGGCCGATGCCGACTACAAGCAGGCGGTGGCCGACGGCCTGCGGGTGCAGGCGACGCTCGAGGCGGCGCAGCGCCAGCTCGACGTCATCGACACCCAGAAGCAGCAGGCCCGGGCGGCGCTGGCTGCGGCCGTCGCCGACCGCGACACGGCGCAGTTGAACCTCGGCTACACCGAGATCCGGGCGCCGATCGACGGCACCATCGGCAACCGCAGCACCCAGACCGGCGCCTATGCCACGGTCGGGTCGCAGCTGCTGGCGATCGTGCCGGCCACCGGGCTGTGGGTCGACGCCAACTTCAAGGAGAACCAGCTGGCGGCGATGCGCCCGGGCATGGCGGCGACGGTGGTCGCGGACGTCCTGCCGGGCGAGACCTTCCGCGGCCATGTCGCCAGCCTGGCGCCGGCGACGGGCGCCCAGTTCAGCGTGCTGCCGCCGGAGAACGCCACCGGCAACTTCACCAAGATCGTCCAGCGCGTGCCGGTCCGCATCCTCTTGGACGGCGACGCCTCGGTGCTCGGCCGCCTGCGCCCCGGCCTGTCGGTGACGGCCGATGTCGACGAGCGCACGGGAAGCGCCGGGCAATGAGCGCCGCCACCACGCCGATCGACGAGCTGTCGCCGGGCCGTAAGATCTTCGCCTTCGGCGTGATGTGCATCGGCTTCTTCATCGCCCTGCTCGACATCCAGATCGTCTCGGCCTCGCTGCGCGACATCGGCGGCGGCCTGTCCGCCGGTTCGGACGAGACCGCCTGGGTCCAGACCAGCTACCTCATAGCCGAGATCATCGTCATCCCGCTGTCGGGCTGGCTGTCGCGGGTGATGTCGACGCGCTGGCTGTTCAGCGTCTCGGCCGCCGGCTTCACCGTCACCAGCCTGATGTGCGGCTGGGCCTGGGACATCAACAGCATGATCGCGTTCCGGGCGCTGCAGGGCTTCCTCGGCGGCTCGATGATCCCGACCGTGTTCACCGCGGCCTTCGCCTTCTTCAAGGGCCCCAAGGTGGTGGTGGCCGCCGCCACCATCGGCGCGCTGTCGTCGCTGGCGCCCACGCTGGGGCCGACCATCGGCGGCTGGATCACCGACAACTACTCCTGGCACTGGCTGTTCTTCGTCAACCTGGTGCCCGGCATCTTCATCACCGTGGCGGTGCCGCTGCTGGTGCGGATCGACAAGCCCGACCTGTCGCTGCTGCGCGGCGCCGACTATCCCGGCATGGTGCTGATGGCGCTGTTCCTCGGCTGCCTCGAATACACGCTGGAGGAGGGGCCGCGCTGGGACTGGTTCGGCGACGACACCATCCGCGCCACCGCCTGGATCGCAGGCATCAGCGGGATCCTCTTCATCTGGCGCAGCCTGACCTTCGAACGGCCGGTGGTCGACCTGCGGGCATTGAAGAGCCGCAACTTCGCGCTGGGCTGCTTCTTCTCCTTCGTCACCGGCATCGGCCTGTTCTCGACCATCTACCTGACGCCCTTGTTCCTCGGCCGGGTCCGCGGCTTCAGCGCGCTCGAGATCGGCCTGGCCGTGTTCTCGACCGGCGTGTTCCAGGTGATGGCGATCCCGGTCTACACTTGGTGCGCCCGCCGCATCGACCTGCGCTGGCTGCTGATGTTCGGCCTGGCCTGCTTCACCGTGTCGATGTGGAACTTCACCCCGATCACCCATGACTGGGGCTGGCGCGAGCTGCTGCTGCCCCAGGCTCTGCGCGGCTTCTCCCAGCAATTCGCGGTGGCGCCGACGGTGACGCTGACCCTGGGCGGGCTGGCGCCGGACCGGCTGAAGCTGGCCTCCGGCCTGTTCAACCTGATGCGCAATTTGGGCGGCGCCATCGGCATCGCCGGCTGCGCCACCATCCTGAACGACCGCACCAACCTGCACTTCCTGCGCCTGGCCGAAAACCTGACCCCGGCCAACCCGGCGATGACCCAACTGCTGCAGCAGGTCACCGTGGCCCAGACCGCGGCGCTGGGTGGCGACGCCCAGCGCGGCCACCAGGCGGCGCTGCAGCTGCTGTGGTCGCTGACCATGCGCGAAGCCCAGACCCTGACCTATTCCGACGCCTTCATGGTGCTGTTCGCCTGCCTGGCGATCGCCACCGTCACCGTGCCCCTGATGCGCAAGGTTGCGCCCCCCAAAGGACCCTCGGCCGATGCGCATTGATGCTTCCGTGACGGTCGACGCCGCCAGCGGCGCCGCGACAGCGGTCGCGGCGCCGGCTGGGCCCCCGCCCCCGGTCGTCCACAGCGCCCGCACGCTGATGCTGCTGCAGGGGCGGATCGTGCCGACCATCCTGCGGCTGGCCTGGCCGAACGTGCTGGTGATGCTGGCCCAGGCCTCGACCGGGCTGATCGAGACCTGGTGGGTGTCGCATCTCGGCACCGACGCCCTGGCCGGCATGGCCCTGGTGTTCCCCCCGGTCATGCTGATGCAGATGCTGTCGGCCGGCTCCATCGGCGGCGGCATCGCCTCGCTGATCGCCCGGGCGATCGGCGGCGGCCGCCGCGACGAGGCCGACGCGCTGGTGCTGCACGCGGTGGTGATCAACATCGTGCTCGGCCTGGTGTTCGCGACGGTGATGCTGGTGTTCGGCCGGCCGATCTATCGCCTGCTCGGCGGCGGCGGGGGCGAGCTCGAGGCCGCGCTGCTCTACTCCAACGTCGTCTTCGCCGGCTGCGTCCTGCTGTGGCTGATGAACGGGCTGGCCAGCGTGATCCGCGGCACCGGCAACATGCTGGTGCCGGCCCTGGTGACCTGCGGCGGCGTCGTGTTCCTGGTGCCGCTGTCGCCGCTGCTGATCTTCGGCATCGGGCCGTTCCCCGCCCTGGGCATCGCCGGCGGCGGCGTCGCAGTGGTGATCTACTACCTCGCCGGCACCGCGGTGCTGGGCTGGTACATCCTGTCGGGGCGGAACCTGGCGCGGCTGCGCCGGTCGCGCCTGCGCTGGCCGCTGTTCCGCGGCATCCTGGGGATCGGCACGGTCGGCGCCATCACCTCGGTGCAGACCAACATCGCCATCGTCTTCGCCACCTCGCTGGTGGCGGCGACCGCGGGGGTCGACGCCGTCGCCGGCTTCGGCACCGGGGCGCGGCTGGAGTACCTGCTGATCCCGCTGGTCTTCGGCCTCGGCGCGCCGGTGCTGGCGCTGGTCGGCACCAATATCGGCGCTGGCCAGCGCGACCGGGCGCTGCGCATCGCCCTGACCGGCGCGGCCATGGCCTTCGCGGTGACCGAGGCCATCGGACTTGCCGCCGCGATCTGGCCGCAGGCCTGGCTGTCGCTGTTCAGCACCGACGCCCGGATGCTGGAGACCGGCAGCGCCTATCTCCGCATCGTCGGCCCGGCCTATGGCTTCTTCGGCATGGGCCTGTCGCTCTACTTCGCCTCGCAGGGCGCGGGCCGGCTGTTCTGGCCGCTGCTGGGCGGCTGCCTGCGCATCGCCATCGTGCTGGTCGGCGGCTGGCTGGCGCTGCGCCTGACCGGGTCGCTGGACGGGCTGTTCGCGGCGCTGTCGCTCGGCCTGGTCGCCTATGGCGTGCTGCTGCTGGCGGCGATCGGCTCCGGCGCCTGGTTCCGCGGACGGGGAGGCCAGCCATGAGCCGCCCGACCGCCGTCATCGCCGGTGTCGGGGCCGAACTCGGCCTCGGCGCCGCGCTGTGCCGCCGCTTCGCCGCCGAGGGCTACCACGTGCTGGTCGCCGGCCGGTCGCCGGAACGGATCGAGCGGGTGGCCGAGGCGATCCGGCTGACCGGTGGCAGCGCCGAGGTCGCGCTGGTCGAGCTGACCCGCGAGGATCTGGTGGTCCGCCTGTTCGACCGCGCCATGGCGCCGGGCGAGGGGCGCGACCCGGCCGATTTGGTGGTGTTCAACGCCGGCAACAACCAGCGCATCGACTTCCGCGAGATCTCGGCCGACCAGTTCGAGCAGTTCTGGCGGGTGGCCTGCTTCGCCGGCTTCCTGGTCGGGCGCGAGGCGGCGCGGCGGATGGTGCCGCTCGGCCGCGGCACGGTTCTGTTCACCGGCGGCTCGGCCAGCCTGCGCGGCAAGCCGGGCTATGCCCATTTCTCCGCGGCCAAGGCGGGCCTGCGCATGCTCGGCCAGAGCATGGCGCGGGAATACGGGTCGCTGGGTCTCCATGTCGCCCATGTCGTGATCGATGGCGGCATCGACGGCGACCGCCTGCGCCGGGCGCGGCCCGGGGTGGTGGAGGAGCGCGGCGAGGACGGGCTGCTGGGCCTCGACGCCATCGCCGAGACCTATTGGCAGATCCACCGCCAGCCCCGCTCAGCCTGGACCCAGGAGGTCGATCTGCGGCCGTACCGCGAAGGGTTCTGACGCATCTGGATGGATGCGCCGGCCGCCGGAATCGGCGACAACTCTCCGATCGGAGGAGAGGGTGCGATGGCCTGGATTCATCTCGACAGCGCGACGCAGGACGGCACGGTGTTCGACCTGTATGAGCGCGACGGCATCCACATGATCCGGGTGGACGGCTGGGAGCTGATGAACGGCGCGTTCCATCAGTCGGAGGACATCCTGGGCGAACTCGCCGCCCGGCTGGCGCGCAGCCCCGATCCCGACATCCTGGTCGGCGGCCTCGGCCTCGGCTTCACCCTGGCCAGCCTGGTCCGGCACCTCGGCGGGGCCGGGCGGGTGACCGTGGCCGAGCTGTCGGCGGCGGTGATCCGCTGGTTCGACCGCCACACCGGCCGGCGGCTGTTCGATGCGCTGCCCGACCATGTCCGGATCCGCCACGGCGACGTCCTCGCCTTGGCGGGGGAGGGCGCCTGGGACGCCATCGTCCTCGATGTCGACAACGGGCCCCAGCCGCTGTCGGCGGCGGGGAATTCGGCGCTGTACTCTTCCGCCGGGCTGGCGGCCTTCGCGGCCCGGCTGAAACCGGACGGGGTCCTGCTGTTGTGGTCGGCCTTCGAGGATCCGGGCTTCGTCGACCGCGCCCGCGCCGCCGGCTTCGCCGTCACCCGCCGGCCGGTGGCCAGGGCGCCGGATGACGGGCCGTTCCACGTGATCTACGTGCTGTCGCGCTCCGCCATGCCCGACCGCGACCTGGATGGCTTCGGGCTGGAACGGCTGTAGGCAGGCGGCGACCCCCTGGACCATCCGGCCCAGCAGCGTGTACACGCTGGAACAGGCATCGCGATGCGACCGTCGTGATCCATGGTCGCCGGAGGATATGCGTGCCGTCCCTCAGAACAGCTTCCGCCGTCGTCTTGATGCTGGCCCTGGCCGCCTGCGCCGAGCCGCAGACGGTGGAGGGCGTGACCTCCGCCGCCCGCGAGGTCTTCGGCCAGCAGATCGCGCCCTACCAGGACCACCCCTCGGCCGAGATGATCGCCGGGCTCGGGCCGCCCGACCACGAGACCGCCACGCCCGAGGGCGGGCGCAAGCTGGTCTGGGAGCGCCATGACAGCAAGACGGTGAAGGACGCCGAAGCCGTGCCGGTCACCTGCACCGTGACGGCCCTGACCAACGACCGCGACGTGGTGTTCTTCGTCTTCGCCGGCGGCAACACGGTCTACTGCTCCGAGGCCTTCGCCAACAAGCCGGCATAGCCGGGCGCGCTCACCCCGGTTGCGGTGCCGCCCGCCGCCGGGCCAGGACGACCAGCGCGGCCAGGGCGGTGGCGGCCAGCAGCGCCGCCGCGGCCAGGGCGGCGCCCTGATAGGCGGCGGAGAAGGCGCCCCGCGCCGCCGCGGCGACCAGGCCGGAGTCCGGCGCCGCCAGGGATTCCGCCGATATCAGCGCCTCGCCGATCGACCGGCGCGCCGCCGGCACCGCGGCCTCCAACATCGGCGGCAGGGCCATCAGCCGCTGGTACAGCACGGTCATCAGGCTGCCGAACAGGGCGACGCCGAGACCGCCGCCCAGCTCATAGGCCACCTCCTCGACCGAGGCGACGGCGCCGGCCTGGTGCGCCGGGGCGCTGTTCATCACCGTGGTCGAGGCCGCGGTCATCGCCGCCCCCAGCCCGGCGCCGATGGCGATGAAGGCGGCGACCGTGGCCGCCGAGACCTCGCCCGGCGGCAGCAGCCCGACCGCGGCGAAGCCGGCGGCGGACAGGCCCAAGCTGGCGGTGGCGGTGACGCGGAAGCCGAAGCGGTGGGCCAGCCGGCCGGCGAAGGGTGAGGCCAGGAACGACGCCAGCGGCACCGGCGCCAGCCGCAGCCCGGCCTGCAGCGGCGACAGGCCCAGCACCAGCTGCAGCTGCTGGCTCAGCAGCAGCTCGAAGCCGACCACCGCGATCATCGCCACCATGGCCGAGGTGAGGGCGATGGCGATGGCCGGGTTGCGGAACAGGCTGAGGTCGATCATCGGCGCCGCGGCCCGGGCCTGGCGGCGCAGGAAGCCGGCCACCAGCACCGCGCCCACCACCGCGATCGCGGCCGCCAGCCACGGGTCGGCGCCTTCATGCGTGCTCTGCTTCACCGCATAGACCAAGGCCATCACCCCGACCATGGCCATGGCCAGGCCGGGCAGGTCCCAGGGATGGCCGCCGCGGTCGTCGCGCCGGCCCGGCACCAGCCAGGCGGCGAAGGGCAGGGCGACCAGGATGATCGGCACGTTGATCAGGAACACCGCGCCCCAGGAGAAATGCTCCAGCAGCGCGCCGCCGACCACCGGCCCGAAGGCGGCGCCGCCCGAAGCGACGGCGCCCCACACCCCGATCGCCGTCGCCCGTTCGCGCGGGTCGTCGAACACCAGCCGGATGATCGACAGCGTCGCCGGCATCATCATCGCGCCGCCGAAGGCCAGGAAGGCGCGGCCGGCGATCAGCCAGGCCGGGCCGGGGGCGAAGGCGCAGGCGGCCGAGGCCAGGGCGAACAGCCCCAGCCCCAGCAGCAGCATCCGCTTGTGCCCGAAGCGGTCGCCCAGCGTGCCGGCGGCCAGCAGCAGCCCGGCCATCAGCAGCGGGTAGATGTCGATGATCCACAGCAGCTGCGTCGCGCTCGGCCCCAGGGCCAGGGTCAGCGTCGGCACCGCGATGTGCAGCACCGTGGCGTCGATCGCGACCAGCAGCAGGGCGACGGAGACGACGGGCAGGATGGCCCAGCGATTAGGATGGGCAGTCATGGGGTCACACCTGGGGCAAGGCAGCGGCGGATCAGCTGGGGCAGGGCGGCGAGGCCGGCGGCGATGTCATAGGCCGGGTCGGTGGCGATCCGGACGCTGAAGCCGTCGGTCAGGGCCAGCAGCCAGACCGCGGCGGCGTCGCCGTCCAGCGCCGGGTCGGCCTGGCCGCAGGCGGCGGCGCGGCCGATCAGATGGGCCAGCGCGGCGCGGATCTCGCGGTCGCCGCGGTCCAGCACCGCCTGGACCCGCGGGTTGCGCACCGCCTCCGACAGGATCTCCAGCCACAGCCGGTGGCCCGAGGCATCGGCGGTCAGGGTCAGGAACCGCACCAGCAGGGTGGTGATGGCGGCCAGCGGATCGTCGGTGTCCTCCACCGCCCGGAACAGCGCCGCCGTCTCCTCCCGCTCGACGTCGACCAGGGCGCAGATCATCGCCTCCTTGCTCGGGAAGTAGCGGTAGAGGTTGCCGGCGCTCATTCCCGCCGCCTCGCAGATCTCGGCCATGCCGGTGCCGTGGAAGCCGCGCCGGGCGAAGCAGTCGGCGGCGGCCTCCAGGATGCGCTGCTGCTTCTCCTCGCGGCGGGACAGGGGGGCGGCGTCGGGCATGGGTCGGTCTCGGTGAGAATGAACGTTCATTCTCATTTATGGGCGACGAAGAGTCAAGCGATGAGGCGCGGATGCGGTGGCCCCCCTTCGTCATTGCCAGGAGGCGAAGCCGACGAAGCAATCCATGGCGCCGTTATGGGCTGCCCGATGGATGGATTCGCTGCGCCCGCAATGACGGGGGAGGGGGCGGCGTGTCACTTCAGCGCCGCCCGGGATTGCCCGGCGCGGTCGCGCGGTGACACACTCGCCGGCCCTGTGGCGAGGACCCGATGACCGACACCCCGATCCGATGGTTTCGCGACGGAAGGCTGGCGCGGCTGGTGCTGGACCGGCCGGCGCGCCACAACGCGATCAGCGCCGCGATGTGGCGCGCGCTGCCCGGGCTGTGCGCCGAGATCGATGCCGACCCCGAGGTCGCGGCGGTGATCGTCGAAGGCGCGGGCGGCCAGGCCTTCTCCGCCGGCGCCGACATCCATGAATTCGGCACGGTGTTTGCCGACGAGGCCTCGACCCAGGCCTACAACGCGGCGGTGCGGGCGGCGCTGCACGCGGTCGAAAGCCTCGACCGGCCGAGCATCGCCCTGGTTCGCGGCCTGTGCGTCGGCGGCGGCTGCGGCCTGGCCCTGGCCTGCGACCTGCGCTTCGCCGGCGCCCCCGCGCGGCTCGGCATCACCCCGTCGCGGCTCGGCCTCGCCTACAGCTTCGCCGACACCCGCCGGCTGGTCGCCACGGTGGGGCCGGCCCGGGCCAAGGACATGCTGTTCTCCGGCCGGCTGCTCGATGCGGCCGAGGCGCTGGCCATCGGCCTGGTCGACCGGGTGCTGCCCGACGACGCGGTCGAGGCCGTGGCGCTGGACTATGCCCGCACCCTGGCCGAGCGGGCGCCGCTGAGCCTGCGGGCCACCAAGCGGATGGTCGAGGCGATGATGGCCGGCGCCGATGCCGACACGGCCGAGACGGCGGCGCTGGTCGACGCCGCCTATCGCAGCGCCGATTTCCGCGAAGGCCAGGCCGCCTTCGCGGAGCGCCGCCCGCCGCGGTTCCGAGGGGCCTGAGCGGCTACCCCGCCCTCGGCCGCCGCAGCGCGGCCTGGACGACGAAGGTCATCAGCGCGCCGACCACCAGGCTGGCGGCCAGGAACCACATCGGCGCCAGCTTGCTGCCGGTGGCGTCGCCGATCCAGGGCACCGCGTTCTGGGCGATGAAGCCGCCGAGATTGCCGACCGAATTGATCGCGGCGATGCCGGCCGCCGCGGTGGCGCCGGTCAGGAAGGTCGGCGGCAGCGACCAGAACACCGGCTGCGGCGCGAAGATGCCGGCCGCTGCGACGCAGAGCAGGGCGAATTTGGCGGCATTGCCCGGCACCACCACGCTCAGCGCCAGGCAGGCCGCGGCGACCAGCGCCGGGATCACGATGTGCCAGGTCTGGTCGCCGGTGCGGGCGGCGTTGCGCGGCACCCACCACAGCGCGGCGGCGACGCAGACCCAGGGGATGATGTTCAGCAGGCCGTTGACGGTGTTCGACACGCCGAAGCCCTGCACCACGGTCGGCAGCCAGTAGCTCAGGCCATAGGCCCCGAGCGGGAAGGCGACGTAGAACACCGCCAGCAGCAGCACCCGGCCGTCGAGCAGGGCGGCGAACGGGTTGCCGTGCTGCACCTTGCCTTCCGCGTTCTCGCGCGCCAGCACGTCGCGCAGCCAGGTCTTCTCCGAACTGTCCAGGAAGGTTGCCTTCTCCGGGCTGTCGGGTAGGAAGAAATAGGTGACCACGCCCATCACCACGGCCGGGATGCCGGTGGCGATGAACACCCATTCCCAGCCCTTGAGGCCGAGCATGCCGTCGAGGTCCAGCAGCGCGCCGCCGACAGTGGAACCGACCGCGTTGGCGACCGCGCTCCAGGCCATGAACAGCCCGATCATGCGGCCGCGGAACTGTTGCGGGAACCACAGGGTCAGGGTGAACAGCACGCCGGGGAAGAAGCCGGCCTCGGCGACGCCCAGCAGGAAGCGCAGGACGTAGAACATCGTGGCGTTCTGGGTGAAGGCCAGCGCCAGGGTGACCAGGCCCCAGGTGAAGATGATCCGCGCCAGCCAGCGCCGGGCGCCGACCCGGGCCAGGATGACGTTCGACGGCACCTCGAACAGGAAGTAGCCGATGAAGAACAGCGACGCGCCCAGGCCATAGGCGGTCTCGCTGATGCCGAGGTCGCCGACCATCTGCAGCTTGGCGTAGCCGACATTCTGCCGGTCGATATAGGCGATCAGGTACAGGAGGCCGAGGAACGGCATCAGCCGCCAAGTGATCTTGGCGATCGTCTGCGGACGGGACTCGGGCAAGGCGTTTGGCTCCCACGAATCGTCTGATGATTGGACGTCTTGGCGGCCACCCAAGCCCGTTTGCGACAAAAGGTCAACCCGGGCAGAGGCTTGGCTGCATTCACGGAATCGACACAGGGGGATCACGCGACTGTAACCTCCCCTTGCTAGGCCACACACGCCGATGACGGTCGCCGGTCCGCCTCCCGAGGCCGGCGCTGCCCGTGACCGGACCGGAGTGTGCCATATGGCCGAGCTTGTGATCGAAGGACTGACCAAGAGCTATCGCGCGGTGAACGCGGTCGACGACGTCAGCCTGACGATCGCCCCGGGGCAGATGGTCGGCGTGATCGGCCGCTCCGGCGCCGGCAAGTCGACCCTGCTGCGGCTGGTCAACCGCCTGGCCGACCCCAGCGGCGGGCGCATCCTGTTCGACGGCGTCGACGTCACCCGGCTGAAGGGGCGGGCGCTGCGCGAATGGCGGGCGCGCTGCGCCATGATCTTCCAGCAGTTCAACCTGGTCAGCCGGCTCGACGTGCTGACCAACGTGCTGCTCGGCCGCATCGCCTATCACTGGACGCTGCCGTCGCTGCTGAAGCAGTTCGGCGAGCGCGAGCGGGCCTTCGCCATCCAGGCGCTCGACCGGCTGGACATGGCGCCGGCGGCGCTGCAGCGGGCCGACACCCTGTCGGGCGGCCAGCAGCAGCGCGTCGCCATCGCCCGCGCCCTGCTGCAGGAGCCCGAGGTGCTGCTGGCGGACGAGCCGATCGCCTCGCTCGACCCGCGCAACGCCAAGATCGTGATGGACGCGCTGCGCGCCATCAACCGCGAGGACGGCATCACCGTCCTGGTCAACCTGCACACCCTCGACACCGCCCGGCATTACTGCGACCGGGTGGTCGGCATGGCCAGGGGCCGCGTGGTGTTCGACGGCGCCCCCGAGGCGCTGACCATGGATGTGGTCGAGCAGATCTACGGGGTCGACGGAATGCGCGAGGCCTTCGACGAGCGCATCACCTCGACCGCGATCGAGCCCAGGACCGGCGAGCGCGAGCTGGTCCCGGCCTGAGCTCCAGCCGGACGGCGCCCGGCGCGGCGCCGGGCGTCCAATCACAATGCACTGGAAAGGGGTAGACCCATGTTCATGCGGCGCACGATCCTCGCAGCGGCCACGGCCGCCATCGCTCTCGCCGGCCTGGCCGGCACCGCCTCGGCGGCCGATCCGAGCTGGAAGAAGGACGTTCCGGTCATCCGCGTCGGCATCCTCGGCGGCGAGGCCGATGCCGACCGGCTGGCGCGCTACGACGGCTTCGAGAAGCTGCTCGAGAGCACCTTCAACGTGAAGGTCGAACTCTACCCGGCGTCCGATTATGCCGGCGTCATGCAGGGCATGGCGGCGGGCCAGCTCGACCTCGCCGAATTCGGCGCCTCGGGCTATGCCGGCCTGTGGCTGGACTGCAAGTGCGTCGAGCCGCTGGTGGTGACCAAGGAAGACGACGGGTCGACCGGCTATTTCTCGGTGCTCTACGTCAAGTCCGACAGCCCCTACCAGAAGATCGAGGACCTCAAGGGCAAGACCCTGGCCTTCGCCGACCCGAACTCGACCTCGGGCTACCTGATCCCGAACTTCCAGCTCAAGGACCAGGGCTTCGACCCGGCCAAGTTCTTCGGCTCGACCAACTTTGCCGGCGGGCATGAGCAGGGCGTGGTCGCGGTGATGAAGGGCCAGTACGACGCCGGCGTAACCTGGATCTCCGGCCAGGGCGACCCGGCGGTGGGCTACAGCCGCGGCGCGCTGCGCAGCATGGTCGACAAGAAGATGCTCGACATGAAGGATCTCCGTATCCTGTGGCAGTCGACGCTGATCCCGAACGGCCCCTGGGCCACCCGCACCGCCCTGCCGGAAGCCTTCCGCAAGGACATGCTGGAGTTCCTGACCAAGCTGCCGGTCGACCATCCGGACATCTACCAGGCGGTGGAGAAGGGCACGGGCTCCGGCTTCGCTCCGGTCACCAACGACTTCTTCTCGGCCATCATCAAGATGCGCGAGACCGAGGCGACCGCGCGCCGCAGCTGATCAACCCGTAGGTTGGGTTCGTCCTCGGGCGAACCCAACATTGCGCCGCCGGAACACTGTTGGGTTCGCGGTCGCGAACCCAACCTACGGATCATTGATGACCATTTTGACCGAAACCCGACCTTCCGACCCGGTCGCGGCCTTCGAGGCCGGGCGCCGGGCCCTGGCGCGCCAGCGTCGCCGTGCCACCCTGGTCGGGCTGGCACTGTTCCTCGCCGCCGTGCTGGTCGGGGGATATGTCGGGCAGTTCTTCCCGTCCAAGCTGGCCGCCGGCCTGCCGTGGATCGGCGAATACTTCCAGCGCACCCTGCCGACGCTGCATTGGGCCGACCTGCTGTCCGACAGCAAGACCCAGGGCTCGGTCGCCTATTGGTACTACCGCGCCGGCAGCTACGCCGTGCTGCTGTTCGAGACCGCCCAGATGGCGATCATGGGCACGGTGCTGGGGGCAGTGGCCGCGCTGCTGCTCAGCTTCCCGGCCTCGCGCAACCTGGTGCGCAGCCACTGGATCTACCATCTCAGCCGCCGCTTCCTCGAGATCTGCCGCAGCGTGCCGGACATCGTCTACGCGCTGTGCTTCGTCTGGGCCTATGGCGTCGGGCCGCTGGCCGGCATCCTGGCCATGGCGGTGCACACCACCGGCGCGCTGGGCAAGCTGTTCTCCGAGGTCAACGAGGCGGTCGACGACAAGCCGCTGGAGGGCATCCGCGCCGCCGGCGGCACCTGGGTCCAGATCATGCGCTTCGGCGTGCTGCCGCAGGTGCTGCCGAACTTCCTGTCCTATGTGCTGCTGCGGCTGGAGATCAACATCCGCTCGGCCTCGGTGCTCGGCTTCGTCGGCGCCGGCGGCGTCGGGCAGGAGCTCTACTATATCGTCAGCTTCAACTATTACGAGGAGCTGAGCGCCCTGGTGCTGATGATCGTGGCGGCGGTGACGCTGATCGATCTCGGCTCCGAACGGCTGCGCTCGGTCTTCATCTCGCGGGAGGCGCATTGATGGGGGCCCGCTTTGCTCGGATTCGTCCGATCGATGTCGACCATGCCCGCGCCGCCCTGCCGCGGGCCTTCGGCCGGCCGATGGGCGAGCGCCTGGTCCGCGCCGCGCTGCTCCTGCTGGCGCTGGTCTATCTCGGCTACCTCTTCTGGTATTTCAATGTCTCGCCGGCCCGGCTCTATGGCGGGCTGGTCAGCCCCAACGGGCTGTTCGTCATCATCGGCCAGATGGTCTCCTGGCACGGCATGGCCGATTGGGAGTACGGCGAGATCTTCGCCGCACTGGGCCAGACCATCGCCATGGCCTTCATCGGCACGCTGATCGCTTCGGTGATCGCCATCCCGCTCGGCTTCCTCGGTGCCCGCAACATCATGCCGCTCGGCGTCCTGCGCTTCGGCTTCCGCCGGCTGTTCGACGGTCTGCGCGGCGTCGACCAGCTGATCTGGGCCCTGGTGTTCGTGCGCGCGGTCGGGCTGGGCCCGCTGGCCGGCATCCTGGCCATCTGCGTCTCCGACATCGGCTCGCTGTCCAAGCTCTACGCCGAGGCGATCGAGACGGCGGAGAAGAAGCAGATCGACGGCGTGCGCTCGACCGGCGCGTCGAACCTGGCGGTGCTGCGCTTCGGCGTG
This sequence comes from Inquilinus ginsengisoli, assembly GCF_031453975.1. Taxonomy (NCBI): domain Bacteria; kingdom Pseudomonadati; phylum Pseudomonadota; class Alphaproteobacteria; order Rhodospirillales; family Rhodospirillaceae; genus Inquilinus; species Inquilinus ginsengisoli. The sequence continues at coordinate 507,653 of NZ_JAVDPW010000001.1, forward strand.
CTGCCGCAGGCGATGCCGCTGTTCCTGTCGCAGGCGCTGTACTTCTTCGAATCCAACACCCGCTCGGCCACGATCCTCGGCATCGTCGGCGCCGGCGGCATCGGGCTGCAGATCTCCGAACGCATCAAGATCCTGGCCTGGGACCAGGTCGCCTTCATCCTGGTGTTGGTGCTGGTGACAGTGGCCGTGATCGACACCCTGTCGAAATGGCTGCGGCTGAAGCTGATCGGCCGCGAGGCGGCGCGGGGCTGAAGGGGGCTGGTCCGGAGGGCTTGGACGCTCACCCGCCGGGCCCGCCATGGCGGCCGCGGCCGAACGACCCGGCCGGCGCGCATCCGCCGCCCGGCATGCCTCCACCGCCGCAACCGGATCCGAACATCGGATCCGACCGCCTGTAGGCCAGATCCGAACCGCCGGGCGGCCGCCCGGCGGTCGGCCCCGCCGGTGCCGCGCTGCTCTGATCGCGGCTCCCCGGGGGAGTCTGCCTGCCGTCCGGTCCGGTCGAGCCTTGGAAACGCTGCCGCTCGTCGCCGATAGCGCGCGGGGGTTCGGGTGCCGTTCCGGTGCGGCCGATGGTGCTGCGCAGTCCGACCGCATCCAGGCCGCCGCCGGGTCGTCGCTGGAATTCGATGATCACGCGCTGCGGCTGGGTGCCCAGCGATCCGAGAATTCCCGCGGCGGCGGCATCCAGGCCTTGGCCCCAGCCGAATTCGCGGCGGCCGGCATCGGCGTAGGATTCGATGACGAGCCGGCTCACCGACCGGTCGAACCATCCCGCGGGGTCGGTCGCCAGGGCATCCTGCGATACGTCGTCGGCCACGAGCATGCCATCCACGTATCGTCCCGATACCGTCACGTCCTTCCCCAGATGGGTGGACAGGCGCGTCGTCGGCCGCAATGCGAGGGTGCCGATGTGCGGCGCGGCGGCGCTGCCGGACAGCGATCCGTGCACGACGATGCGGCCGGGATCACGCTTGTCGATCCGGGTCGCGACGATTCCGCCATCGGGCTCGGCGAAGCCGCTCACCGCCACCCAGTCACCCGGCTGCGGGGTGCTGTCGCCCCAGACGGCGTCGGTCAGGCGCACGCGCTGCCCGGAGACACGGAGGACGGTGCCGGTCGCGTCGACGGCTTCCACCGGGCCGGCGACCTCGTGGCGGATGGCGATGGCGCTGGCCTTCAGATGCGCACCGCTGCCCGTGGCGGTGATCACCGCGACCTGCCCGACCTGCAGCGCATGGCTCCGCGCCGGTCGCCCGTCGACCTGCACCGGCGTGTTCGGATCGAACTCCACCTCGATGCCGTTCACCCAGATGCTGCCGAAGCCGGTGACCACGCCGACGATGCCGGTGCCCCCCATGCCGCGATCCGCCACCGCATCCCGCGGCGCGATGCCGGTCCCGCCCACGCCCCGTTCGGCGATGGCCTGCGTCGATCCCGGCGCATTGGTCGCCGGTCCGCCGGCAGCCCCGGGGCCGGTCGGGCGGCTGCCGGGACCGGCCGACGTGCAGGACGCCAGCAGGACGAGGGCCAGGATGTGCGCGCGACGCATCACTGCGCCTTCTCCTCGTCGTTGGGATCGTCTTCGACATACACGTAGACACCGAGGTTGATCCGGCGCAGCGGCGCCCCCGAGGCAGGCGGCATCGCCCTGTCATCCGCGTCGGCCATCTCCTGCGCGATGCGGTTGACATCCGTCAGCAGGTGCTGCGCCGCTTCGCGGGCCGTGGTCTCCAGCTGCGCGGCCGTTTCTGGACGCAGTCGATCGTAGTGCATGCTGCGATCGAGGAATGGCGCCGGTCCGGCCGCCGCCACATTCTCGGTCGCGGCGGCGATGTGATCATGCAGATTCCGGGCGAAGTAGAAGAGCTGCTCCTCCCCGCCCGGCCGCGGGATGAAGGCGGCGGCGTCAAGGCAGACGCGGCCCTCGCCGTCCAGGAAGACGATGTGCTGGCCGATCCAGTCGTCGAGCACGGTTCTGGGACGCACGTCCCGCGTCACCGATTCGACCAGCCCCTCGAAGGACGCTTCGCCGGTTGAGCGGGCAATCCGCGGAAGGGGCAGCGCCCGGCCCTGCTCATCGGCATAGGGCGATCCGCCGAGCCAGCGGGCGATGATCTGGCTGCTCAGGGTCACCACCGGCGGCGTGCCGTCGTCCGGCGCGGTCTGCTGCGTCCGAAGCCGGCGGATCTCCTTTCGATGCACGCCGGTGAGGAGGCTGATGCGGCTGTCGGTCTGTGCCTTCGGTTCGGTCAGGAGATCGCGGGCGGCGACCTCGACATAGAGGCTGCGCAACAGGTCGGCCAGCACGGGAAAGGTCACGCCGCTGCGGATCAGCAGGCGGATCAAGGGCCGCAGCAGCCGCGCGAGCGGCTTGAGCAGGGCATCCGGGGCAGGCGGCGGGGAGGAGGGGAGCATCTGGTCGCAAGTGACGGTTCGGGCGCGATCCTAGCATGATGATTCGTGGGAAAAACACCCACATGGACGGGTTTTCATTTGACGTGGGAAAAACACCCACTCAAGTTTGTGGGATAAATTCCCACAAACGAGGAGCGCGGCCCATGCCGTTGTCGGAACCGATCGCCCCGCGCAAGCCACGGGCCACCTCGCCGGGGCCGTCAGTCGGCGACAAACCGGCCGAAGATCCGCCGGTGACCGACAGGGACAGGCGCCGGCGCGCCACGGCGGCCGTCATCGCGGTCGCCTTCATGACCGCCCTTGGACTGGCGCTCATGGACGCGGTCATCCGCCTGCTGTCGCAGTTTCCCATCAGCCAGCTGTCGCAATTTCCTTGAGGAGAGAGGCGATGCTTCAACCGATCCTGGCCATCCTGCCGTGGCTCGAACTCTACCTGCGGTCGCGTCTTCCTGCCGCCGACGGACCGGCCGTTCGCCGTGGCAGGCCGCTTTTCAGATCGCCGGCCTCGGACAGAAAGGATGGGCGGCCGTGACGGTCGCCTTGATGATCTGGGCCGCCATCGGACCGCTTCTGGCGTTCATGGTGGGCATCCTTGTCGGATCGCAGGATGACGACGAGACGCCGCCGCCCGAATGCGGGTGGCCCATTCCGGCCTATCCCTATGCCGAATCCTGGCGACAGCCGCCCGGCCGGGCCGTCGAACAGCCTCTCCCGGCCGCGGCGCGGCCGGGCGGGCGATGCGGATCGAAGGGGCAATGGCCGTGATCACCGCCCTCATCCTCTGGGCCGCCATCGGCCCTTCGATCGGGGTCGCGGTGGGCGCGGCGTTCGCGTCGCGGCATCGTGACGACGAATGGGATTCGGAGGCCGAGGATGTCGGCCTGCCCCGGCACGGCGCATACCCGCAGGCGCCGGGCGAGAGGGTCCGCCTCGATGCATGAAAAGAGCACATGAAAAGCAGGCGGCGCGGCCCGATCGAGCGCACTGCCGCGCCGCAGCCTAGCCCGGGGCGTCCGCAGGCTGGTCGCGCTCGCCCGGCGGCGCCGTCGCCGCCTCCAGCGCCGCGAGCCGCCGGGCGACGGACGCCGCCGCCTCCTGCTCGATGGCGCGGAACTCCTCGACCAGGGCCTCGCCGAAGGGCGTGAGGGCGGCCCCGCCACCCTGGGTGCCGCCGTGCCGGGTCTCGATCACCTTTTCGCGGAAGCAGCGGTTCAGGCTGTCGATCAGCAGCCAGGCGCGGCGGTAAGACATGCCCATGGCCCGGCCGGCGGCGGAGATCGAGCCGGTCTCGGCGACATGTTCGAGCAGGCCGATCTTGCCGGGGCCGAGCTGGCGGTCGGTGCCGGAGGGGTCGAAGTCGATGCGGATGCGCAGCCTGGGCATGATTGTGCGATCATAGGGGCGGGACGGGGCCGGGGGGAACTCGGCTCCGGAGCGTTCGTTATGACAGAACACAACAATGGGAGGCCATGATGTCTGCTGCCGAGCCGCGTCCGGCCGAGCCGGCGCTGGACGACAAGGTCGACGAGGCCATCGACGAATCGTTCCCGGCCAGCGACCCCCCGGCCACCCAGGCCGCCGTGACCAGCGGCGCGCCCGACCATGACGCCGACCAGCTGAGACGCAACACCCCGGTGATCGCGCTGATCGCCGTGGCCGCGGTGCTCGTCCTGCTCTGGGCCGTCTTCGGGTAGTCAGTTCCCCGGCAGGACCTTGCCGGGGTTGAGGATGCCGGCCGGGTCGAGGGCCTGCTTCAGCGACCGCATCACCGCCACGGCGTCGCCGTGCTCGTGCGAGAGATAGCGGATCTTGCCGTAGCCGATGCCATGCTCGCCGGTGCAGGTGCCGCCCATCGCCAGCGCCCGCATCACCAGCCGGTCGTGGAAGGCCTGGGCGGTCGCGATCTCCGCCGGGTCGTCCGGGTTCAGGATCATGCAGGTGTGGAAGTTGCCGTCGCCGACATGGCCGACGATCGGCGCCACCATGCCGCTGGCCTCGATGTCGGCCTTGGTCTCGACCAGGCAATCGGCGAGGCGGCTGATCGGCACGCAGACATCGGTCGGCATGCCGCTGCAGCCCGGGCGCAGGGCGATGCCGGCGTAGTAGGCCTTGTGCCGGGCCTCCCACAGCCGGGTGCGGTCCTCGGCCTTGGTGGCCCAGTGGAACTCGCCGCCATTGTGGTCCTGGGCCAGCGCCTTGACCGTCTCCGCCTGCTCCGCCACCCCGGCCTCGGTGCCATGGAACTCGAAGAACAGGGTCGGAGCGACCTCGAGGTCGAGCTTGGAATAGGCGTTCGAGGCGCGGATCTGGACCTCGTCAAGCAGTTCGATCCGGGCGACCGGGACGCCGAGCTGGATGGTGGCGATCACGGTGTTCACGGCATCGGCGATGGTCGGGAAGGCGCAGACCGCCGACGAGATCGCCTCCGGGATGCCGTACAGCTTCAGCGTCACCTCGGTGATGATGCCGAGCGTGCCCTCCGAACCGACGAACATCCGGGTCAGGTCGTAGCCGGCCGAGGATTTCCGCGCCCGGCCGCCGGTGCGGATGATGCGGCCATCGGCCAGCACCACGGTCAGGCCCAGCACATTGTCGCGCATGGTGCCGTAGCGCACCGCATTGGTGCCCGAGGCGCGGGTCGCGGCCATGCCGCCCAGGCTGGCATCGGCGCCGGGATCGATCGGGAAGAACAGGCCGGTGTCGCGCAGATATTCGTTCAACTGCTTGCGCGTCACCCCGGCCTCGACCGTGCAGTCGAGGTCTTCGGCCGAGACCCGCACCACCCGGTTCATCTGCTGGAGGTCGATGGTGACGCCGCCGCGCAGCGCCGCGATGCCGCCCTCCAGCGAGGTGCCGGTGCCGTAGGGGATGACCGGGATCTCATATTGCGCGCAGATCCGCATCACCGCCGCCACCTCCTCGGTCGATTGCGGGAAGGCGACGCCGTCCGGCGGCATGGTGGGGTGGTAGGTCTCTTCCCGGCCATGCTGCTCCCGCACCGCCGCGGCGGTGGAGAAGCGGTCGCCCAGCAAGGCGCGCAGGGCGGCGGCGGCACGGTCGTCGAGGGCGGGGCGGGGGGACAGCGTGACGGCCATGATCCGGCTCAATTATCAGACATAACGGATGTCGACCTTATGCCGGCATCCGGCAGCCGACAAGCGGCCAGCGCTGCCGGGCTCAAAGGGTCATTTCCAATCCGGAACGGCGTTCTGCCATAAGGTTTGTTACAATCGTCATGAAAAAGCCATGCCCCGTGCCCATCAAGGAGTCGGGGCAAGATTTGGATTGAAGCGATCCGGCGACCTGCCGTCGTCGACGTTCTGTTTGGGGGGTATGCATATGAACAGGCGTATTTCAGCGTGGCTTGTCGCCGCCGCTCTGGCGGCCGTCATGGTTCCGACCAGCGCCTCGGCGCAGTTCGAGGGACTTCTGAACAACATCTTGCCGGGGGTCACGAGTTCCGATTCCGGCAGCCCGGCGTCCAGCGGTGACGCTGCGGCGCAGGTCACGGCGATCAGCGGGGCGCCGGGGGCGGATGTCGAGACCGGCGACAGCGTCTATCCCGGCCAGACCATCAATCTCGGCAGCAGCGGGCGCCTGACCCTGGCCTATGCCGGGGGCTGCAGCATCGAGACCATTCGCGGCGGCGTCGTCACCATCGGTGCCGGGGCCAGCCGCGTGGCCGGCGGCCAGGTGTCGACCAGCAACACGTCCTGCAGCCGCAGCCAGGTCGCGCTCAACGCCGGGTCGTCCGAAGCCGGCGCGGGGGTCAACCGGGTCGCGGTCAACGCGCGTTCGGCCGAGGCCGGCGCGGGGGTCAACCGGCTGGGCGAAACTCCGTTCAGTGCGAAGCTCTGGGACGAGACCACCGTCTCTTCCGCCCGGCCGCAGTTTTCCGGTGCCGGCGGCTCGGTCCGCATCGTGATGCTGGACGCGCCCTCGCCGCAGACGGTGTGGGAAGGCCAGGGCGGCAGCGGCTTCCGCTATCCCGGCGACGCGCCGAAGCTGCAGACCGGCGTGCCCTACAGGATCGAGGCGGCGGGCCTGTCGGCGGTGTTCTCGGTCGATCCGGGCGCCAAGGGCGCGGGCAGCATGGTCGTGCTGCGCTGAGGCGCAGGGCTCCCAGCCCCCGATTCAGTGAAACAACGGGATGCGCAGGTTCCGCCGCATGGTCGTGGCCCTTGGCATCGGCACCGTCCTGGGCAGCAGCATGCTGCTGCCCAACGCCGATTTCCTTCAGCGCCTGGGGATCGATCCGCTGCTGTGGATCGACCAGCCCCTCGGCCTGACCCACCGGCCGCTGCCGGCTCACCCGCCCGTCGCGGTGGTGGCGGTCCGCGAGGAGACCTATCGCACCGCGCCGCTCAAGGACCGGCCCAAGGTGGCGTGGACACCCCAGTTCGGCGACGTTCTGGCCGGGCTGGCCGCCGGCGGCGTCGCAGTGATCGGGATGGACGAGATCTTCCCGACCACGCTGGACCACCCCGACCTCGTGCCCCGATACGACCGCAGGTTGCGGCAGGTGCTGGGCGCCATCGGGCCGGCGGGCAAGGTGGTGCTGGGCTATGCGCCCTACGGCGACCAGATCGTGGGTCCCGACCAGGGCCTGGTCATCGCGCTCGGCGGGGAGGGCGGTGAGGGCGATAAGAATCTGAGTCCGATCAACCTGGTGACCGATCCGGACAACGTGGTGCGGACCTATCCGGACACGCAACCGCTCACGCAGGGCGGGACAGTGCGCAGCTTCGCGGCGGAGCTGGCGACCCGGGCCGGCTATGCCGTGCCCGCCGGCGATTCGGTGATCGACTTCACCATCGCCCCGCGCGAGCTGCCGATCTATGAATTCGCCGATATCGCCGCCTGTGCCAAGAGCCAGCAGATCGACTTCTTCCGCCGCGAATTCGCCGGCCGCATCGTCATCGTCGGTCTGATCCTCGACACGGAAGACCGGCATATCACCGCGCGCCGGCTGCTGGCGGAACGGTCGGACCATGAGCCGGCGGCGCGCTGCGGCCCGGCCCTGAGCCCGGGCGTCGGCGCCGGGGGGCGGACGACCATGGCCGGCACGCTGGTGCATGCCATCGCGGCGACGACCTTCGCCCTCGGCCGGGCGCCGCTGATGCTGCACCCTGCCGCCGCGGCCGTGCTGGTGGGGATGTTGTCGACCGTGCTCGGCGCGCTGCTGTTCCTGCTGGCGCCAGGCCGGGGCCTGCTGGCGCTGCTCGCGGCCGTGCTGGTCGCCGTGCTCGCGTCGCTGCACGCGCTGGGCAGCGGCATCGTCCCGCCGCTGGTGCCGATCCTGCTGGCCTGGGCGCTGACCTTCACCGCGATCTATGTCTACCGCTTCGTGGTCGAGGACCGGACCCGGCGGCGCGTGGTCAACGCCTTCCGGCACTATCTGGCGCCGTCGCTGGTCGACCGGCTGGCCGAGAACCCCGACGGGCTGACCCTGGTCGGCGAAACCCGGCCGGTGACCATCGCCTTCTACGACATCGTCGGCTTCACCAGCCTGGGCGAGCGGCTGGAGAAGGAGCCGGAGCGGCTGGTCGCGGTGGTGAACGGGCTGCTGGCCCGGGTCGCGGATTCGGTCGAACGCCATGGCGGCTATGTCGACAAGTTCATCGGCGATTCGGTGATGGCGATCTGGGGCGCGCCGCTGCCCGACCCCTATGCCGCCGAACACGCCGTCGCCGCCGGGCTCGACGCCTTCGCCGCGCTCGACGCTTACAATGACAGCTTCATGCGTGAGCAGGGGCTGCCGCCGCTCGGGCTGCGCGCCGGCATCAATTCCGGCGACGCGGTTGTCGGCAATGTCGGGTCGCCGACCCGCCTGAACTACACCGTGCTGGGCGATGCGGTGAACCTGGCCTCGCGGCTGGAGGGCGCCAACAAGCTCTACGGCAGCCAGCTGATGATCGGCGAGGCGACCTACCGCCAGCTGCCGCGCCGCTACCTGATGCGCCGGCTGGACCACCTCGTGGTCAAGGGCAAGGCGCGGCCGGTCAAGGTCTATGAGGCGATCGGCCTGGCCGGGGACGTCGCCCCCGAGCGGGCCGATGGCGTGCGACGGTTTCACGCCGCGCTCGCCCTCTACTACCGCCGCCGCTTCGCCGAGGCGGCCGACCTCTTCGCAGCGCTGGCGGACAAGGATCCCGCCGCCGCGCTCTACCGCGACCGCGCCGCCGGCTATGCCGAGACGCCGCCGCCGGCGGATTGGGATCGAAGTTATATTCTGACCACGAAATGAGGGGGCATCATTGATCGACTCATGGAATCCGATCCTGCGCCGGCGCGGTTTTCTCGCCGGCGCCGGGACCAGCCTCGCGGCGCTCGCCCTGAGCGGCTGCCAGACCCTGCAGAACTATGCCAACGATCCCCTCTCGGCGATGAACACGGCCAATGAGCTGTTCACGTCGAAGAAGATCTCGCCGGGCGAGGAACTGGGCATGGGCGACGGCCTCTACCCGCGCCTGATCGCGGCGTCCGGCGGGTCCTATTCGAACGCCCGGGTCCAGTCGGCGGTGCGACGCTTCGCCGAGCCCATCTTCCGGACCTCCAAGCGCCAGTTCCGCTGGGAGATCACGGTGCTGGACGACAACACCCCCAACGCCTGGTCGCTGCCGGGCGGCAAGCTCGGCATCAACAAAGGCATGCTGCGCTACGTCGCCACCGAGACGGAGCTGGCGGCGGTGATCTCGCATGAGATGGGGCATGCCGAACTGAGCCACCAGATCCAGGAGCTGGACGACAAGGGGCGGCTCGATAAGATTCTCTCGTTCGGCAAGGGCGTGGCCCAGACCGAGATCAGTGCCAGCGCCGGATCGCTGAGCGGGGTGGTCGAGCCCCTGAGCAAGGCGGCTCTGGATGAACTCCAGGGCCCGATCACGGATCTCATCACCTCCGGCTACTCCCGGGACCACGAGCGCCAGGCCGACGCCTATATCCTGGCCGTGTTCCGCACCACCGGCTACGACCCGCGCCAGGCCTCGGCGGTGTTCAAGACCCTGGATTCGCTGGTGCCGCCGGGCGAGGACAAGACCACCTCACTGTTCTCGTCGCATCCCGACACGCGCGAGCGGATCGAGCTGCTGGACGCGGCGGCCGCCAAGCAGCCGGCCGGCGGCGGTGGCGGCGGGGGCGCGGAGTTCGAGCAGATCAAGGCGGTGTTCCCGACCCGGCGCTACTACCTGCGCAACCCGGCCGAGGCGAGCTGAGCGGCGGTCCCCGGCCCCCGCGTCGCCGCGCCCTCTCTGCGCCGGCCCCCGACGCTGCTATGATGGCGGCGAGGGCGGCGTCTCGACGAGCGGATCGGTGGAATGAGTGTCTGGGGAAAGATCGTCGGCGCGGCTGCGGGGCTCGCCATGGGCGGCCCGATCGGCGGCCTGATCGGGGCCGTGGCCGGCCATGCCGTCGACTGGTATCGCGGCCAGCCGGCGCCCGATGGCGACGCGACGCAGCACATCGCCTTCACGGTCGGCGTGATCGCGCTGGGCGCCAAGATGGCGAAGGCCGACGGCACGGTGACGGCGGAGGAGGTCACGGCCTTCCGCGAGGTCTTCCGCGTGCCCGAGGCCGAGGAGCCGAATGTCGAGCGCCTGTTCAACCTGGCGCGCCGCGATTCCGCGGGGTTCGAGCCCTATGCCCGGCAGCTGGCCGGCATGTTCCACGACCGGCCGGAGGTGCTGGAGGAACTGCTGCAGTGCCTGTTCCACATCGCCAAGGCCGATGGCGACGTGAAGCCGGCGGAGCTGGAGTATCTGCGCGCCGTCTCCCGGTTGTTCGGCCTGACCGCGGCGGATTTCCACCGGCTGTGCGCCGAGGAATGCTCGGGCTGCGACGTCGATCCCTACGGCGTGCTGGGGGTCGAGCCGCAGATCGACGACGAGAGCCTGAAGGCGGCCTATCGCCGGCTGATCCGCGAGCACCATCCGGACCGGCTGATTGCCCGCGGCGTGCCGGCGGACTTCCTCAGCGTGGCCACCGACAAGATGGCGCGGATCAACGCCGCCTACGACATCATCCGGCGCGAGCGCAAGCTGGCCTGACCGCGCCGGCTGGCCGTGTGGGCGGGCTCTTCGCACCCATCATCGTCATTGCGAGCGCAGCGAAGCAATCCATGGCGCCGCCTGGCATGGATTGCTTCGTCGGCTGCGCCTCCTCGCAATGACGGGGGAGGGGCGGGCGAACTGAAGAATTAATTTATTCAAATACTGAAATTAAGCATAAATTGCTATGATTTTTTTCCTGCATCTCTGCAGAAAAATCGATTATCAAAGAAGAATTGATCAAAGCATGTTGGTCCTGAAGACCTGGGCGGCCTGAATGGTCGGGACGGTCGGGCGGGCCGCCGGCGTATCGGCTCAGGAGGCGCATTTGACCGGAACCCCATTGTTCTCAGGCGCGCGAGGCGCCTCGCGCGCGACCCGGGCCCCACGTGCCGGACGGCGCAGCGTTCTGATCCTGTCGGGCCTGCTGGCGCTGGGATATGCGGCTCCGGCGCTGGCGCAGATGCTGCCGCTGCCGCCGGGCGTGGTGGTGACCGGCCCGGTCTTCCGCCGGGACGGGTCGACGGTGCCCTTCGTCCGGACCGGGGCCGACGCCAACAGCTACATCTTCAGCACCGCGCCGACCGAATCCTTCGTGAACACGGCCCAGGCGGCGGTGGTGCGGACCACCGCCGACACCCAGTATGTCCGCGTCTACACCCAGGGCACCACCCGGGCGGTCGGCGGCTTCATCGCCGGCTCCGACACCGTGCGCGGGCTGACGGCGGCACAGATCAAGGACCGGCTGGCCCTGCCGTATCTGCCGGATTCCATCACCATCGTCCGGGTGCCGGCGGGCACCTGCATCCTGACCGGGACCGGCGCCCCGATCCTGGGCAACTTCCCGGCCAACCCGCCGTCGATCCCGGTCGGCGGTCCCTGGGGCGGCGGCGGCACGGCGCAATCCCTGCTGATCGGGCGCTCCGACGACCCGAACTGCGCCAACCCGCAATTCCTGCCGGCCGACGCCTATGCCAACCAGCAGCTGATCGGCGCCAAGGCCCTGGCCTATGCGCCGCGCGCCGGCGGCGGCAATGCCGGCGCGGTCGCCCAGGCCCTGGACCGGGCCACGCCGCCGCAGCTCTTCGGCGACATGGATCACGTCTACAACAGCCTCGACCTGCTGAACATCGGCGACCAGGACCCGCTGCGGTCGGCGCTGCAGCAGCTGGACGGCGAGGTCTATGCCGACCTGCCGTCGGTCGAGATCGCCGGCGCCCAGGCCTTCCTGAACACGCTGCAGCAGCAGATGCGCCAGTCCCGCACCGGCGGAACCGGGCCGGCCGGCGGGGTGGCCACGGGATCGGGCGGGACCGGGACGCCGAACGCCTGGATCGCCGGCCTGGGCAATTTCGGCCGGCTATCGGGCCAGGCCGACACGCATGATGTCGACTTCGACACCGCCGGCGTCGCCATCGGCTTCGACCATCGCCTGGACGAGGCCCTGGCCGTCGGCGGGGCGCTGGCCCTGTCGACCAGCAGCTTCAACACCCGGGGGCTGTCGGGCGACGGCGACCTCACCACCGTCTCCCTCGGCCTCTACGCCAGCTATTCCCCCGCTGCCTGGTATGTCGACGGCGCGCTGGGCTACGCCCATGGCTGGGGCGCGGTGAGCCGGGCGATCTCCTTCCCGGGCATCGACCGCTTCGCCGCCGCCGACACGGATTCGAACCAGTTCCTGTCGAACATCGAGGCCGGCTACCGCCTGGCGCTGGGCGACAGCACCGACCTCACGCCCTTCGCGGCGTTCCAGACCATCGTCATCGGCCAGGACAAGATCACCGAGAGCGGGGCCGGCGCCATCGACCTCGAGATCGGCGGCCGCACCGTGACCTCGGCCCAGGGCCAGTTGGGCGCCGAGCTGGCGCAGCGCGTCGACATCGGGCTGGACGCGCCGCTCGGCCTGTCGCTGCGGGCGGCCTGGAGCCATGATGTCGGCGACACCGACCGGTCCTTCGACGGCCGGTTCGAGGGCTCGGATGCGGCGTTCACGGTGGACGGCGCCCGCGCGCCGCGCGACCAGGCCAGGATCGGCGTCGGTATCAGCCTCCAGGCGCAGGCGGTGAACCTGTTCCTGCGCTATGACGGCAGCTTCGCCGGCGACTACCGCAGCCAGGCTGCGACCGGGGGGTTGCGCTTCAGCTTCTAAGCCGCCGACAGCCGCCTCGGGGCCTGCCCCGGGGTGGCTATGCCTTTCGTCCCGCGTCAAACCCCTCGCCGATCGGGTGTATATCGGCCTATATAACGGGACGGTTGGGAAGGCTGGAGACGCTGGCGTCCATGGTCCGCGAAGATGAACTCCGGGCGGCCGAACGGGCCGTCGAATGGCCCGAGGCCGTCGATGCCGGGCTGGTCTATATCGGCCGCATCCACACCCCCTGGACCTCACGCTTGGATTGCCCGCGCCAGGGGCGGCTGGACGGGCCGACCTGCCGCATCGAGGTGTTCCAGCCCTGGGACCAGGCGCTGGCCGGCATCGCCGAATTCGAGCGGCTGGAGGTGCTGTACTGGCTGCACCGCTCGCGCCGCGACCTGGTGCTGCAGAGCCCGAAGAGCGACGGCGCCACCCGCGGCACCTTCTCGCTACGGTCGCCGGTGCGGCCCAACCCGATCGGCACCTCGATGGTGGCGCTGGTCGGCATCGAGGGGTCGACCCTGCTGGTGCGCGGGCTCGACTGCCTCGACGGCACGCCGCTGATCGACCTCAAGCCCGACCGCTGTGCGTTCACGCCGCTGGCGCCACCGACGCCCGGTGACTCAGATGTGGGGGACCCGTGACCCTGTTCCGCCGCCATCCTGCCCGGCGCCGCCTTCATGGGAGGGTGGTCACACCAGGCTGAGCGGCAGGCCGGTCAGCCTGGTGTGACCAATCCGGGGCTGGTCAAGTCCGGCCATTGCTGCGACAAGGGCGGCCTTCCTTCGGACCCTCCCGCGCATGACCCTCCTGCTTGCCCTTCGCAACGCGGCCGTCACCTTCGGCGGCACTCCCCTCTGGACCGGCGTCGACCTGGCGCTTTCGGCCGGCGACAAGGCGTGCCTGGTCGGCCGCAACGGCAGCGGCAAATCGACCATCCTCAAGGCCCTGGCCGGGACCATCGACCTCGACGCCGGCGAACGCTTCATCCAGCCCGGCATCCGCATCGCCTATCTGGCGCAGGAGCCCGACCTGTCCGGCCACGCCACGGTCGAGGACTATGTCATCGCCGGCCTGCCGGCCGACCGCGCCCATGACCATTGGCGGGTCGAGGCGGCGCTGTCCGCGATCAAGCTGGGCGGCAACCGGCCGACCGGCTCGCTGTCGGGCGGGGAGGGGCGCCGCGCCGCCATCGCCCGCGCCGTGATCGGCGAACCCGACGTGCTGCTGCTGGACGAGCCGACCAACCATCTCGACCTGCCGACCATCGAGTGGCTGGAGAACGAGCTGAAGACCTGGCGCGGCGCGCTGCTGATCATCAGCCACGACCGCACCTTCCTGAACGCCCTGGCCCAGCGCAGCTGGTGGATCGACCGCGGCGTGCTGCGGCAGATGGACAAGCCCTTCGCCCAGTTCGACGAGTGGAGCGAGACCATCCTGGCGCAGGAGGAGGCGGAGCGGGCACGGCTGGACAAGCGCATCGCGTCCGAGACCACCTGGTCGCGCCAGGGCATCAGCGCCCGGCGCAAGCGCAACCAGGGCCGGCTGCGCAGCCTGTATGCGATGCGGGCCGAACGCCGGTCCCAGGTCGACCGCCAGGGCGTCGCCGCGCTGGGCATCGCCGAGGCCGGCCGGGGGGCTGTCCGGGTGATCGAGGCCGAGCATGTGTCCAAGGCCTTTGGCGACACCGTCATCGTCAGCGACTTCTCCACCCGGGTGGCGCGGGGCGACCGCATCGGCGTGATCGGCCCGAACGGTGCCGGAAAGTCGTCCCTGGTCAAGGTGCTGACCGGGGCCGAGCGGCCCGATTCCGGGACGGTGCGGCTGGGGCCGGGGGTGGAGCCCGCCTATTACGACCAGACCCGCGTCGCGCTCGACCCCGAGACCACGCTGCGCGACGTGCTGCTGCCGCATGGCGGCGACCATGTCCAGGTCGGCGACCAGAAGCGGCACATCGCCTCCTACCTCGCCGACTTCCTGTTCGATTCCTCGCGGATGTACAGCCCGGTGAAGAGCCTGTCGGGCGGCGAGCGCGGCCGGTTGCTGCTGGCCAAGCTGTTCGCCCGGCCCAGCAACCTCTTGATCCTGGACGAGCCGACCAACGACCTGGACCTGGAGACGCTGGATCTGCTGGAGGAGGTGCTGGCCGACTTCCAGGGCACGCTGATCCTGGTCAGCCACGACCGCGACTTCCTCGACCGGCTGGTGACCTCGGTGATCGCGGTCGAGGGCCAGGGGCGGGTGACGGAGTATGTCGGCGGCTACACCGACTATCTCAGGCAGCGGCCGGCGGCCCAGGCCGCGGCCCCCGCCGCACGATCGGCCGCGGCGGCCAGGCCGGCGGCGCCGAAAACCCGCACCAAGCTCAGCTTCAAGGACCAGCGCGAGCTCGACCTGCTGCCCGGCCGGATCGAGGCGCTGACGGCGGAGATCGCGCAGCTCGGCGACGCGCTGCACGACCCCGCCCTCTACACCCGCGACCCCGACGGCTTCGCCAGGAAGAGCGCCCGGCTGACGGCCGCGGAGGCCGAGCGCGAAGCGGCGGAGGAGCGCTGGCTCGAGCTGGCATCGCTGGCGGAGGAGCTCGGCGGCGGATGATGCGGCCGGTCGACCTGCTGCTGACCATCGGCGTGATGGCGATCTGGGGCTACAACTTCGTCATCGCCAAATACGGCCTGGCGGAACTGCCGCCGCTGCTGTTCATGGCGCTGCGCTTCGGCGTGGTCGCGGTGCTGCTGGTGCCCTTCGTGCGCCTGCCGCGCGGGCGCTGGCGCGACGTGCTGATCCTGGCGGTGATGCTGGGCCTGACCCACTTCTCGCTGATGTTCACCGGGCTGAAGCATGTCGACGCCGCGGTCGGGGCGATCGTCATCCAGGTCCAGGTGCCGGCCTCGGCTCTGCTGGCCATGATCTTCTTCAAGGACCGGATCGGCTGGCGCCGCGCGCTGGGCATGGCGATCGCGATTGGCGGCGTCGGCATCCTGGCCGGCGAGCCGCGGCAAAGCTCGGCGCTGTGGGCGATCGGGCTGATCATGCTGGCGGCTGTGGTCTGGGCCGGCGCCAACATCCAGATGAAGCGGATGGTCGACCTCGACCCCTCCACCATCAACGGCTGGATGTCGCTGTTCGCGGCGCCGATGCTGCTCGGCGTGTCGCTGCTGGTCGAGGACGGCCAGTGGCAGGCGGTGACCCAGGCCAGCACCCGGGCCTGGATCGCGGTGGCGTTCCAGGCGGTGGTCGTCGTCATCCTGTCCTATGCGGTGTGGTACCGGCTGCTGCGGACCTATTCCGTCAACCAGACCATGCCCTATACCCTGCTGGTGCCGGTGTTCGGGGTGCTGTCGGGCGTGGTCTTCCTGGAGGAACCGGCGAGCTGGAACCTCCTGCTCGGCGGCATTGCCACGCTGATCGGTGTCGGCATCATCATCCTGCGCCGGCCCAAGGTGGTCGAAGCCCAGGCGCAGGTCACGTGACAGGCAGCGGTGGTGTCTTCTGCTCGATTTCCCGCTATGTCATGCCACGGCTCGACCGTGGAGGCGGCCATAGCGGCTCTCCGTGGCCCCCGGATTGCCGGGTGAAGCCGCACAATGACAAGATCGGAAGCAGGGGGTTCGTGCCGGTGTCTGTGTTGAACTTTGTATGATCCTGAGAGGACCTTGATGAGCAAGCTGACGGAGATCGCTCCGGACCTTTTCGCGGCGGCGCAGGTCGACCGTGCCGCGATCGCGGAGATCGCCGCCTCCGGCGCGCGGACCCTGATCAACAACCGCCCGGACGGCGAGGAGCCGGGGCAGCTGTCGGCCGCCGAAGCGCAGGCCGAGGCCGAGCGGCTGGGCCTGACCTACATCCATATCCCGGTCACCGCGTCCTCGATCGCCCTGGGCGATGTCGAGGCGATGCAGCAGGCCCTGGCGACCGCGCCGAAGCCGGTGGTGATGCATTGCCGCACCGGCACCCGATCGACCCTGCTGTGGGCCGCCGGCGAAGTGCGGGCCGGCCGCGCCGACACAGCCACCCTGGTGGCCGATGCCGGGGCCAAGGGCTTCCAGATCCCCTCCCTGCCGGGCCTGGTGGTGCGGCTGCGCGAAGACGAATAAGTCCTGATGGCGGCAGTCCAGCGAATTTGATAACTATTATGAATTCGCTGGACGGTTCGCCCGGGAGGGATTGCCGATGATCAGTGCCGATCTGGGAGCACAGCTCGAAAGCGTCGTGGCGAAGCTGGTCGAATCCGGCCGCTACAACTCCAAAAGCGAAGTGCTGCGCGAAGGCGTCCGGCTGCTGCAGGAGCGCGAGGCCCGCCTGTCGGTCCTGGATGCGTCGCTGGCCCGCGGGCTGGCCGATGCCGAGGCGGGGCGGGTCAAGCCCGCGGCCGATGTCTTCGACCGGCTTGAGGACAAGTACAGGGGGCTGGCGAAGCGATCGTCATGATCGTCGTCGTCTCGGCTACGGCCGAGGCCGATCTCGAGGCAATCGGCGACCACATCGCCAAGGACAACCCCGTCCGCGCCCTCAGCTTTATCCGTGAGTTGCGGGGCCTGTGCCTGGGGCTGGCCGACATTCCCCGGGCCTTTCCCCTCGTGCCGCGGTATGAGGGTCGGGGGGTTCGCTGGCGCGTGTACGGCAACTATCTGATCTTCTATCGGCTTGAGGCCGACACCGTGACGGTGCTGCATATCCTGCATGGGGCCGTCGACTTCGCCCCGATCCTGTTCCCGTCGTGACCGGCCGCCCTCCCGGCGCGGCGGTGCGGGACCGCCCGGTCTCCTGGGTCGACCTGATCGATCTCGGGCTCGACCCGGACGACCGCCGCCCGCTGTTCCAGCAACTCCACCTGGCGCTGCGCGACCTGATCGCGCGCCGGGTGGTGCCGGCCGGCACCCGGCTGCCGGCGACGCGGATCCTGGCCGACCGGCTGGGCGTGTCGCGCACCACCGTGGTCGCCGCCTATGACCAGCTGCAGGCCGAAGGCGTGGTCGCCGGCCGGGTCGGCGCCGGCACCTATGTCGCTTCCGAGATCGAAGCCCGGGACGAGCGGCCGGGCGCGGCCGTGGCCGAGCCTCCGGGCCGGGACCGGCCGGCGCCCGCGGCGTGGCGGGCCGAGACGCTGCCCTTCGCCACCGGCTTCTGCGGCATGCATGCGGTGACCGAACGCGCCTGGGGCCGGCTGGTGCAGCGCCACCTGCGCGGCATCGGCATCCGCCAGCGCACCTATGGCGACCCGCTCGGCGATCGGCCGCTGCGCGAAGCCATTGCCGAATATCTCCGGGTGGCGCGCTCGGTGGTGTGCGACGCCGATCGCATCGCCCTGGTCTCGGGCAGCCAGCAGGGGCTCGACCTGATCCTGCGCGTCCTGGCCCGGGCCGGCGACCCCGCCTGGATCGAGGATCCCTGCTACCCAGCGGCCCTGGCGGCGATGCGCCAGCACCGGCTCGACATTCTGCCGGTGCCGGTCGACGACCAGGGGCTGGACGTCGCCGCCGGCCTGGCGCTGCGGCCGGACGCCCGGCTGGTCTACTGCACCCCGACGCACCACTATCCGCTCGGCGTGGCCATGAGCCTGGCGCGGCGGCTGCAGCTGCTCGACTGGGCGCGCGACGGGCGCTGGGTGATCGAGGACGATTACGACAGCGAGTTCCGCTTCTCCGGCCGGCCGCTCTCGGCGCTGCAGGGGTTGGACCGGCATGACCGCGTGGTCTATCTCGGCACCCTCAGCAAGGTGCTGTTCCCAGGCCTGCGCATCGGCTACGTGGTGCTGCCGCCGCAGCTGGTCGACGGTTTCGCCGCGGTGCGCAACGCCGCCGACCGCTTCCCGTCCTCGGTGCTCGACGACGTGCTGGTCGACTTCATCAACGAAGGCCACTTCACCCGCCACATCCGCCGCATGCGCCAGGAATACGGCGAGCGGCGGGAGCGGCTGATCGCGGCGCTGCAGGCCGAGGCGGGCGACCACCTGACGGTCGCCCCGATCGACCGCGGCATGTATCTCGTCGCCGACCTGCGGCCGGGGCTGGACGATTGCGCGGTGGCCGAAGCGGCGCGGCGGCGCGGCGTGGTGGTGCGGCCGCTGTCGCCGATGCATGTCGCGGCGCCGCCGCGCTCGGCCCTGATCCTCGGCTTCACCGGCTTCTCCCCCCAGGCGCTGGACGAGGCCGCCCGGACTCTGGGCGCGGTGCTGCGTGGGTTTCGCTAAGGGACGCTAGAATCCCGTGGGGCCGACCGATCCAACCCATCGGCGGACTTTGGCGGGATCCGCCTCGTCCATGTAGAAGAAATGGGTCATCGTCGGCCGCACGGTCTCCAGGCCCGGATCGTCGAAGGTCATCGTGACCTTGCCGTGGAAGATCTTGAGCAACGGGCTGTCCCAATATTCGGCAACGTCGTGATGGGCGGTGAAGCCCTTGTCGATGAAGTCGCGCAGATTCTGGCGGATCGCTTCGCGGCCGTGCCAGTCGGCAACGCCGAGGTTGCACACCGCATTCTCCGCGAAGCAGTCGAAGCCCCGGCCGAAGGTCTTGTCGTCGATCTCCCGCCACATCGCCAGCAGCCATTCCGGCGCTGCGGTCTTGGTAAAGGTGATCGTGGTCATGTCATCTCCTGGGTGTCGCGCATCGTCAAATCTATGTAGGGCGGCTGGCTTCGGCGGAAGCGCCAATAGCCCCTCGTTTCCCGCCAAATCGGCTGGCGCCGTTGAAGCGCGTGTGCCGCCCGGGCATGCTTGGCGGAGATGTCAAAGCCCCCTCGCTCCCCGCCAGACGCGGTCCGCGTCATCGAGGTGCTCGCCTTCCCGTCGGTGCAGTTGCTCGATGTCACGGGGCCGCTTCAGGTGTTCGCGTCCGCCAATGATCTCGTCGCCGAAGCGGGCGGAACAGCGCCCTATGCCATCCGGCTCGTGGCGAAAGGCGGGCTGGGCGTCACGGCCTCGGCCGGGCTGCAACTCGCGGCGGGACCGCTACCACCCCTCGGCACGGCACTGGACACGCTGATGGTCGCAGGGGGCCAGGGCGTCGAAGCGGCGGCCGCCGACCCGACGCTGGTCGATTGGCTGCGGGGACGGGCGGGGCAGGCGCGGCGGGTCGCCTCGGTCTGCACCGGGGCGTTCCTGCTGGCGGCTTCCGGCGTGCTGGACGGGCGACGGGCGGTGACCCATTGGTCGTTCTGTGCCGATCTCGCCCGGCGCTTCCCCGCCATACGGGTCGAGGGCGACCCGATCTTCGTACAGGATGGTCCGGTCTGGACCTCGGCCGGGGTGACGG
Source organism: Inquilinus ginsengisoli (assembly GCF_031453975.1). Classification (NCBI taxonomy): domain Bacteria; kingdom Pseudomonadati; phylum Pseudomonadota; class Alphaproteobacteria; order Rhodospirillales; family Rhodospirillaceae; genus Inquilinus; species Inquilinus ginsengisoli. Next base: position 527,506 of record NZ_JAVDPW010000001.1, read on the forward strand.
CCGGCATCGATCTGGCGCTGGCCCTCGTGGAACAGGACCTGGGGCGCACCGTGGCGTTGGCCGTGGCCCGCTACCTCGTCGTCTTCCTCAAGCGTCCGGGCGGACAGGCACAGTTCAGCGCCACCCTGTCCCTGCAGGCGGCCGAGGACAAATTCGGGGCGCTCCACAATTGGATCGGCGAGCATCTGGCCGACGATCTTTCGCTCCCGATTCTGGCCAGCCGGGCGGGGATGAGCGAGCGCAGTTTCAGCCGGCACTATGCGGCGGCCACCGGGCTGACGCCGACCCGGGCGGTCGAGCGGCTGCGGGTGGAAGCGGCGCGGCGCCTGCTGTCGGAGTCACGCCTGCCGGTCAAGCGGATCTCACGGCAATGCGGCTTCGGTTCCGAGGAAACGATGCGCCGCAGCTTCCTGCGCCTGCTGGCGGCGACGCCACAGGATTACCGGGCCCGGTTCGGCGCTTGAGCCTGTCCGCTCAGCCCGCCGGGTTGATCATAGCCTCGATGTTGTGGCCGTCGGGGTCCAGGACGAAGCTGGCATAGTAATTCGTGGCGTAGTCCGGGCGGGGACCGGGCGCGCCGTTGTCGCCGCCGCCCGCGGCCAGGGCCGCCCGGTGGAAGGCGTCGACCTGTTCCCGGGATGCCACGCGGAGGGCGACATGCACCGGGGTCAGCGGCGGCGGACTGTCCGACTGCTGGATCTCGAACAACCCGTCGCCGATGTCGAAGGCCCAGAAGCGCCCCTCCTTCCCGAAGGACACGCGGTATCCCAGCGGGGCGAAGGCGGCCTCGTAGAAGCGCCGGCTGGTCTCAACGTCGCTGACATTGATCGTGACGTGGTCGATCATGGGGCATCTCCTGTGGCCCAGGGGTCGATCACCGGCACACCGGCTGCAACGAAGGGCGACGTGTCTCGTGTCGCGACCGTGTAGCCGTGAACCGTGGCGATGGCCGCGATCTGGCCATCGGCGACCGATATGGCGCGGCCGGACCCACGGGCGCGTTCGATGAGATGGGCGTAGGCCGTTGCTGCCGTCCGATCGAAGGACAGGACCCGATCGCCGAACAGGGAGTCGATGAGATCGCCAAGCGCGATGTCCAGCCCCGCCCGGCGCTTTCCCGGGGGAAGACGCGCGATGCCCACCAGCAGTTCGGTAAGGCTGCTGGCGGTCAGGAACAACGTGTCGGGAGATTGCCGATTCAGCCACTGGACCACGCGCGGGTCGCCTGTGGGCCGCATCGGCTCGGAAACGACGTTCGTATCGAGAATGATCATTCGAAATCGGCTGGCTCGGTCGGTTCCGGATCGCGCGTGATGTCCAGATCGAGGCCGCCGAACCGGCGACCGAAGGCGGCCAGTTCGGAGCCAATCCCGGCCCCGGATTTCGGGCGAACCGCATCCTCCAGGATCCGGCGGATCTCAGCTTCGGTGCTGCGGCCGTGCCGGGCGGCCAGCAACTTCAAGGCCCGATGCGTTTCCTCCGGCAGATTGCGAATGATGACAGCAGCCATTTGATATCGATCCGTCCTGGTTGATATCACTGATATCGTTTTAAGCGAATGATATCAATGTCCGGGCGATTGGTCGGCCCGATCATGCGGAATTGGACCTTTCCAACTAGGTTAAATGGCCTCATCGAGAAGGCCAATGCCGCTCCGAGGACCGCCATGAACCAGATCGTCCCCTCCACCCGCGCCCGGCTGAAGCGCCTGGCCAAGCGCGGCGCCTATGACCGCGAGACGGTGCATGCCGTGCTCGACGCCAGCGTGACCTGCCACATCGCCTATGTCCTCGATGGCCAGCCCTACTGCACGCCGACCGCCTATTGGCGCGACGGCGACCGGCTGTACTGGCACGGCTCCTCGGTCAGCCGGATGCTGCAGGGGCAGGGGGCCGGCATCCCGGTCTGCCTGACCACCACTCATATCGACGGGCTGGTGCTCGCCCGCTCCGGCTTCAACTGCTCGATGAACTACCGCTCGGTGATGGTGTTCGGCACCGCGGCGAAGGTCGAGGACGAGGCCCATAAGCTGGAGGCGCTCGACGCCTATGTCGAACGGCTGTTCCCCGGCCGGGTGGCGGAGATGCGGCGCCCGACGGTGAAGGAGGTGCGGGCCACCACGCTGATCTCGATGGAGATCGAGGAGGCCAGCGTCAAGATCCGCAGCGGCCCGCCGCATGACGACGACGACGACCTCGACGCCGGCATCTGGGCCGGGGTGATCCCGATCACTGAGGCGATCGGCGCGCTGCAGCCCTGCCCGCTGCTGCCGGCCGGCATCGTCCCGGGCGCGACGACCGATCCCTACGCGCCGGGCCGGCATTTCGACGATATCCTGCGGGCCAATGTCGGGGGCGCCGTCGCCCCGGCCGATGCCGGCGAGTGAGGAGAGAGCGACCATGACCGACCGCACCAACGCCCTGGGCCAGCCGATCGGCGCCCCGGTCCCCGGCTGGGAGAAGCGGCCGCTGCCGCCGCGGACGCCGATGGAGGGCCGCACCTGCCGGCTGGTTCCGCTCGACGTCGCCGGCCATGCCGGGGAGCTGTACGACGCCATGGGCCGGGACACGGAGGGCCGCAACTGGACCTACCTTCCGATCGGACCCTTCCCGGAGTTCGAAGGCTTCCGCGCCTGGCTGGACAAGATGGCGGCGGGCAGCGACCCGATGTTCCTCACCGTGATCGACCGCGCCACCGGCCGGGCGGTCGGCGTCGCCTCCTATCTCCGGATCGAGCCGGCGGTGGGGGTGATCGAGGTCGGCCACATCCATTTCTCGCCGCTGCTGCAGCGCACGCCGATGGCGACCGAGGCGATGTTCCTGATGATGCGCCGGGTGTTCGACGAGCTCGGCTACCGCCGCTACGAATGGAAATGCGACAGCCGGAACGCCCCGTCGCGCGCCGCCGCGGCCCGGCTCGGCTTCCAGTATGAGGGGCTGTTCCGCCAGGCCCTGGTCTATAAGGGCCGCAACCGCGACACCACCTGGTACTCGATCATCGACGGCGAATGGCCGCGGCTGCGCGCCGCCTTCGAGCGCTGGCTGAGCCCTGCGAATTTCGACGCCGAAGGCCGCCAGCGCGAAAGCCTGTCGACCCTGACCAAGGCGCAGGCGTAGCCCTTCGCCCGGCCTCTGTCGTGGCGCGGGGCTTGCGCGGGTTGCTGACCCCGCAACCCGCCGTCACATCTTTGTCATGGGACGGCATGGGATCGCCTTGCGGTCCGACGCCCGGGTTCCTATACACACCGCAGCAGATGGCCGGATGGCCGCTCTGCCGGGCTTCGGCCCGGCGGGGAGGAAAGTCCGGGCTCCACGGAAACACGGTGCCGGGTAACGCCCGGCGGGGGCGACCCTAGGGAAAGTGCCACAGAAAGCAAACCGCCCGGCTCCGGCCGGGTAAGGGTGAAAGGGTGCGGTAAGAGCGCACCGCGCGGCCGGCAACGGTCGTGGCACGGTAAACCCCACCGGGAGCAAGACCGAATAGGGGCGGGGCGGTCCATGGGCAACCATGGGCCGACAGGCGTTTCCGCCTGCCGTCCGGGTTGGTCGCGCGAGGCGACGGGCAACCGTCGTCCCAGAGGAATGGCCATCCTTCGGCCCGCGTCTCCCCAGGCCCTCGGGCCCGGGCGGGATACGGGGCCGGAGACAGAACCCGGCTTACAGGCCATCTGCTGCTTTTCCGCCCTCGCGGCGCCGCTGCGCACCGTCCCGCCCGCAAGGGTCCGGGCCGGTTTTCTTTGCCTGAAGGGGAGAACAAAAGAAAAACGACGGCGAGTTCGGAGTCGAGACCCATGCTCCATCTTGGGCTTTTGTTCCGAGGATTCTGCAGAGTCTAGGCAAAGAGGCCGAAATGCCACGGAAGCCAGAAAATCCAGTGATTTCCCATGACTAGACCTGCCTATCCCATTGTGTTCCATCGTTGCCCATGATATCCCATGAACTCCCATCGGATGGGGTCGATCTCCCGGGTTTCGGGGTCCGGGCGACAGAGGTGACGAGACGGCGGGCGCGCCGTCAGGGGGATGGATGGCTCGGTTCACGGGCACTTACGTCAACAAGGTCGACAAGAAGGGGCGGGTCAGCGTGCCCGCTCCCTTCCGCGCGACCTTGGAGGCGTTGGGCGCCCCCCTGGTGAACGTGAAGCCGACGCCGGACCGCCAGGCCCTGGACGGGGTCACCGAAGGCTACATGGACGAGGTCCAGCGCCGGCTCGACGCCATGGACCTGTATTCGCCGGAGCGCGAGGCGCTGGAAATCCGCGAATTCTCCGAAACGCAGCAGCTGCAGATGGATCCCGAAGGGCGGATCATCCTGCCGCGCCACATGATCGACATGGCCGGGATCGGCGAGACCGTCGCCTTCATGGGCATGGGCAGCCGCTTCCAGATCTGGGAGCCGGAGGCGCTGAAGGCGCACCAGCAGTCCCGTCTGACCGCGTCGCGCGACCTGACCCTGGCCCGCGCCGGGACCAATGGAGGCGTGGCATGAGCGGCACGCATCTCCCCGTCCTCCTGGCCGAGATCGTGGCCGCAGTGGCGCCGCGTGATGGCGACCTGATCGTCGACGGCACCTTCGGCCGCGGCGGCTATGCCCGCGGCCTGCTGGCGGCCGCCGACTGCCGCGTGGTCGGCATCGACCGCGACCCCGAGGCGGTGGCCGAGGGCCGGCGTCTCGAGGCCGAGCAGCCGGGCCGGTTCCGCATCGTCGAGGGCCGCTTCGGCGCCATGGACGAGCTGATCGGCGAGGCGGTGGATGGCATCGTGCTCGACCTCGGCGTGTCCTCGCCGCAGATCGACGACCCGGCGCGCGGCTTCTCGTTCCGCGCCGACGGTCCGCTCGACATGCGCATGGGACGGGATGGGGCGACCGCCGCCGACCTGGTCAACAGCATGGCCGAGGACGACCTCGCCAACGTGATCTACGACTTCGGCGAGGAGCGGCTGTCACGCCGCGTCGCCCGCGCCATCGTCGCCGCGCGCAAGGACGCGCGGATCGAGCGGACGCTGCAGCTGGCCGAGATCGTGCGCCGCGTGGTGCCGCGCTCGAAGGACGGCATCGATCCGGCCACGCGCACCTTCCAGGCCCTGCGCCTGTGGGTGAATGACGAACTGACGGAACTCGACCACGGCTTGAGCGGGGCCGAGCGCCTGCTTCGGCCCGGGGGACGGCTCGCCGTGGTCACTTTCCACAGCCTGGAGGATCGCCGCGTCAAGCGCTTCCTGGCGGAGCGCAGCGGCGGTGGCGGCGGGGTGTCGCGCCACATCGCGGCGCCCAGCGGTGAGGATCGCGCCCCGAGCTTCCGTCTCGGGGCCAAGCGGTCGGTCACGCCGGGTGAGGCGGAGACCCGCGGCAATCCTCGCGCCCGTTCGGCGCGGTTGCGGTCGGCGATCCGGAGCGAGGCCCCGGCCTGGCCGCCGGTTGGCCAGGGCGGTGGGGACAGGGGGAGGGTGGCAGCATGATCCGCGTCGGCACGATGATTTGGCTCGGTCTGATCGGTGCGTCCAGCGCGTTTCTGTTCAAGACCAGCTACGAGGTCCAGTCCTTGGAAGGCGAGTTGCGCGGCCTCAACCGCTCGATCCTGCGTGAGCAGGATTCGATCCGGGTGATGCATGCCGAATGGGCCTTCCTGAACCAGCCGTCGCGCTTGCAGGCGCTGACCGACCAGTATACGAAGCTGCGCCCGATCGCGCCGGCGCAGATGATTGCCAGCGCGTCGGTCCTCCCGATGCCGCAGCCGTCGCTCGACGGCGAGCCGATGGCGCCCTCGGCGTCGCTGGTCGCCCAGATCGACGCGCTGCCCAGCTTCGGGCCCGTGCCCGTGCCGGGCCACAGGCCTGGCGAGGGTGGTGTCCTTCTTGCCGCGGCCGAGCCGATGCCCGTCCAGATCTCCCCCATCCAGGGTGCCGGCGCCCCCGTGCAGCCGGCCGTCGCCGCTGTTCCGGCAGCGCCGGTCGCCGCCCCGGTGCAGGTCGCGGCACTCGAGACCCGTCCGGTGGCCGCTCCGGCGCCGGTGGCCGCTGCCGCCCCGCTTCCGGTCCGGGTGGTCGCCGACGTGCCGATCCGGCCGATCGTGGCGCCGCGCCGGCCCCCGGCGCCGCTGGAGGCGGTGGCCCAGGCCCTGACCCCGACCCGGGCGGCCTCGTCGGATGACCCGATCGGGGCGCTGCTCGCCGGCATCGACGGCTCCCGGAGCCTTCGATGACGACAGACGCGCTGGACGCATACCCCTCGACACCGCGGCAGGTGGAGCCGGCCTCTCGGCCGGCTCAACGCCTTTCCGCGGCGATCGAGACGGGGCGCCAGCGTGTCGTCATCTCCGCCCTGATCTTCACCGTCGCCTTCGCCGGCATCGGCCTCCGCCTGGTCGACCTCATGGCCTTCGGCAGCGACGCCGACAGCGCCCTCGCCACCCATGCTCTCTCGGCCACCGCCCCGGTCACCGACCGCGCCGACCTGCGCGACCGCAACGGCCTGGTCCTGGCCACCACCCTGCCGTCGGTCTCGCTCTACGCCGACCCCAAGATGGTGCTGGACCCGATCGAGGCATCGCTGCGCCTGGCCAAGACGCTGCCGGGGCTCGACTCCGACAAGCTGCTGGCCGACCTGTCGTCGGAACGCCGCTTCGTCTGGCTGAAGCGCGGCCTGACCCCGTCGCAGCAATACGAGGTCAACCGCCTCGGCATCCCTGGCCTGGCCTTCCAGAACGAGGACCGCCGCTACTACCCGGCCGGCGCCCTGACCTCGCACACCATCGGCTTCACCAACATCGACGCCCAGGGCATCTCCGGCCTGGAGAAGAGCCTGGACACCCGGCTGGAGAACGGCGAGTCGGTGCAGCTGTCGCTCGACTTGCGGCTGCAGGAGATGGTGCGGGACGAGCTGCAGTCGACCATCGCCACCTTCCATGCCCAGGGCGGCAACGCCCTGGTGATGGACGTGAACACCGGCGAGGTCCTGGCGATGGTCTCGCTGCCGGACTTCAACCCGTATGAGCCGGGCGGCCCGTCCGAGGAGTCGATGTTCAACCGGAACACGCTCGGCGTGTACGAGCCGGGATCGACCTTCAAGATCTTCAACACGGCGATGGCGCTGGAAAGCGGCACCTCGACCCTGACCTCGATGTATGACGAAGGCCCGATTCATGTCGGGCGCTTCACCATCCACAACTTCCGGGGCGATCCCCAGTCGGGGATGCTCAGCGTCTACGAGATCTTCCGGCTGTCGCTGAACACCGGCTCGGTCCATATGGAGGAGGCGGCGGGCGTCGACCGGCAGAAGGAGTTCCTGACCCGGCTCGGCCTGACCAAGCCCGCCCCGATCGACCTGCCCGAGGTCGGCGCGCCGATGGTGCCGCATCCCTGGAGCAAGGTCAGCGGCATGACCATCGCCTACGGCCACGGCATGGCGGTCTCCCCGCTGTCCCTGGTCACCGCGGTCAGCGCCATCGTCAATGGCGGCGTCCTGCACCAGCCGACGCTGTTCAAGCGCGACCCGTCGCAGCCGGTGCCCGGCACCCGCGTGATCTCGCCCGAGCTGTCGCGGACGATGCGGATGCTGATGCGCGCGGTGGTCACCGGCGGCACCGCGACCAAGGCCGAGGTGCCCGGCTATTTCGTCGGCGGCAAGACCGGCACGGCGGACAAGGCGGCGAAGGGCGGCTACAACCGCCGGGCGCGCGTGACCGACTTCGTCGGCGTGTTCCCGATCTACGCTCCGAAATACATCGTCATGACGATGCTGGACGACCCGCAGCCGATCAAGGGCACCTACGGCTTCGCCAGCGCCGGCTGGAATTCGGCGCCGCTGGGCGGCCGGATCATCGCCCGGATGGGTCCGCTGCTGGGGCTCCAGCCCGCCGATCCGAAGGACCCGGCCATCCTGCAGGCGCTGTCGCCGCCCAGCTCCGCCGTCGCCGCCAGCCTCCAGGCTTCGGCCGGCAGCGAGGACTGAGCCATGGCCATCCTCCCCGATCCCGCCCTGTTGCCGACCGGACCCCGGGCCGACCGCCCGGACCGCACGCTGGCCACGGCGGTCGAAACCGGGCGCCGGCGCGTGGTGATGACCGCGCTGGTGTTCGGCGTGGCCTTCGGCGGCATCGGGCTGGGGCTGGTCAAGCACATGGGCTTCGGCGCCGATGGCGACCCCGACGGCCAGGCGGTCGCGATGGTGGACCCGGTCGCCGACCGGGCCGACCTGCGCGACCGCAATGGCCTGATCCTGGCCACCACCCTGCCGTCGGTCTCGCTCTACGCCGACCCGAAGCTGGTGATCGACCCGATCGAGGCGTCGCTGCGCCTGTCCAAGGCGCTGCCGGGGCTCGACTCCGACAAGCTGCTGGCCGACCTCTCGTCGGACCGCCGCTTCGTCTGGCTCAAGCGCGGCCTGACCCCGGCCCAGCAATATGAGATCAACCGCCTCGGCATTCCCGGCCTCGCCTTCCAGAACGAGGAGCGCCGCTACTATCCGTCCGGCGGGCTGACGTCGCATGTCGTCGGCTTCACCAACATCGACGCCCAGGGCATCGCCGGGCTGGAGAAGAGCCTCGACGACCGCCTGCAGGCCGGCGAGTCGGTGGTGCTGTCGATCGACCTGCGGCTGCAGGAGATGGTGCGGAACGAGCTGCAGGCCGCGATTGCCAAGTTCAAGGCGACGGCCGGCAACGTCGTGGTCATGGACGCCAAGACCGGCGAGATCCTGTCCATGGTCTCGCTGCCGGACTTCAACCCCTACGAGCCGACCGCCGCATCGGACGACGCCCTGTTCAACCGGAACACGCTCGGCGTGTACGAGATGGGCTCCACCTTCAAGATCTTTAACACCGCCCTGGCGCTGGAAAGCGGCACCTCGACCCTGCAGACGACCTATGAGCAGAGCCCGATCCGGGTCGGCCGCTTCACCATCCGCAACTTCCGGGCCGAGCCGCAATCCGGGCGGTGGAGCGTCTACGAGATCTTCCGGCAGTCGATGAACACCGGCTCGGTGCACATGTTCGAGGCGGCGGGGCTGGAGCGGCAGAAGGAATTCCTGGCCCGGCTCGGCCTGACCAAGCCCTCGCCGCTCGAGCTGCCGGAGGTCGGGTCGCCGATGGTGCCCCGGCCCTGGAGCCAGGTCAGCGGCATGACCATCGCCTATGGCCACGGCATGGCGGTCACCCCGGTCCAGCTGGTCAGCGCGGTCGCCGCCGTGGTCAATGGCGGCATTCTATATCCGCCGACGCTGTTCAAGCACGACGCCGCCCACCCGGTGCGGGGAACACGGGTGCTGTCGCCGGAACTGTCGCGGACGATGCGGGCGCTGATGCGCGTCGTGACCGTCAGCGGCACCGCGACCAAGTCGGACGTGCCCGGCTATTTCGTCGGCGCCAAGACCGGATCGGCCAACAAGGCGGTGCGCGGCGGCTACAACCGCAAGGCCGGCGTGACCGATTTCGTCGGCATCTTCCCGGCCTATGATCCGAAATACATCGTCATGACCATGCTGGAGGACGCCCAGGCGATCGAAGGCACCTACGGCTACAACACCGCAGGCTGGAACGCGGCGCCGCTGGGCGGCCGGATCATCGCCCGCATGGGGCCGATGATGGGGGTCGAGCCGAAGGACCCGAACGACCCGGCGATCCTGCGCGAACTGGCGGTGGACCCGGCCGGCCGGGCCGCCCCCGCGCAGGTCGCGGTGGCGATCGAGGAGGAGGAGGGATGAGCGACGCCTCGACCCTCCCCGCCGGCCTCAAGGGGCTGACCGCGGATTCCCGTGCGGTCCGGCCCGGCTACCTGTTCGCCGCCCTGCCGGGCGCGCGCGCCGACGGCCGCGGCTTCATCGCCGATGCGCTGGCCGCGGGTGCTGCCGCGATCCTGGCGCCGGAGGGCACGGTGCTACCGCCGGGTGCAACCGCGACCCTGGTCACCGACGCCAATCCGCGCCGGCGGCTGGCGCTGATGGCAGCCGGGTTCTACCGCCTGCAGCCCGCCACCATCGCCGCCGTCACCGGCACCAGCGGCAAGACCTCGACCGTCAACTTCGCCCGCCAGCTGTGGACCCTGCTGGGCCACCAGGCCGCCAGCGTCGGCACGCTCGGGGTGATGGCGCCGGGGCGCGAGCGCTACGGGTCGCTGACCACGCCGGACCCGGTGGCGCTGCATGCCGAGCTGGCCGACCTGGCCGCTTCCGGGGTGACCAAGCTGGCGATGGAGGCGTCGTCGCACGGCCTCGACCAGTTCCGGCTCGACGGTGTCAGGGTGACGCTGGCCGCCTTCACCAACTTCACCCAGGACCATCTCGACTACCACCCGACCATGGCGGAGTACCTGGCGGCCAAGGCGCGGCTGTTCGACCAGGTGCTGCAGCCCGGCGGCACCGCCGTGATCAACGCCGACATCCCGGAAGCGCCGGGCCTGGTCGCCCGGGCGCGCGGCGCCGGGCGCGAGGTGCTGACCTTCGGCCGCGCCGGGCAGGATTTCCGGATGGACCGGGCCGAGCCGCTGCCGCACGGCATCGACCTCGTCTTCACCGCCGGCGGCCGGTCCTTCCGGGCGGAACTGTCGCTGGTCGGCGGCTTCCAGGCCTACAACGTGCTGTGCGCCTTGGCGCTGGTGGTGGCTGACGGCGCCGACCTCGCCACCGCCGCCGGGCTGCTGTCCCGGCTCAAGGGCATCCCCGGCCGGGTCGAGCTGGTGGCCAGCCATCCGAACGGCGCCCCGGTCTATGTCGACTATTCCCACAAGCCGGGCGCGCTGGAGACGGTGCTGACCGCGCTGCGGGCCCACACGCCGGGCGCGCTGGTGGTGGTGTTCGGCTGCGGCGGCGACCGCGACAAGGGCAAGCGGCCCCTGATGGGAGAGATCGCCGCGCGCTTCGCCGACCGGGTGATCGTCACCGACGACAACCCGCGCAGCGAGCAGCCGGCCGAGATCCGCCGCCAGGTGATGGCCGGCTGCCCCGGCGCCACCGAGATCGGCGACCGCGCCGAGGCGATCCGGGCGGCGGTCGAGGGGCTCGGCCCCGGCGATGTCCTGGTCGTGGCCGGAAAGGGCCACGAGACCGGCCAGATTATCGGCGATGAGGTGCGTCCGTTCGACGATGCCGAGCAGGCGCGCCAAGCCGTGACCCATGTGAAGAGCGACCCGCGATGGAGACGAACGCCATGACCACCCCCGCGCTCTGGCCGGCCGCCGAGGCCGCCGCCGCAACCAATGGGATGCAGGCCGGGGAATGGGCGGCGACCGGCATCTCGATCGACAGCCGGTCGGTGGTGTCCGGCGACCTGTTCGTGGCGCTGCGCGGCCCCAACTTCGACGGCCACGACTACGTCAAGGACGCGCTGGCCAAGGGCGCCGTGGCGGTGATGGTCGACCGGGTGCCCCAGGGCGTGCCGCATGACGCGCCGCTGCTGGTGGTCGACGACACGCTGGACGGTCTGACCGACCTGGCGCGCTACGCCCGGATGCGCAGCGAGGCGCGGATCGCCGCGGTCACCGGGTCGGTCGGCAAGACCAGCACCAAGGAGGCGCTGAAGCTGGCGCTGTCGGCGACGGCGCCGTCCTACGCCTCCCAGGGCAACCTCAACAACCAGTGGGGCGCGCCGCTCAGCCTGTCGCGGATGCCGGAGCAGGTGGCCTATGGCGTGTTCGAGCTGGGCATGAACCATGCCGGCGAGATCGCGCCGCTGTCGCGCCTGGTCGAGCCCGACGTCGCCATCATCACCAATGTCGAGGCGGTGCACGCCGCCCATTTCGACTCGGTCGACGGCATCGCCGATGCCAAGGCCGAGATCTTCCGCGGCATGGGCCCGGAAAGCACCGCGATCCTGAACCGCGACAGCCCGTATTTCGCCCGGCTGGTCGCCCACGCCCGCACCCAGGGCGTGGGGCGGATCTGGAGCTTCGGCGAGCATCCCGAGGCCGATGCCAGGCTGCTCGACTGCTCGCTGCACACCGCGGCTAGCGCGGTCGACGCGATGATCCTGGGCGAGCCGGTGCGCTACACCCTGTCGGCGCCGGGCAAGCATTGGGTGCTGAACAGCCTGTCGGTGCTGCTGGCGGCCAAGGGGCTGGGCGCCAACATCGCCGGCGCTGCCCGCGCCATGGGCCGGATCACACCGCTGCGCGGCCGCGGCGCGCGGATCACGATCGAGCTGCAGCGCGGCAACCAGGCCGGCAAGCTGACGCTGATCGACGAAAGCTACAACGCCAGCCCGGTCTCCGTCGCCGCCGCCCTGGCGGTGCTGGGCGGGGTCGACAGCGGCCAGGACGGCCGCCGCATCGCGGTGCTCGGCGACATGCTGGAGCTGGGGCCCGACGCGCCGGCGATGCATGCGGGCCTGAAGCAGCCGGTGCTGGCCAACGACATCGACCTGGTCTTCACCTGCGGCCCGGACATGAAGCAGTTGCACGACGCCCTGCCCGAGGCGCGGCGCGGCGCCCATGCCGCCGACAGCACTGCCCTGGCCGCGATCCTGGCCGAGGCGGTGCGCCCCGGCGACTGCGTCATGGTCAAGGGGTCGCTGGGCAGCCGCATGGCGGTGATCGTCGAGGCGCTGGAAAATTTGCACGTGGCGCGTGAGAGCCGGGCACCCCAGGCCTCACCGAAGCGTGTCGCCAACGGCATCTGAAAAGGAACCGCCCCGGTGCTTCCGGCCCTCTTTGCCCCGCTCGCCGATCAGGCGCTGGTCTTCAACCTGTTCCGGTACCTGACCTTCCGGACCGGCGCCGCGGTGATGACGGCGCTCGTCATCGCCTTCGTCATCGGCCCGGCGATGATCCGGTGGTTGAAGTCGCGGCAGGGGGCGGGGCAGCCGATCCGCGAGGACGGGCCGGAGGGGCATTTCAAGAAGCGCGGCACGCCGACCATGGGCGGGCTGATGATCCTGATCGCGATCGTGGTGTCGACCCTGCTGTGGGCCGACCTGCGCAACAACTTCGTCTGGATCGTGCTGCTGGTCACGGTCGGCTTCGGCCTGGTCGGGTTCGGCGACGACTATCTGAAGCTGACCAAGCGCAACCCCAAGGGCCTGTCCGGCAAGCTCAAGCTGGTGGTGCAGGGCGGCATCGCCCTGGTCGCCGTGCTCTGGTACCTGCAGGTGACGCCCGAGGCGCGCGAGACCGCGGTGGCGATCCCGTTCCTAAAGGATGTCATGGTCGAGTTCGGCATCCTGTTCATCCCGTTCTCGATGCTGGTGATGGTCGGCGCCTCGAACGCGGTCAACCTGACCGACGGGCTCGACGGCCTGGCCACCATGCCTGTCATCATCGCCGCCACCTGCTTCGGCCTGATTGCCTATCTCGCCGGCAACGCGGTGTTCGCCGGCTACCTGCAGATCCACCACGCCCCCGGCGCCGGCGAGTTGGCGGTGTTCTGCGGCGCCCTGATCGGGGGGGCGCTCGGCTTCCTCTGGTTCAACGCGCCGCCGGCCATGGTGTTCATGGGCGACACCGGGTCGCTGTCGATGGGCGGGGCGCTGGGTGCCATCGCCATGATCACCAAGCACGAGCTGGTGCTGGCGATCATCGGCGGGCTGTTCGTACTCGAGGCGGTGTCGGTGATCGTCCAGGTCACCAGCTTCAAGATGACCGGCAAGCGGGTGTTCCGCATGGCGCCTTTGCACCACCACTACGAGAAGAAGGGCTGGGCGGAGCCGACCATCGTCATCCGCTTCTGGATCATCGCCGTGATCCTGGCCCTGATCGGCCTCTCCAGCCTGAAGCTGCGGTGACCGGATGATCGACCTTTCGCATCTTAGGGGACACAAGGTCGCCGTCCTGGGCTTGGGCAAATCCGGCACCGCCGCGATCCGGGCGCTGAAGGCGGCCGGCGTCGATGTCGCCGCCTGGGACGACAAGGTCGCCGGCCGGTCCTTCGCCGAGCGCGAGGGCGTGCCGATCCGTGATTTCGGCGCCGAGGGCATGGACGGCGTCGACCTGGTGATGCTCAGCCCCGGCATCCCGCGCACCCATCCGCACCCGCATCCGGCGGTGGCGCGGGCGCTGGAGGCCGGCTGCCGCCTGGTCGGCGACATCGACCTGCTGGCCGAGGCGCTGCCGCAGACCGGCTTCCTCGGCGTCACCGGCACCAACGGCAAGTCGACCACCACAGCGCTGCTGCAGCACATCTTCCAGGCGGCGGGCATCGATTCTGAGGCCGGCGGCAATCTCGGGCCGGCGGCGCTCGGCCTGCGCTCCATCGGCCCCGGCGGCTGGTACGTGCTGGAGGTGTCGTCCTACCAGCTCGAGACCATCACCGAGGTGCCGTGGTCGATCGGCGTCTTCATCAACATCACGCCCGACCATCTCGACCGCTATCCCGACATGGCGGGCTACGTCGCGGCCAAGCAGCGGCTGGTCGACGGCATCCGCGCCGGCGGCACCGCGGTGATCGGCATCGACGACGCCTATTCCCGGGCGGTGTTCGACGCCACCGCGGCACGGCCCGAGGTCCGGGCGATCCCGGTCTCGGTCGAGAATGCGGTCGAACACGGCGTCTTCGTCCGCGACCTCGTGCTGTACGACGCGATCGACGGCGCGCCGCGCGCGGTGCTGGACCTGCGCGAGGCGCCGGCCCTGCCGGGCGCCCATAACGGCCAGAACGCCGCCTGCGCCTGGGCCGCGGCCAGCGCCGCCGGCGTGCCGGAAGAGATCCTGGCCCACGCCATCCGCACCTTCCCCGGCCTGGCCCACCGGCAGCAGCTGGTCGGCACCATCGCCGGCATCCGCTTCGTCAACGACAGCAAGGGCACCAACCCGGACGCGGCGGCCAAGGCGTTGAGCTCCTACGACACGATCTACTGGATCGCCGGTGGCCGGCCGAAGGAGGGCGGGCTGGAAGCGGTGGACCCCTATCTCGCGCATGTCCGGCAGGCCTTCCTGATCGGCGAGGGCGCGCCGAAATTCGCCGCGCATCTTGATGGCAGGACGCCCTATCAGCGCTGCACCGACCTCGACGCCGCGATCGAGGCCGCCTACCGGGCCGCCAAGGCGGACGGCGCCACCGGGGCGGTGGTGCTGCTGTCGCCGGCCTGCGCGTCCTTCGACCAGTTCGCCAATTTCGAGGCGCGGGGCGAGGCCTTCGCCGCCTCGGTCAAGGGACTCCAGGTCCGGGTCGAGAGGGGGGATCTCTGAGATGGTGACCCTGGATCGCGCCGACAGTTCCGTCATCGGCCGCTGGTGGTGGACGGTCGACCGCTGGATGCTGCTGCTGCTCGGCATCATCATGGGCATCGGCGCGATCCTGATCCTGGCCGCCAGCCCGGCCGTGGCCCAGCGCATCCACCTCGGCGAATTCCACTTCATCGAACGCCATCTGATGATGCTGGTGCCGGCCGTGGGGCTGATGTTCCTGGTCTCGCTGATGAGCCCGCCGGCGATCCGCCGCACCGCCGCGATCGTGTTCGTGCTGTCGCTGCTCGGCGTCTTCGCCACGCTGTTCGTCGGGGTCGAGATCAAGGGTGCGACCCGTTGGGTCCAACTGCCCGGCATGTCGGTGCAGCCATCCGAATTCGTCAAGCCGGCCTTCGCCGTGGTCGCCGCCTGGCTGTTCGCGCAGCAGAAGATGCGGCGCGGCTTCCCCGGCTACGTCGCCTCGACCGTGCTGTACTGCATGATCGTCGCGCTGCTGCTGTCGCAGCCCGACCTCGGCATGACCGTGGTGATCACCGCGGTGTGGTTCATCCAGTTCTTCATCGCCGGCCTGCCAATGTTCCTGGTGATCGGGCTGATCGGCATGGGCACCGGCGGCCTGGTCGGGGCCTACTTCCTGTTCGACCATGTGCGCAGCCGCATCGACCGCTTCCTCGACCCCGCGGCGGGCGACAACTACCAGGTCGACCGGGCGATCGAGGCCTTCACCAATGGCGGGCTGTTCGGCACCGGCCCGGGCGAGGGCACGGTCAAGCTGTACCTGCCGGACGCCCATGCCGACTTCATCTTCGCGGTCGGCGGCGAGGAGTTCGGCCTGTTCTTCTGCCTGCTGCTGGTGGCGCTGTTCGCCTTCATCGTGGTCCGCGGCCTGTCGCGGGTGATGAACGAGACCAACCTGTTCATCATGCTGGCGGTTGTCGGGCTGGTCACCCAGTTCGGGCTGCAGGCCGCGATCAACATGGCCTCGACCCTGCACCTGATCCCGACCAAGGGCATGACCCTGCCCTTCGTCAGCTACGGCGGCTCCTCCCTCATCGCGCTCGGCTACGGCATGGGCATGGTGCTGGCGCTGACCCGGCGGCATGCCGGAAGCGGGGGCGTGCGGTGACCAGACTGTCTGGGCCGATCCTCCTGGCCGCCGGCGGGACCGGCGGCCATGTCTTTCCGGCGGAGGCGCTGGCCCGGACCCTGATCGCCCGCGGCCATGAGGTGCGGCTGGCGACCGATCCGCGCGGCCGCGCCTTCGGCGACCGGCTGCCGCAGGTTCCGGTCGACGCCGTGCGCTCCGCCACCGTCGCGCCGGGGCTCACCGGCAAGCTCAAGACCGCGGCGCTGCTCGGCCTCGGCTATCTCGACGCCCGGCGGGTGCTGCGCCGGCACCGGCCCGCGGTGGTGGTGGGCTTCGGCGGCTACCCCTCGGCGCCGACCGTGCTGGCGGCATCGCGCGCCGGCATCCCGGTGCTGCTGCACGAACAGAACGCGCTGCTCGGCCGGGTCAACCGCTGGCTCGCCGCCCGCGCCGCGACCATCGCCACCGGCTTCGCGCTGCAGGGCGCCCAGGGCCAGGACGCCCGCATCGTCGTCACCGGCAACCCGGTGCGGCCGGCGATCGCGGCCAAGCGCGACACCCCGTTCCCGGTGCCGGAAGGGCAGGGGCCGCTGACCCTGCTGGTGCTCGGCGGCAGCCAGGGCGCCCGGGTGTTCAGCGAGCTGATCCCGGCCGCGGTCGCCCTGCTGCCCGAGGGCCTGCGCACCCGGCTGGCGATCGTCCAGCAATGCCGGCCCGAAGACATCGAGGCCTGCCGTGCCCTCTATGGCGCGATCGGGGTCGACGCCACGCTGGCGACCTTCTTCGAGGATGTGCCGGAGCGCCTGGCCGCCGCCCAGCTGGTGATCTGCCGGTCCGGCGCGTCGACCGCGGCGGAGCTTGCGACCATCGGTCGCCCCGCCATCCTGGTGCCCTATCCGTTTGCCATGGACGACCACCAGACCGCCAATGCGCGGGCCATCGCGGGGGTGGGTGCGGGGTGGCTGATGCCGCAATCCGACCTCACCCCGGAAGTGCTGGCATCGCGTCTCGAAGACCTGTACACCCGCCCCTCCGTTCTGGCCGAGGCCGCCGGCGCAGCCCGCGCCGCAGCCCACCCGGACGCCGCCGACCGACTCGCCGATCTGGTCCTTTCCCTCGCGGAAGGCAGGGCCGGCGGCCGTGCGGGAACCACCGCAGGATCC
Organism: Inquilinus ginsengisoli; assembly: GCF_031453975.1. Lineage (NCBI taxonomy): Bacteria > Pseudomonadati > Pseudomonadota > Alphaproteobacteria > Rhodospirillales > Rhodospirillaceae > Inquilinus > Inquilinus ginsengisoli. The sequence goes on from NZ_JAVDPW010000001.1 coordinate 544,865, forward strand.
GCTTAGGAGTACCGCCCGATGAGGCAGATGCCGCTCGACATTGGCACGATCCACTTCGTTGGCATCGGTGGCATCGGCATGAGCGGGATCGCGGAGATCCTGCACAATCTGGGCTATGCCGTGCAGGGCACCGACGTGGCCGAGAGCGCCAATGTGCTGCGGCTGCGCAAGGCCGGCATCGACGTCAAGATCGGCCATGCCGCGGCGCATCTGGGCGAGGCCGCGGTGGTCGTGTCCTCCTCGGCGGTGAAGAGCGACAATCCCGAGATCAAAGCCGCCCGCGCCGCCAGCATCCCGGTGGTGCGGCGCGCCGAGATGCTGGCCGAGCTGATGCGGCTGAAATGGTCGATCGCGATCGGCGGCACCCACGGCAAGACCACCACCACCAGCCTGGTGGCGGCGATGATCGACGGCGCCGGCATGGACCCGACCGTGATCAATGGCGGCATCATCAACGCCTATGGCACCAACGCCCGGCTCGGCCAGGGTGACTGGATGGTGGTCGAGGCGGATGAGAGCGACGGCACCTTCACCCGGCTGCCGGCGACCATCGTCGTGGTCACCAACATCGATCCCGAGCATCTCGACTTCTACGGCGATTTCGACTCGGTGAAGGCGGCGTTCGAGCAGTTCGTCACCAACACGCCGTTCTACGGATTCGCCGTCCTATGCATCGACCACCCGGAGGTGCAGGCGCTGATCTCGCGGGTCACCGACCGGCGCATCATCACCTACGGATTCAGCCCGCAGGCCGATGTCCGCGCGATCGACTTTTCGATCGAATCGCGCGGCTCCCGCTTCACCGCCGTCCTCCAGGATCGGCAGTCGGGAAAAAGCCGAATGATACGCGATATTGTGTTGCCAATGCTTGGCGAACACAATATCCAGAACTCATTGGCCGCTATCGCCGTGGCCCATGAGATGGGAATGGACGACGGGCAGATCATCGAATCGCTTGCGCGCTTCAGCGGAGTCAAACGCCGCTTCACCAAGACCGGCGAGTCCGGCGGGGTGACGGTGATCGACGATTACGGCCACCATCCGGTCGAGATCGCCGCGGTGCTGAAGGCGGCCCGTGCCGCAGCCCAGAAGCACAAGGTGATCGCCGTGGTCCAGCCGCACCGCTATTCCCGACTGGCCAGCCTCTTCCAGGAATTCTGCACCTGCTTCAACGACGCCGATGTCGTCGTGGTGGCGGATGTCTACGCCGCCGGCGAAGCGCCGGTCGAAGGCGCCACCCGCTCGGCCCTGGTCGAGGGCCTGCGCGACAGCGGCCACCGCCGCGTCATCCCGCTGCCGGGGCCCGAGGCGCTGCCGCAGTTGGTGCAGGACCTGGCCCAGCCGGGCGACCTCGTGGTCTGCCTCGGCGCCGGCAGCATCACCACCTGGGCCAACGCCCTGCCCGGCGAACTCGACGACCTGCGTGCCAAGCGTGTCGCGGGGGCCGGCCGATGACGAAGACGGTCGCAGTCCTGCATGGCGGCTGGTCGGCGGAGCGCGAGGTCAGCCTCGTCTCCGGCAAGGCTGTCGCTGCGGCGCTGCGCGACCGCGGCCACCGGGTCGACCTGATCGACGTCACGCGCGACCTCGAGGCGCTGCTGCGCGCGCTGCGCCCGGCGCCCGAGGTCGTGTTCAACGCCCTGCACGGCAAGGGCGGCGAGGACGGCACCATCCAGGGCGTGCTCGACATGCTGGGCCTGCCCTACACCCATTCAGGGCTCCGCCCCTCGGCGATCGCCATGTCCAAGCCGGCGACCAAGCAGGTGGTTGCCGCCGTCGGCATCCGCACCGCCCGCGGCGTGGTGGCGACGCCGCAGCAGGTGGTCGAGCGCCATCTGTTCGAGCCGCCCTATGTGGTCAAGCCGGCGGAGGAGGGGTCGAGCGTCGGCGTCCGCATCGTCCGGGCCAACGACAACGCCCCGGCGATCGACCTGGGCGCCTGGCATTTCGGCGACGCGCTGGTCGAGGAGTACATCCCCGGCCGTGAGCTGACCGTGGGCGTGATGGGCGACCGTGCGCTGACCGTGACCGAGATCGCGCACAGCCACGCCTTCTTCGACTACGAGGCCAAGTACACCGAGGGCCACGCCGTCCACACCCTGCCGGCGCGGGTGCCCGACCTGGTCTTCACCGAGGCCATGCGCCAGGCGCTGCTGGCCCACCGCACCCTGGGCTGCCGCGGCATCAGCCGCAGCGACTTCCGCTGGGACGACACCAGGCCGGGCGCCGAGGGGCTGGTCTTCCTCGAGCTGAACACCCAGCCGGGCTTCACCCCGATCTCGCTGGTGCCGGAACAGGCCAAGCATGTCGGCATCGGCTTCGCCGACCTCTGCGAGTGGCTGTTGGGGGAGGCCGCATGCGATCGCTGAGCGCCGAACCCGACGCCGCACGCCGGCGCAGCGGCGGCAGCACCGGCACCTCGGTACGGCGCAAGCCGATGGCGCGCCGCCAGGCCGCGGCGCTGCGCATGGGCGGCATCGCGCTGGGCGGCATCGCTGTGTTCGGCCTGGTGGCGGCGCTGTGGACCAGCGGCACGCTGAGCGCAGCCGGCCAGGGCATCCATGGCGCGGTGATGAATGTGACCGCAGCGGCCGGCTTCTCGGTGCAGGAGGTGCTGGTCGAAGGCCGGCGTTCGGTCGATGGCGGGGTGATCATGGCGGCGCTCGGCGTCGGCCGCGGCGACCCGATCTTCGATCTCGACCCGGCGGCGGCGCAGGCCGCGCTGCTCGAGATTCCCTGGATCCGTTCGGCCAGCGTCGAACGGCGGTTGCCGGACACCATCTTCGTCCGCATCGAGGAGCGGGTGCCGCTGGCGCTGTGGCAGAACAACCAGAAGTTCAGCCTGGTCGACCGCGACGGCCATGTGCTGCCGGTGCAGTCGCTGGCGGATTATCCCGACCTGCCGATGGTGGTCGGTGGCGATGCGGCCGAAACCGCGTCCACGCTGATCGACGGCCTGTCGAAGACGCCGGACATCGCCCGCCGGATCAAGTCGGCGATGCGGGTCGGCGGCCGGCGCTGGGACCTGATGCTCGACAACCACGTCACCGTGAAGCTGCCGGATGGCGACGTCACCGCCGCGCTGGCCCGGCTGGACGAGGCGCAGCGCAAGGATTCGGTGCTGGACCGCGACATCCTGGTGGTCGACCTGCGCATGGCCGACCGCATGGTGATCCAACTGACCCCCGCGGCGGCGGCGCAGCGGCCGCAGCCGAAGGACAAGACATGATGGGCGGGGCGGATGGCTCTCATGGGGTTTAACGCGATGCGTCGCCCCCGCACCCGTGCGCGGGGCTCGATCGTCGCCGCGGTCGACCTCGGCACGACCAAGGTCGTGTGCTTCATCGCCCGGGTCGGCGACGAGGGGCATGCCCAGGTGATCGGCATCGGCCATCAGGCCAGCCGCGGCGTCCGCGCCGGCGCCATCGTCGAGCTCGACGCGGCGGAGAAGACCATCGCGCTTGCGGTGCAGGCGGCCGAGCAGATGTCGGGCGAGACCGTCAACGAGGTGATCGTCAACCTCTCCGGCGGCCATCCGGCGTCGCAGAGCCTGTCGCTGGAGGTGCCGGTCGGCGGCCGCGAGGTTTCCGACAACGACCTGCGCCGCGCGGCGCGGGCCTTCCACGGCAGCGTCGGCACCGATGCCGAGGTGATCCACGCCGTGCCGATCAGCTACGGCCTCGACGACGTCCGCGGCGTGCGCGACCCGCGCGGCATGGTCGGCGAATCCCTCAGCATCGACCTGCACCTGATCACCGCCAATTCCGGCGCGGTGCGCAACCTGACCGCCTGCGTCAACCGCGCCCATCTCGAGGTCGACGGCATGGTGCTGTCGCCCTACGCCTCGGGCCTGGCCTGCCTGGTGCCGGACGAGCGCGACCTGGGCTGCACCGTGATCGACATGGGCGGCGGCACCACCACCCTGGCGGTGTTCATCGAGGGCCGGCTGGTCTTCGCCGACTGCCTGCCGGTCGGCGGCGCCCATGTCACCAACGACATCGCCCGCGGCCTGACCACCCCGGTGGTCCATGCCGAGCGGATGAAGACGCTGTACGGCTCGGCCCTGCCCTCGGTGGCCGACGACCGCGAGGTCATCGACGTGCCCCAGGTCGGCGAGGAAGAGGACAGCCAGCCGACCCATGTGCCGAAGAGCCTGCTGACCGGGATCATCCAGCCGCGCATGGAAGAGATCTTCGAGATGGTGCGCTCGCGGCTCGAGGCCAGCGGCTTCGACAAGGCCTTCGGCCGCCGCGTGGTGCTGACCGGCGGCGCCTCGCAGCTGCAGGGCGCGCGCGAGCTGGCGCAGCTGGTGCTGGACAAGCAGGTCCGCATGGGCCGGCCGCTCGGCCTCGACGGCCTGGCCGAGGCCACGGCGGGCCCGAGCTTTTCGACGGCGACGGGCCTGCTGGCCTACGCCATTTCGGGGCCCGCCGACCTGGTCGGCTCGGGCCCGGGGCTGGAGGATGCCGGTGCCACCGGCGGCGGTTTCTTCAGCCGGATCGGAGGATGGTTCCGTGACAACCTCTGAGCGAAGACCAGTCAACCCGGCGCGCCTGCCCATCCGGGGCGATGCCGGGATCGCGGATCGGGGCGGATGGAAGCGGTCGCAGGGTGAGTAGGGTAGAGTAGGGGAGCATCGACATGATCAATCTCAGCATCCCGCAGGGTGACGTCAGCCTCCAGCCGCGGATCACCGTGGTCGGGGTCGGCGGCGCCGGCGGCAACGCCGTCAACAACATGATCCGGGCCAACCTGGCCGGGGTCGAATTCGTGGTCGCCAACACCGATGCGCAGGCGCTTGCCGGCTCCGCGTCGGAGAAGCGCATCCAGCTCGGCGCCGGGCTGACCCAGGGCCTCGGCGCCGGGTCGCGGCCCGACATCGGCCGGGCCTCGGCCGAGGAGGCGATGGAGCTCATCGTCGCCCATCTCGAAGGCGCGCACATGGTGTTCATCACCGCCGGCATGGGCGGCGGCACCGGCACCGGTGCGGCGCCCGTGATCGCCCGCGCGGCGCGCGAGCAGGGCATCCTGACCGTCGGCGTGGTGACCAAGCCCTTCCACTTCGAGGGCGCGCACCGCATGCGCATGGCCGAGCAGGGGCTGCAGGAGCTGCAGCAGTATGTCGACACCCTGATCATCATCCCGAACCAGAACCTGTTCCGCATCGCCAACGAGAAGACGACCTTCGCGGACGCCTTCAAGATGGCGGACGAGGTGCTGCATTCGGGCGTGCGCGGCGTCACCGACCTGATGGTGCAGCCGGGCCTGATCAATCTCGACTTCGCCGACATCCGCACCGTCATGGCCGAGATGGGCAAGGCGATGATGGGCACCGGCGAGGCCGAGGGCGAGCGCCGCTCGATCAGCGCCGCCGAGGCCGCGATCTCGAACCCGCTGCTCGACGACATCTCGATGAAGGGTGCCAAGGGCGTCCTGATCAACATCACCGGCGGCCTCGACATGACCCTGTACGAGGTCGACGAGGCGACCAACCGGATCCGCGACGAGGTCGACCCCGACGCCAACATCATCTTCGGCTCGACCTTCGACGAGACCATGGAAGGTCGTGTGCGGGTGTCGGTCGTCGCCACCGGCATCGACATGGCGATCAACAGCCAGGGCGCGGGCGCGGCGCGGCCGCAGACCTACGGCACCACCTCGCTGCCCTCGGGCGACCGGGCCCGGCAGCAGCCCGCCCCGGCGCAGCAGCCCACCGCCCCGGCCCGTCCGGCGCCGGTGATGCCGCAGCGCTTCGTCGCCCCGAAGCCGGCGGCGGCGCCGGTGGTCGAGCAGCCCGCCGCGGCCGCCCCGGTCGAGTCGGCGCCGGAGGAGGAATACGAGCACCAGGCCGAGATCGAGGCGGAAGCCGAGATCGAGGCCCCGGAGCCGGTCGCGGTTTCGCAGCAGGTCGCGGCCCGGGCCCCGGGGATGATGGGCGGCGCGCGCGCCGGCCTTGTCGCCCCCCGTCCGGCCATGGCCTCGGCGGCCCGCCCGGCGGCGGCGCCGCAGCCGGTGCCCGAGCCGCAGCCCGTCGCCGCGCCGGATGCCGGTCGCAAGCGCCTGGGCCTGTTCCGTCGCGTGACTGGCCTGCTGCGCGAGGAGGAGCCGGCGCCGGAACTGCACCACGCCCAGCCGACCCTGCGTCAGGAGCCGGCGACGCGCGTCGACCCGCCGCGGGCCCCGGCCCCGGTGGCCGAAGCGCCGCGTCCGGTGGCACAGCAGCGACTGGCGATCGATGCCGGCCGCGCGCCGCTGCCGCGCAGCGACGAGGACGCGTTGGACATCCCGGCCTTCCTGCGCCGCCAGGCGAACTGACGGGCCGACCCTGAACCACCCCACCGGTCGCTTGCTCCCCTTGCGGCCGGTGGGGATGTCATGCCCTGCTTTTGATCCTCAAGCCGCCCGTGCCCCACGGGCGGCCTTTCTTTTGGGCCGCCGCACATGAAGGCCGACGCGTAACAGTCCGAAACAAAGTGTGATTTTTGCTTGCGTGCCCGCCGGGCTAGGGTTCGAACGTCCCGAAAGGGAAGCCCAATCAGCACTTTGTCCCACGAAGTGCATGTACGCGAAGCGAAGGACATCCCATCGTGGCTCATCTCTCGGCGGAATCGGGTGCGGCGACGCAGAAGACGCTGAAGACCGCGATCAAGTGCACCGGCGTCGGCCTGCATGGCGGGCAGGACGTGACCATGGTGCTGCGCCCCGGTGAGGTGAACACCGGCATCGTCTTCGTGCGCACCGATCTGCCCCAGGGCCGCCGCAGCATCACGGCGCGCTGGGACAAGGTCACCGACACCCGGCTGTGCACCCTGATCAGCGGCGCCCAAGGCATCTCGGTCGGCACCATCGAACACCTGATGGCCGCGCTGCGCGGCTGCGGCGTCGACAATGCGGTGGTCGAGCTGAACGGCCCGGAAGTGCCGATCATGGACGGCAGCGCCGCGCCCTTCGTGTTCCTGATCGAATGCGCCGGGCTGGTCAGCCAGGCGGCGCTGCGCCGCAGCATCCGCGTGCTGCGCCCGATCGAGGTCACCGCCGAGGACCGCTGGGCCCGGCTGACCCCGTCGGCCAGCGCGACCTTCAGCTTCGAGATCGACTTCCCGAGCCGGGCGATCGCCCATCAGGAAGGCCTGGTCCGGCTGTCGAACGGCAACTTCAAGACCGAGATCGCCCGCGCCCGCACCTTCGGCTTCGTCCAGGAGGTCGAGGCGCTGCGCCGCCACGGCCTCGCCCGCGGCGGGTCGCTGGAGAACGCGATCGTGGTCAATGGCGACCGGGTGATGAACGCCGAGGGCCTGCGCTACGAGGACGAGTTCGTGCGCCACAAGATCCTCGATTCGATCGGCGACCTCTATCTCGCCGGCGCCCCGATCCTCGGCCACTTCCATGGCTACAAGGCCGGCCACGCGCTGAACAACCAGCTGCTGCGGGCCCTGTTCGCCGACGACACCGCCTGGTGCTACGACACCAGCTTCGGTGCTGAAACCACGGCGGAGCCTTGGGTTCGCCCGGCGCCGGCCGCCGTCCTGCACACCGCCAACGCGGCCTGATCCGATCCTTTGATCGTCGCCATCGCCCCCCGTCGCATCGCGTCGAGGGGCGATGCGCATTTCACCCCCTGGAGAGGCGTCTCGCCATCCGCGTGCCGGGTGGGTATATAGGGGCCCGGACGGACAGAACCGAAGGCGATGATCGAGTGAACAAGCGTCTGCAGTTTCGCCATGTGGTGCGGATCGGGCTCGTCCTGCCGGCCGTTCTTCTCGCTGCCTGCGGCGGCAGCTCGTCGGACAAGGCGGCGCCGGCCGCCGACCAGCCGCCCGAGACCCTCTACTCCGAGGCGCAGCAGGCCTTCGACGACAGCGACTTCAAGACCGCGTCGACCCGCTTCGACGAGGTCGAGCGCCAGCATCCCTATTCCAGCTGGGCGACCAAGGCCCAGCTGATGTCGGCCTATTCCAGCTACAAGCGCGGCGACTATGACGGCGCGACCGTGGCGCTGGACCGCTTCATCAGCCTGCATCCGGGCAGCGAGGAGCTGTCCTACGCCTACTACCTCAAGGCGCTGTGCTATTACGACCGGATCTCGGACGTCGAGCGCGACCAGCGCATCACCCAGCTGGCGACCCAGTCGCTGAACGACGTCATCACCCGCTTCCCGGACAGCGACTACGCCCGTGATTCGAAGCTGAAGCTGGACCTGACCTACGACCAGCTCGCCGGCAAGGACATGTCGATCGGCCGCTTCTACCTGAAGCGCGGCGACTACAACGCGGCGATCAACCGGTTCCGCAGCGTGGTCAAGAACTGGCAGACCACCAGCCAGGTGCCGGAGGCGCTGGAGCGCCTGGTCGAGGCCTATGTCGCGCTCGGCCTGCCCGACGAGGCGCGGCATGTCGCGGCGGTGCTCGGCTACAACTACCCGGGCGACCCCTGGTACCAGGACGCCTACGCGCTCTTGGAGTCCAACGGCGTCCGCCCGCCGGACGACAAGGACCTGTTCGACCGCACCCTCGGCTCGATATTCTGATCCCATGCTAGCCGGGCTTTCGATCAGGAATGTGGTTCTGATCGAACAGCTTTCGCTTGGCTTCGCCGAGGGGCTGTCGGCCCTGACCGGCGAGACCGGCGCGGGCAAGTCGATCCTGCTCGACGCGCTGGGCCTCGCCCTCGGCGGCCGCAGCGATGCCGGCCTGGTGCGGCACGGCGCCGACACCGCGACCGTCAGCGCCGACTTCCAGCTGGATGACGGCCACCCGGTCAAGGCGCTGCTGGCCGAGCAGGACCTGCCGATCGACGACATGCTGGTGCTGCGGCGCAGCGTCGGCGCCGACGGCCGCAGCCGCGCCTATGTCAACGACCAGCCGGTCTCGATCGGCCTGCTGCGCCAGATCGGCGCCGGGCTGGTCGAGGTGCATGGCCAGTTCGAGACCCAGGGGCTGCTCGACCCCAAGACCCATCGCGCGGTGCTCGACACCTATGCCGGGGCCGAGACGCTGGCCACGGCCTGCGCCGCCGCCTGGGACCTCTGGCGCGCCGCCCAGCGGCGGCAGGAGGAGGCGCTGGCCGAGGCCGAGCGCGCCCAGACCGAGGAGGGCTTCCTGCGCCATTCGGTCGAGGAGCTGGAATCGCTGGGGCCGGAAGCGGGCGAGGAGGCACAGCTGGCCGAGCGCCGCGCCCTGCTGCAGCACCGCGAGAAGGTGATGGAGGGCGTCGCCACGGCGCTGTCCGAGCTGTCAGGCGACCGCGGCGCCGAACGGGCGCTGGTGGCGGCGCAGCGGTCGCTGCAGCGCATCGCCGACCGCGCCGGCGGGCGCCTGGACCCGATCCTGGACCAGATCGGCCGCGCTGCCGACGAGGCGGCGGACGCCGCGGCCGCGATCGAACGCTTCTCCGCCGACATCGACCTCGACGCCGGCGAGCTGGAGCGGCTGGAGGACCGGCTGTACGCGCTGCGCACGCTGGCCCGCAAGCATGGGGTGGAGGCCGAGGCCCTGCCCGAGCTGCGCCGGCAGTTCGCCGAACGGCTGGCCCTGGTCGAGGACCGCGCCGCGGTGCTGGCGCGGCTGGCCACCGCGGCGGCCGAGGCCCGCGCCGCCTATGTCGGGGCGGCGGAGGCGCTGGCCAAGGCCCGGCGCAAGGCCGCGTCCAGGCTGGACGCGGCGGTGGCGAAGGAACTGCCGCCGCTGAAGATGGAGCGGGCCCGCTTCGTCACCGCGATCGAGGCGCTGCCGGAGGCCGATTGGGGACCCGCCGGCCTCGACCGCGTCGCCTTCCTGGTGGCGGCCAACCCCGGCAGCCCGCCGGGGCCGATCGGCAAGATCGCCTCGGGCGGCGAACTCGCCCGCTTCATGCTGGCGATCAAGGTGGTGCTGGTGCATCACCGCGGCACGCCCGGCGCCCTGCCGTCGATGATCTTCGACGAGGTCGATGCCGGCATCGGCGGCGCCGTGGCCGACGCGGTGGGCGAAAGGCTGAAGCGGCTGGGCCAGCAGGTCCAGGTCCTGGTCGTCACCCACAGCCCGCAGGTGGCGGCCCGCGCCGACCATCACTGGCGGGTGCAGAAGGCCGACCGGTCCGGCGCCGTGGTCACCGATGTGGTGCCGCTGGCGGCCGAAGACCGGCGCGAGGAGATCGCCCGCATGCTGTCCGGGGCGAAGATCACGGCGGAAGCCCGCGCGGCGGCAGACAGCCTGCTCGCCGCCAGGTCCTGACGGCCGGCGCATCGATCCTCATGGCGAATTGGGCGGCAAACGTTAGAATTCCCGCGCGATTCAGCGGAATCGCACGAGGGAGGCGGGAATGACCGATCAGAACCTGCGCGGCCGGCCGGTCGACGCGCTGACGCCGGAGGAGGCCGCGGCCGAGCTGGCGGCGCTGGCCCAGGAGATCGCAGGCCACGACATCGCCTACCACCAGCACGACGCGCCGACCGTCTCGGACGGCGAATACGACGCGCTGCGCCGGCGCAATGCCGAGATCGAGGCGCAGTACCCGGAGCTGATCCGCCCGGACGGGCCGTCGGCCAAGGTCGGCGCGGCGCCGGGCACCGGTTTCAAGAAGGTCCGCCACGCCATCCCGATGCTGTCGCTGGGCAACGCCTTCGCGCCGGAGGATGTGCACGACTTCCTGGCCTCGGTCCGCTCCTTCATCAAGGAGCTGCGCGATGATCCGGAGATCCCGGTCGCGATCATGGCTGAGCCCAAGATCGACGGCCTGTCCTGCTCGCTGCGCTACGAGAAGGGGCGGCTGGTCCAGGCCGCCACCCGCGGCGACGGCAGCGAGGGCGAGGACGTCACCGCCAACGTCAAGACCATCGACGACGTGCCGCAGAAGCTGAAGGGCACCGCCCCCGACGTGCTGGAGATCCGCGGCGAGGTCTATATGGACCGCAGCGACTTCGCCGCCCTGAACGCCCGCCGGGCCGAGGCGGGCGAACCGATCTTCGCCAACCCGCGCAACGCCGCCGCCGGATCGCTGCGCCAGCTCGACCCCAGCATCACCGCGTCGCGGCCGCTGCGCTTCTTCGGCTATGCCTGGGGTGAGGTGTCGGAGCCGCTGGGCAAGACCATCGTCGAGATCCGCAAGCGCGTCGCCGCCTGGGGCTTCCGCCTGAACGAGCCGTCGCGGCTGTGCCACGGCGCCGAGGAGCTGCTGGCCTATTACGACGAGATCGGCGCGCTCAGGGCCGAACTGCCCTTCGACATCGACGGCGTGGTCTACAAGGTCGACCGGATCGACTGGCAGGAGCGGCTGGGCTTCGTCAGCCGGGCGCCGCGCTGGGCCACCGCGCACAAATTCCCGGCGGAACAGGCACAGACCATCCTGAAGGCGATCGACATCCAGGTCGGCCGCACCGGGTCGCTGACCCCGGTGGCGCGGCTGGAGCCGATCACGGTCGGCGGCGTCGTCGTCTCCAACGCCACGCTGCACAACGAGGACGAGATCCGGCGCAAGGATGTCCGCATCGGCGACACCGTGGTGGTGCAGCGCGCCGGCGACGTGATCCCGCAGATCGTCCGCGTGATCCTGGAGCGCCGCCCCGAAGGGGCGATCGAGTACGTCTTCCCCGAGACCTGCCCGGAATGCGGCAGCCTGGCGGTGCGGGAGGAGGGCGGGGTGATCCGCCGCTGCACCGGCGGGCTGATCTGTCCGGCCCAGGCGGTGGAGCGGCTGCGCCACTTCGTGTCGCGCAACGCCTTCGACATCGAGGGGCTGGGCGACAAGCACATCCGCGCCTTCCACGCCGACGGCATGATCAGGACCCCGGCCGACATCTTCCGGCTGGAGACGCGCGACAAGGAGAGCCTGACGCCGCTGCGCAACCGCGAAGGCTGGGGGCCGAAGAGCGCGCAGAAGCTGTTCGAGGCGATCGAGACCCGGCGCACCATCCCGCTCGACCGCTTCATCTACGCGCTGGGCATCCGCCAGGTCGGCGAGGCCACGGCCAAGCTGCTGGCCCGGCACTATGGCAGCCTGGACGCCTGGCGCGCCGGGATGGAGACGGCGCAGGACCGTGAGAGCGAGGCCTATCGCGACCTGATCGCGATCGACCAGATCGGCGCCTCGGTGGCCGACGACCTGCTGGCCTTCTTCGCCGAGGAGCACAACCGGGTCGTGCTCGACGACCTGATGGCGCAGCTCAAGGTCGAGGATTTCGTGCGGCCGCGCGCGGTCGCCAGCGCGGTGGCCGGCAAGACGGTGGTCTTCACCGGCACGCTGGAGACCCTGACCCGGCCGGAGGCGAAGGCCCGGGCAGAATCCCTCGGCGCCAAGGTCGCCGGCTCGGTCTCCGGCAAGACCGACTACCTCGTGGTCGGCGCCGACGCCGGCTCCAAGGCGGCCAAGGCGCGCGAGCTGGGGGTTACCACGCTGACCGAGCAGGAATGGCTGGGCCTGATCGGCGGGGCGGGGTAGGCGCTTCCCGCCTGTCCGGTCGGAGACAAGGAGAGGGCCTGGGAAGAGGCATCTCCCCAGGCCCGTGAAGTCTACAGATGCTTCCTAGGCGTCGTGTCTGGCCGGGCTCACAGCGAGAAATCACCCGCGACGAGCGCGATCACGCCGGAGAGCTGGATGTTGAAGTCCGCGACGCCGTCGCCGTTGACGTCGCCGGCGACGATGGTGTCGCTGCCGGAGGCGGCGAAGCGCAGCTGGCCCGCCACATTCGTGAACGCGGCCGAGCCGATGAAGGCGAAGGCCTGGTTACCGGCCGCGACGGTGTTGGCGTCGATGGCCGCCAGGTCGATGCGGTCGCCCTGGCTGTGGCTGAAATCGGTGATGACGTCCCGATTCGCGCCGACAGTGGTGTCGCCGACCGCGGTGTACAGGAAGCGGTCCGCGCCGGCGTTGCCGACGAACGTGTCCTTGCCGCTCAGCCCGATCAGCACATTGGCTCCGGCATTGCCGATCAGCAGGTCGTTGAACTGGCTGCCGTTGACGTTCTCGATGCCGAGCAGGATATCGCCCGCGGCGTTGCCGCCGACTCCGATGCCAGAGGTCAGATTCACCGCCACCCCGGCGGCGCTTTCCGTATAGGTGGCGGCATCGACGCCAGCTCCGCCGTCAAGGGTATCGGCCCCGGCGGTGCCGCGCAGGATGTCGTCACCGTTGAGTCCGCGCAACACATTGGCCCCGGCGCTGCCGGTGAGGACGTCGTTGAGATTCGAGCCATCGACGTTCTCGATGCCGAGCAGGACATCGCCCTGGGCGTTGCCGCCGAGACCGGTGCCGGTGGTCAGGTTCACCGCCACGCCGACCGCGCTTTCGGTATAAGTGGCCGTGTCGACGCCGGCGTCGCCGTTGATCGTATCGGCGCCGGCCCCGCCGCGGAGCACGTCGTTGCCGGTCCAGCCGCGCAGCAGGTTGGCCCCGGCATTGCCGGTCAGCGTGTCCGCCAAGGTCGAGCCGATGAGGTTCTCGATGCCGATCAGGGTGTCGCCCTGGGCATTGCCGCCGACACCGGTGCCGGTCAGCAGATCCACCGTGACCCCGGCAGCGCCTTCCGTGTATATCGCGGTGTCGATATCCGCGCCGCCGTTGAGGATGTCGGCCCCGGCGCTGCCGCGCACGTTATCATCGCCGGCCCCGCCCTGGATATTGTCGTTGCCGTCGCCGCCATCGATTGTGTCGACCCCGGCACCGCCGAGGATGGCGTCGTTGCCACCCAGACCATACCCGGTGTCGTCGCCGGCGCCGAGGTCAAGGAAGTTGGTCTCGCCGGACCCGGTGACGATGTCGTTCTCGTCGGTGGCGATGGCGTTCTCGACGCTCGACAGCCAGATCTCGTATCCCGGGAAATTGCTGTCGGTGAAGATGCCGTCCTGCAGGTTGATGGTGGCCGAGAAGCCGACGAAGATCACGGTCGAGGCATCGAAGGTGTCGGTCCCGGCGCCGCCGAAGAAGGCCTCGCCGATGCCGCCATTCCATCCTTGCTCGATGAAGAAGCGGTCGTTGCCGTCATTGCCGTAGACCTGATCCTTGCCGCCGCCCGCGGTCAGCGCGTCGTTGCCGGCCCCGCCCTGGATCAGGTCGTCGCCGTCGCCGCCGCTGATGCCGTCGTTGCCGTCGCCGCCCTGGATGGTGTCATTGCCGCCATTGCCGTAGAGGGAGTTGGCAGCGGCATCGCCGATGATCGTGTCGGCCAGCTGCGTGCCTTTGACGTTCTCGACCCCGGTGATGGTGTAGGGGCCGCCGAAGGTGGCCACGAAGTCGTAGGTCCCGGCGGCAAGGTTCACGGTCGACCCGCGCGACGTGACGTTGCTGAGGTCGAGCGTGTCGCCCCCGGCGCCGCCGGTGGTGTTGTCGCCGAACTCGCCCTCGCGGACGATGAAGGTGTCGTTACCGTCGCCGCCATTGACGGTGTCGGTGGAGAAGCCGCCCTCGATCACATCGTTGCCGGCCCCGCCATTGACCACGTCGATGCCGAGCCCGCCCAACAGGGTGTCGTTGCCGTCACCGCCGTTGATGGTGTCGTTGCCGCTGTTGCCGTTGATGGTGTCGGCGCCGGCATTGCCGTTCAGGACATTGTCGACGGCATTGCCCTGGATGGTGTCGTTGCCGCTGCCGCCGTTGGCGTTCTCGATGTATGATCGGGAATCCCCGTTGAACAACAGCGCGTTGAAGATGTTGCCGCGGGCATAGCCCCCGTTCGGTCCGCCGCCGAGATAGGCGAGCTGGGCCGACGAGAACACGGAATAGCCGCCCGGATTCAGGTCCAGGGTCAGATTGGTGGAGTAGTTCGACAGGTCGTAGGTGTCGACGCCGCCGCCATCCCAGATCGTCGCGAAGATGCGGTTGCCGCCCGGATCGATGGCGATGTTGCCGTTGACGAAGGTCGTGCCGTCGGTCGGGCTCCAGGTATAGGTGGTGTTGCCACTGTTGGTGGTGAAATCCGCGCCGTACATGTATTGCAGCGCGGCGATGTCCAGCATCATGAAGGTCTGGGGCGCCCCCCAGGTCTCGTAGTTGTAGCCGCTGGTGTCGTCGCCGATGAAGGTGCGGTACGTCATCACCGAGAATTCGATCGAGTCGACATTGCTCGGCAGGGCGCCGTAGACCCCGGTCTCCTGGCCGTGCTTGAGACCCAGCGCGTGGCCGAGCTCATGGATCACGGTGTGCCAGTCGTAGTTGCCGGCGGTCGGCGCGTCGCCGCTCGGCCCGAAGAACGCGTCGCCGCCATAGACCTGGTTGGCCGGATAATAGGCATAGGCCGTGCTGGGATTGGTGGTGTTGACGACGCGGATCGTGCCGGCCCCCGAACCGCTGCCGGCATAGTCGATGCCGAGATTGGTGAAGCCTTCGACGCCGAAGCCGGAGGCGCCGACCGGCTGCGTGAAGATCGCGGAATTGAGCGCGAAATGGACGGCGATCATCTGCTGCGCCGTCATCTGATGGAAGCCGCTGAACGCCTCCGGATGGCCGGCCTGGTAATCCGAGACCGCGTCCGGATCGCTGTAGGTGATGAAGCCGTCCGACCAGCGGACGCCGGCCAGGATGCCGTCGATGTTCTGGTTGCCGGACGCGGCCACCGCCGCAGTGGTGTCGGCCGAGCCGTTCTCCTCCGGCCGCGGCGCGCCCGAAACAGTGCCCGAAGCGGGAGCGTGGACCACGAACCCGTCGGACCGGTCGCCGATCGCTGCGCGATTGGCGTCCGCCAGCGCGCCGCTCTGGCCGGCCAGGACCGCATCCAGGCGGTACACGTCGGCAAATGAATGGTGGAACAGCAGGTCGTTCGACAATTTCCGCATCGACGACCACGCCATCGGATCGGCGAGTAGATCATCGTCGGATGACAACAGGCCGTATTTGACGATGCCTGACGAACTCATATCGGGTCTCCCCTACATGGTGAAGATCCGCAACCTTTGAGTGAAAATCCGCGACTTCTTGTTGATTGGTTATTGGTTGGTTGAAGGCCTGATCGTTCAGGGCCCGAACACGGCGTTCCCTTGCGCGTTTCAGTCCGGATTGGGCATATCGGAGTATTATGCCGCGAACATGCTGCAACCCCGCCCTGGTGCGTAAGATTGTTCCCGCCAGTCCTATTTCATCATAAGGTGTCCTAAGACAAACGGACTTTTCCTATCCATTAATTATAGATTAATTATTTTTAATGTCAATATGGTGTTTAAAAACCCAGATCGGAAATCGTATGGCAAATCGAGGATCGATGGCGAACGGATGATGATTTAAGCCCTTAGGATTTGCTTTCGAGTGAACCCATGGATTCGCCATATTCCTGTGGGAAAAAGAGCTGCTATCGCCCTGCCGTCTTTGCGGTGCATCAGCGTCTCTGCGCGCCTGCAGAAGGAGCCGGGACCGATGAACGTCCGGATCTGCCCCTCCATTTGCCTTGCATTGTGCGTGCTGTTCGCGGCGCCGCCGTGGTGGGCGCAGGGGGCCGTCGCTCCCAGGGACCGCGGCGCCCCGCAGCTTCGGGAGGAGGGGAGGATGGTGGCACAGGCCGGCATGGCGCGACCGCCGGACGACGAGGCGGTTCTCGCCCAGGAGTTTCGGGGGGCGGTCGGCGACGGCTCGAACGCGGCGCTGATCCGCTTCATCGCGCGGCATCCGAGAACTGCCCTGGCGGATGAAGCGTGGCGCCGGCTGGAGCAGCGGCCCGCGCCGGACGCGCGCCCCCTGGCCAACGATCCGGACGCCGCGGTCTATGCCGCGTTCGACGCCGCCCGCCGCACCGGCACGGCCGAGGCCTATCGCGACTTCGCCCGGGCCTACGCCAACCATCCGCTCGCCGCCGAAGCGACCCGGCTGGCGTCGCCGTAGCGGGCCCGGCACGCTCGGCTGTAGAATGACAGGATGCCAGGCGTCTTCTGCGTAACCTCTCCCGCAAGCGGGAGAGGTTACGCGCGCGGCATGCAGGATCCGAGGCGTCATCCGCCTCGGATCCTGCGCTGAACCCGGCTCGCCCGGCCAGACATGTCCTTGCGGCAATGCGGTATGATCGCTAAGATATTAACAAAATTTCGTGGGTTCGTATTCTTTGGCGAATATTGGGTTCGATCGAATATCACGCGGAATATTTGTGTTTTCTTTCGGGGGCGTCGATGTATCGGAAAGCCTTCCCACTCTTTCGGGGTGCCGGGACGAACGGGGCGTTGGCCGCGCTGGTCCTGCTGGGGGCGCTTGCGGCGGGAATGCCTCTGGGGCGCGCCGCGATGCAGGACGATGTCGACACCGCCCTCAGCATCGCCGAATTCCTGCGCGGCGCCCGCACCGTGATCTCGGCCGGCCAGGCCCGGATCAACGACCCCGCTGTGGGGGACAAGGGGCTGAGCGGGGATGTCGTCGTCGACCAGGCGATCCAGAACGTGATCAAGGCGACCGGCGCCGACCCGCGTCAGGTCGATGCCGGGTCCGAGAAGGGCCGCCTGCTGGCTGCCATGGCGCTCGCGGTCAAGGAGGTCATGGATGCGAACCAGCCGCTGATCAACCAGCAGGGCACCGGGTTCAAGGGCTTCGTGCCCGCCGTGTTCGCCCGGCTGGTGACCGAGCAGTTCCGCCGCGATCAGAGCGGCCGGGCCGAGATCAAGGTGACGGCGCCGCCGGAGCTGGTGCGCAACCGCAGGGCCTCGCCCGACGCGTTCGAGACCGACATCATCCGCCGCAAGTTCCAGTCGCCCGACTGGGTCAAGGACAGCATCTACTCCGAGGCGACCACGGTGGCCGGCCGCCCGGCCACCCGCGTGCTGGTGCCGGAATACTACGGCGCCGGCTGCCTGGCCTGTCACGGGTCGCCCAAGGGCGAGATCGACATCACCGGCTATCCCAAGGAGGGCGCCAGCCAGGGCGACCTCGGCGGCGTCATCAGCATCACCCTGTTCGATTGATCTGAACCACCGGATCGACGCCGCCGTCGCACGCGACCCGGGTTTTGCAGGAGCGTCATGTCGCAGTTTTCGATCCGCGCGCGCCTCGTCTTCCTGGCGATCCTGCTGCTGGCGATCCTCACCGTCTCGACCCTCTATCTGACCCGCCAGGTGTCGACCGGGGCCGCGGCGCTGGCCGAGGAGGCGCGGCTGGTCACCGTGCTGAAGACCGCGAACAAGACGGCCAAGGACTTCGGCGACCTCAAATACTGGCTCACCGACCTCGCCGTCAGCCTGCTGGTGCGGTCGGAGCAGAACGCCAACGCCGCGCGCGACCTGCTGACGGCCGATCTCGCCGCCCTGGCACCCTATGATCCCGAGGGCGTGCGGGCGATCCAGGCCGAGATCGGGGCGCTGATGGACCAGGCGCTCAAGGCCGTCGACGCCTACACCAACGAACAGCGGGTGGTCGGCAACGCGCTGATGGCGCAGACCCGCAGCCACATCCAGGCCATCGACGCGACCCTGGCGCAGACCGTCGAGCGGCTGGAGGGCGAGGCGGTCGCCAAGCGCGACGCGGCGGCGCGCGACGCCGAGGCGGCTGTCCGGCTGTCGCTGATCACCGGCATCCTCGCCTTCCTCCTGGCCGCGGCGCTGACCGCGGTCATCCTGCGCTCGATCATCCGGCCGCTGCGCCGGCTCGAAGGCGCCATGGCGGCGATCACCGGCGGCCGGCTCGACGAGCCGCTGCCGCCGGCCGGGCGCGACGAGATCGGCGCCATGACCCGCACCCTCGGCCTGCTGCGCCAGAGCCTGATCGAGCGCGAGCAGCTGGAGCGGGAACGCCGGGACGCCGAGGCCGAGGCGCAGCGGGCGCAGCGCCGGCTCGGCGAGGCGATCGAGACCATCTCCGAAGGCTTCGCCCTCTACGATGCCGAGGACCGGCTGGTGATCTGCAACAGCCGCTACCGCGAGATGTACACCGGGCTCGATGTCGAAATCCGGCCGGGCGTGACCTATGAGGCGGTGATCCGCGCGGCGGCCCAGGCCGGGGTGATCCCGGACGCCGCCGACCGGCTCGACGCCTGGCTGGCGGCGCGGCTCGACCGCCACCACCATCCGGGCGGCGCCTATGAGCAGAAGCGGTCCGGCGGCCGCTGGCTGAAGATCAGCGAGCGCGCGACCGCCGATGGCGGCTGCGTCGGCGTGTTCACCGACATCACCGAGCTGAAGGCGCGGGAGGCGCAGCTCGGCGAGCTGGTCGACCGGCTGGCCGACGCCCGCGACCAGGCCACCCAGGCGACGGTGGCGAAGAGCAGCTTCCTGGCCAATATGAGCCATGAGCTGCGGACCCCGCTCAACGCCGTCATCGGCCTGGCCGAGATGCTCGCCGAGGACGCCGCCGACCAGGCGCTGGAGGAGTTCCGCGAGCCGCTCGACCGCATCCTGCGCGCCGGGCGGCACCTCCTGGCCCTGATCAACGACGTCCTCGACCTGTCGAAGATCGAGGCCGGCCGGCTCGACCTGCATGACGAGGAGGTCGACCTCGCCGGGCTGGTCGCCGACGCGGTCGGCGCGGCCCAGCCGCTGGCCGCCCGCAACGACAACCGCCTGCTGGTGGAGCGGCCGGCCGATCTCGGCGCCATATGGGCCGACGCCACCCGGCTGCGGCAGATCATCCTCAACCTGCTCAGCAACGCCTGCAAGTTCACCAAAGCGGGGACGGTGACGCTGGCGGTGGCGCGCGAGCCGGCGGCGGAGGGCGACTGGATTCGCTTCCGCGTCTCCGACACCGGCATCGGCATGACCGCGGAGCAGCTCGGCCGGCTGTTCCAGGAGTTCATGCAGGCCGACAGCTCGACCACCCGGAAATACGGCGGCACCGGGCTGGGGCTGGCGATCAGCCAGCGGCTCGCGGCGCTGATGGGCGGCGCCATCACGGTCGAGAGCGAGCCGGGCGTCGGCACCAGCTTCACCGTCCGCCTGCCCGCCGGCGGCCCCGGATCGGCCGAGGCATCGGCGGTGTTCGCCCCGACCGGCGTCGCCGACGCCATACGGGCCTTGCCGCACCGCGGCGCCGACCGGGTCCTGGTGGTCGACGACGACGCCACGGTGCGCGACCTGATGCGCCGCTTCCTCAGCCGCGAGGGCTTCGACGTCATCACCGCCGAAAGCGGGGCCGAGGGGCTTGTGGCCGCCCGCACCCTACGCCCTTCGGTCATCACCCTCGACGTGCTGATGCCCGGAATGGACGGGTGGAGCATGCTGGAGGCGATGAAATCCGATCCGGAACTGGCGGCGATCCCGGTGATCATGGTCACGATCCTCGACGAGAAGCAGAAGGGCTTTGCCCTCGGGGCGTCCGGCTATCTCAACAAGCCGATCGACCGCGGCCGCCTCGCGGCGATCCTCGCCCGGTTCCGGTCGACGGCGTCGACGCGCCGGGCGCTGGTGGTCGAGGACGATGTCGCGACCCGCGAGATGATGCGCCGCCTGCTGGTCGGCGAGGGCTGGGAGGTCGCCGAGGCGGGCAACGGCCGGGAGGCGCTGCAGCGGCTGGGCCGCGAGCGGCCGGACCTCATCCTGCTCGACCTGATGATGCCGGAGATGGACGGCTTCGAATTCCTGGCCGAATGCCGCAAGGTGCCGGAATATAGCGGCATCCCGGTCATCATCGTCACCGCGGCCGACCTGACCGACCATGACCGGCGCCGGCTGAACGGCGGCGTCGAGCATGTGCTGCAGAAGGCCGCCTTCGAGCAGGAAGACCTGCTGGCGCAGATCCGCCAGCTCGTCGGCCGCTACGCCACCGCGACGGCCGCTCCGGAGCGACTGCCATGACCAGGATCCTCTATGTCGAGGACAATGAGGACAATGTCTACATGCTGGCCGCCCGCCTGAAGCGACGCGGCTTCGAGATCGTCGTGGCCGGCGACGGGCAGGCGGGGATCGAGGCGGCGCGGCGTGAGGCCCCGGCCCTGATCCTGATGGATCTCAGCCTGCCGGTGATCGACGGCTGGGAGGCGACCCGCCGGCTCAAAGCCGCGCCCGAGACCCGCAGCATCCCGGTGATCGCGCTGTCGGCCCACGCCATGGCGGGCGACCGCGAGAAGGCCCTCGCGGCGGGCTGCGACGACTACGACACCAAGCCGGTCGACCTGGCGCGGCTGCTGCAGAAGATCGAGGCCCTGCTGGGCAAGGCGCGGGACGATGGCTGACCCGGCGCCCGCCATCCTCATCGTCGACGACGACGAGACCAATCGCTACACCCTGGCCCGCCGCCTGCGGCGCCAGGGCTATGAGAACCTGACCGAGGCGGCGGACGGCGCCGCGGCGCTGGCGCTGCTGCGGACCCGGCCGTTCGACCTGGTGCTGCTCGACGTGATGATGCCGGGCATGGACGGCTACGAGGTGCTGCAGACGCTGAAATCCGACACGGCGCTGCGCGACATCCCGGTGGTGATGATCTCCGCGCTCGATGCCGTCGACAGCGTGGTGCGCTGCATCGAGCTGGGGGCGGAGGACTACCTGCCCAAGCCGTTCAACCCCGTCCTGCTGCGGGCCCGGGTCGGCGCGTCGCTGGACAAGAAGCGGCTGCGCGACCAGGAGGCGGCCCATCTCGGGCAGATCGAGCGCGAGAGGGAGCGCAGCGACCAGCTGCTCCGCGCCATCCTGCCGCCCGGCGCCATCAGCGAGCTGAAGGCGACCGACGAGGTCAAGCCGCGGCGCTACGAGGACGTGGCGGTGCTGTTCTGCGACATCGTCGGCTTCACCGCCTATTGCGACCGCAACCCGCCGGAACAGGTGGTGGCCGAGCTGCAGGCGCTGGTGGAGACCTTCGAACAGATCGTCGCCCGCCACGGGCTGGAGAAGATCAAGACCATCGGCGATGCGCTGCTGGCGACGGCGGGGTTGCTGCAGCAGGTCGAGGATCCGCTGCTGGCGGGCATCCGCTGCGGCCTCGACCTGGTGGCGACGGCCCGGCAGGCGAAGCCCGGCTGGGGCGTCCGCGTCGGCATCCACCACGGCCCGGTGGTCGCGGGCGTGATCGGCAAGCGGCAGTTCCTGTTCGATCTCTGGGGCGACACGGTGAACACGGCCGCGCGGGTCACCGCCTGCGCCGGCGTCAACGCGGTGTTCATCAGCGAGCCCCTGTGGTCCGGCATCCGCGACCGCTGCCGCGCCCGCAGCCAGGGCTTCTTCGAGCTCAAGGGCAAAGGCCGGCTCGAACTGGTCGAGTGCGACGGGGTCGATTGAGGCCCGCGGGGCGTGGTTCGGCCCGAGGCCGAGGCTCGATCCGATCGAGGGCGGCCGTCGACCCTGTGCCGGAGTTCGCGCCGCCGACCCGAACGGCCGGTTCGTCCCCTTTCCCGACGAGAGCCAGGTCCCAGTTCAGAGGACGCCCGCGCACAAACCAACGCCGACGGCAGCGCAGATGAGGCCGGCGAAGCGATTGAGTGCACCCGACGCCGAGCGCGACAATGTGAACCCCAAACCGACGCCAACTGCGAGCAAGGACGCAGTAGCGAGCGCAAACCCTGCCATGTACTCGAGTCCATCGGCGGTGTTCGGCACCTCGGATCCATGAGCATGACCATGCAGCAGCGCGAAGACACCGATAATCGCCGCGCCTCCCCATAGCGGCAGATCGATGGCGAGCGCTACCACGAGCCCGAGCACGACCACCGAAGCCAAAATGCCAGGCTCGACCAAAGGCAAGGCGATATGCGCCATGCCCAGCGCACCGCCACCCAGCACGACGGCGATGAAGGTCGCCGGCCAGACCCAAAGAGCGCGTTGGCCTTTGAGAGCGGCCCACAAACCGACTGCCGTCATGGCAGTGACGTGATCGAGGCCAGTGAAGGGATGGGCGACACCGGCAGTAAAGGAGGCTGCGGAGCCCAAATAGGGATGTGCCGCCGCCGGCATCGCGAAGGCAACAATCAGAATCGTGGAAATCAGGATCAAGCGCATCGCATGTTCCTCGCTGAACGAGAGAATGGAGCCAACAGGCTCGTCTTAAAAAGGGCAATGTTGGCGTAGGGAAAGATGCTCTCCGGCTGCTAAGCGCCGTGTGGCGGCCCCAAATAAGGGAATTCGGCGAGCAGATCGCCATGCGGTCCCACTGCGTCCCCCGCCACCTTGCCGTTTGTCAGGATGACCATGAAGACGTCAGCAGCGTCATCCGTAAGCGTCCTGCCATTTTCCGGGAAGGAGGCTGGCCGCGCCGGGTCATAAGGCATGATGTCCGGCAGCAAGGTTCTTGCCACACGCTCCGCTTCATCCGGCCTGTAGCCGCCGGTATGCTCGAGAGCGTGGGCAAAAACCGCGACGAAACGGCTATCGTCCGCCGGCTGCGCGGAGAGGTACGATTCCTTCTCCGGGCCGGGCAGGAAAACCGCTTGCTGGGGCCGCGCACCGCGCTCAACCTGTACCCAGCCGTCATCGCCCTCGACCAGAACACGGGCCCATAGGCCAACGGCGCCGGATCCCAACGCGGAGTTGGGCATTTCCAGCACGATGCTGCAGACATTCTTGTCGGCGAAGAAATCCGTACCGGTGAATTGCAGATTGTTCAGCGCACCCTGCGTATCGAAGAAAAAAGGTTCGCTTCGCCAGCCCGCGAAGAAGCGGTAGTCGCCCGTGTGTGTAATCTGTGCGTCCAGTCCTGTCGAAACCGGAGCTTCCTCGACGACGACTTGACCGCCGTCGTCTGCTCCGGCGGCCAGCGATCCTTCCACACGACGCACCGTTGCCATCTGCGACCCGGCCGGTGAGGACGAGACCTGAATGCGGAACGCGATATCGGCCACCGCATCGCCATTCGTGTCCACCTTGAGTTCGTACAGCCCGTTGGGCGCAAAGGGTTCGGCGGTGGTTGGCTCTGGATGGATCACCGTGGAGGATGGGTGCACATTCATGATCAGAATCGACTTGTCCGGATCCCCGGGTTTGGGGAAGGCATAGAGGTCGGTAAGGTCTAAACGCGCATCTCCCTTGGGGAAGCCGAAGTCGGGACCGGAATAGTGATGCGACACGATGAGATACTCCTTTGCCGCCTATTAAGATGTGGCCATGCCCGGACTCACGAACCTGTCAGGCGAAGACGCGGCCCGTTGCGTATGATGCATGACCCAAATGACTTCATCGGAGCGTCACCTCGACGATGGCGACGTCCTGTTCGGCGTTGCCGCCACTGACATCGACGCCGGCGAACGCCTGCCCCTCGTCGCTTATCGGCGTGTCTCCGCCCGCTGGACAAAAGCGGCCCCCGGCGACCGTGGGGAGCGGGTGGAGTGGCTAGCCGGACCGCACCTCCGCGGCAGGTCAATCGCAGGCATTCCTACCAGCGCAGAGGTGTGGGCTTTGCGCTCGTAGATCTGGAGCGAGAAGAGCGGCGCCCCATTCATCCGGTGCCGGAGGACGAGGTTGCCGTGAACGCCGACGATGCAGACCGCAACTGGTGTCTTCGCTTTGGCCGCCTCGCCTTCGACGCGCTCCGCAAGCGCCTCGGCTGTCGTGAACGCATGCAGTCCATTGCTTAGATATCGCATCGCATCCGTGGCCGCGATTGGACGATGGTATCGGAGACTTCATGGTTGCGACGTGGGAAACGCCGCCGCTATGACCGCTATTGGCGGATATCGTTGAAAAAGTCCCGAACGACTACTTGGAGTGCAAAATCGAGCAAGTTTGCTGCAGATTCGGCCGCCATCTAGCATCTTTTTGTGCTCTGGCTGCCTATTTTTAGTCTCTTTGTTGCGCGTGGAAATGGTGCTCCGACTTTTTCAACAGATCGGCGCCCTCCGGTCAATGTAACCGAGATGCGCGATCGGCCGGTTCCCACCCGACGGCGGCGATTTCAGCCGCGGTCCCAATCGGCCTTTGTCCCTAGGCCTGCCCGGTCAGCACCGCGGCCACGTCGATCGGCCCGGCCTCGGCCGGTTCCAGGTCGAGGTCCTGCTCGATATGGGCCAGGTGGGCCAGCATGGCGGCGCCGGCGCGCTCCACATCGTGCCGGCCCAGGGCCTGCAGGATCGCTTGGTGCTCGGTGTTGCCGCAGGCCGAGGCGCCGCTGCGGCCATAGAGGGCGATCACCAGCGAGGCGCGCGACACCAGTTCGCGCAGGAACCGCTCCATCACCCGCTGCCGGGCGATCTCGGCGATGCCGAGATGGAACAGGCCGGAGAGCTGGATGGCCCGCGGCCGGTCGCCCCGGCCCAGCGCCTCCGCCTCCTCGGCCAAATGCCGCTCCAGCCGCGCGATGTCGGCCGGCACCGTGCGCTCGGCGGCGCGGCGGGCGATCGCCGCCTCGAGGGTGCGGCGGGTCTCGAACACCTCGCGCGCCTCCTCGACCGTCGGCGCCGCGACGAAGGCGCCGCGGTTCTTCTCGATCACCACCATGTGCTGGTGCGCCAGGGCCTGCAGGGCGGAGCGGACGATGGTGCGGCTGACGCCGAAGGCGCCGCCGATCTCGTCCTCCGACAGCTTGGTGCGCGGCGGCAGCCGGTGCTCGACGATCGCATCCAGGATCGACCGGTAGATCGCCGCCGCCCGCGCGCCGCGGTCGGGGATGTCGCGGCTTCCGGCCAGGGTGCCGACGGTCTCGAGCGTGTCCATTCCCAACTCCGGCGACGGCCTTGCGGCGGCTTTGCGGCCCCACCATCCCATGGCGGCCACCGGCGCTCAAGATTGTATTCTCAGGGCTTCCAGATTGTGCACAATCTTCGGGCCGCCTGTATGCGGCTGCCTAAAGCTTGGGCGGAGGTGATCCGGGGACCAGGGCCGGAGCTGAGGAATTCCGTGGCCCCGGCCGGTTGGCACAGCGCTTGCAAATCCCTTCTCCCGACAAGGGAGAGCAAATGCGCGGCGCAGATCTCGAGCTGGTGAAGGTGACCAAGCGCTACGGCCGCACCGTGGCCGTGGACGGTGTCGACCTGAAGATCCCGGCCGGCACCTATTGCTGCCTGCTGGGCCCCTCCGGCTGCGGCAAGACCTCGACCCTGCGCATGGTCGCGGGGCATGAGGCGGTGTCGGACGGCGACGTCCTGCTCGGGCCGACCAACGTCACCGACCGGCCGCCGGCCAAGCGCGGCACGGCGATGATGTTCCAGTCCTACGCCCTGTTTCCGCATCTGTCGGTCACCGACAACGTCGCCTTCAGCCTGAAGATGCGCGGCGTGGCCAAGCCCGCGCGCCGGGCCAAGGCGGCGGAGCTGCTGGCCCTGGTGGCGATGGAGGCCTATGCCGAACGGCTGCCGGGGCAGCTCTCGGGCGGGCAGCAGCAGCGCGTGGCGCTGGCCCGCGCCCTGATCACCCAGCCGCAGATCCTGCTGCTGGACGAGCCGCTCTCGGCCCTCGACCCGTTCCTGCGGATCAAGATGCGGGCCGAGCTGAAGCGGCTGCAGGCCGAGCTCGGCATCAGCTTCATCCACGTCACCCACAGCCAGGAAGAGGCGATGGCCCTGGCCGACCTCGCCGTGGTGATGAATGGCGGGCGGATCGAGCAGGCCGGCCCGCCGCAGGAGCTGTTCGCCCGGCCGGCCACCGAATTCGTCGCCCGCTTCATCGGCGGCCACAACGTGGTGCGCCTCGGCGGCAGCCTCGCCACCCTGCGCGCCGACCGGCTGCGGCTGTCGAAGGTCAACGGCGCCGGCCTGCCCGCGGGGGCGGTCGCGGCGGTGGTGCAGGGGGTCGAATACCAGGGCGCCACGGTCCACGTCGCCTTCGGCTGCGACCTGGCGCCCGACATGCTCGCCTGGCTGCCCGAGGCCGCCTTCTTCGCCGATCCGGTGGCGCCCGGCGACCGGGTCGCCGTGGCCTGGGCGGACGCCGACATCCATCCCCTGTCCAGCGATGCCGCGGGGCGCGGCGATCTTCGCCCCCAACCCTGAAGGAGGCTCACCATGGCGGATACCAAGCATCCCAAAAACCCGCGCGGCCTCTCGCGCCGCGCCCTGCTGAAGACCACGGCGGCGACGGCCGGCGCGCTGGTCGGCAGCCGCGCCATCACCGGCTTCCCCGCGATCATCGCGGCCGAGCCGGTGACGCTGCGCTATCTCGGCACCGCGGTGAACCAGAGCGCCGACATCGCCAGGAAGGCGAAGGAGGACCTGGGCATCATCATCGAATACGTGCCGGTGACCACCGACGAGGTGACCAAGCGCATCGTCACCCAGCCGAACTCCTTCGACCTGGTGGACAGCGAGTATTTCAGCCTGAAGAAGCTGCTGCCCGCCGGCAACCTGCAGGGCATGGACGCCAAGCGGATCAAGTATGTCGACCAGATCTCGACTGTGTTCACCAAGGGCGAGCTGAACGGCAAGAAAATCGGCGACCAGGGCACCGCGCCGAAGAAGGTGTTCTACCTCACCGACAAGACCTCCAAGACCTTCGCGACCGAGCCGACCGAGTGGATCACCCTGATCCCGACCACCTACAACGCCGACACGCTGGGCATCCGGCCCGACCTGATCGGCCGGCCGGTCGAGAGCTGGAAGGAGCTGCTGAACCCGGAGTTCAAGGGCAAGGCGTCGATCCTGAACATCCCGTCGATCGGCATCATGGACGCGGCGATGGTGGTGGAATCCAGCGGCCTGCACACCTATGCCGACAAGGGCAACATGACCAGGGAGGAGATCGACCTGACCATGAAGCTGCTGACCGAGGCCAAGCAGGCCGGCCAGTTCCGCGCCTTCTGGCAGGATTTCAACGAGAGCGTGAACCTGATGGCCTCGGGCGAGACGGTGATCCAGTCGATGTGGTCGCCGGCCGTGACCAAGGTGCGGTCGATGGGCATCGCCTGCACCTTCCAGCCGCTGAAGGAGGGCTATCGCGCCTGGGCCTCCGGCTTCGGCCTGCCCAAGACCCTGAAGGACCGGAAGCTCGACGCCGCCTACGACTTCATCAACTGGTTCCTGTCCGGCTGGGCCGGCGCCTATCTCAACCGCCAGGGCTACTACTCGGCGGTGCTGGAGACGGCCAAGGCCAATATGGAGCCCTATGAATGGGCCTATTGGATGGAGGGCAAGGCGGCCGCCCAGGACATCAAGGCGCCCGACGGCACGGTGATGGAGAAGGCCGGCGCGGTGCGCGACGGCGGCTCCTACGACGCCCGCATGGGCTCGGTGGCCTGCTGGAACGCGGTGATGGACGAGAACGACTACATGGTCCGCAAGTGGAACGCGTTCATCGCCGCGTGAGGCGCTGAAGCAAAGGCGTGCGCCCATCCTTCTTGTCCCCCCTCCCCTTGCGGGAGGGGGATAGGGGGAGGGGGGTCGGGCAGCACGAGCTGTTGTGGGTTCCCGGCCAGGACAACGACATGGTTCCAAATCCTTCGAAGCGGGGTCCTGTGATCGACAACCCCCTCCCCCTACCCCCCTCCCGCAAGGGGAGGGGGGACTCTCTGCTTTGCGACCTTTCGCTCGCGGTCATCGAAAGCCGCCGTCGATGACCGCCATTCCCGCCGAAGACATCGCGCCGGCCCGCAAGGCCGCCGTGCCGCAGGCCGGCGCCCGGGGCCGCGCCGTCGCCTTCCTCCAGGCGGCGCCGATGATGCTGGTGTTCCTGCTGTTCTTCGTGCTGCCGCTGGCGGTCGTGGTGGTGGTCAGCTTCTGGGACTACACCGAATACTCGATCGTGCCGGACTTCACCTTCCGCAACTATGTCGAGGCGTTCGACGGCTGCCTGACCTCGCTGCCGGATCTGTGCACCACCTTCAAGACCTATCTCTCAACCCTGAAGATCGGGGTGATGGTGTGGGGCATCACCCTGGGCCTGGGCTTCACCATCGCCTATTTCCTGGTGTTCCACGTCCGCACCATGGCGATGCAGGTGGTGCTGTGCCTGTTGTGCACCATCCCGTTCTGGACCTCGAACGTGATCCGGATGATCTCCTGGATCCCGCTGCTCGGCCGCAACGGGCTGGTGAACCAGAGCCTGCTGGGCCTCGGCGTGATCGACCAGCCGATCGACGGGCTGCTCTATTCCGAATTCTCGGTGGTGCTGGCCTTCGTCCACCTGTTCACCGTGTTCATGATCGTACCGATCCTTAACTCGATGCTGCGGATCGACCGGTCGCTGATCGAGGCCGCGACCGATGCCGGCGCCAGCGGCTGGCAGACGCTGTGGAACGTGATCGTGCCGCTGTCCAAGCCCGGCATCGTCATCGGCTCGATCTTCGTCATCACCATCGTGATGGGCGATTTCGTCACCGTCGGCGTCATGGGCGGGCAGCAGATCGCCTCGGTCGGCAAGGTGATCCAGGTCCAGCTCAGCTACCTGCAGTTCCCGGCCGCGGCGGCGAATGCGGTGATCCTGCTCGCGGTCGTGATCATGATCATCGTGGCGCTGACCCGGCTGGTCGACATCCGGAAGGAGCTGTGATGCGCGAGGGCCGCCCCGCCTCCTTCTACATCCTGGCCGCCGTGTTCGCGCTGTTCGTGCTGTTCCTGTACGGGCCGACGTTGACCATCTTCGTGCTGTCCTTCCAGGGGCCGCAGGGCGGGCTGACCTTCCCGATGAACGGCGTCTCGACCTTCTGGTTCGAGAAGCTGTGGGCCGGGATGGGCGTGGTCGACATCGGCGCCGCCTTCTGGCGCTCGCTCGAACTCGGCCTCGTGGTCATGGTGCTGACCATGGCGTTCTCGGTGCTGGCCGGCCTTGCCTTCCGCAAGCGCTTTCCGGGCCAGGCCCTCTTGTTCTACACCGCGATCGCCAGCCTGATCATGCCGTCGATCGTGGTGTCGCTCGGCATCGCCCTGGAATTCCGGCTGCTCGACGACGCGATCCGCGATTTCGGCGACAGCTGGGGCATCGCCTGGATCAGCGACGACTTCACCACCGCGATGGGCCTGTTCCGTTCCGGCCTCGGCGCGCATCTGACCTGGACGCTGCCCTTCGGCCTGCTGATCATGTTCGCGGTCTTCAACCGCTTCGACCGGCGCTACGAGGAGGCCGCGCGGGACCTTGGCGCCTCGCCCTGGCAGACCTTCCGCCATGTCGTGCTGCCGATCATCGGCGCCAGCGTGGTCGGGGTCGGGCTGTTCGGCTTCACCCTGTCCTGGGACGAGATCGCGCGCTCCTCCCAGGCGATCGGCGAGCAGAACACTTTGCCGCTGGAGCTGCAGGGCCTGACCACCACGGTGACGACGCCGGAGATCTATGCTTTGGGCACGGTGACCACGGCGGTGTCGCTGGCGGTGGTGCTGACCGCGCTCGGCCTGATGGCCCTGCTGCGCCGCCGCCGCACCCGCCACGGCACCGATGCCGGCCAGGGGCTGGTGTGATCTTGGACATCCTCGTCGTCAACCCGAACACCACCGCCGGCATGACCGCCAAGATCGGGGCCGCCGCCGCGGCCGTCGCGGCGCCCGGCACCCGCATCATCGCGGTCAATCCGGAGACCGGCCCGGCCTCGATCGAGGGCTGGGTCGACGGTGCCCTGGCCGTGCCCGGCCTGCTGCAGGAGATCGCCCGCGGCGAGGCCCGCGGCGTGGCCGGCCATGTCATCGCCTGCTTCGACGACACCGGGCTCGACGCCGCCCGCAGCCTCGCCGCCGCACCGGTGGTCGGCATCGGCGAGGCCGGCTTCCATGTCGCCTCGCTGCTCGCCGGCCGGTTCTCGGTGGTGACGACCCTGGCGCGGTCGATCCCGGTGATCGAGGCCAACCTGCTGCGCTACGGCCTCGCCGGCCGCTGCGCCCGGGTGCGGGCATCGGAGATCCCGGTGCTGGAGCTGGAGCGGCCGGGCTCGGACGCCGAGGCGCGGATCTCGGCCGAGATCGCCGCGGCGCTGGCCGAGGATAGGGCCGAGGCGATCGTGCTGGGCTGCGCCGGCATGGCCGACCTCGCCGCCCGGCTGTCGGCGCGGCACGGGGTGCCCGTGATCGACGGCGTCGCCGCCGCGGTCACGCTGGTCGAAGGGCTGGCCCGGCTGGGCCTGCGCACCGCCAAGACCGGCGGCTATGCCGCGCCCCGGCCGAAGCCCTATGCCGGCGCCGTCTTTGCCCCGACCTAGTCGCGCGTGATCCTCAGATGCGCGAACTGCGCCTCGTATCCCGCCGCCTTGGGGCTGCAGGCGTAGAGGCCGGCGGTGACCGGGCCGGTGCCGTCATCTTCGTGCAGCCGGGCGATGCGCAGCTGGACCCAGCGGTCCTCGCCCTCCGGCGCGGCCTCGACGGTGTAGTCGGCGCCGACGCGGCGGATGCGGAAGCCGATGCTGCCGCCCGGCCGGGTGGCGACATCCTGGGTCGACCAGTCGGACCAGCCGGCATTGGTCACCACCGCGCCCAGCCGGCTGTGCTCCGCCGTCTCGAACTCGACCGAGGTCTTGATCCAGCTGGTCGGCCCCAGCCGCACCATCAGCCCGGCCTGGTCGTACTGGTGCACAGGGTTGCCGCGCACCACCGTCTCCATCGTGAAATCGCCCGCGACCGGCAGGGCCAGGACATGGCCGTTGTCGACCCGGAAGCCGTAATGCGTGCCCTGCCAGAAATCGGTGCCGGCGGCGGTGGCCAGCTTCAGCCCCTCCTGCCCGATCGACCAGTCCGGCGGCGGGTTGGTCCAGGCCAGGCGCGGGTCGAGGGCAGGGGACAGGAAGGTCTCGTTCAGGATATCCATCAGCTCTCGCCCGGTGCCGTGATTGCGGCGCCATCAGACGCGAGGCCGCCCATTCCATCAAGACATGATGGTCCGGCAAGTCCGCGATAGGAGTTTCCATGCGCCTCGCCATCCTCGCCGACATCCACGGCAACCTCCTCGCCCTCGAAGCCGTGCTGGCCGATCTCGACCGCCGCGGCGCCGATGCCGTCGTCAATCTCGGCGACTGCGTCTCCAGCCCGCTGTGGCCGCGCGAGACGCTCGACCTGCTGATGGAAAAGGGCTGGCCGACGGTGCGCGGCAACCACGACCGCTGGGTGTGGGAAGACCGGGACGAGTCGCCGCAGACCTCGGACGGCTATGCCCGCCATGCGCTCGACGCCGCCGGCCGCGCCTGGCTCGGCGCCCTGCCGGTGCGACTGGATCTGCCGGGCGGCATCCTCGCCTTCCACGCCAGGCCGGACGACGACAACGCCTATCTGCTCGAGGACATCGAGGCCGGCCGGCTGGTGCGGGCGCCGGCGGCCGCCATCGCCGACCGGCTGGGCGACATCGCGGCGCCGGTGGTGCTGTGCGGCCACAGTCACCTGCAGCATCTGCTTCGCCTGCCGGACGGGCGCTGGATCCTCAACCCCGGCAGCATCGGCGGCCCGGCCTATGACGACCCGACTCCGCCGGCCCATGTCTCCGAATCGGGGTCGCCCTCGGCCCGCTACGCCATGCTCGAGCTGGACGGCGACCGGGTGGCGGCCGAGCTGATCGCGATTCCCTACGACCATGACCGCGCGGTGCGCCGGGCCACCGAAAACGGGCGGCCGGACTGGGCCTATGCGCTGGCGACCGGCCATTCGCTCGGGGTGTCCGCGGCGGGGTCGTGAGGCAGCTGGGCTGGCGTCCTGAGCCGAGCCGGCGCGGGGCTTCAGCCGCCTCAAAGTCGTCATCGACGCGACCTTTTATAGAGTCCCCCCTCCCCTTGCGGGAGGGGGTAGGGGGAGGGGGCTGCGCGTGTCCGCGCGCGATTGCGCAAAGGACGGGCCTCGCCATCGACGGCCGGATCGTTGAAATCAAAGCCGGCTCCGGCGGCGAAAACCCCTCCCCCTACCCCCTCCCGCAAGGGGAGGGGGAGTTTGTTTTGATTTGCTTCGGCTTCGGTCCCGGCCCATCCAGCCCGTCACCCGGTGTCCGGCGCCTTCGGCTTGAAGCCGAAGATCATCGGGCTGAGCCCGAGCGACCGGCAGAGGCGCTGGGCCGCGGTGGCGATGGTCTCGGTGTCGAGCATCTCGATCCCATCGGGCTCCTGCAGCCGCACCGCCAGCCCGGCCCGGAGTGCCGGAATCCAGGCGGGATCGGCGCATTCCGCAAAGTCGCGCTCGACCGCGGCGGTCACCGCCTTCCGGCGCTTGGCCCGGATCGCCTGGATCTCCGCCGGGCTGCCCGCCGGCCGCCTGGGGCGCGGCGTGGCCGGCCATTCCTCGCCGCGCCAGCGCTGCCAGGTCTCCGACAGGCCGAGGCCGCAGGCCACCCCAGCCATCACCGACCCCACCGGCCGGTCCTCGACCTGGACATCCTGGTCCTCGTAGAGCCCATCGACCCGCTCCTCGAGATCGTCCTTCAGGGCGTTGAAGCGGCCCTCATCCTCGATCTCCTCGCAGATCATGTCCTGCAGCGTGTCCTGGACCTCGTTGCGGTGGCGGTCGCGGCGGGCCTTGCGGGCGGCCAGGCGGTCGGGGATCTCGGCCCGGTCCTGGGCGTACAGCTTGGCGGCGGCGCGGGCGCGCTGGGCCAGGGATTGGTGCACTGTGCGGGTGAAGCGGGCGAAGGCCAGCCCTGCCTCCCGTGCCTCGGCTCTTGCCGCCACCGCTTCGTCGGATTTGGGCGCCGCGGCCCTCACCTGGGCCTGGGCGTCGAGGGCACGGGCGCCCTCGCCCCTGACCAGCTGCATGCTGAGCTCGGCGATCTCGGTCAGCATCTCCATCTGCTGCAGCGCGAGGCTGCGGCAGTGGGCCTGGATGTCGAACCCTTCTGGTGGCGTTTTCATGGAACGTATCATGAACGAGTCGTTCCAGTTAACACAATGCACGTTTTGCTTACGCCGATTGCCTGGCTTCCCGTCCCGGCCCCTCCACCGTCATTGCGAGCGCAGCGAAGCAATCCATGCCAGGCGGCGCCATGGATTGCTTCGTCGGCTTCGCCTCCTCGCAATGACGGAGAGGGGGCTCCGGAAGGCTTCCGCGCAGGATCGGATTGCACGTCCCCTGGCGCGGCTCGTCGTGCTATCCCGGTCCCGATGCTGTCCTGATCACCGTTCGGAGCCGAGTGCCATGTCGCGTGCCAATGTCGTGTCGTTCCGCCGGGCGGCGCCGTGGTGGACCGCGGCCGCCGCGAGCCGGCTGGAGATCGAGGGCGGCGCGCGGCTGGCCGGCGAGATCGCCATCGCCGGGGCCAAGAACGCGGCGCTGCCGCTGATGGTCTGCGCCGCGCTGACCGACGACCGGCTGACCCTGTGCAACCTGCCGCGCATCCTCGATGTCGCCATCCTCGCCGGCATCCTGGCGGAGCTCGGGGTCGAGGTGGCGTGGGACGAATCGGGCCCGGCCCTGTCCGGCACCATGGCCGGCGCCGGCTTCGGCAGCGGCCGGGTCGACGGCGCCCTGGTCGCGCGCATGCGGGCCTCGTTCCTGATCGCCGGCGCGGCGCTCGCCCGGCTGGGCCGGATCGCGCTGCCGCTGCCGGGCGGCGACGCCATCGGCCTGCGGCCGGTCGACTTCCACCTCGCCGGCTTCCGCCAGATGGGCGCGACCGCCGAGATCACGGGCGGCGAGGTGGTGCTGTCCGCACCCGGCGGCCTGCACGGCGCCGCCATCGTGCTGCCCTTCCCCTCGGTCGGCGCCACCCAGAACCTGATGCTGGCCGCCGTTCTGGCCAAGGGCGAGACCAGCATCACCAACGCGGCCTGCGAGCCGGAGGTCACGGACCTCGCCCGCTGCCTCTCGGCGATGGGCGCGCGCATCGCCGGCATCGGCACCGACACGCTGCGCATCACCGGCGTCGACCGGCTGCATGGCGCGACCTACGACGTGCTGCCCGATCGGATCGAGCTGGGCACCCTGATCTGCGCCGCCGCGGCGACGCGCGGGGAGCTGCGGCTGACCGGGGCCTCGACCGATCTGCTCAGCGCCGCGCTGCCGGTGTTCGCGGGCGCCGGGATCGAGATCGAATCCGCCGCGGGCGGCATCGTCGCCCGGCGCGGGGCAGGGGGGCTGCAGGGCGTCGACATCATGACCCAGCCCTTCCCTGGCTTCGCCACCGACCTGCAGCCCCAGGCCATGGCGCTGCTGTCCTGCGCCGAGGGCGCGGCGATGATCACCGAGACCCTGTTCGAGAACCGCTTCCGCCATGTGCCGGAGCTGCAGCGCATGGGCGCCAACATCCGGGTGGTGCGCAACCACGCGGTGATCCGGGGCGTGCCGGCGCTGCGGGGGGCGGAGGTGACCGCGACCGACATCCGCGCCGGCGCGGCGCTGCTGATCGCGGCGCTGGCGGCGCAGGGCACCAGCACGCTGCACGGGGTCGAGCATGTCGACCGCGGCTACGACAACCTGGTCGAGCGCCTGCGCCGCTGCGGCGCCCGGATCCGGCGCGTCGACCTCTAGCGGGGGCGACCTCTAGCGGGGGCGACCTCTAGCGGCGGGACCCGGCTGGTTCGCGGCCCGATCCCGCCGCGGGCTCATGATGCCGCCGGACGGCGCTGGTGGACGAACACGCCGGCCGCGACATAGGCCGCCTCCTCGGCGGTGGACGGCCGCCCCAGCACGGCGTTGCGATGGGGGAAGCGCCCAAAGCGGGCGATGACGTCGCGGTGGCCCCTGGCCTGGCCCAGGGCGAAGTCGAAGATCCGCTTCTGATGGTCCGGCGCTGCGGCCAGCCGCTTTTCGGACTCCGCCACCGCCCGGTCCAACCGTTCCCGATGCCCCGGCCCTTCGGCATGGGTCAGGGGCATCAGGAAGAAGCCCTTCTCCCAAGGGAAGAGGGCATCGTAGTCGCCCATGCGAAGCCCCTCCTCGGCGAGGCGCAGCGCATCCGGATCGGAACCGTAGGCGGCGGGCGTTCCGGCGAACAGGCCGCGGGTGAACTGGTCGAGCACGATGATCAGGGACAGCCGTCCGGCCGGCGTCGCGCACCAATGCCCGAGCCGCCCGGCCCGGGCGGCTTCGACGGTCGGGAGAAAGCGGGGGAGTTCCGGCGTCGCACCCCCCGCCATCCACCATTGCAGCTGCTTCACCAGGCGCTCATGGTCGGCGTCGGCGAGATCCGTGGGGAACCAGAAGCTGTGGACCTCACGCCAATCGCAGGGATCGGCCATGGCATTCTCCGGCAGCGGGACTCTGAGAAGGACGGACACCTTCGCATGCGCTGCCGGCACCTCCGCATGGACCCGGTGTCGCGCCGGGTCCGAGGGCCGCACCCTACCGCCGGAGCGCCGTCAGCGCGGCCAGGTCGGGGGCCGAGAAGGCGTCGCGGCACCAGCGGCCGGCGGCCTCTGCCAGGGCATCGTCCCAGCCGCCGTAGCGGAAATTGTCCAGCGCCTTGGCCTCCAGTTCGGCCGGGCTCAGCGGTTCGCGGGCGCCGCCGCGCATGTGCGGCTGGCGGATCTCGATCACGCGGCCATCGGCCAGCGTGGCCGCGAGATGGCCGGTGAAGTTCTTCGGATACTCGTCCGCCGGGTCGATGCGGTAGGCGATCTTGGCCGCCAGGGCCAGGACGTCCGGGTCGTGGATGCGGGCCTCGGTGAACTGGCCGAAGCCGGCGCGGCCGTCGAAGAATCCGACCGCCATGCAGAAGGGGGTGCTGAACTTCGCGGCATAGGGGGTGGGCGGCCGGTGCTTCACCGCCAGGTCCTCCCACAGCCGGTGCACGGTGCCTTCGCCGACATTGCAGGTGATCGAGACGATCTCGCCGGCCTGCACGCCGCGCTTGGCCAGGCCGATGGCGCAGTCGATGAAGGGCTGGGTCATGGTCCCGCAGGCATAGGGCTTGAAGGCGATGCTGGGCATCACCCAGTCCTGCCCGAGTCCGTCCAGCAGCGGCGTGAAATCCGGCGTGCGCGAGGGGGCGAAGGCCTTGTAGAAGCCGTGCACACCCTCCAGCACGGTGCGCGGGCCGGCGAAGCCGCCGCGGGCCATCAGCGCCGCGCGCAGGCCCGACTGCGCCGCCCAGCCGGCATGCATGCGCTTGGTCGAGGTGCCCTCGGCCAGGTATTCGATGATGCCGGAGGCCGTGCTGCCGGCGATGCCCAGCGCGGCGGTGGCCTGGTCGGCGGTCAGGCCGAGGCTGGCCGAGACCGCCCCGGCGGCGGCCAGCGCGCCCAGCACCGCGGTCGGGTGGAAGCCGGCGGTGTGGATCGCCTTGGGCGCCACCAGGGCCAGGCGGCACATCAGCTCGGCCCCGACCGCGATGCCCTTCAGCAGCGCCTCGCCGCCGAGATGCTCGCGTTCGCAGGCGGCCAGCACCGCCGGCACGATCACCGCGCCGGAATGCACCGGGCCGCCCTCGAAGGTGTCGTCGTAATCCTCGCCATGGGCCGCGGTGCCGTTGACCAGCGCCGAATCATAGGCGGTCAGCGGCCGGCCATGGCCCAGGGCGGTGCACAGCCCGGTGCCGTCCGCGGCGGCCAGGGTGGCGGCGATGTAGTCCTCGCGCCGGCCGGCGACGCACAGGCCGGCGACGTCGAGCAGCAGCATGCGCGCGGTGTACACCGCCTCGTCCGGCAGGGTCCGGACCGCGACGCCCGCGATCCAGGCGCCCAGGCGCTCTGCAACGGCCTGCCCGGCCTTCGGCAAATCGGCACTCATGGGGTCTGTCTCTTCCTGGCGGTGGTCCGGCGCAGCGGCACGGTGCCCGGCGGCCCCTCGGTCTCGGGGGTGCGGGCGATGATGTTGCGGGCATAGCCGCCATCGACATGGCCGCGCATGGCGGCGCCGGCGGCATCGGGGTCGCGGGTCTCCAGCGCCTCCAGGATCTGGCGGTGTTCCTCATGCGAGGCGGCGCTGCTGCCGATGGTGGCGAAGCTGCGGCGCCGCACCAGGTGCATCCGGTTCACCACCTGGCGG
Source organism: Inquilinus ginsengisoli (assembly GCF_031453975.1). Classification (NCBI taxonomy): domain Bacteria; kingdom Pseudomonadati; phylum Pseudomonadota; class Alphaproteobacteria; order Rhodospirillales; family Rhodospirillaceae; genus Inquilinus; species Inquilinus ginsengisoli. The sequence goes on from NZ_JAVDPW010000001.1 coordinate 582,396, forward strand.
TACAGGTCCAAGAGCGTCGCGTTGCCGGCCATCTCCACCAGCCGGTCGTGGAAGGCGATGTTCAGCGGGAAATAGCCATTCACCCCGTCGCGGATCGAGGCGTTCTCCAGCGCCGCCAGCATGCGCTTCAGCTCCAGGATCTGGGCGTCGTCGATCTTCGGGGCCAGCAGCCGGCCGGCCATCTCGTCCAGGGTGGCGCGGACGGCGTAGTGCTCGGCGATCTCGGCATCGGTCAGCTCCCGCAGGAACATGCCGCGGTTCTTCTCCAGCCGCACCAGCCCGGCCTCCTGCAGCGCGCGCAGGGCCTCGCGCACCGGGGCGCGGCTGACCTGCAGGTGCTGCGACAGCTCGAGCTCGTTGAGCCGTGCGCCGACTTCGATCTCGCCGGCCTTGATGCGGCGCAGGATCTCGTCCTGCACCAGGCCGGAGAGGGTGACGGAGCGCAGGAGCTCCAGCGGATTGGGAAGCGAAGAGGTCATGGGCCGCAGCTTAAGGCACGCGATCGGGGTTCGAAAGACATATTGTCGATTGCATGATTGTCGACAATATGTAATTCACAGAAATGCGACGGAGCGACCCGCGACGGGCTCCGCCCCCACGAATGACCCAGGAATGAGGACCGCCATGGCCCCCGATCACGGCCAGCCGACCGAGCTTTCGCCCCCCGACCTCGCACCCCAGGTGACGCGCCTGCTGGCCCGCCACCTCGTCGCGGCGGAGTTCGAGTCGCTGCCGGCGAATGTCCGCCACGAGGGGCTGCGCACCTTCCTCAACTGGCTCGGCTGCGCCGTCGGCTCGGCCCGGCATGAGGCGGTGTCGATCGCCATCGACGCGATGGCGCCGTTCAGCGGCCCGGCCCAGGCCAGCATTCTCGGCCGCTCGGAGCGGACGGACGTGCTGCACGCGGCGCTGATCAACGGCATCAGCTCGCATGTCTTCGACTTCGACGACACCCATCTCAAGACCGTGATCCACCCGGCCGGCCCGGTGGCCTCGGCGATCCTGGCGCTGGCGGAGTACAAGCCGGTCAGCGGCCGCGACTTCCTGCACGCCCTGATCCTGGGCGTCGACGTCGAATGCCGCATCGGCAACGCGGTCTATCCCGACCACTACCATGTCGGCTGGCACATCACCGGCACCACCGGCGTGTTCGGCGCCGCGGCCGCCGTCGGCAAGCTGCTGGGGCTGGACGAGCAGCAGATGGTCTGGGCCCTGGGCCTGGCCGCGACCCAGCCGGTCGGCCTGCGCGAGATGTTCGGCACCATGACCAAGAGCTTCCATCCCGGCCGTGCGGCGCAGAACGGCCTGACCGCGGCCCTGCTGGCGCAGCGCGGCTACACCAGCTCGGAGCAGGGGATCGAGGCCAAGCGCGGCTGGGCCAACGTCACCAGCACCCATCGGAACTACGAGGAGATCACCGGCGGGCTGGGCGTGCGCAACGAGATCCTGCTGAACAGCTACAAGCCCTTCGCCTGCGGCATCGTCATCCACCCGGCGATCGACGGCTGCGTCCAGCTGCGCAACCAGCACGGGCTGGCGGCCGCCGACATCGTCAAGGTCGAGCTCAAGGTCCATCCGCTGGTGCTGGAGTTGACCGGCAAGAAGACGCCGAAGACCGGGCTGGACGGCAAGTTCAGCGTCTACCACTCCGCCGCCGTCGCGCTGATCGACGGCCGCGCCGGTGAGCCGCAATACAGCGACGAGAAGGTGCGGGACCCTGCGGTGATCGCCCTGCGCGACAAGGTCACCGCCGAGATCGACCCGGCGATGCCGCCGGATGCGGTGTCGGTCGCGGTGACGCTGAAGGACGGGCGGGTGCTGCATCTGCGCGTCGACCACGCCATCGGCAGCGTCGACCGGCCGATGACCGACGGGGATCTCGAGGCCAAGTTCACCGACCTGGTGCTGCCGGTGCATGGCGAGGCCGGGACGGCCGCGCTGCTCAAGGCGTGCTGGGACCTCCAAACCTTCGCCGATGCCGGCGAGATCGCCCGGATGGCCCGCGCCGGCTGACCCCGGAATCCGAACCGGGCCGCGGCACCCCCGCGGCCCGGGCCCATCTTTCCAGACCGGCCTTCAAGAACAACAACCGCCGGCGACCTCCACGGGAGGAAGAACCATGATTCTACGGGCATTCAAGGGCGCCACCGGCAGGGTCTTCATCCTGCTCTGCCTGATGTACTTCATCATGTATGTCGACCGGGTGAACCTGTCGATCGCCGCCCCGCTGATCAAGGGCGAGCTGCACCTGTCGAACACCGAGCTCGGCCTGGCGCTCGGCGCCTTCGGCTATTGCTACGCCCTGTTCCAGATCATCTCGGGCTATCTCGGCGACCGCATCGGCGCCCGCCGTATGCTGTCGATCAGCGGCCTGTTCTGGACCGGCGGCACGGTGCTGGCCGGCTTCGCCACCGGGCTGTGGACGCTGATCGGCGCGCGCCTGCTGGTCGGCATCGGCGAGGCCGGGACGATCCCGACCGCGACCGGCGCGATCAGCCGCTGGGTGCCGAAGGTCCGGCGCGGCTTCGCCCAGGGCTTCACCCACACCTCCGCCCGCCTCGCCGCCGCGGTGACGCCGCCGCTGGTGGTGGCGCTGATCCCGCTGCTGGGCTGGCGCGGCTCCTTCGTGGTGCTGGGCGTGGTCAGCTTCCTCTGGGTCGCCGTGTGGCGGAACTACTTCCGCGACGATCCCCGCGAGCATGAGGGCATCACCGAGGCCGAGCTGGCGGAGCTGCCGGTGCTCGACCGCGAGGTCGGCAGCCGCGCCACGGTGCCCTGGGGCCGGCTGATCCTGCGGGTGGCGCCGGTCACCCTGGCCTTCTTCTGCCATGCCTGGACGCTGTGGCTGTACCTCAGCTGGCTGCCCAGCTTCTTCGTCGGCGAATACGGCTTCGACCTCAAGGACTCCGCCCTGCTCTCCAGCATCATCTTCGTCGCCGGCATGGTCGGCGACACCGCGGGCGGCCTCTTGACCGACTGGATCTACCGCCGCACCGGCGACCTCAACCGCGCCCGCCGCAACGCCATGCTGCTCGGTTTCGGCTGCTCGCTGGTCTGCCTCAGCGGCGTCCTGTTCATCCACGACCAGATCCTGATCACCATCTGCCTCGCCCTCGGCCTGTTCTTCCTGGAGATGACCGAGGCGCCGATCTGGTCGGTGCCGCTGGACATCGCGCCGCGCTACGCCGGCATCGCCAGCGGCTTCGTCAGCACCGCGGCCGGGGTCGCCGCCCTGGTCTCGCCGATCGCCTTCGGCTACATCCTCGACGTGACCGGCAGCTACCGCCCGCCCTTCCTGATCTCGATCGGGCTGCTCGGCCTCGGCATCGTGCTCGCCTTCTTCGTCCGCGCCGACCGGCCGGTGGAAGCGCCGGCCGAGGATGGCCGCCCCCATGCCGCCCTGCTGAGGACCTCGCCATGACTCAAGGGATCGCCGGACGGGAGCTGGAGGGCCGCGTCGCCATCGTCACCGGCGCCGCCCGCAACATCGGGCGGGCCATCGCGCTCGACCTCGCCGATGCCGGCGCCGCGGTGCTGGTCCACGCCCGCGGCTCCGCCGACCTCGCGGCCGAGGTGGTGCGCGAGATCGAGGCCAGGGGCGGCCGCGCCCGGATGCATCTGGCCGACATCACCGTGCCCGACCGGGCGGCTGGGACGGTGGCGGCGGCGGTGGAGGCCTTCGGCCGGCTCGACATCCTGGTGAACAGCGCCGCGGTCCGGCACGAGACGGCGTTCGCGGCGATGACCCTGGCGGATTGGCACGAGGTGCTGGCCGTGATCCTGGACGGCGCCTTCCTGATGGCCCAGGCGGCGGTGCCGCATCTCAAAGGGTCGGACGGCGCCAGCATCGTCAACCTCGGCGGCATGTCGGCCCATAGCGGGTCGGCCGGGCGGGTGCATGTGACCACGGCCAAGGCCGGCATCGTCGGCTTCACCCATGGCCTGGCGCACGACCTGGGGCCGGACGGCATCACCGTGAACTGCGTCGTCCCGGGCCTGATCGGCACCCAGCGCACCCATCTGCGCGGCGGCGAACCGGCGCATCACGCCCAGCACACGACGCTGGTCGGCCGCCGCGGCAAGCCGGAGGAGGTGGCGAGCCTGGTGCGCTACCTCGCCGGCCCGTCGGCCCGCTACATCACCGGCCAGACCCTGCACGTCAACGGCGGGGCCTTCCTCTCGTAACGACGCCTACGCCACCGGCTTGGCCCGGTCAGGCCGTGCGGCGTTGATCCGGCGCAGGGCCAGGTCGCGGTCCTCGCGCACCTGGATCTCGCGGCCGCGGGCCAGCAGGATGGTGCGGGCCTTGGGGTGGTGCCAGCTCTGCGGCGCCCGTACGGTCTCGACCCGGGCGGCCGCGACATGCACCACCGTGCCGCAGGGCGTGGTCAGTTTGGCGGTGGCGAGACCGGCGCCGAGCTGCTTCAGCACCGCGGTCAGCGAATCCACCAGATAGACTTCCTGTTCGGTCGCGGCGGTGCCGTAGTCGACCTTGGTGCGGTCCGGGATCTCGCCCGACCGGTAGGATTCGCGGATGAAGACGATGTCGCCCTTGGGGATCGCGACGGCGCCGCCCTGGTCGTCCGTCCCGGTCAGCTGGGTCTTGACCATGGGGCCTCCCGGCTTGCTGCTGGTTCCCTCGCGGAACCGTTGCGGCAAGGATGGCGGCATCCGGTGGAAGGATGCAAGGGCAAGCGGCCGTGGTTCCAGAGCGACGTCGCTCCCCCTCCCGTGTCATGCCACGGCTTGATCGTGGCATCCAGGGGCGGCCAGAGCGGTTCTCGGTGGCCCCTGGATTGCCCGGTCGAGCCGGGCAATGACAGAAAACGAGTGGCTCTATGCCGGCGGCCTCAGGCGAAGCCGCGCACCGGCAGGTCCGGGCCGCGGCGCAGCCAGTTCCTCGGCGAATAGGCGGTGCGGCCGTCGGTGACGTGCAGCGTGTAGGCGTGGCGTGAGGCGGGCGACCGGTTCGGCGCGCTGTAATGCGGCAGCCGGCCGTGGAAGCAGACCAGCGCGCCGGCCTTGACCTCGACCGGCACCGCGGTGGCGTCGGTCGGCCAGGGCGTGGCGTCCAGCTTCTCCATCCGGGTGACGCCGTCCTCCAGCACGAAGCGCTCGCGCAAGGGGCCGCGGTGGCCGCCGGGCTCGACCCACAGGCAGCCGTTGGAGCGGTCGGCATCCTCCAGCGCGAACCAGAAGGTGGTGACGCTCAGCGGGGTGGTCTCGAAGAAGCTGGCGTCCTGGTGCCAGCGCACCTCGCCGCCGATGCCGGGCTGCTTGAAGATGTACATCGACTGCCAGATCTCCGGCTCGGCCAGCCCGACATCCGCGGCCAGGGCGGCCAGCTTCGGATCGCGCGAGAAGCGGTCGAACACCGGGTCCAGATCATGCAGGGCGTGGCCGATCTTGTTGATCGACAGCGCCTTGGCCTGCTTCAGCCGGCCGGCTTCGTCGAACGCCTCCTCCTCGAAGAAGCAGCGCACCTTGTCGCCCGAGGTGAGAAAGTACTCGTCGGTCTTCCGCACCTGGTCGTCGGTGGTGAAGATCGAGACGCTGTCGCCGGGGTCGAAGGCGTCGACGATGGCCTCGGCCCGGGCCCGCACGGCGCGGATCTCGTCGATCGGCTTGAAGCCGTCCAGCACCAGATAGCCGTCGCGCAGGAACTGCGCCTTCTGGGTCTCGCTCAGCATCCGTCTGTCCTCGCCGCGGGCAGGAATTGCTCCCGATCAGGGCAGTCTAGCGCGTCCGCCGCCGGCCGCCAGCGGGGGGCGGGACCGGCGGGCATTCCTACGCGTGGCACCGGTCTTGCTTGCAATCGAACTGAAACAATGCTCGGACAGTCCGAGGGGCAGGCGGGGGACGGCGATGACCACATCCGACATCGGGATGGCAGTGGGATCCGGCGCGGCGGACCGGCCGGACGCGACGGCGCGGCGGGCGCTGGTGGCGTCGGCGGTCGGCTACGCCATGGACGGGTTCGACCTGCTGATCCTGGGCTTCATGCTGTCGGCGGTCGCCGCCGGGCTGGCCCTGACCCCGGCCGAATCGGGGTCGCTGGTGACCGCGACGCTGATCGGCGCGGTGGCCGGCGGCATCCTGTTCGGCATGCTCAGCGACCGCATCGGCCGGGTGCGGGTGCTGACCTGGACCATCCTGCTGTTCGCGGTCTTCACCGGCCTCTGCGCCCTGGCGCAGGGCTATTGGGACCTGCTGGCCTACCGCACCATCGCCGGCCTCGGCCTGGGCGGCGAATTCGGCATCGGCATGGCCCTGGTGGCCGAGACCTGGCCGGCCCGGCTGCGCGCCCGCGCCTCCTCCTATGTCGGGCTCGGCTGGCAGGCCGGCGTGCTGGCCGCGGCGCTGGCCACGCCGCTGCTGCTGCCGATCATCGGCTGGCGCGGCATGTTCGCCATCGGCCTCCTGCCCGCCATCGTCTCCTTCGTGGTGCGCCGGACGATCGGCGAGCCGGCGCTGTTCCTCGACCGGGCGGCCCGGCCGCGCCAGGGCAACTCGCTGCGCCTGCTGGTCAAGGATGCCCGCACCACCCGGATCAGCTTCGCCGTCTTCATCCTCTGCTCGGTCCAGAACTTCGGCTATTACGGGCTGATGATCTGGCTGCCGTCCTACCTGTCGACGGCGATGGGCTATTCCCTGACCAAATCGGCGCTGTGGACGGTGGTGACCATCCTCGGCATGTGCGTCGGCATCGGCGCCTTCGGCCATCTCGCCGACCGCATCGGCCGCCGCCCGACCTTCATCCTGTTCCAGGCCGGGGCGGCGATCATGGTGGTGGTCTACGCCCAGCTGGTGTCGCCGATGGCCCTGCTGTTCGGCGGCGCGGTGATGGGGATGTTCGTCAACGGCATGATCGGCGGCTACGGCGCCCTGATCTCCGAGCTGTACCCGACCACGGCGCGGGCGACGGCGCAGAGCGTGCTGTTCAACCTCGGCCGCGGCGTCGGCGGCTTCGGCCCGCTGGTGGTCGGCGCGCTGGCCAACCAGTATTCCTTCAGCGTGGCGATCGCGCTGTTGGCGGTGATCTATGTCGCCGACATCGGGGCGACGCTGATGCTGCCGGAGACCCGGGGAGTCGAGTTGGAGTAGGGAGCGTGGGGTAGGGCAGGCCCACCCCTCCCTTGTCATGCCACGGCTTGACCGTGGCATCCAGGGGCGGCCAGAGCGGCTCTTGGTGGCCCCTGGATTGCCCGGTCAAGCCGGGCAATGACAGGAAAAGAGAGGCCGCACTCGGTTTCGCGTGCGACGTAGCCTCCCCTTGGTCCTACGCGACTGGCCGGGTCGCCTGGTCCAGCCAGGCGCGGTCCTCGCCGTCCAGCTGCGGGCCGACGATCTCGCGCACCTTGATGTGGTAGGCGTCCAGCCAGGCGCGCTCCTCCGCGGTCAGCAGCGCCGCGTCGACCAGGGCGAGGTCGATCGGGGCGAAGGTGATGGTCTCGAATTCAAGGAAGCTCCTGCTGTCGTCGCTCAACTCGGCGCAGGGCTGCACCACCACCAGGGTCTCGGTGCGGATGCCGAAGCGGCCGGCGGCATAGTAGCCGGGCTCGTTCGACAGGATCATCCCGGGCTCCAGCGCGATGGTGTTGGGCGTCTTGGCGATCCGCGCCGGCCCCTCATGCACGCTGAGATAGCTGCCGACGCCGTGGCCGGTGCCGTGGTCGTAGTCCAGCCCGTGCTGCCAGAGCGGCCGGCGGGCGAAGGCGTCGATCTGCGAGCCCGTGGTGCCCTTGGGGACGCGCGCGGTCGAGATCGCGATATGGCCCTTCAGCACCAGGGTGAAGGCGCGCCGCATCTCCTCGGTCGGGGTGCCGACGATGATGGTGCGGGTGATGTCGGTGGTGCCGTCGCGGTACTGCCCGCCGCTGTCGACAAGGTAGACGTTGCCCGGCTCGATCGGCCGGTTGCTCTCGGCGCTGAAGCGGTAATGCGGCAGGGCGGCGTTCGGCCCGGCGGCGGAGATGGTGTCGAAGCTCTCGTCGCGCAGCCCCCCGGCGGCGACCCGGAAGTCGTGCAGCTTCGCGGCGGCACTGGCTTCGTCGAGTTTGCCCGACGGCGCCTCGCGCGCCAGCCAGGCCAGGAAGCGGGTGACGGCGGCGCCGTCGCGGCGATGGGCGGCGCGGGTGCCCTCCAGCTCGGTGGCGTTCTTGCGGGCGCGGGGCAGGGCGCAGGGGTCGGCGCCGACATCGACCTTGGCGCCCTTCAGCCGGTCCTGCACCCAGGCGCTGGCCGAGGCGGCGTCGATCCGCACCGCCTTGCCGGCGCGGCCCAGCCCTTCCAGCGCCTGGCCCAGGCTGGACGGCGGCTGGATCGCGACCTCGTTGCCGAGATGGCGGTCGACGCCGGGCACCAGCTTGCGCCGGTCGATGAACAGGTCGACCAGCCCGTCGGCATGCAGCACGGCGAAGGACAGCGGCAGCGGCGTGTGCGGCACGTCGGCGCCGCGCAGGTTCAACAGCCAGGCGACGCTTTCCGGCGCGGTCAGCACCACCGCGTCCAGCCGGTCGCGCCGCAGCGCCTCGGCGATCTCGGCCCGCTTGTCGCGCGCCTCCTGGCCGGCGACGTCGCTCTCCTGGACGATGGTCGGCGAGATCGGCGCCGGCGGCTGGTCGGTCCACAGCGTGTCGATCGGGTTCTCCTCGACCGCGACCAGGGTGCCGCCCGCGGCCTCGACCGCCTTGCGGGTCTTCTCGACCCAGGCGACGGTGGCCAGGCGCGGGTCGTAGCCGGCCTTCCCGCCCTTGGGCAGCGCCCCGGCCAGCCACGCCTCGTGCGGGTCCTGGTGCAGGTGCCTGCGTTCCCACTGGGCGGCGTCGGTCTGCTGCTCGGCCTGGATGGTATAGCGGCCGTCGATGAAGATGGCGGCGCGGTCGGCAGTGACGACGGCCAAGCCGGCCGAGCCGGTGAAGCCGGTCAGCCAGGCCAGGCGCTCGGCCTGGGCCGGCAGGTATTCGCCCTGGTGCTCGTCGGCATGCGGCACGACATAGCCGTCGAGGCCGAGTCGGCCGAGCGCGGCGCGCAGGGCGGCCAGCCGCTCCGCCGGCTGCGGGCCGGCCGGGCGGCGGGCCGCGGCGACGGCGGCCTTGGCCGCACGCAGGCGCTTGGCCTGCGGCTCGGTCGCGTCGGGCGCCACCAGCTCCAGCCACGCCGCCTCATCCAGCGCCGCCGGCGCGGCGACCACGCCTTCCAGCAGCTCCTGCAGGGCCGAGGCGTCGTAGCGGCCGCCGGTGTCGGCCGCCGCGGCGGCGAGGGCGTCGTGGAGATCGGTGGTCATCGGCGGCAGCGTCCATGGGCTGGGATGCCCGGCCAGGCGGGCTTTGGAGTCTTATCGCGCATCGACCGTGGGAGGGGAAGCCGGCGCGGCCGGTTACGGCCGTCGTCAGTGCGGCGTCGCGACGCTCTATGCTGTTATGCACAAATTCGATGTTGCGATGCACAAAATGCCGTGCATTCTGATGCTGCGGATCCCGTCCGACCGGCGGCCATCCGATAACAAAATCCTGGAAACGTCCCTCTGAAGCAGCGTTCGCCTGCGTCGCCGCGCTATGTGGCCGGCGATGGTGCAATGCAATAATTCTCGCGCAAGCGGGAGCGGAAACGGGACATGACCATGGGATACCAGCTTCTCGCCTACCTCATCCGCGGTGTCTTCCGCCTGCGCGGCAGCGTCGACCGCAGCCTGACCTATCACGAGCTGATGGAGCTGACCGACCGCCAGCTCGAGGATATCGGCCTGACCCGCAACCTGATCGAGACGGTGCTGGTGCAGGGCGACGAGGACGTGACCGCCATGCTGCCGGAAGGCGCCGTGCGTGCCTCGCTGCAGCGCGCCGCCAACACCAACCGGATGGCCGGCGTCGCCTGATCAGCCTTTGCCCGTGGGGGCCTCGACGGCGGGTGCTTCCGGCGCCCGCGGGTCGAGCCCGACCACGCCATGGGTCGCCGGCTGCAGCGGCACGAAGCCCGGCCGTGACTCGGCCGGGGCACGGGCGCGGCGTCCCATCCGGTACAGGGTGAAGGCGGCCAGCGCCAGGGTCACCACGGCGACGAAGGCGAACAGCGTCTGGGGGCCCAGATGCACCATCAGCAGGCTGGCCGGCACCGGGCCCGCGACGGCGCCGATGGCGTAGATCAGCAGCAGCCCGCTGGAGGTCTCGACGAACTCGCCCGCCTGCACCTGGTCGAAGGTGTGGGCCAGGGCCAGCGCGTAGAGCGGCAGCGAGAAGGCGCCGTAGCAGAAGATCAGGCCGAGCACCGCCTCCGCCGGCAGCGCGCCGACGGCCAGCAGCGCGATGCCGGCCGCCGCGGTGCCGACGCCCGAGATCACGATGGTCCAGCGCCGGTCGATCCGGTCAGACAGCCGGCCCAGCGGCCATTGCCCGACGGCGCCGCCCAGCACGCCCACGCTCATGAACAGCGCCACCGTCGCGGCGTCGAAGCCGCGCGCCTGGGCGAAAACCGGCCCCAGCGACCAGAAGGCGGCGTTGGAGATGCCGACCACCAGGCAGGCCGCGGCCCCGACCGGGGATGTCGCGACCAGCCGGCCCAGCCGCAGCCGCACTACCTGCGGCACCGGCGGGGCGGCCGTCCGGGTCATGGCGATCGGCAGCACCGCCAGGCAGATCATCACCGCGATCCAGGTGAAGGCGGTCATCGGGTTGCCGGTCTCGACGCCCAGCAGCATCTGGCCGACCGTGATCGCGACCAGGGTGACGATGGTATAGAGCGACAGCACGGTGCCGCGCGTCCGGCTGGTGGCCTGCTCGTTCAGCCAGCTCTCGATCACCATGAACACGATGGCGAAGCAGAAGCCGGTGCCGCCGCGCAGCACGATCCAGGGCGCCGGATGGACATATTGCGGGAAGGACAGGGCGACCGCCGCCGCCAGCGCTGCCACCGCCGCGAAGGTCCGGATATGGCCGGCGCGGCGGATCAGATGCGGGCCCAGCAGGCAGCCCAGCACGAAGCCGGCATAGTAGCCGGAGCCGAGTAGGCCGGTGACGACCGTGCCGAAGCCGGCATCGGTGGCTCGCACCGCCACCAGCACCGCCTGCAGCCCGTTGCCGCACAGCATCAGCCCGACCCCGGCCAGGAGTGCTGCGACGGAGGAGAGGACGGCGGACATGGGATGGACCTCGGCGGCGTCGGCGGCAGAAAATTCCGCCGCCGGAGACCCAGCCTAGGCCGGGCCTTCGCCCGGATTTTGTCCGAAAGCGACAGTCGCTGCAGCCGGTGCGCTGCGCTGCCGTTCTCGGCCGATGTGAACTCTGATCGTCATTGCGAGGAGGCGAAGCCGACGAAGCAATCCATGGCGCCGCCTGGCATGGATCGCCACGTCCCCCGGATCAAGTCCGGGGTCCTCGCGATGACGGAGAGGGGCGACCGTATCAGCGGCCCAGTTCGTGCAGGTAGGCGGCGCGGGCGGCGACGCCGGCGTTGGTGAAGTCGGTGAACACGCCGTCGATGCCGAGGCGGAAGAACTTCAGGTACTCGGCCTGCGCGTCGCCATTGTAGTCGGCGGCCAGATACTTGCCTTCGTTGCGGAAGGTGAAGACATGCACGAACAGCCCGGCCTTGTGCGCGTCGGCGACCAGGCTGGTCGGCGGCTGGGTGGTGGCCTCGCGGGTCGATCCCGCATACGCCGTACCGTCCGGGTTCCTGTCCTTCCAGGGGACGATTTTTACCGGCACGATCTGCGGCTTCCACGGCCCGATGCCGTCGGCATAGGTCTTGATCTCGGCCAGCCCGGCCGGGGTCAGCATCGCGTCGAACCAGCGCGGGTCGCCGGCCACTGTCCAGTCGTAGGGCCGGCTGTCGACCACCTCGTTGTAGATCACCGCGCCGGTCTTGAAGTCGACGTCGTAGCCGTCGATCAGCTGCACCACCTTGGTCTTCAGCCCGTGGGCGCGCATGTATTTCAGGCTGCCGGGCTCGAAGCTCTGCACGAAGATCGGCGCGTCCTTCGCGTTCAGGCCGTTGGCGTCGATGATCTTGATCATCGCGTCCTCCAGCGGGTGGCTGCCGGGCGCGCCGCAGCCATTGGCGATGGCCTGCTCGTCGTTCCAGGTCGGGTTCTTGCTCTCGGGATAGACCGAGATCACCCGGCCGGTGGCCTGGCTCTTGGCCTTTGCCAGGTCGATGATCTCCTGGAAGCTCAGCACCGGGAACTTGCCGTTGAACTCGGCCGGCCGCTCGCTGGCGGCGTCATAGGTGGTGCCGCCCAGCCACTGCTTCAGCTCGGCCAGGGTGAAGTCGGTGATCGACCAGTCGCCGGTGTGGTCCTCGCCGTCGACGATCAGCGACTTCAGGACCGATTTGGGGTCCTTCGGGTCGGTCAGGTCGGTCAGGTATTCCGACGGCCCGCTGGTCGGGGTCTGGGCCCAGGCCACCTTGGCCATGACGCCCGGCACGGTGCGCTTGCGCGCCGCGATCTCGGGGTTGGTCTTGGCCACCTCGGCGATATCGGTGTTGTCGCTCAGCCAGGGGTTGTGGCGGGCGACGAGGATGCAATCCTTGGTCAGGTGGAGGTCTTCCTCCAGCGCGTCGGTGCCGAGCGCCGCGGCCATGTCGTAGGACGGCAGCGTCTCCTCGGGCATCAGCCCGGGCAGGCCGCGATGGCCCACCACCAGCGGCGGCTTGCCGTCCAGCGTCAGGAACGGCTTGGCGCCGGCGGCGAAGCTGCTGCCGGTCACGGCGACCAGCGCCGCCGTGGCGGCGGCGATGGCGATCAGCGAAACGGATCGGATGTCGAGGCGTCCCATGCGGGCGACCTTTGTCTTGGGTGCAGGTTGAGGCTGCCCAAGCTAGTGGCGCGCAATGACGGCTGGATGACGCCGATTGTGAAGATTTGGCGACGGTTGGCGGGGGCCGAGGCCCCTCAGTGCAGGATCAGGGTCGGCCAGCCGCGGATCGGGATCTTGTCCGCCAGGGTCAGGCGCTGCAGCCGGTGCGCGGCCAGCACCTGCGGCGCCTGGCGCTCCAGCAGCCCGGCCAGGATCGCCATGCCGCCCGGCGCCAGGTTGCGGCGCAGATCGGCCGCCATGCTCATCAGCGGCCGGGCCAGGATGTTGGCGATGATCAGGTCGTAGGGCCCGTTCTCGCGCACCACGCGGCTGGCATAGCCGTTCGAGACCACGGCGGTGATCGGGTCCGCCAGCCGGTTGATCCGGGCGTTGATGCGGGTGACGCGGATCGATTCCGGGTCGATGTCGGCGGACAGCACCGGGGCGCCGAACAGCCGGGCGGCGGCGAAGGACAGGATGCCGGTGCCGCAGCCCATGTCGAGGATGCGGTGGAAGCGGCGGCGGCGCGACAGCCGGTCCAGCGCCCGCAGGCAGCCCTCGGTGGTCGGGTGCTCGCCGGAACCGAAGGCGGTGGCGGCGTCGATGCACAGCGGGATGCTGCCGGCCGGCGGCCCGTCCTCGATATGCGAGCCATGGATGAAGAAGCGGCCGATGCGCAGCGGCGGAAAGGCCTGGTAGGTCGCGGCCAGCCAGTCGGTCGGCGGCACCTTCTCGACCATCGGGTCGGGCAGCGGCACATCGATCATCGCCGCCACCAGGGCCAGCCGGCTGCGCAGCGCCGCCTCGTCCGGCGGGTTGCGGTCGATGCCCTCGATGATCCAGTCGCCGCCCTCCTCGATCTCGAACGCCGCGACCGAGGCGAAATGGTCGTCGAAGGCGGTCTGCACCGCGTCGCCGATGGCGGCGTTGACGACGATGCTGGTGCGCCAGGCGGCGGCGGCTTCGGACGGGACGGTGCGGCTCATCGGGATTCCAGGCGGGACGGACTGGCCGCACAGTATCGGCCCGGGCCCCGGAATGCACCCGCCTTCATCGGACGCCGCCGCCGGCGTGGCCGGAAATGGCAAACGCGAGGCGGGCGTCCCGGCTCGGCCGAGATTCCAGCACCGGGCAGGTGTCCGTCGGGCAAAGCGGCCCTAACTCCCTGGATGACCCCGATGGAGGCGGCCGATGAAGGCGCTGCAGTTCCTGGCCGTGGTGCTGACCGCCCTGGCGCTGGTGCCGGCCGGTGCCCATCTGCTCGCCTTGCCCAACAAGATGGCGCTGGACGAGACGACCTATCTCACCGTCCAGGCGATCTATCGCGGCTGGTCGCTGCTCGGCTTTGTCCCGGTGGCGGCGCTGGCGGCCGATCTGGCCCTGGCGATCGGGGCGCGGCGACAGCCCCGTCCAGCCCGGCTGGCCCTGGTCGCGGCGCTGTGCCTGGCCGCGACGCTGGTGGTCTTTTTCTTCTGGACCGATCCCGCCAGCCGGGCGACCGCCGATTGGACCAGCAGCTCGGCCGCCTGGCTGACCCTGCGGCGCCAGTGGGAATATTCCCAGGTCGCCAATGCCGGGCTGACCTTCGTCGCCCTCTGCCTCGCGGTTGGGTCCGCGCTGTGCTGGCGGCGGGAATTCCGGCAACCCTGACGCAGGCTCGGGCTTGGCCTTGTCCCGGCTCCCGCTCTAAGGTCCGGACCCGATACCGGGCCATCATGCAGGGGGGAGGCCATGCCGTTTCCGGGAAGCTGCCTCTGCGGGGCGGTGCGCTATGAGATCGACGGCCTCGACATGCCGGTCGGGCATTGCCATTGCACCACCTGCCGCAAGGCCCATGCCAGCGCCTTCACCACGACGGCCGGCGTGCTGCGCGAGCATTTCCGCTGGATCGCCGGCGAGGACCTGCTGCGGGACTACGAATCCTCAGCCGGCAAGCTGCGGCGCTTCTGCTCGGTCTGTGGCACGCATCTGGTGGCGGAACGGCCGGCGCAGCCGCATGTCATCCTGCGGGTGGCCACGCTCGACCAGGATCCCGGCCAGCGGCCGGTGATGCACATCTGGACCTCGCACGACGCCCCGTGGCTGTCCGATGACGGCGAGGTGCCGCGCCATCCCGAATGGCAGCCGGGACGCTGACGGCGGCCGCGACGAAGGGGAATCGAGCGCATGCCGGACATCCCGATCCGCTGCTTTGCCGTCTCCGTCGTGGTCCTGAGGGGAAGCAGCGCGGCGACCGAGATGCTGCTCCTGCGGCGCACGCGGTCGCTGGCCGGGGAGTGGTGCCAGGTCGCCGGCGGCATCGAGGCCGGCGAGACCGCCTGGCAGGCCGCGCTGCGCGAGGTCCAGGAAGAAACCGGCCTGGTGCTCGCCAGCCTCTATTCCGCTGACATCTGCGAGCAGTTCTACGAAGCCGACCGCGATGCCATCAGCCTGCTTCCGGTGTTCGTGGGATATGCGGGGGCCGAAGACACGGTGACCCTGAACCCGGAGCACAGCGAGTTCCGCTGGGTCTCCGTCGCGGACGCGTTGCAGATGGTGCCCTTCGCGGGGCAGCGGGCGGTGATCCGCCACATCGAGAACGAGTTCATCCACAGCACGCCGAGCCGGTGGCTGCTGATTAGCCCGAAGGTCGCGACACCGTAGATCCATCGTCGGCCGCCCGACGCTGCGCTTGGCTTTCTCGTGCATGGCATATATATGCTCCATATACGTATCGTATATGGAGCAGCCCGATGGGCATTGTGAACATCGATGACGATCTGCACGACCAGCTGCGCCGGGCGAGCAAGGTCTCGTATCGGTCGATCAACGCGCAGGCCGCCTACTGGATCAAGCTCGGCATGCTGTGCGAGAGAAATCCCACGCTCAGCTTCACCGAGATCATCGAGCGGGAACTGAGTTCCGCAGGCGTCTCGGCTCAGCCATTGGCTGAGAGTGCAGCATGACGAAGCAGCCTGAAGAACTGGCGCTGCTGGCCGAATCCGGCCGGCTGCTGGCGTCCGTGTTCGGGCTGCTGGACCGGACCCCGCTGGTCGGCATGTCGACGCTTCAGGTCGACGCGCTGGTCGAGCGCTTCATCGTCGACGACCTCCAGGCGCGACCGGCCAGCAAAGGCCAATACGGCTATGGCTTCGTGCTGAATTCCTCGGTGAACGAGGTGGTCTGCCATGGCGTTCCGGCGGAATCGCACGTGCTGCGGAACGGCGACATCGTCAATTTCGACATCACGCTCGAGAAGAACGGCTATATCGCGGATTCCAGCAAGACCTATCTGGTGGGCGAGGTCGACCCGGCCGCCAGGAGGCTGGTCCGGACCACCTACGAGGCCATGTGGCAGGGCATCCGGGCGGTGCGGCCGGGCGCGCGGCTCGGGGACATCGGCTGGGCGATCGAACGGCATGCCAAGCGAAACGGCTATTCCGTGGTGCGTGAATATTGCGGCCACGGCATCGGCCGCGAGATGCATGAGGAACCGCAGGTCCTGCATTTCGGAACGCCGAGAACCGGCCTCGCCCTTCGCGAGGGCATGGTCTTCACCATCGAGCCGATGCTCAACCGAGGCCGGCGGAACGTGAAGACCGAGGCCGATGGCTGGACCGTCGTGACCAGAGACGGGTCGCTGTCCGCCCAGTTCGAGCACACCGTTGCCGTGACGGCGTCCGGCGTGTCGGTGCTGACGTTGCGTCCGGACGAACTAGTTCTCCGGTAGCAGGCTGTCCTTCAGCTCCAGCGGCGACAGGTCGGTGACCTTGTCCTTCAGCGCCGCGGCCAGGCCGGCCGGGCAGGGGGTGCCGGCGCCGGACAGCACGCAGACCCGGATGCCGTCGATGTCGGCGCCGCCGGCGGCGATGGCCTCGTTCGACAGCGGGACATGGGTCTTGTCATAGGCCGGCAGCTTCCAGAAGCGGCGGGCGACGTACAGCGCCTCGCGCCCGACCACGATGTGCAGCAGCTGCAGCTCGCCGACGCCGTTGCTCTTGCGCCGGGTGCAGCCGATGGCGGTGCGCACCGTGCCGCCGGCCTTGTCCGACCGGACGTCACCCGCGACCACGTCGTCGCATTGCGATTTCAAAGCCTCGACGTTGCGGCGGATAAACTCGGCCGGGTCGCTGCCGCCCAGGCCGCCGATCCGTCCGACCATCATCACGTTGTCGACATTGTCGCTGGCGGCGCCCTGGTACCAGGAGATCGAGGTGTCGTTGCCCTCGATCGCGCTGGCGCCGCGGGTCCAGCCGGCCGGCACGGCCATGGTGAAGATCTCACCGTTGCCGCCGGGCACGACCACGGTGGTTGTGGGCCCCGCGGCGTGGGCGCCGGACACGGTGAACAGGGCCAGCGCGGCCAGGGCCGCGCGTCGCATCGTCAAACGCATCTGCAAGCTCATCCTGCTTCGGCGGCGGGGACGACGAAGCTGTCCATCACCCGCTTCTCGCCGGAATGGTCGAAGGCGATGGTCAGCTTGTCGCTGTCGACGCTGCGGACCTCGCCATAGCCGAACTTCTGGTGGAACACCCGGTCGCCGATGCCGAAGCTGCGCGACGGGCGCGGCCGTTCGCGCACCTCGTAGCCGCTGCCCTCGATCGTCACCGGCGCCCGGCGCATGAAGCCGCTCTGGGCCGGCGCGGTCCACAGCCGGGTTGGTGCTGCGTCGGCGAAGCGCTCATTGCCGAAGCCGGTGCCGGAGGTGACCTCGACATTCGCGTCCGGCAGCTCGCCGATGAAGCGCGAGGGCAGGGCGTTCTGCCACTGGCCGTGGATGCGGCGGTTGGCGGCGGCGGCGACATAGGCGCGGCGCTTGGCCCGGGTCAGGCCGACATAGGCCAGCCGGCGCTCCTCCTCCAGCGCGGCGATGCCGCCATCGTCCAGCGCGCGCTGGTTCGGGAACACCCCTTCCTCCCAGCCCGGCAGGAAGACATGGGCGAATTCCAGCCCCTTGGCCGCGTGCAGGGTCATCAGCGTGACCTGCGGCCCGGTCTTGCCGGATTCGTTCTCCATCACCAGGCTGACATGCTCGAGGAAGGCGAGGAGGGTCTCGAACTCCTCCATCGCATTGATCAGTTCCTTGAGGTTGTCCAGCCGCCCGGCCGCCTCCGGCGATTTGTCGGCCTGCCACATCGCGGTGTAGCCGCTCTCGTCCAGCAGGGTCCGCGCCATGTCGACATGCGATCCGGTTTCCAGCATGGCGCGCCAGCGCTGGAAATCGCCCATCAGGCTGCGCAGGGCGCCGCGGGGCTTCGGCTTCAGCTCGTCGGTCTCGATCAGCCGCAGCGTCGCCTCGGTCAGCGGCACGCCGAGGGCGCGGCTGGCCTGGTAGAGCAGCTGGATGGTGGCGTCGCCCAGGCCGCGCTTCGGCGTGTTGACGATGCGTTCGAAGGACAGGTCGTTGTCCGGCTGCGCCACCACCCGGAAATAGGCGATGGCGTCGCGGATCTCCTGCCGCTCGTAGAAGCGCGGGCCGCCGATGACGCGGTAGGGCAGGCCCAGGGTCAGGAACCGCTCTTCGAACTCGCGCATCTGGAAGCCGGCGCGGACCAGCACCGCCACCTCGTTCAGCGGCACCTTCTGGCGCTGCAGCGTCTCGATCTCGTCGCCGACCCAGCGCGCCTCCTCCTCGCCGTCCCACACGGTGCGGACGACCACGGTGTCGCCACCCTGCTCCTCGGTGAACAGGGTCTTGCCCAGGCGGCCCTGGTTGTGCGCGATCAGCCCGCCGGCGGCCGCCAGGATGTGGCTGGTCGAGCGGTAGTTCTGCTCCAGCCGGATCACGGCGGCGCCGGGGAAATCCTGCTCGAAGCGCAGGATGTTGCCGATCTCGGCACCGCGCCAGGAATAGATCGACTGGTCGTCGTCGCCGACGCAGCACAGGTTGCGGTGCTTCTGCGCCAGCAGGCGCAGCCACAGATACTGCGAGACGTTGGTGTCCTGGTACTCGTCGACCAGGATGTACCGGAAGCGGTCCTGGTAATCGGCCAGCACCTCCGCATGCTCCTGGAAGATGGTCAGGTTGTGCAGCAGCAGGTCGCCGAAATCGCAGGCGTTCAGCGTGCGCAGCCGCTCCTGGTAGGCGACGTACAGCTGCAGCATGCGGCCCTGCGCGACCTCGCCGGCATCGGCCGGCTTCAGCTTGGCCGGGGTCAGGCCGCGGTCCTTCCAGCGCTCGATCACGCCCAGCAGTACCTTGGCCGGCCAGCGCTTCGAATCGATGCCGTCGGCCTCGATCAGCTGCTTGATCAGCCGGATCTGGTCGTCGGTGTCGAGGATCGAGAAGTTGGAGCGCAGGCCCACCAGCTCGGCGTGGCGGCGCAGGATGCGGGCGGCCAGGGCGTGGAAGGTGCCCATCCACCAGCCCTCGGTCGGGGTGCCCAGCAGATGGGCCACGCGTTCCCGCATTTCTCGTGCGGCGCGGTTGGTGAAGGTGACGGTCAGCACCTGGCTCGGCCACGCCCGCCGGGTCGACAGGATGTGCGCCAGCCGGGTGGTCAGCACCCGGGTCTTGCCGGTGCCGGCCCCGGCCAGTACCAGCACCGGGCCGTCGACCGTCTCGACCGCCTGGCGCTGGGCCGGGTTCAGGTTCTGCAGGTACGGCGGCTCGAAGCCAGCCGGGATGTTCCGGGAAAGTTCGACCATCCGATGTCTATAGCATGACCGGGCTGCGCCGGAAGGCTCGGCGTCCGGTTGACGCAGGCGAGCGGGTCCGCCAAGGATCGACGCGACCCGATGACGAGAGCGCCATGACCGACCTCCTGATCCGCCCCGCCGAGCCCCGCGACGCCAGGGAGATCCTGGCGATGATCACCGAACTGGCGGTGTTCGAGAGGGAGCCCGACGCGGTGCTGGCGACCGAGGCCGACCTGCTGCGCGACGGCTGGGGGCCGCATCCGAAATTCGAGGCGCTGATGGCCGAGCGCGACGGCCAGGTGCTGGGCTTCGCCCTGTTCTTCTCCAGCTATTCGACCTGGGAGGGGCGCGAGGGCATCTATCTCGAGGACCTCTATGTCCGCGACGCCGCGCGCGGCCTCGGCGTCGGCCGGGCGCTGGTGGTGCGGATCGCGCAGCTGCTGGTCGAACGCGGTGGCAAGCGGCTGGACCTTTCGGTGCTGACCTGGAACCCGGCGCGGGACGTGTACAAGCGGCTCGGCTTCGACCACAAGTCGGACTGGACCGGCTACCGCCTGACCGGCGACGCCCTGGCCGCGCTGGCGGCGGGCAAGTGATGGCAGCGATCGCCGACAGGGCCTTCGCCGCGTTCCTGTTCGACATGGACGGCACCATCCTCAGCTCGATCGCCGCCGCCGAGCGGATCTGGACGCGCTGGGCGGGCCGCCACGGGCTCGACGTCGCCGCCTTCCTGCCGACCATCCACGGCATGCGCGCGGTCGACACCATCCGCCGCCTCGGCCTGCCCGGGGTGGATGCCGAGCGCGAGGCCGCGGCGCTGACCCTGGACGAGATCGCCGATGTCGACGGTGTGCAGCCGATTGCGGGCGCGGTGGCGTTCCTGGCGGCGCTGCCGGCGGACCGCTGGGCGATCGTGACCTCGGCGCCGCGCGACTTGGCCCGGGCGCGCTTGGCCGCGGCCGGCATCGAGCCGCCGGCGCTGGTGGTGACCGCGGAGGATGTCGCGCAGGGTAAGCCCCGGCCGGACTGCTACCTGCTGGCCGCCGAACGGCTCGGCTGCGACGCGCGCGACTGCTTGGTGTTCGAGGACGCCCCGGCCGGCATCCAGGCGGCGGAGGCGGCCGGCGCGACGGTGGCGGTCGTCACCGCGACGCATCACCAGCCGATGGCGACGCCGCATGCCACCTTGGCCGGCTTCGACCATCTCCGGCTGCGGGCCGGCGAGGACGGGCTGCGGCTGACCGGGCTGGGGCGGTAGGGCCGGGCGTCAGCCCTCGGGGAACCGGGCGCTGTCGCTGACGCCGGAGATCATCCAGCGCCCGTCGATGTGGGCGAGGTTGATGATGTTGGTGCCGCTGTGGGTGATCCGGCCGTCGACCCGGAAGTCATAGGCGCACCAGATGATGCCGATGTCGCCGTCGGTGCGGACCAGCGGGTCGTAGATCCGCTCCTCCAGCACCGAGGTGCCCTCGGTCGGGAAGATGTCGAGCAGCCCGGCCAGGGTGAGCCGCTGGACCTCGCCCTTGCTGATCCGGGTCCCCATTCCCTCGGGCATGATCATGTCCCGCAGCGGTTCGGGCTGGCGTTGTTCCATGCCGCGCAGGAACGCGTGGAACAGGTCCAGCACCGCCTGCTCGTCGGGGGTCAGCTGCTGCGGCATGTCGGGTCTCCGGTTGCGGTCGGCGCCAGGCTAGGCCGGCCGCATGTCGGGATGATGTCGGGCGGGTTGCAGACGACATATGGTCGCTACCAGTTCTGACGCCGGGAATATTCCAGGATGACGCACAGGATCACAGGCAGCAGGTTCACCCCGATGATCGCGCCGGGCAGGCCGGTGTCGAGGTAGAGGCCCAGGGACAGCAGCCCCTGGAACGGGTCCAGGCCGATGCCGTAGGCGGGGGTGGTCGAGGCGGCCGCGGTGCTGGCCGACAGCGTGACCACCAGCCGGGCGACCATGTGGAAGTGATAGATCAGGTCGCCGGTGTAGATGATCGGGATCTGCAGCGCCTGCACCAGGATCGAGAGGACATAGCCGATCGGGCGGCGGCGCCACAGCAGCCCCCCGGCGAGGATGCACAGCAGGAACAGCAGGGCCGCGGCGCCCAGGACCAGGCCCTGGGTCAGGGCGATGATCGCGGGGGCGTCGCGGTAGATCTGCGGCGCCATCACCCCCAGGCCGACCAGCCCGCCCAGGATCTGGACCAGGGCGATGACGCGGTCGAGCGGGGGGAAGCCGGCCCTCCGGCCCGATCCCTTCGGAGTGAGGTTGCTTGCGGTCATCGGTCTTCTCGCCTCCGCCTTCCAGCGGGGCTGCGGGCTATTCGCACAGGCCGGTCGAGCCTTCGGCGCAGATCTTGGTGCCGTCGGTCCAGGTGGCGCCGGACAGGTCGGCGTCGCGGAACACGGTGCCGCGCAGCTCCGCCCCGGTGAGGTTGGCGCCGCGCAGCTTGGTGCCGACGAAACGGGCGTTGCGCAGGTCGGCCTTGGTCAGGTCGGCGCCGGTCAGGTCGGCGTCGGTGAAGTCGGCATTGCCCAGCTTCGCGCCGTCCAGCTTCGCGCCGCGCAGGTTGGCGTTGCTGAACCGGGCGCCGAAGGCCTCGGCCCCGGTCAGGATCGCGCCGTCCAGCACCGCCCGGGTCAGGCTGACCTCGCGCAGCTGGGCGCCGGTCAGGTCGACCTTGCTGAGCACCCGTTCGTCCTGCAGGCAGCGCCGCCAGTTGACCTGGGGGCCGGCGGCGTCGGAACAGCCGGCCTGGGCCGCGGCGGCCAGTCCGAGCAGCAGGGCGAGGGCGAAGGGGAGGGCCCGGACGAATCGGGGGCCGAGCGATGCGACCGACATGGCGGGACAGTCTCCGATCGCCCCGTTCTGCGCAAGGGCGGCCTGGGACCGGGGGGCCGCGGGTCGGGTCAGAGCGACTTGGCCACCGGCCGCACGATCCGGCGCTGCCGTTCGCGGAAGGCGATGAACAGGCTGGAGGAGACGATGACGGCGGTGCCGACCAGCTCGATCGGGGTCGGGAACTCCGCCCACACCACCAGGCCGAGGCCGAGGGCGAAGACCAGCGAGGCGTAGTCGAAGGGCGCGACCACCGAGGCCGGGGCCAGCTGGTAGGCCTTGGTCATCAGGATCTGGGCGACGCCGCCCAGCAGCCCCACCGCGATCAGGATCGGCACGTCGATCAGGTCGGGCCACACCCCGATGAAGGGCAGGGTGGCGGCGCCGGCGATGGTGCCGGTCAGGGTGAAATAGAAGACGATGGTGACGTTGGATTCGGTGTCCGCCATCTTGCGGATCGAGACCATGGCGAAGGCGGTGGCTAGCGCCCCGCCCAGGGCGACCACGGCGCCGAAGGAGATGCCGGCGGTGCCGGGATGCACCACCAGCAGCACGCCGACGAAGCCGATCACCACCGCGCTCCAGCGGTAGATCCGCACGGTCTCGCCCAGCAGCGGCACCGCCAGGATGGTGATGAACATCGGCGCGGCGTAGCCCAGCGCCGTGGCGGTCGCCAGCGGCAGCATGCCCAGCGCGGTGAAGCCCAGGAACATCGAGCACAGGCCGGAGCCGGAGCGGCGGAGATGGCCGCCCAGCCGCTCGGTGCGCAGCACCCGGAAGCCGCCGAGGCGATGCACCAGCCACAGCACCGGGATCATGGCGAACAGGCTGCGCACGAACACGATCTGGCCGACCGGATACTGGTCGCCGAGCTGCTTGATCAGCGCCGACATGCAGGTGAACAGGGCGGCCGAAGCCAGCTTGTAGCCGATCGCGGGCAGGTAGGAGGCCGGGGCCGACTCGCTCGACCCGTTCGGTCCGGCCTGGGAGATGGTCATCGGAAGCGGGGCCCGTCGCGGCTCGTTCGTTTCGCCAGACTAGCGCCCGCCGAATCGGCAGGGCCAGCGCCGATGACGCCGGGGCTGCCATGCGGCGGACAGCAGAAGGGCGCCGGCCGGAACCGGCGCCCAATCGCGGTGAGGCCAGCCTTACTTGCCGGTCCAGCCCTTGTAGTCCTTGACGTTGTCGCGGGTGACCAGGTTCGACGGGATCAGCGTCGGGTCCTGGGCCGGCTTCTGGCCGTTGAGCAGGCCGACGCCTTCCTCCACCGCCTTGCGGGCCATGGAGAACGGGTCCTGGGCCGAGGAGGCCTCGATCAGGGTGTTGCCCTTCAGCGCGTCGACGATGTCAGGGGCGCCGTCGACCGAGGTGATGACGATGCCGCTGCGGCCGAGCTGCTTGGCCGCCAGGTCGGCGCCGATCGCGGTCGGGTCGTTGATGGCGAAGACGCCGTCGATCTTCTCGAACCGGGTCAGCAGGCCCTGCATCACCTGCAGGCCGCCGTCGCGCGAGCCCTTGGCGTCCTGGTCGGCGGATAGGATCTTCAGGTCCGGCAGCTTGTCCCAGACATTGTGGCAGCCCTTGACCCGGTCGGTCACGGCCGAGACCTGCGGGCCGTTGACGATGATGACGTTGCCCTTGTTGCCCAGCTTGTCGGCGATGTACTTGCAGGCGATCTCACCGGCCTGGACGTTGTCGGTGGTGACCGTGGCGTCGGCGCCCTCGGCCGCGGTGTCGACCGCGACGACGATGATGCCGGCGGCCTGCGCCTTCTTGATCGCCGGGCCGATCGCCTTCGGATCGCCCGGGTTCAGCAGGATCATGTCCACGCCGGCGGCGATGAAGTTGTCGATCTGGGTGAACTGCTTGCCCAGATCGTAGTCGTAGCCGACGGCCTGGACCACGACATCCGGGTTGGTCTTCTTCGCCTCGAACTCGGCGCCGTTGGCCAGGGCCACGAAGAACGGGTTGCCCATCGAGCCGAGCGAGACGCCGATCTTCTTCAGATCCTTGGCTTCGGCGACGCCGGCGGCGCCGATCGAGAGTGCCAGCGCGACGCCGGCGAGCAGAACATGTTTCAGCACGTGATTTCCTCCCCTGGTCGGTTCGATGAGGCCGGCGGGTGACCAGAGATCCCGCCGGCCTGTCGCGAAAATGCGGACACTCAGGTGCGGGCCGATCCCTGCAGCCGCAGCCGGTCGAGCGTGACGGCGCCGATGATGATCAGCCCCTTGATGATGTACTGCCAGACATCGGGCACGCCGACGAGGATCAGCCCGTTCGACAGCACGGCGATGATCAGCGCGCCGACCAGCGTGCCCCAGATCGAGCCGATGCCGCCGACGAAGGACGTGCCGCCCAGGATCACCGCGGCAATGGCGTCGAGCTCGTAGCTGGTGCCGAGCTGGGTGCCGTTGGCGGCGTAGAGCCGGGCGGCCGACATCACCCCGCCCAGCCCGGCGAGCAGGCCGGAGGCGCCGTAGACGAACAGCAGCACCCGCCAGACCTTGATGCCCGACAGCCGGGCCGCATCCGGGTTGCCGCCGACCGAATAGATGTGGACGCCCAGCACGGTGCGCCGCAGCACCAGCCAGGACAGCACGATGATCACGAAGGCGATGATCACCAGCCAGGGCACCCCCAGCACGGAGGCATTGCCGATGAAGTCGAAGGACAGCGACGAGTTGAACACGGTGGTGTCGCCGCCCATCAGCCGGGCGATGCCGCGCACCGCGGTCAGCGATCCCAGGGTGACGATGAAGGGCGGCAGCCGCAGGAAGGCGATCAGGCTGCCGTTGGCGAGGCCGAAGACCAGGCCGCAGAGCAGCCCCAGCGGAATGCCGAGCAGGCCCAGATCCGGGATCAGCGACCCGATGACCGCGGCCATGGCGGAGGCGGCGAGGATCGAGCCGACCGACAGGTCGATGCCGCCGGTCAGGATGACGAAGGTCATGCCCGCGGCCAGCACCGTGTTGATCGCGGCCTGCTGCATCACGATCGAGATGTTCTGCCAGGAGGCGAAGCGGCCGTTCTCGCTCATCAGGTAGAAGGCGATGCAGAGCAGGATCAGCACCGGCAGCATGCCGACGGTCCGGATCAGGCTCTGGATCATCATCCGGCGTTCGGCGTCGCGGTTGACGGCGGAGGTGGTGTTGGCCATGCGGTGATGATCCTTCACTGAATGGGGGCGGCGGGCGCGGGGGTGGAGAGGCCGGTGGCGAGGGCCATGATCGCCTCCTGGGTCAAAGGCTGGCCGGACGACCCGCCGACCTCGCCCTCGATCCGGCCCTCGCGCATGACCAAAGCGCGATCGGCGATGCCGATCACCTCGGGCAGCTCGGAGGAGATGACGATGATGCCGATGCCGGCCTTCGCCAGCCCGTCGATGATGCGGTAGATCTCGGACTTGGCGCCGATGTCGACGCCGCGGGTCGGCTCGTCCAGAATCAGGATGCGCGGCTGGGTCTCCAAGAGGCGGGACAGCAGCACCTTCTGCTGGTTGCCGCCCGACAGCGACCCGACCGTGACCTCGGGGCTGGCCACCCGGATCGACAGGGCGGCGATGGCGTCCTTGGCGCGGATCTTGGCGCGGGCGAGGTCGAGCCAGCCGCCGGTGCCGGCGTCGGTGCCGCAGACCACCAGGTTGATGTTGTCCTGCACCGACATGTCGAGGAACAGCCCCTGGCCCTTGCGGTCCTCGGTCAGGTAGGCGATGCCGGCATCGATCGCGTCGCCCGGCCCGGTGATGTGCAGAACCTTGCCTTCCAGCGTGACCTCGCCGCTGGCCTTCGGCTCGGCGCCGAAGATCAGCCGGGCCAGTTCGGTGCGGCCGGAGCCGACCAGGCCTGCGATGCCCAGCACCTCGCCCTCATGCAGGTCGAAGCTGCAGCCGCGCACGCGGTGCCCGTCGCCGACGTCGCGCACCGACAGCACCACGCGGCCGGCGCTCTGATGCGCGTCATGGTCCTTCTTGTAGAAGCCGGAGATGTCGCGCCCGACCATCATCCTGACCAGCGCCTCGGCCGACAGCCCGGCGCGGTCCAGCGTGCCGACCTGGCTGCCGTCGCGCAGCACCGAGACACGGTCGGCCAGCTCGTAGATCTCGGCCATGCGGTGGCTGATGTAGATGATCGCCAGCCCTTCGGCGCGCAGCCGGCGGATCAGTTCGAACAGCCGGTCGGTCTCGCGCGCCGACAGGGCGGTGGTCGGCTCGTCCATCACCAGGATGCGGGCCTCGGCATGGATGGCGCGGGCGATCTCCACCAGCTGGCGCTCGGCGATTGACAGGGTGCCGACCAGCGTGGTCGGCCGGAAGCTGGCGCCCAGGCGCTTCAGCACCTCGGCGCAGCCCGCCAGCATCGCCTTTCGGTCGACGAAGAGGCCGGATTTCGGCTCGCGGCCGAGATAGATGTTCTCCGCCACCGTCAGGTTCGGCGACAGGCTCAGCTCCTGGTAGATCACGGCGATGCCCAGGCGCTTGGCCGCCAGCGGGCCGGCGATCGCGACGTCGCGGCCGTCGACCCGGATGGTGCCGCCGGCATCGGCCTGGTAGGCGCCGGACAGCACCTTCATCAGGGTCGACTTGCCGGCCCCGTTCTCGCCCATCAGCGCGTGGATCTCGCCGGGATAGACGGTCAGGTCGACCCGGGTCAGCGCCCTCACGCCCGGGAAGGTCTTGGAGATGCCGCGCATCTCCAGCACCGGGACCGGGCCGTCGGCAGGATGGGGGGCCGGGGCCTGCGGGTGGTCAGTCTGCGGCTGCATGGTCGCGCCATCCCCTTTCATCGGCGCTGCGGGTCAGGATCGAGGCCCGCGGCGAGAAGCTGAAGAACATCGGCAGGCTGGCTGCGCCGATCGCGCCGGCATCGCAGCCGAACGACCCGTGCAGCAGCCGCGGCGGTCCGCTGGCCTCCGGCGCGGTCGCGGCCAGGCGCCGCTCCAGCCGGGCGATCAGCGCGTCGATCAACCCGTCGTCGACATCGGCGTCGATGATCACGCTGGTCACCTCCAGCAGGGCGGACGAGGCCCAGATCGCGTCGGTCAGCGCGTCGACGCAGTCGTCGAGCCATTCGGAGACCGCCGGCAGGCCGGCAGCGACGGCGGCGGCCAGCTCGGCGCGGCTGCCGCCGGCCAGGCCGCGGAACTGCAGGTGGCGGGTCAGGGCGTTCAGCGAGGCCCGGGTCAACAGGATGTCGCGGCCCTTCGGCGCTGGCGGGGCAGAGGGCAGGCGGCCGGGACCGACCGGCAGCAGGGCGACGTCGCCGGCATTGCCGGTCGGGCCGCGCAGGCAGTCGCCGCCCAGCACCACGCCGCCGCCGATCGCCGGGCCGATGAACAGGTACAGGAAGTCGTCGAGGCCGCGGCCCAGCCCGTAGAACAGCTCGGCCACGGCGGCGGCGGTGCCGTCGTTCTCGCCGAACACCGGCAGGCCGGTGGCCTCCTCCAGCAGGGCGGCGAAGTCGACCGTGTCCCAGGCCGCGAAATCGGCCGGCGGCAGGTCCAGCTGGTGCAGCCAGGCGCCGAGATTGTAGGGCTGGGCCAAGCCGATGCCGGCCAGCTTGGACCGGTCGGCCGGGTCCAGCGCGGCCAGCAGCTCGGCCACATCCAGGCGCACGATGTCCAGCGCCTCGGCCGGGGCGGGCAGCAGCCGGTCATGGGCGCGGCGGGCGATCAGGGCGCCGTCGAAATCGATCAGCACCGTCTCCAGCGCCCGTCGGTCCAGCCGCACGCCGATGCCGTAGGCGCCTTTCGGGGCCAGCCGGTACAGCGTCGCCGGCTGGCCGCGGCCGCCGTCGTGGCGCTTGCCGGCCGAGGCGATCAGCCCGTCATCCTCGAGCTGGGCGATGATGCCGCCGATGGCGGTGTTGGTCAGTTCGGCCTGCCGGGCCAGCTCGGCCTTCGACGCCTCACCGGCGCGGCGCAGGGTCTGCAGCACCAGCCGCTCGTTGTAGCGGCGCAGCTGCACGGAATTGGTGCCGCGGCGGATCGCGGAGCGTCGCACTTCCATCCTCCCCCGGCACCGTTCGTGATTAATTGAACGTGATGCAATTAATCTGTCCGGTTTCCGCCGTCAAGGACCGTTTCTCTCGTTTCCGAGCGGAATTCGGACAGGAGCTTTCTAGCGCGCCGGACAATCGTATTCTTCCCACCCCGTCATTGCGACCCCGGCCTTGAGCCGGGGAAAGCAATCCATGCCAGGCGGCGCCATGGATTGCTTCGTCGGTTTCGCCTCCTCGCAATGACGATGAAGGGCGATCGAAGGAAGGGAGAGTCGTAGGTTGGGTTCGCGAAGCGAACCCAACCGCGTTCCAGGCCTCGGGATGTTGGGTTCGCCAGGCGAACCCAACCTGCACGGCGGTCACCCCGTGGCGATCTCCGGCAGGTCGGTGATGCGCCACAGGCCCAGCGCCTTGTCGCGGTAGGCGCCGCCTTCCTCGGTGCAGCCCTCGACGATGATGCGGTGCGGCGCCGGCAGGGCGAAGGGCGGGCGCTGCAGGTTCAGCGGCCGCCAATCGCCATCGGCGATGGCCCGGTTGGCCTGCAGCTCCAGGAAGGTGGTGGTCAGCAGCCATGTCGAGCCGGAGCGGCGGAGATTGGCGAAGGATGCGGCGATGCTGGCGGCCGACAGATGAACCAGGCAGTCGCGGCACAACACCACATCGGCCCGGGGCAGCGGGTCTCGGGTCAGGTCCAGCCGCAGGAAGCGCCGCCGGTCGGTCTCGCCATACAGCACGACGTTCTTGGCGACCAGGTCGGCGACGATGTCGGCGCCGGTGTAGGCGATGCCGTCGAGGTCGACCCGGCTCATCCAGCCATAGTCGCCGCAGGGCAGGTCGAGCAGCGTGGCGGCGCCGAGATCGCGCAGCAGGGCTGGGATCGCGCGGCGCAGCTCCGCCGTGCCGTCGAGGCCGGACCCCAGGCCCGAGCGCGACTCCTCCGCGCCCCAAACGTTGTTGCGCCAGATGTAGTCGAAGGTGTCGGCCAGACCGAGGCCGTCCAGCGCCCGGGTGTGCCTGACATACACGCGCTGGGCCAGCGCCGCCGGCCGGTCGGCGTCGGACAGCGGCTTCGGATCGTCGGTCATAGGGGCCTTCAGGCGGCGACGGCCTCGGCGCGGCGCGGGCGGATGCCGAGGAAGCGGCAGATCGCCAGGGTCAGCTCGGCCCGGTTCAGGGTGTAGAAGTGGAACTCCTCCACCCCATGGGTCTGCAGCAGGCGGCACTGCTCGACCGCGACCGAGGCGGCGACCAGCTGGCGCGTGTCCGGCGTCTCGTCCAGCCCCTCGAACAGCATCTCCAGCCAGTCCGGCACCGCGGCGCCGCAGGCCTGCGAGAACTCCTTGGTCCGGGCGAAGTTGGTGATCGGCAGGATGCCCGGCACGATCGGCAGGGTGATGCCGGAAGCGGCGGCGCGGTCGCGGAAGCGCAGGAAGGCGTCGGTGTCGAAGAAGAACTGGGTCAGCGCCCGGTCGGCGCCGGCATCCGCCTTGCGCTTGAGGTTGTCGAGATCGAAATCGGCCGACGGCGCCGACGGATGGGTCTCGGGGTAGGCCGCGACGGAGATGTCGAAGGGCGCGATGCGGCGTAGCCCCGCCACCAGGTCGGCGGCATAGGCGTAGCCGTCCGGCCGCACCTGGTAGGGCGCGCCGCCCGGCGCGTCGCCGCGCAGTGCCACGATGCGGCGGATGCCGGCGGCCCACAGGGCGCGGGCGACATCGTCGATCTCTTCGCGCGAGGCGCCGACGCAGGTCAGGTGCGATGCGGTGGGCAGGCCGCTGCCGTCCTGGATCTTGGTGACGATGCCGAAGGTGCGGTCGCGGGTGGTGCCGCCGGCGCCGTAGGTGACCGAGACGAAGTCCGGCGCCAGCGGCGCCAGGCGCGTCACCGTCTCCATCAGCGTCGCCTCGGCCGCGTCGGATTTCGGCGGGAAGAACTCGAAGCTGACGATCGGGTCACGACGGCCGATATCGGCCGCGGCGGGATCACGGCGAGAGGACTCGGCCGTTGCGGTCGCGGAAGGGGAGGTCATGCCGCGGCTCTCCGTTGCATCGCCCGCTTGGCGGGCCAGATGGTGACGGTCAGGGGGGCGCCGGGCAGGTGCACCGGCGGTTCGGTATCGAAGCCGGCGCGCTGCAGCCAGCGGGCGAACAGGTCGTCGGGGAAGCCCAGCCAGCGATGCGCATGGTCGGCGCGCAGGCTCTCGACGTCGTGCGGGGCGAAGTCGGCGACGATCAGCCGGCCGCCGGGGCGCAGCACCCGCGCCGCCTCGGTGATCGCCGCCGCCGGGTCCTCGAGGTGATGCAGCACATGGTGCACCAGCGCGACGTCGAAGGACTGGCCGGGCACCGGCAGCTGGTACAGGTCGCCCTGCCGCACCTGGCAATGGCGCTGCAGCCCGGCGCGCTCGATGTTGGCGCGGGCCACCGACAGCATCTCGCGCGACAGGTCGATGCCGACCGCGCGCCGCACCCGGTCGCCCAGCAGGATCAGCATCCGGCCGCTGCCGGTGCCGAGGTCCAGCAGGTCGCCGATCTCGCCCGGCGGCAGCAGGTCGAGGATCGCCTGCTCGACCGCGCTGTCGGCGATGTGCAGGGTGCGGATGTCGTCCCAATGCGAGGCGTTGTCGCGGAAGTAGCCGGCCGCGGCCTCGGAGCGCTGGCGCTTCACCGCCTCCAGCCGCTCCAGGTCCAGGCCCACCGTGGTGTCGGCGTCGGGGATCAGGTCGACCAGGCTGCGCGCCAGATCGGCCACCGTGCCGCTCTCGGCCAGGCGGAAGAAGGCGAAGGTGCCCTCGCGGAAGCGGTCCAGCAGCCCGGCCTCGGCCAGCAGCTTGAGATGGCGCGAGACCCGCGGCTGGCTCTGCCCCAGGATCTGGGTCAGGTCTGTCACCGACAGGTCGCCATGGGCGCACAGCATCAGGATCCGCAGCCTGGTTGGCTCGGCGGCAGCCCTCA
This sequence comes from Inquilinus ginsengisoli, assembly GCF_031453975.1. Lineage (NCBI taxonomy): Bacteria > Pseudomonadati > Pseudomonadota > Alphaproteobacteria > Rhodospirillales > Rhodospirillaceae > Inquilinus > Inquilinus ginsengisoli. Next base: position 613,597 of record NZ_JAVDPW010000001.1, read on the forward strand.
GCCCCTGCAGCAGACGTTCCACGACCTTATCGCCTCCCGCTCCGGATCCACGCTCGCGAGCAGGATAGCAAACTCTCAGAGAGACATAAACATGTCTTTATGTGTTTGCTCCCATTCCCGTGTCATCCCCGCGAAAGCGGGGATCTCGTCCCGGCAGAACCGGAGGGAGATTCCCGCTTTCGCGGTAATGACGGGAGAGGGGACGGGGGCCGAAGAGCCGCCTACAGCGCCCCCATCTCCACCAGCTCGCGGCGCAGCTGGTCGGGCGACTCGAACTGGATCGCGCGCATGCCGACGGCGCGGGCGCCGACGACGTTGCCGGGGTTGTCGTCGATGAAGATGCAGTCGGCCAGCGTCAGGCCGAAGCGGCTCTCCAGCAGCCGGTAGATCCGGGCGTCCGGCTTCAGCAGCTTCTCGTGGGCCGAGACGATGACGCCGTCGAACCACCCGAGGAACGGGTACTTGGCCTGAGCCACCGCGAACTTCTCGGCCGAGAAATTGGTGATGGCGTAGACCTTGTCGCCGCGGTCCTTCAGCCCCTTCAGGATCTCGACGGTGCCGTCGATGACGTGCGGCGCCATCTCCTCCCAGCGCTCGTCGAAGGCGCGGATCAAAGTCTCATGGTGCGGGAACTCGGCGACCTTCTCGGCGATGCCCTCGGCGAAGGGCTTGCCGCCGTCCATCGACAGGTTCCAGTCATGGGTGCAGACTTCGGCCAGGAAGGCTTCCATCGCCGCCTCGTCCGGGAACAGCTTGCGATAGAGATGCCGCGGATTCCACTCGATCAGCACCGCGCCGATGTCGAAGACGATGGTCGGACGTGACGAGGGCATGGCAAGACGCTCCGCTTCGGGCTATGTGGAATCGCTGGTAGCACGCGGGGAGAGCGGAACCCAAGCCATGAAGCTGCATACCTATTTCCGGTCATCGGCCGCCTACCGGGTCCGCATCGCGATGGCGCTGAAGGGCCTCGACTACGACTCGGTATTCCACCACCTGCGCCGCGGCGAGCAGGCGATCGAACCCTACCGCTCGCTGAACCCGCAGAAGCTGGTGCCGGCGCTGGAGGGCGAGGGGCCGGTGATCACCCAGTCGCTGGCGATCATCGAGTATCTCGAGGACATGCATCCCATCCCGCCGCTGCTGCCGCCCGACCCGGCCGGCCGGGCCCGGGTGCGGTCGATCGCGCTGTCGATCGCCTGCGAGATCCACCCGATCAACAACCTGCGGGTGCTGCGCTACCTCAAGACGCCGCTGGGCCATGACGAGGCGGCGATCGAGGCCTGGTACCGGCATTGGGTGGCGGAGGGCTTCGGCGCGCTGGAGGCCCAGCTGTCGCGGTCGCCCGACACCGGCGCCTTCTGCCATGGCGGGATGCCGACCATCGCCGATTGCTGCCTGATCCCGCAGCTCTACAACGCCCGCCGCTTCGACTGCGACCTGAACCCGTACCCGACCCTGCTGGGGATCGAGGAGCGGGCGGTGGCGCTGCCGGCCTTCGCCGAGGCGGCGCCGGAACGCCAGGGCGACGCCGAGGCTTGAAGACCATTTGTAAACACGCCGGCGCGGCCGCCTGATGGCGGTGCCTGCGCTTCCGGTGCTCACGGACCAAACGTCCGCTGCGCTCCGGTTCTCGGCACCACCACCAGTCGACTCACGCCAACGCGTTTCCAAACGGTCTTCGAACTTTCAGGGCCGGTAACACCAGGGGGCAGCATGACGACCGAGTCGATCGAGGACAGCAACAGTCCGACCGCCTGGTTCAAGGAGATGACGCCGCCGGAGCGGCGGACCTTTTGGGCCTGCTTCTCCGGCTGGGGCCTGGACGCCATGGATGTCCAGATCTACAGCTTCGTGATCCCGACGCTGCTGGCGCTGTGGGGGCTGACCAATGCCCAGGCCGGGCAGCTCGCCACCGTCACCCTGCTGTGCTCGGCGGTCGGCGGCTGGGCCGCGGGCCTCTTGGCCGACCGCATCGGCCGGGTGCGGACGCTGCAGCTGACCATCCTGTGGTTCTCGGTCTTCACCTTCCTCAGCGGCTTCGCCCAGAGCTACGAGCAGCTGTTCATCGCCCGCGCCCTGATGGGCTTCGGCTTCGGCGGCGAATGGGCGGCCGGCGCCGTGCTGATGGGCGAGGTGATCCGGCCGCAGCACCGAGGCAAGGCGGTCGGGTCGGTGCAGTCCGGCTGGGCCATCGGCTGGGGCGTGGCGGCGATCGCGGCCACCGTGCTGTTCCAGCTGTTCGATCCCACGGTCGCCTGGCGCTACCTGTTCTTCATCGGCATCCTGCCGGCCGGGCTGGTGTTCTTCCTGCGCCGCTTCGTCGACGAGCCGCCGGTGTTCGCCGAGACGCAGCGGCGGATCGCTCAGACCGGCGACCGGCCGGGGCTGCTGGAGATCTTCTCCGGCCCGGTCTTGAAGACCACGATCCTGACCTCGCTCCTGGCCACCGGGGCGCAGGGCGGCTACTACGCCGTCACCACCTGGCTGCCGACCTACCTCAAGACCGAGAAGGGGCTGTCGGTGCTGAACACCGGCGGCTACCTCGCGGTGATCATCGCCGGGTCGTTCACCGGCTATCTCGTCGGCGCCTACCTCGCCGACCGGATCGGCCGGCGGATGCTGTTCTTCGTGTTCTCGCTCTGCGCCATCGCGGTGGTGTTCGCCTACACCAGCCTGGACATCGACAACACCACGATGCTGTTCCTGGGCTTCCCGCTCGGCTTCTTCGGCTCCGGCTACTTCAGCGGCGTCGGCGCCTTTCTGACCGAGCTGTTCCCGACCCGCGTCCGCGGCTCCGGCCAGGGCTTCGCCTATAATTTCGGCCGCGGCGTCGGCGCGCTGTTCCCCAGCTTGGTCGGCACCCTCAGCGCCACCATGCCGCTCGGCCGGGCCATCGGCCTGTTCGCCGTCGCGGCCTATGCCCTGCTCTTCATCGCCGCGCTGGCCCTGCCCGAAACCAAGGGGAAGACCCTGCATGCCGACGGCTGACCCGCTGCCCACCGCCCCGATGTGCCCGGCGCCGGACCCGGCGCCGCGGCCACCGCGCCGCATCGCGTTGCCGGCGGGGGCCTGCGACACCCACGCCCATGTCATCGGCGGGCCGCCCGGCTATCCGCTGGTCGACAGCCGCAGCTACACCCCGCCCGAGGCGCCGCCGGCGGCCTATCTCGGCATGCTCGACGCCGTCGGCATGGCGCGCGGGGTGCTGGTCCAGGTCAGCGTGCACGGCACCGACAACCGGCTGATGGTCGAGACGCTGGAAGCCAACCGGGGGCGGCTGCGCGGCATCGCCGTGGTCGGCGCCGACGCCTCGGATGCCGAGCTGGTGCGGCTGAAGGCGGCCGGCGTGGTCGGACTGCGGCTCAACGTGCTGTTCGGCGGGGGGGTCGGCTTCGACCAGCTCGAACGCCTCGGCGACCGCTGCCGCGAACTCGGCTGGCACCTGCAGTTCCTGCTCGACGCCCGCACGCTGCCGGAGCTGGCGCCGCGGCTGGACAAGCTGCCGGTGCCCTTCGTCATCGACCATATGGGCCACATGCCGGTCTCGGCCGGGATCGACCATCCCGGCTTCCAGGCGCTGCTCGGGCTGCTGCGCCGGGGCAAGGGCTGGGTCAAGCTGTCCGGCGCCTTCCGGGTGTCGGTGGCCGGGCCGCCCTATGCCGACACCATCCCCTTCGCCCGCGCCCTGCTGGCGGCGGCGCCGGACCGCATGGTGTGGGGCAGCGACTGGCCGCATGTCGCCCATGCCGGGCCGATGCCGAATGTCGGCGACCTCCTGGACCTGCTGGCCGACTGGATCCCCGACCCGGCGCAGCGCGACGCCGTCCTGGCCGCCAACCCGGCCCGGCTCTACGGGTTCTGAGTGGGTTGGGTTCGCCTTGCGAACCCAACCCCCGCATCAGAGATCCAGAAGAACCGACCCCGTCGTCCCCCCGGACTCCAGCGCGCGATGGGCCTCCGCCGCCTCGGCCAGCGGATACATGGCGCCGATGACCGGCCGCAGCCCGGCCGCCACCTCCGCCAGCACCTCGGCGGCGGCGCGCGGATAGATCGCCAGGTCCGGCAGGTAGTGGCGCAGCACGCTGGGCCGGGCCAGGGCGATCGACCGCGCCGGGCCGAGTTCGCCGACATCGATCGTCGGCAGGCTGCCGCCGACCTGGCCGACGCTGGCGATCAGGCCGTAGGGGGCCATGGCGTCGAAGGTCCGCAGCAGGGTGTCGCCGCCGATGCCCTCGATCGCCATGTCGGCGCCGCGCCCGCCGGTCGCCGCGCGCGCCGCCGCGACGAAGTCGGTCTCGCGGTAGAGGATGGTGTGGTCGACGCCGTGTGCGCGCGCCAGCGCCGCCTTGCGGGCGTCGCCGACGGTCCCGATCACCGTGGCGCCGCGCCGCTTCGCCCATTGCGTCGCGATCAGGCCCAGCCCTCCGGCGGCGGCATGGATCAGCACGATGTCGCCGGGCCTCAGCGGCCGCACCCGCTCGAACAGCATGTGGGCGGTCAGGCCGCGGACCAGCACCGCCGCCGCGATGTCGAAGCCGACCGAGTCGGGCAGGCGGATGGCGCGGGCGGCGGGCAGGATCCGGCGCTCGGCATAGCCGCCGGCGGGCAGCCCGGCATAGGCGATGCGGTCGCCCTCCCGGAACCCGGTCACATCGGGCCCGACCCGCTCGACCTCGCCGGCGGCCTCGACCCCCAACCCGGCCGGCAGGGCTGGGGCGCCATAGAGTCCGGTCCGGTGGTAGATGTCGACGAAGTTGACCCCGGCGAAGCGCTGCCGGACCAGGATCTCGCCCGGCCCCGGCTCGGCCAGGGTCACGGTGTCGAGCACCAACGCCTCCGGGCCGCCGGGGGCGTGGATGCGGATGGCGCGGGTGGTGATCGGGGGCATGGTCGCTCCTGGGTTCCGGGAAGCCCAGCATGCGGCCGTCACATTTCGTTCGGAATTCGGAGAGTCCGCACCGGATCTGTGCAATCCTGCACGGATGGAATGGGGCGATGTCCGATACTTCCTCGCCCTGGCGCGGGCCGGCTCGCTGTCGGCGGCCTCGCGCCGGCTGGGGGTGGAGCACACCACCGTGGCCCGTCGGGTCGACGCGCTCGAGGCCGCGCTCGGCATGCGGCTGTTCGACCGGCTGCCGCGCGGCTGGGTGCTGACGCCGGAGGGCGAGGGGCTGGTCGCGGATGCGGCGCGGCTGGAGGAGGAGGCGCTGGCCTTCGCCCGGCGCGCGGCCGGCGCCTCCGGTGTGGCCGGCGAGGTCCGGGTCTCGGCACCACCGGTGCTGGCCAGCCATTTCCTGGCGCCACGGCTGGGCCCGTTCCTGGCGGCGCATCCCGGCATCGTCCTGACGCTCGCCGGGGAAAAGCGCGCGGCGCTGCTGGGCCAGCGCGAGGCCGACCTGGCGCTGCGCCTGTCCCGCCCGGCCGAGCATGGCGTGGTCGCCCGGCGCGTCGCCACGCTGACCTTCGCCCTCTACGCCGCGCCGGCCTATCTCGACGGAAGGCGACCCGAGGAGTGGTGCTTCCTCGGCGACGACGAGTCCCTGGGCGAGCTGCCGCAGCAGCGCTGGCTGCTGGCGGTCGCGGGGGCGCGGCCGCTGGTGCTGCGGACCAACGACCTGGCGACGCTGGTCCACGCGGCCCGCGCCGGCATCGGCGTCGCCGCCTTGCCGTGCTTCATCGGCGACGCCGACCCGGGGCTCCGCCACGTCGCAGCGGATCGCGACGGCGCTGCCAGCCGCGAGATCTGGATCGCCATCCATGAGGATCTGCGGCGATCGCCCCGGCTGCGGCTGGCGATGGACGCGATCGGCGAGATCTTCACCCGCGACCGCTGGTTGCTGGAAGGAATGGCCGGACGTTGAGCGGGCGGAAGCGAACGCACGCGGCGATGCGTGAGCCGGGCGCGGCGAGCCGCTCCGAGGCCGTGGCCATCGCCGTGGCGCAGGGCCTGCTGAAGGCCTGACGCCACGGCCCCGGCTGGGTTTAGGCTTTTGTCGCCGCCCGCAGCGCCTGGTCGAGGTCGGCGATGATGTCGGCCACCGATTCCAGGCCGATCGACAGGCGGATCACCTCGGGCCCGGCGCCGGCTGCCTTCAGCCCTTCCGGCGTCAGCTGGCGGTGGGTGGTCGAGGCCGGGTGGATGATCAGCGACCGGGCGTCGCCGATATTGGCGAGGTGGCTCAGCAGCTCCACGCCCTCGACCATCTTGACCCCGGCGTCGAAGCCGCCCTTGACCCCGAAGGTGAAGACCGAGCCGGCGCCGCGCGGCAGGTACCGCTTCGCCAGCTCATGGTACTTCGACGATGGCAGCCCGGCGTAGTTCACCCATTCCACCGCCGGGTGGGTCGAGAGGAACTCCGCGACCTTCTGGGCGCTCTCGACGTGCCGGTCCATCCGCAGCGACAGCGTCTCGATGCCGAGCAGGGTGAGGAAGGCGTTCATCGGCTGCTGATTGACGCCGAGGTCGCGCAGGCCGACGGCATGGCCGTAGAAGGTGTAGGCTAGGTCGCCGAAGGTCTCGTGGAAGCGCAGGCCGTGATAGCCCGGCTCCTCGCCCGTCAGCCCCTTGAACTTGTCGGACTGGGCCCAGTTGAAGCGGCCGGAATCGACCACCACGCCGCCGATCGAGGTGCCGTTGCCCGACAGGAACTTGGTGGTGGAATGCACCACGATGTCGGCGCCGTGCTCGATCGGCCGGCACAGATACGGGGTGGCCATGGTGTTGTCGACGATCAGCGGCACGCCGAGGTCATGCGCCACCTTGGCGATCGCCGCGATGTCGCTCACCACGCCGCCGGGGTTGGCCAGGCTTTCGATGAAGATCGCGCGGGTCTTGTCGTTGGCGGCGCGGCGGATGTTCTCCGGGTCGTCGGCATCGACGAAATGGGTGACCCAGCCGAAGGCGCGCTTGAAGCTGTTGCCCAGCTGGTTGATCGACCCGCCATACAGCTTGTTGGCGGCGACGATCTCGGCCCCCGGCTCCATGAACGGGAACAGCGCCAGCAGTTGGGCGCCGTGGCCCGAGGCGGCGGCGATGGCGCCGACCCCGCCTTCGAGCGAGGCGATCCGCTCCTCCAGCACCGACACGGTCGGGTTGGTCAGCCGGCTGTAGATGAAGCCCAGCTTCTGCAGGTTGAACAGCGACGCCGCGTGCTCGGCATCCTCGAAGACGAAGGAGGTGGTCTGGTAGATCGGCGTCTGCCGCGCGCCGGTGGCCGGGTCCGGCCGGGCGCCGGCATGGATGGCCAGCGTGTCGAAGCCGGGGCTGCTGCTGTTCTCGGACATGAGGCTGTTCCTTACCCTTTTTTCTGCATCTTCGACGAAATCACGCGCGACGAGGTGCCCATCCAGCCCAGCTCGCCGTTCAGCCGCGCCCATTCGATCTTGGGGCAGCGGTTCATCACCACCTGGATGCCGGCGGCCTCCGCCTTCGCCGCGGCCGCGTCATTGCGCACGCCGAGCTGCATCCAGATCACCTTCGGCGGGACGGGCAGGGCCAGCGCCTCGTCGACGATCCCGGCCGCCGCCTCGCTGTTGCGGAAGATGTCGACCATGTCGACCGGCACCGGCACATCGCGGAGCCGGGCGTAGACCGTCTCCTTCAGGATGGCCTGGCCGGCCACGCCGGGATTGACCGGGATGACGCGGAAGCCCTTGCCCTGCAGATAGGTCATGGCGAAGTAGCTCGGCCGGTTCCAGTTCGGGCTGGCCCCGACCATGGCGATGGTCTTCACCGTGCGCAGGATGCCGCGGAGATAAGCATCGTCGTAGCGGTCGTGATTCAGGGGGGCGTGATCCACCGGTCAGCGCCCCTGCCAGACGGGTGGGCGCTTCTGCAGGAAGGCGTCGATGCCCTCCTCGGCGTCGCGCGCCAGCATGTTCCGGGTCATGGTCTCGCTCGCATAGTCATAGGCGCTCTGCAGCCCCATCTCGGCCTGGGCGTAGAAGGCTTCCTTGCCGATGGCCAGGGTCAGCGGCGATTTCGCCGCGATCTGGCGGGCCAGGGCCTCGGTCTCGGCCGCCAGGCGGTCGGCCGGCGCCACCCGGTTGATCAGGCCCAGCTCGCGGGCGCGGTCGGCGGTCACGGCGTCGCCGGTCAGCAGCATCTCCATCGCCGGCTTGCGGCCGACGGCGCGGGACAAGGCGACCATCGGCGTGGAGCAGAACAGGCCGATATTCACCCCCGGCGTGGCGAAGCGGGCCTCCGCCGCGGCGACGGCCAGGTCGCAGGTCGCCACCAGCTGGCAGCCGGCGGCGGTCGCCATGCCCTGGACCTGGGCGATCACCGGCTTGGGCAGCCGGGTGATCGCCAGCATCAGGGCGGAGCATTGGGCGAAGGTGCGCTCGTAATGCGCACGGCTGGGGTCGGCGCGCAGCTCCTTCAGGTCGTGGCCGGCGCAGAACACCGGCCCGGCCGCCGCCAGGATCACCACCGTCACCGCGGGGTCCTGGCCGATCGCGTGCAACTCGGCCTCCAGCGCCGCCATCAGCCCCAGCGACAAAGCGTTGCGCGCCACCGGCCGGTTCAGGGTCAGGGTCGCCACGCCGTCGGCATCGCGGCGCAGCAGCGGGGCCTCGGCCAGGGCGGCGGCAGGCAGGGCGGCGGCAGGCAGGGGATGGGCGGACATGGCGGCTTCCTGTGCGATGCGGACGCACTGTACCCCGACGATCGCCAGATAAGACAGGGGGCGAAACAGGGTCTTGCGGCGACCGGTGCGCTTCGCCCTACTGGCACTGGGAAAAGCGGGGAGGGCGGCATGGCGCCGGCGATCGAGGCCGAGACGGTGGAGGCGATCATCCGCGACGGCGTGCCGCTGATCGGCGCCTTCGGGGTGACGGTTCGGGCGCTGGGCGACGGCACCGCGACCCTGGTGATGCCGTGCCGCGACGATTTCGTGCGGCCCGGCGGCACCATCACCGGCCCGGCCCTGTTCGGCCTGGCCGATGTCGCGCTCTATGCCGCGGTGCTCAGCCGGATCGGCCGGGTCGAGCTGGCGGTGACAACCTCGATGGCGATCAACTTCCTGCGGCGTCCCGCCTTGGTGCCGGTGATCGCCGAGGCGCGGCTGCTCAAGCTCGGCAAGCGCCTGGCCTATGGCGAGGTGCTGCTGTTCTCCGAGGGTGAGGCGGAGCCGGTGGCGCATGCCACCGGCACCTACTCGATCCCGCCGCGGGGCTGACCGCTATAGCACGAAATCCGCCGCGACCAGGGTGAGCGCGCCGGTCAGGGTGATGGCGAAATCGGCCGCGCCGTCGCCGTCGACATCGCCGGCCACAGTGGTGATGCCGCCGGCCACGGTGGCGCGCACCTCGCCGGCGTGATGGCCGAAGGCGGCCGCGCCGATGAAGCTGAAGGCCTGGTCGCCGGCCGCCGTGGTGTCGGCGTCGGCCAGGTGCAGGTCGATGCGGTCGGCTTCGGCATGGCTGAAATCGGCGATGAGGTCGGCATTGGTGCCGACCTCGCTGTCGGTGACCGCGACGAGCATGAAGCGGTCGGCCCCCGCGCCGCCCATCATGGCGTCCCTGCCGCCCTGGCCGATCAATTGGTCGGCGCCGGCGGCCCCGACCAGGGTGTCGTTGGCGGCACCCCCGATCAGGATGTCATTGCCCTGGCTGCCATAGACCGCCTCGATCCCGGCCAGAATGTCGCCCTCGGCATTGCCGCCGCGGGTGGTGCCGTGGCCGTCGAGGTAGACGATGACGCCGACGCTGCCCTCGCTGTACATCACCGCGTCGAAGCCGGCGCCGCCGGAGAGCCGGTCGCCGCTGAGGCCCCCGGCACCCCCCGCGCCGCCGCGGAGCACGTCGTTGCCGGCTTCCCCGGCAAGCACGTCGTAGCCGCCGCCGCCCTGGAGGCTGTCGTTGCCGTCGCCGCCGGTGACGGAGTCATTGTCGGCGCCGCCGATGATGGCGTCGGCGCCCGAGCCGCCGCGATAGTCCAGGCTCTCGACGTTGATGACGCTGGTGCCGTCGCTGGCGGGGCCACCGTTCAGGGTGAAGGTGATCCCGACACCGCCGTCGCTGCGGTCGAGGCTCACCGTGTCGAAGCCGGCGCCGCCATCGACGGTGTCGACTCCGGTGCCGGCCTGGAGGCTGTCGTTGCCATCACCGCCGTCGAGGCTGTCATTGCCGGCATCGCCGATGAGAAAGTCGTTGCCGATCCCGCCGTCGAGCTGATCGTCGCCATCGCCGCCATAGTACAGGTCACTCCCCAGGCCGCCGTGAAGGACGTCGTTGCCGGCATCGCCGTAGACGGTCTCGCGTTCGGTGCTGGAGGTCTGAAAGACGTCGTTGCCGCCGCCGCACAGGATGGTGTCGGGCGTGCCGCCGCCTGACTGGATGGCATCGTCGCCGGCGCCACCCTCGATGTGGTTTACGCTGGAGGTGCCGCCGCCGTAGAGGGTGTCATTGCCGTCGCCGCCGTAAATGGTGTTGTAGGTATCCACGCCGCCGGTGATGGTGTCGGCGCCCGAACCGCCACGGTAGGTCATGAGTTCGATGTTGATGGCCTGGGTGCCGTCGCTGCCGGGGCCGCTGTTGAGGGCGAAGGTGACCCCGGCGCTGCTGCCGCTGCGGTCGAGATCGACCGAGTCGAAGCCGTCGCCGCCGTCGATGAAATCAGCTCCGGTGCCGGGATTGAGAATGTCGTCGCCGCCGCCGCCGTAGATCATGTCGTTGCCGGCCAGGCCGTTGATGGTGTCGAAGACGTCGGTCCCGGTCAGGATGTCGTCGCCGGCAGTTCCTGTAATGGTGGCCATGATGGAATCCTCAGTTGGAGTAATCCGCCTGCCTGTGGCGGGGCAGGCCAAGCCAAGCCAAGCCCGTCAGGACCCGGTGCCGCCGACGCCGATGAAGATTGCTTGTGAAAACCTGTGACGATGGACCCCGCGCGGCCGGTCTGCCCGGTCGGCGGCCTCCGGGATCAGGATCGAATATGGGCCTGGGAATCTCGGGAGAACCATTGGCCGCCCCACCGTTCCGCGCCGCAAACGGCACCGGCGGCTGATCCACCCTAACAGTGAACGGTGCCGGCGGCATCCCACCCAAATGGGAGATGCCGCCGGCGGGGGCCGGGCGATCGTCTCATCCGGCCCCTGATGGTCAGAGCGTGAAATCCGCGGCGACGAAGGCGATGGTGCCGATGGCGCGGATCTCGAAATCGGCCACCCCGTCGCCATTGACGTCGCCGGAGATCGTGGTGACGCCGCCGGCGCTGGCCGCCCGCAGCTCTCCGGCATGGTGGCCGAAGGCCGCAGCACCGATGAACGCGAAGGCCTGGTTGCCACCGAGCACGGTGTTGGCGTCGATCGCCGCGAGGTCGATGCGGTCGGCCTGGGCGTGGCTGAAATCGGTGATCACGTCGCTGGCGGCGCCGACCGGGCTTTCGCCGATCGCGGTGTAGATGAAGCGGTCGCCCCCGGCGCCCCCGGTCAGCCGGTCGGCCCCGCCGGCACCGTACAAGGTGTTGGCGACGGCGTTGCCGATGAGGGTGTCGCCGCCGCTGCCGCCATAGACGATCTCGATCCCGGTCAGGGTATCGCCCTGGGCGGTGCCGCCGGTTGCGGTGCCGGTGGCGAGATTGACCTGCACCGCGACGGTGTTCTCGTTGTACAGCGCGACGTCGATGCCGGCGCCGCCGTCGAGATGGTCGGCCCCGGCTTCCCCGCGCAGCGTATCGTTGCCGGCCTGGCCCCGGAGCGTGTCATTGCCGGCGCCGCCCTGCAGCGTGTTGGCGCCGGCGTCGCCGCCCAGATTGTCTGCGAAGGACGAGCCGGCCAGGGATTCGATGGCCGAGAGCTGGTCGCCCGTCGCATCGCCGCCCGAGGCGGTGGCGGCGGCCAGGTCGACCGCCACGCCGGCGGCGCTGCCGGCGTAGCTGGCGGTGTCGCTGCCGTCGCCGCCGGACAGGTAGTCCGCGCCGGCGCCCCCGACCAGCGCGTCGTTGCCGGTGCCGCCATAGAGCGTGTCGTTGGCGGCCATGCCGTAGAGGGTGTCGTTGCCGGTATCGCCGGACAGGCTTTCGGCATCGGTCGAGCCGATGATGAGATCGTCGCCATCGCCGCCGCTCACGCTGCCGGCGCCGCCGCCACCGGTCTCCAGCCGGTCGTTGCCGCCGGCGCCATAGAGGTAGTCGGTGCCGAGGCCGCCGCGGAGGATGTCGTCGCCGTCGCCGCCGCTGAGGCTGTCGTTGCCGCCCTGGCCGTAGAGCGTGTCGGCGCCGCCGTAACCGCTGATGGAATCGGCGCCGGTGCCGCCGACAACGACGTCGTTGCCCGAGCCGCCGTAATAGGTCATCAGCTCGATGTTGATGGCGCGGGTGCCGTCGCTGCCGGCGCCGCTGTTGAGGGCGAAGGTAACCCCGAGCGAGGTGTTGCTGCGGTCGATATAAAGCGTGTCGGTGCCGGCGCCGCCGTCGACGAACTCGGCGCCGGTGCCGGGGTTGAGATAGTCGTCGCCGTCACCGCCATAAAGGGTGTCGTTGCCGGTGCCGCCATAGAGCGTGTCGTTGCCGGCCAGGCCCTGGATGGTGTCGTTGTCGGCATCGCCGCCGAGGCTCTCGTTGTCGGCCGAGCCGATGATGAGATCGTTGCCGTCGCCGCCGGAGACGGTGCCGACCCCGCCGCCGCCGGTCTCCAGCCGATCATTGCCGCCGGCGCCATAGAGGTAGTCGGTGCCGAGGCCGCCGCGGAGGATGTCGTCGCCGTCGCCGCCGCTGAGGCTGTCATTGCCGTCCTGGCCGTAGAGCGTGTCGTTGCCGCTGTAGCCGGTGATCGAGTCGGCGCCGACACCGCCGACAACGACGTCGTTGCCCGAGCCGCCGTAATAGGTCATCAGCTCGATGTTGATGGCGCGGGTGCCGTCGCTGCCGGCGCCGCTGTTCAGGGCGAAGGTGACCCCGAGCGAGGTGTTGCTGCGGTCGAGATACAGCGTGTCGATGCCGGCGCCGCCATCGACGAACTCGGCCCCGGTGCCGGGATTGAGATAGTCGTCGCCGTCACCGCCATAAAGGGTGTCGTTGCCGGTGCCGCCATAGAGCGTGTCGTTGCCGGCCAGGCCCTGGATGGTGTCGTTGTCGGCCTCGCCGCTGAGGCTCTCGTTGTCGGCCGAGCCGATGATGAGATCGTTGCCGTCGCCGCCGGAGACGCTGCCGACCCCGCCGCCGCCGGTCTCCAGCCGGTCGTTGCCGCCGGCGCCATAGAGGTAGTCGGTGCCGAGGCCGCCGCGGAGGATGTCGTCGCCGTCGCCGCCGCTGAGGCTGTCGTTGCCGTCCTGGCCGTAGAGCGTGTCCGCGCCGGCGTAGCCGCTGATGGAATCGGCGCCGACGCCGCCGACGACGACGTCGTTGCCCGAGCCGCCATAATAGGTCATCAGCTCGATGTTGATGGCGCGGGTGCCGTCGCTGCCGGCGCCGCTGTTGAGGGCGAAGGTAACCCCGAGGGACGTGCCGCTGCGGTCGAGATACAGCGTGTCGATGCCGGCGCCGCCGTCGACGAACTCGGCCCCGGTGCCGGGGTTGAGATAGTCGTCGCCGTCGCCGCCATAGAGCGAGTCGTTGCCCAGGCCGCCATAGAGCGTGTCGTTCCCGGCGAGGCCCTGGATGAAGTCGTTGCCGGCGTCGCCGCTGAGGGATTCGGCGTCGCCCGAGCCGATCACGATATCATCGCCATCGCCGCCGCTGACACTGCCGGCCCCGCCGCCGCCGGTCTCCAGCCGGTCGTTGCCGGCGCCGCCATAGAGGTAGTCGAGGCCGTTGCCGCCGCGGAGGGTGTCGTTGCCGTCGCCCCCGGTCAGGCTGTCATTGCCGTCGCCACCCTCCAGGGTGTCGTTGCCGAGCCCACCATTGAGCGAGTCGTTGCCGCCCAGGCCGGTGATGGTGTCGTCGGTGGTGGTTCCGGTCAGGGTGTCGTCGCCGGGGGTTCCTGGAATGATGGCCATGATGAATCCTCTGCTGCGGTGATCCGAACGCCCTTGGTGGGGCAACAGGGCCGGTCAGGGCCCGAAATCCGAAGCCGCGAGGGGAGCCCGGCCGATCATCGGCCGGCTCGCCCGTTCGTGCTGCAAACGGCACCCGCGGCTGTCACCAGCCTGCCTGGGAACGGCGTCGGCGGCATCGGCCGAACGGAGGATGCGCGCTGTCCCGGATGCGGATATTTTGATAGGTTTCGGTCCGGACGCGGAGGGTCGGCTCTTCTGACGGGGGGGTGGATGGACCGGGCAGATGCCATTCTCGAGGCCGTGCAGCGGACCTACGACGCCGCGGTGTCGCCGGATGCGTGGCCCAGCGCGCTCGAGGCCATTACCGATACCGCCCGCGGCCTGCGCGGCTTCCTGGTGGTCGAGAACCGGCTGCAGCAGCGGGTGGAGCTGTGCCTGCTGGCGCGGCACGACCCGGTCCATGTCGAGCGCTTCGCCGCCGCAGCCGAGGCCGGGATGCTGCCGTCCTGGATCTCCGGCATCGGCGTCGGGCGGGCGGTGCGCTCCTCGGCGATGCAGACCGACCGCGACTACGCCCGATCGGATTTCTACAACGAGGTGGTGCGGCGGAACGGCTGCTACCACGGCGCGGTGGCGCAGGTGTCGGACACGCCGACCCATCGCGGCGTCCTCTCGCTCTGCCGTGCCCGGGGCTGGGACGACTATGGCGACGAGGATGTCGCGGCGCTGCAGGTGGTGCTGCCCCATCTCACCCGGGCCCTGCAGCTGCGCGAGCGCATCGGCGACGCCGACCTGCGCGCCGCCGATGCGGAGGCGGTGCTCGACCGGCTCGACGCCGGCGTGATCCTGGCCGATGCCGGGGCGCGGCCGATCTGCCTCAACCGCCGCGCGGAAGCGATCATCGCCCAGACCGACGGGCTGTCCTCCGGGCCGGCCGGCCTCGCCGCGGCGCTGCCGGAAGAGACCCGCCGCCTGCAGCATGCCATCGCCTTGGCCGCTGCTGTTGGCGCCGCCGTCGCCGGGCTTGACGCCGCGAGCCGTGCCGCCTCGGCCGGAACCCGGATGCAGGTGTCGCGCCCCTCGGGGCGCTGCCCGCTGCTGGTGACCGTGATCCCGATCCGGGGCGCTGTGGCCGAGGGGCGCCGCCGGCCGGCCCCGCAAGTGGCGATCTTCGTCACCGATCCCGATCGGGTGGACGTCCCGGCCGCGGCGTCGCTGCAGGAGCGGTTCGGCCTGACCGCGGCGGAGGCCGCCTTCGCCGTCGAGATCGGCCGCGGCGACGGGCTGCAGGCGGTGGCCGAGCGCCTGTCGATCGCGCGCAGCACCGCCCGCACCCATCTCACCCGCATCTTCGACAAGACCGGCACCAGCCGCCAGGCGGAGCTGGTGCGGCTGCTGATGCGCTGCGACCAGCCGATGCTGCGTGACGGGTGAGGCCGCGAGTGACGGGTGCCGCCCGTCACAGCCCGAAATCCGCGGCGCCGAAACCCAGCGTTGCGGCCATGTTTGTGAGAGGTATTATAATACCTTGGCGCTAAGATGCTGGTGTTTCGATGCTTTTTCCGTTGACGTCGGGGAACGCCCCGCGTAAACAGCCGCCTCTCGCCGGTGCCCCTGCCAGGGGTGGCCGGCGGCATCCGTTCCCGACCCCGATCAAGGGCCCGTCATGAAGACATATTCCGCCAAGCCTGCCGAGGTGGAGAAGAAGTGGATCGTGGTCGACGCCGAAGGCGTCGTCCTCGGCCGGCTCGCCAGCATCATCGCGATGCGCCTTCGCGGCAAGCACAAGACCATCTTCACCCCGCATGTCGACACCGGCGACAACGTCATCGTCGTCAATGCCGAGAAGGTTCATCTGACCGGCAACAAGCGCCAGGACAGTGTCTTCTACTGGCACACCGGCTTCCCCGGCGGCATCAAGGGCCGTTCGAAGGGCCAGATCCTCGACAGCGCCCATCCCGAGCGCGTGATCGAGAAGGCCGTGGAGCGCATGATCACCCGCGGTCCGCTCGGCCGCAAGGTCATGGGCAACCTCAAGGTCTATGCCGGCGCATCGCATCCGCACGAGGCTCAGCAGCCCGAAGTGCTGGACGTCGCTGCGATGAATCCGAAGAATAAGAGGTAAGGCCGTGGCCGATCTGCAGTCCCTCTCCGATCTGAAGCCCGCCCTGGACAGCGTCGCGGTCGAAGTCGCTCCGGTCCAGCCGAAGCGCGACGCCCAGGGCCGCTCCTACGGCACCGGCCGCCGCAAGAACGCGGTCGCCCGCGTCTGGATCAAGCCGGGTTCCGGCAAGGTCACCGTCAACGGCCGCGACCAGGAAGTCTATTTCGCCCGCCCGGTGCTGCGCATGCTTCTGCTGCAGCCGTTCGAGGTGTGCGACCGGGTCAAGCAGTTCGACATCATCTGCACCGTCAAGGGCGGTGGCCTCTCCGGCCAGGCCGGCGCGGTCCGTCACGGCCTCAGCCGCGCGCTGGAGCACTACGAGCCGACCCTGCGCCCGACGCTGAAGGCCCATGGCTTCCTGACGCGCGACTCGCGTGTGGTCGAGCGTAAGAAGTACGGCAAGTCCGGCGCCCGCCGCAGCTTCCAGTTCTCGAAGCGCTGATCGTTCAGACCGCTCGCGGGGCAACCCGCGGACGGGACCTTCGGTTCGGCAAGGGGCGCCCTCGGGCGCCCCTTTGTCGTTCCTGGAGGTGCCGTCTCAGAGGCCTCGGGTGCGGCGTGGTGGCGACCAGGGTCGGGACCACCATGGCCGGGTCAGCCGTGGCGGGGGCAACCGGACCTTGCGTCGCCGAGGTGGGGACCACCAGTGTCGGCATGATCGCCGGCCGGGTCGGCTCGATCGCGAGGAAGCCGGCGAAGCGGCGGCCGTAGTCGCTGATCCGCATGCCGTTGTCGTCGGCCGGGTCATAGGCGCCGCCGGTGGCGATGAAGCGCTCGGTCCCATCCGGGCCGCCCAGATGCATCATGGCGCGCAGCCCGTCCCAGGTGATCGGCACCCCGGCGACGTAGAGGCCGATCTGCCGGTCCAGGCCGCGGCGCTGGATCTCGCTGTCGAGATAGGCAAGGTGCATGCGGAAGGCCGCCTGCTGCGCCGCCGGCGTGTCCAGGAAATCGCCGATGGTCCTGACCTCGGGATAGCCGGGGATGTGGAAGGTGCCGCGCCAGCGGTTGCGGGTGTCGTCCGCTGTCACCGGGGCCCCCGGGTCGTACAGGCCGGCGACCGCCGCCGCGGCCTCGCCCAACTGGAACAGCCCGGCATAGCCGCCCTTGTTCATCTGCAGCGGGTCCCGGCTGCTCTCGGCCGTGGCCAGCAGGGCGGCGAAGACCGGGTCGCTGGCATGCGGCGACCGGATGTCGGGGCCGAGGGGCGGGAAGGACACGGCAAGGCCCGGCGCGGTCGGAACACGCGCCGATGGGGCCGTCAGCAGCAGGCTGCCGGCCAGAATCGCCAACACAGCGTTGCGTCGCGATGGTGTCATCCGATCGCCGCTCTGGTGGATCCGTGGGCCGCACTGTGCCGGCCGGGGCCGTCCGGGGCAAGCCTGCATCGCCAATGCCCGCGCCGCCTCGGCCGAGCTCAGGACCCGATGCAGATTGAGCCGGAACGTCGGCCCGACTCAGCTCACCACCTTGACGAACCGCACCGGCCCGCCCTCGGCGCGGTAGGCGTAAGCGCGGTCGCTGGCCAGGCGCAGGGCGTGGCCGGCGGGAACGGCATGCGTGGCGCCGTCGACCTCCAGCACCAGCACGCCCTCCTGCACCTGGATCAGCTCCATCGTCCCGGCCGGGTCCGGCGAGGCGTCGTAGCGGCCGCCGGTCTCGATCCGCCAGTCCCACAGCTCGGCCTTGCCGCCGGAGGCCAATAGCCGGGCGCTGCCGGCCGGCGACTGCCACACCGTGGCGAAATCCTGCGGCGGGATCACCCGGGCCGCCGCCTCATCGCCGCTGCCGACCAGCGCGCCGAGGCTGATGCCCAGGCCGGCCGCGATCTCGGCCAGCGTGGCGATGCTCGGGTTGGTCTCCGCCTTCTCGATCAGCGCCAGCATGCGCAGCGACACGCCGCTGCGCTCGGCCAGCGCCGCCTGGCTGAAGCCCCGCGCCTGGCGCTCCTGGCGCAGCCGCTGCGCGATCCGGTCCAGCACCTCTCGCGACGATGTCATCGCCGGGCCTCGCTTTCACATCTTGTTGCCGATCAAGATGTAATATATTGCATATGGAATTGCGATCGATTTCCGGGGATGCGGCGATGACCTTCCAGCCTTTTGCGCTCGAGCAGTGGCAGTCGGAGTGGGAACACACGGTCGAGATCAACCTCGCCGACAGCTCGGTGCGCTGCGCCACGCTGCGCGAGGTGCTGGGCGCCGGCGCGGTCGACCGGCTGCTGGACCAGGTGCTGTTCTACCCGCAGGTCAACGGAACCGACGCGCTGCGGACCCGGATCGCCAGCCTCTATGCCGGCGCCCAGGCCGATCAGGTGCTGGTGACCACGGGGGCGTCCGAGGCCAACCAGATCCTGTGCCAGGCGCTGCTGTCGCCGGGCGACGAGATCGTGGTGATGGAGCCGGGCTACCGCCAGGTCTGGGGCATCGCCCGCAACCTCGGCTGCACGGTGAAAAGCTTCCCGCTGCTGCCCGACCAGGGTTGGCGGCCGGATCTCGATGCGCTGGAGGCGGCGGTCGGGCCGCGCACCCGGATGATCGCCATCGTCAACCCGAACAACCCGACCGGCAGCATCCTGACGGTGGAAGAGGCGGCGCGGATCACCGCCATCGCCGCCAAGGCCGGCGCCTGGCTGCATGTCGACGAGGTCTATCGCGGCACCGAACGCCTGACCGATGTGGAGACGCCGAGCTTCTGGGGCGGCTACGAGCGGGTGGTGGTGGTCGGCAGCCTGTCCAAGGCCTATGGCCTGGCCGGCCTGCGCATCGGCTGGCTGGTCGGGCCGAAGGACCTGGTCGAGGATGCGTGGCGTCGGCACGAATACGTCGTCATCGCCGCCGCCGGCCCGTCGATGCTGCTGGCCGAGATGGCGCTGGAGCCGGCCACCCGCGCCCGGCTGGTCGGACGGCAGCGGGAGCTGTCGCGCAGCGGCTGGGCCGGGCTGGAACGCTGGCTGTCGGCCCATGCCGACCTGGTCTCGGCGGTGCCGCCGGCGGCCACGGCGCTCGGCTTCGTGCGCTATCACCTCGACCTGGATTCGGTCGCGGTCGCCGATGCCATCCGGCGCCGGACCTCGGTGCTGGTGGCGCCGGGCGTCTATCTCGGCGCCGAGCACCATCTGCGCATCACTCATGGCTACGAGCACGCCCCGGCGGCGCTGGACCGCATCTCCACCGTGCTGCGGGACCTGAAGACCGGGCGCTGACGCACTCTTCCTTTTCTGTCATTGCCCGGCTTGACAGTTGAGAGAGTGGCTGGGTGAAACGGGACCTCTTCGCCTGCAACCGGCGTCCCGCAGATATCCGCCATGACCGCGATGCCGGTTCGGCGGCGCCCTCACCTATGGTAAGTACTCACACACTTATATCCCTTTCCGAGGGCAGGGCGATGCCGGCAACCGTGTTCATCGATGGCGAGGCTGGAACCACGGGGCTGCAGATCCGCGACCGCCTGGCCAAGCGCGCCGACATCGAGGTCGTCAGCCTGGCCGATTCCGAGCGCAAGGACCCGGCGGCGCGCCGCCGGCTGCTGAACGAGGTCGACGCCGCGATCCTGTGCCTGCCGGACGATGCGGCGCGCGAGGCGGTGGCGATGGTCGAGAACCCCGATGTGCGGGTGATCGACGCCTCGACCGCCTATCGCACCGCCGAGGGCTGGACCTATGGCTTCCCCGAGCTGGCGCCCGGCCAGGCCGAGGCGATCGCCGGGTCGAAGCGCATCTCCAACCCCGGCTGCTACCCCACCGGCGGCATCGCCCTGCTGCGGCCGCTGATCGACCGCGGCCTGGTGCCGGCGTCGCATCCCGTTACCATCAATGCGGTCAGCGGCTACACCGGCGGCGGCAAGAGCCTGATCGCCCGTTACGAGGCCGCCGATGCGCCGGCCGCGGGGAAGGTGCCGTTCTTCCTCTACGGCCTGAAGCTGGCCCACAAGCATGTGCCGGAGCTGAAGCGCTGGGCCGGCCTCGACCATGCGCCGATCTTCGTGCCGTCGGTCGGGCGCTACGCCCAGGGCATGCTGGTGTCGGTGCCGCTGCCGCTGTGGTCGCTGCCGAAGCGGCCCTCGGCCGCCGATCTGCATGCGGCGCTGGCAGAGCATTACCAGGGCCAGCCCTTTGTCACCGTGGCGCCGCTGGCCGAGGCCGCGGCGGCGGCCGAGCTGGAGCCCGAGGCGCTGAACGGCACCAACGCGCTGCGCCTGTTCGTGTTCGAGAACGCGGCGGAGCAGCAGGCGCTGCTGGTCGCCCAGCTCGACAATCTCGGCAAGGGCGCGTCGGGGGCGGCGGTGCAGAACCTCAACCTGGCGCTGGGGCTGGACCCGACGGCGGGGCTGCTGCCGGCGCGGTCGCAGGCGGCCTGAGGCCGCGGCATGTCCACCGGCGCGATCATCCTGCCCTATCGCGACCGGCTGCCGCGGATCGCGGCCGACGCCTTCATCGCGCCGGGCGCGGTGGTGATCGGCGATGTCGAGATCGGGCCGGGCACCAGCGTCTGGTTCGGCTGCGTCATCCGCGGCGATGTCAGCCCGATCCGCATCGGCGCCCGCACCAACATCCAGGACGGCACCGTGGTCCATGTCGCCACGGCCGACGGCCCGAGCCATATCGGCGACGACGTCACCATCGGCCACATGGCGCTGATCCACGCCTGCACCCTGGCCGACCGCAGCTTCGTCGGCATGAAGGCCTGCGTCATGGACCGGGCGGTGGTGGAAAGCGACGCGATGGTCGCGGCCGGGGCGCTGCTGACCCCCGGCAAGCGTGTGCCGGCCGGCCAGCTCTGGGCCGGCAGCCCGGCGCGCTTCGTGCGGACCCTGACCGACGACGAGCACGAGCATCACCGCAAGCTCTGCGAGGGCTATGTGTCGCTCGGCGTCGAATACCGCGCCAACGTCCTGCTGGACGCCGGGTCGGCGCTTTAGCCTTCGTCGCCGCCTGCGGCCAGGCTGGCCTTGTAGGCCAGCACGCGTTGCCGCAGCTTGCGCGGGCGCGGCATCATCCAGCGCTTGTGCAGCCACAGCCACTGTTCCGGCCGGCCGCGGACCCAGCGTTCGATCGCCTCGTTCATGGCGATGGTCGCGGCCTCGACATCGGCCTTGCGGTCGCCGGTGCGCTCGATCGCCAGCGGCGGCTCGAACACCGCGCGGTAGTTGGCGCCGGCGGTGCGCTCGATCCGCACCGGGATCACGGCGCAGCCGAGATGGTAGGCCATGGCCACGGCGCCGGGCGAGGTCATGGCGTCATGGCCCATGAACGGGACCTTCAGCCCGCCATTGTAGCGCTGGTCGACCATCATCCCCAGCACGCCGCCGGCGCGCAGGATCGACAGCGCCTTCTTGGCGTCCGCCCCCTCCATCCGCTTTTCCAGCATGATGGTGCCGACCGAGCTGCGGATGCGGTGCAGCAGCCAGCCGACCATCGGGTTCTTCGGCGGCTTGGCGATGGCGGTGAAGGGCACGCCGTGGTTGGCGGCGACGGCGGCGCCGACCTCCCAATTGCCGAAATGGCCGATCGCCATCACCACCGGCCGGCCTTCGCCGCGGGCCGCCAGGAAATGCTCGATGCCCTCGACCTGGACCCGCTTGGGGCGCCTGGCCTCGCTGCGGCGCAGCCGGCCGAGATGCGGGAACTCCGCGATCACCCGGCCGAGATTGTCCCACATGCCGCGGATGACGCGCTGGCGGTCGGCGGCCGACAGCTCCGGCATCACCAGGCTGAGATTGGCGTCGGCCCGGCGCGAGGCGCCGATGCGCGGCCCGAAGGTCCGGCCGACCCAGCCGCCCAGGGCCGAGGCGCTGCCGATCGGCAGGGCCCGCATCACCCCGTAGAGCGCATAGATCGGCATCGCCTGCACCAGGGTCGTGGCATGGCGGCGGCCGTGCTTCCGCAGCTGTTTCCTCAGCCGGTGCATGCGCTTCGACCAACCGGCTCTGGCCGGGTCCGGGGTGTCCATTGTACCGGTGATTTGGCTACCTCGCCATGCACAGGACACCGCCCGCCAAGCGGGTCCCGATGGGGTTCATTCGATCCTACTCGTGGCATGAACCCCTGTCCGTCGCCAGATGTTTCCGACATTCGACAGGAATCCGGTCGGCACGCGGCGCTTGCATCCGGGCCCGCCGATGCCATATCAGCGACCGTCCAGCCCCTGAAAGGAAAGGCAGATGAAGAAGCCCAAGCCCCCGATGGCGGGGCCGAAGCGGCGCGATCCCTTCGCGCTGGTCGCCCGCCGGCTCGGCCACCGGATCGTCCGGTCCGACAAGGTCTACAGCCGCAAGGACAAGCACCGAAGCCCCCGCTCACCCGACGGGGGCTTCGCTGTTTTCGGGGTGACGCAGGTCACGAGCTGCGTCGGACGCGCGGCTTAGGCTATCCTGGTCCGGACCACAGGAGGATGGTGATGGGCCTTCACGACAGCCGCGGCGTTCCGGTCTCGACCACCAGCCGCGCCGCGCTCGACCGCTACGAGATCGCGGCCGACCGGCTGCACAGCTATTTCCGCGACCCGCTGGCCGAGATCGAGGCGGCGCTGGCCGAGGATCCCGGCTTCGTCATGGGCCATTGCCTGCGCGGCACGCTGATGGCGCTGGCGACCGAGAAGGCGGCCGAGGCGCCGCTGCGCCAGAGCGTCGAGGCGGCCGAGGCGCTGCGCACGGACGCCAATGAGCGCGAGCGCGGCCACATCGCGGCGCTGCGCGCCTGGCTGGACGGTGATTTCGCCGGGGCGGTCGACACCTGGGGCCGGGTGGCCGAGGCGCATCCGCGCGACGGGCTGGCGCTGCAGGCGGCGCATATCGGCGACTTCTATCTCGGCCACACCCAATTGCTGCGCGACCGCATCGCCCGGGCGCTGCCGGGCTGGGACGAGTCGGTGCCGGGCTATGGCTATGTCCTCGGCATGCACGCCTTCGGGCTGGAGGAGACCGGCGACTACCGCGCCGCCGAGGCGACCGGCCGCCGCGCCGTGGCGCTGCAGCCGCGCGACCCCTGGGCGATCCACGCCGTCGCCCATGTCATGGAGATGCAGGGCCGCCTGCCGGAGGGCGTCGCCTGGCTGAACGGCCGCAGCGGCGACTGGGCGCCGGACAACATGTTCGCCTTCCACAACTGGTGGCATCTGGCGCTGTACCATCTCGACCTCGGCGATACCGCGACGGTGCTGCGGCTCTATGACGAGGCGATCCGGCCGCTTCCGTCGCCGGTGGCGCTGGAGACGCTGGACGCGACGGCGCTGCTGTGGCGGCTGCATCTGCGCGGCGTGGATGGCGGCGGCCGCTGGGCCGAGCTGGCCGACAGCTGGGCGCCGATGGCGGAGGACGGCTACTACGCCTTCAACGACATGCACGCGATGATGGCCTTCGTCGCCACCGGCCGCGGCGCCGATGCCGACCGCCTGCTGGCGGCCCAGGCCCGGCGGGCGGCCCAGGTCCAGCGGGGGGCGGGCGGCACCAACGCGGCGATGACGGCCGAGGTCGGGCTGCCGGTCTGCCGCGCCCTGCGGGCCTTCGGTGCCGGCGACTATGCGACGGCGGTCGACCTGCTCGCCCCGGTGCGGGCGGTGGCGCACCGCTTCGGCGGCAGCCACGCCCAGCGCGACGTGCTGAACCTCACCTTGGTCGAGGCGGCGCTGCGCGGCGGCCAGGCCGATCTGGCCAGGACCCTGGCGGCGGAGCGGACCGAGGCCAAGCCCGGCAGCCCGTTCAACTGGCGCCTTACGGCCAGGGCTTTGCGGCTGGCGGGAGATGAGGCCGGTGCGGTGGCTGCGGAGGCCCGCGCCAACGCCTAAGGGAGTAACGCGTTGCCTCTCCCGTTTACGGGAGAGGTCGGAGACGCGAAGCGGCTCCGGGTGAGGAGAGGGCGTCGAGGCCGGGACCAGCCCTCACCCGGTCTCGCTGCGCGAGCCCGACCTCTCCCGCCAGGCGGGAGAGGCAATCCGTTCAGCCCTCCTCGAACGGCTTCAGCCGCAGCTTGGTCTGGTGCTGCGGCGCCGCCTTGCCGTCGGTGTCGAGGCCGCGGTAGTAGCCCTTCTGCCACTTCGCCTCGTTGGCGTCGGTGCCGGGCACGGGCAGGTCGGCCAGGAAGCTGCTGCGGCCCTGGTGGAAGGCCCAGTAGCGGGCCTCAAGCTCCGGATCGTCGCTCAGCGGCCGCACCTCCGGCTCCACCGCCTCGACCATGTCGCGGGCCAGGGGGAAGAACAGGCAGAACGGCTCTCCGGCCGCGAACTCCACCAGGTGGTTGGGCCGGGTGAAGCGCCAGTTCATGGTGAAGCCGTAGGGCGACCAGTCGGTCTCGACCACGCCGGTCAGGGCGGCGATGCCGTCCTTCGGCGCGTTGGTCGGGCCGGAGACCCAGAGGTTGGCCCCCGGCTCGGTGCGCAGCAGCAGTGGCACGTGGAAGGTCAGGATGCCGGAGCCGAAATGGCCCAGCGCCGGGGCCGGGTCGTCGCCGTCGACCTCGACGCGCACCGATCCGGGGGAGGTCCCGCCGTCCCACCAGGCGCGGATCGCGGTGGGGCACAGGATCTCCCAGCCATGGGCGTTGGCGATGTTCAGCGGCAGGCAGCGATAGGCGAAGCCCTCCGGCGTCGCCGACATCCAGTCGCGGGTGGCCGGGGCCGGGCGGATGACGGGCGGCGCGCCGCCGATGGTGTGGGCGATCAGCTTCATCCTGCGACTCTAACGACGGCGGCCGTCCGCGACGACCCTGTTGGTGGCCGCGCATGGGTCCGATTAAGATCCTAGCCGACTCGCTCCGGAGGTCTCATGCGCCCGCTTCTCGCTGCCGCCCTGCTGATCGCCCTGCCCATCGCCGCCGCCCGGGCCGAGCCCGCGGACCGGCTCGCCGCCGTGACCCAGGCCGGGGTGCTGAAAATCTGCACCACCGGCGACTACAAGCCCTTCACCTATCTCGATCCGGCCAAGAACGCGTTCGAGGGCATCGACATCGACATGGCCAAGGATCTCGCCGCCGCGATCGGGGTGAAGGCCGAATTCGTCAAGACCAGCTGGAAGACGATGATGGCCGACTTCACCGGCGGCGCCTGCGACGTCGCCATGGGCGGCATCAGCATCACCCTGCCGCGGCAGAAGCAGGCCTTCTTCAGCGTTCCGGTCATGGTCGACGGCAAGACCCCGATCACCCGCTGCGAGAATGTCGACAAGTTCGAGACCATCACCCAGATCGACCGGCCCGACGTCACGCTGGTGGTCAATCCCGGCGGCACCAATGAGAGCTTCGCGCGCGAGACGATGAAGGCGGCGAAGATCGATCTCTTCCCCGACAACACCAAGATCTTCGACGAGATCCTGGCCGGCCGCGCCGACCTGATGATCACCGATGCCAGCGAAACCCGGCTGCAGCAGAAGCTGCGGCCCGGCCTGTGCGCGGTGCATCCGGACCAGCCCTTCACCTTCGCCGAGAAGGCCTATCTGCTGCCGCAGGGCGACGAGGTGTTCAAGGCCTTCGTCGACCAGTGGCTGCATTTGCGCCTGCACGACGGCGGGTACCGCAAGATCAGCGCCGCCTGGCTGGGCTGAGGCGAGAGCCCCCCTCCCATTGCCGCCGAGATTCACCATATGTGGCGGGCCATGAAAACAGAACGCGACCGGAAAGAGTGATGAGCACCTTCTTCAGCCGATCGGGCAGGATCTTCGCGACCCTCGCCCTCGGGCTGGGTGTCCTGCTGGTCGCCGTCGACCATGCCGATGCGCGGCGCATATCTCCTGGTGGGGGCTTCGGCAGCCGCGGCGAGCGGACGTACCAGTCCCCGCCCGCCACCCCCACCGCGCCCGGCACGGCGGCGCCGATCGATCGGTCCATGACGCCGCGCAGCCAGGCGGCCCAGCCGGCTCAGGCCCAGCCGGCGCCCGGCATGCAGGCCCCTGCGCGCGGCAGGTTCGGTGGCTTCGGCGGCATCTTCGGCGGCCTGATGCTGGGTGGTCTCGTCGGCATGCTGCTCGGCAACGGCATCGGCGGCGCCGCCGGGCTGGTCGGGCTGGTTCTGCAGATCGGCCTCGTCGTCCTTGCGGTGATGGCGTTCAGGCGCTTCTTCGGGCGTGGGACGGCCTATGCCGGTGCGGCAGCGCCGTCCATGCAGCGCCCGGCGTCCGGCGGCCTCGCTGCGGGGCTGGCGAATTTCAGGCCTGCGCCGCAGCCAGGGGCGTCGACGCCCCGGTCATCGGGAGACGAGATCGGCATCGGCCGTTCGGACCTCGACGCCTTCGAACGGCTGCTCGGCGAGATCCAGGCCGCCTATGGCGCCGAGGATTTCGCGCGCCTGCGCGCTCGCACCACGCCGGAGGTCATGTCCTATTTCGCCGAGGAACTGGGCCAGAACGCGACCCAGGGCGTGAAGAACGAGGTTTCGGACGTTCGCCTGCTGCAGGGTGACCTGGCGGAGTCGTGGCGCGAGGGCGACACGGACTACGCGACCGTCGCCATGCGGTATTCGAGCGTCGATGCCACGCGCGACCGGGAGACCGGCCGGATCGTCGAGGGCGACGCGGAGAAGCCGACCGAGACCGCCGAGATCTGGACCTTCGCCCGCCGGAATCGCGCCGATTGGAAGCTCTCGGCGGTTCAGGCGGCCGCCTGAGGCGACTGGGGCCTCTGCAGAGCCGGCCCCACCGATCACATCCGGCGCAGGGCGATGCCGTCGACCGAATGGTCGGCCGCCTTGTGCAGCACCAGCCGGGCGCGTTGGCGGGTGGGCAGGATGTTCTCGCGCAGGTTGACCCGGTTGATCTCGTCCCAGATGCCGCGGGCGACGCGGCGGGCCTCGGCCTCCGGCAGGTCGCGGTGGTGGTGGAAGTAGGAGGTGGGCTGCTGGAACGCGGTGCGCTGCAGCAGCAGCCGGCGCTCGACGAACCAGCCGGCGATGTCCTCCTCATCCGCGTCGACATAGACCGAGAAGTCGAAGAAGTCCGAGGTCACGACCGACGCGCCGGACGGGGCCTGTAGCACGTTCAGCCCTTCGAAGATCAGGATGTCGGGGCGCCGCACCACCTGCTTCTCGCCCGGCACGATGTCGTAGGCCAGATGCGAATAGACCGGCGCCTCGACCTCCGGCCGGCCGGCCTTCACCGCCGAGAGGAAGCCGATCATCCGGCGCAGGTCGTAGCTTTCCGGGAAGCCCTTGCGCCGCATCAGCCCGCGCTCCTCCAGCTCCTTGCCGGGCAGCAGGAAGCCGTCGGTGGTCACCAGCTCGACCCGGGGATGGTCGGGCCAGCGCGACAGCAGCAGGCGCAGCAGCCGGGCGAAGCTGCTCTTGCCCACGGCGACGCTGCCGGCGACGCCGATGATGTAGGGCGGCGGCGCGCCGGGCCGGCCGAGGAACGCGTCCTCCACCCCGCCCAGCGCCCGGGCGGCGGCGACATGCAGGTTCAGCAGGCGCGACAGCGGCAGGTGGATCTCGGTGACGTCGGCCAGCGACACCGGGTCGTTCAGCCCGCGCAGCTCCGCCAGCTCGGCATCCGACAGCGCCAGCGGCGTCGCCGCCCGCAGCGCCGCCCATTCGGCCCGGGTGAAGCGGTCATAGGCGGCGGGCCGGGCCGCGAACAGGTCGGGCACCCGTGACGACCGATTGGTGGAAATCCGGGGGGAGGGGGCTGGTGGCGGATTCGACATCGGGCACTCGCCGTGGACAGGCCGGCAGGGTCCGACGATCCGGCCCCTGAGGGCAAGGCCGATGGAACCCCGGGGCCCACCCATGGCTTTCTACGGCAGGCATGCGCAGCGGAGGCAGGCGATGGCGGGTCGCAGTTTCTGGTCCGGCTACCTCAAGCTCACCTTGGTCACCTGCCCGGTGCAGATGACCCCGGCGGTGACCCAGGCCGAGCGGGTGCGGTTCCACACCCTGAATGCGGCGACCGGCAACCGCGTGGTCAGCCGCTATGTCGACGGCGTCTCGGGCAAGGCGGTGGCGGAAAACGACCAGATCCGCGGCTATCCCGTCGGCGAGGACGAGTTCGTGATGCTGGAGGATGACGAGCTCGACGCCGTCGCCCTCGAGACCACTCGCACCATCGACATCGAGACCTTCGTGCCGCGCGATTCGGTCGGGCTGCTGTGGCGCGACCGGCCGCACTACCTGGCGCCGAGCGAGCCTGTCGGCGAGGAGGCGTTCAGCGTCATCCGCGAGGCGATGGTGGCGACCAGGACGGTCGGCCTGTCCAAGCTGGTGCTGTACCGCCGCGAGCGGCCGATCATGATCGAGCCGCGCGGCGTGGGCATGGTGGTGTGGACCCTGCGCCAGGCCGACGAGGTGCGCGACGAGGGCACCTATTTCCGCGGCATCAAGCCGGTCGCGCCGTCGAAGCAGGCGATGACCCTGGCCCTGTCGGTGATCAAGGAGCGGCAGACCGACTGGAGCGAGGAGCTGCTGGGCGACCGGGTGCAGGCGTCGCTGAAGAAGATCATCGCGCGCAAGAAGAAGGGCCAGAAGGTGGTCGCATCGAAGCCGGCGCCGGCCGAGACGGGCAAGGTGATCGACCTGATGGCGGCGTTGCGGAAGAGTTTGGAGGCGGACAAGAAGAAGCGGTGAGGGGCTCTCTTCGTCATTGCGAGGAGGCGAAGCCGACGAAGCAATCCATGGCGCCGCCTGGCATGGATTGCTTCGCTGCGCTCGCAATGACGAAGGGGGGCGCTCTACCGACTACCCGGCCTTGCGCTTGGGCGAGGCCGTCTTCCGCTTCGTCTTGCCGGCCGCCTTGGCTTTGGCCGCCTTCACCCCCGCGCTCTCGCGCAAAGCCGCCATCAGGTCGATGACCTGGCCGCGCTTCGGGGCCGGCGGGCGCTTGATGGTCTCGCCGCGCTGCTTCGCCCTGATCAGCTCGGTCAGCGCCGCCTCGTAGCGGTCCTCGAACTTCTCCGGCTCGAACTTGCCCTTCTTCTTGCCGATGATGTGCTCGGCCAGCTCCAGCATCTCGCCGCCGATCTTCAGCTTCGGGATGTCGGCGAAGGCGTCGGCCTCGTCGCGCATCTCGTATTCGAAGTGCAGCAGGTTGGCCAGGAAGCCGGGGCCCTCGGGGCACAGCAGCACCACCCGGTCGCGCCGGAACAGCACGGTGCGGGCGATGCCGACCACGCCGGCCTTCTCGGTGGCGGCGCGGATGACGCCGAACGCCTCCTCCGCCACCTTGTCGGTGGGTGCGAGGTAGTAGGGCCGGTCGATCGCCAGCCGGTCGACCTGGGCACGCGGCACGAAGGCCTCGATCTCGATGGTCTTGGTGCTGTCGGGGATCGCGGCCTCGATCTCCTCCTCGGTCAGGACGACATACTGGTCGTTGTCCAGCGCGTAGCCCTTGACCTGCTGGTCGCGCTCGACCGGCTTGCCGGTCTCGTCGTCGACGAACAGGCGCCGCAGCCGGTTGCCGGTGCGGCGGTTGACCATGTTGAGATGGATCTCGTCGCCGTCGCTGACGGCCGAATACAGGGCGACCGGGCAGGACAGGAAGCCCAGCTTCAACGTGCCCTTCCAGTTCGCGCGCGGCGCCATGGCGTCACCCCGGGATCGACCAGCCTCTTCCCGCAACGGCCGAAGCGACTTTATCGTTCCCGCGCGGGGCGCAGCCGCCGGAACGTTCACCGGCCCGGCGTCGTTGTCCCGGCAGGGAATGCGGAGGCGCCGGTGGCCAAGAGCAGCCTGTCGACCTACAGGACCAAGCGCGACTTCACCAAGACCGCGGAGCCGAGCGGCGCCGACGCCGTGGCGCCGTCCGAACACGGCCGCTTCGTCATCCAGAAGCATGCGGCGACGCGGCTGCACTACGACCTCAGGCTCGAGCTCGACGGCGTGTTCAAATCCTGGGCGGTGACCAAGGGGCCGTCGCTCGACCCGCATGACAAGCGCCTGGCGGTCGAGGTCGAGGACCACCCCCTCGACTATGGCGACTTCGAGGGCACCATTCCCAAGGGCCAGTATGGCGGCGGCACCGTCCAGCTGTGGGATCGCGGCACCTGGGAGCCGGAGGGCAAGCTGTCGCCGCAGCGGGCGCTGGCCAAGGGCGACCTGAAGTTCACCCTGCACGGCGAGCGGCTGCACGGCAGCTGGGTGCTGGTGCGGATGAAGCGCGACCGCACCGGCGGCAAGCGCACCAACTGGCTGCTGATCAAGCATCGCGACGAGCATGCGGTCGAAGACAATGGCGACGCCGTGCTGGCCGAGGACCGCTCGGTCGCCTCCGGCCGCGCCATGGCCGACATCGCCGCCGGGCGGGGACGCGGGCCGAAGCCGTTCATGCTGGAAGGCAAGGCGGCGGGCGAGGCCGATGCGGTGTGGCAGTCGACGCCAAAATTCGGCGCGGCGAAGTCCGGGGCCGCGAAGCCCAAGGCGGCGCGGACCCGCAAGGCGCCGGCCGCGGATATGCCCGATTTCATCCCGCCGCAGCTGGCCCAGTCGGTCGACCGGCCGCCGACCGGCGGCGGCTGGGCGCATGAGATCAAATTCGACGGCTACCGGACGCAACTGCGGATCGAGGACGGCACCGCCACGCTGAAGACCCGCAAGGGGCTGGACTGGACCCAGAAGTTCGGCGCCATCGCCGCGGCGGCGAAGGGCTGGCCGGACGCCATCATCGACGGCGAGGTGGTGGCGCTGGACGAGAACGGCCATCCGGATTTCGCTGCGCTGCAGGTGGCGCTGTCGGAGGGCAAGACCGAGGATCTGGTCTTCTTCGCCTTCGACCTGCTGTTCGAGGGCGGCCGCGACTGGCGGGCCGATCCGCTGTCGGCGCGCAAGGGCCGGCTGCAGGAGCTGCTGGCGGGGCAGGGGGCCGACGCCACCTCCGCCATCCGCTATGTCGAGCATTTCGAGGAGGCCGGCGACGCGGTGCTGCGCTCGGCCTGCCGGCTGTCGCTCGAAGGCATCATCTCGAAGCGCCTCGACGCCGCCTACCAATCCGGCCGCACCGACCGCTGGACCAAGGCCAAGTGCCGCGGCGGGCACGAGGTGGTGATCGGCGGCTGGTCGACCACCGGCAACCGCTTCCGCTCGCTGCTGGTCGGGGTCCATCGCGGCGGCCATCTCGTCCATATCGGCCGGGTCGGCACCGGCTATGGCGCCGCCAAGGTCGCCCGGCTGCTGCCGAAGCTGCAGGCGGTGGAGGCCGAAACCTCGCCCTTCACCGGCCCTCGCGCGCCCCGCGGCGACAAGACCATCCATTGGGTGAAGCCCGAGCTGGTGGCCGAGATCGAATTCGCCGGCTGGACCGGGTCGGGCATGGTCCGCCAAGCCGCGTTCAAGGGCCTGCGCGAGGACAAGCCGGCGGCGGAGGTCGAGGCCGACGCCCCGGCGCCGCGGGCGGAGCTGGCGGAGCCGGTGGCGGCCAAATCCGCCGCTCCGGCGCGCGGCCGCGCCACCAGCGGCGGCAAGCCGGTGGTGATGGGCGTCGCCCTGTCCCATGCCGACAAGGCGCTGTGGCCGGATGCCGGCGACCGCAAGCCGGTGACCAAGCAGGATCTGGCGCTGTATCTGGAGGCGGTCGGGCCCTGGATGCTGCCGCACATCCAGGGCCGTCCGTGCTCGATCCTGCGGGCGCCGGACGGGATCGGCGGCCAGATCTTCTTCCAGCGCCACGCCATGCCCGGCACCTCCAGCCTGATCTCGCTGGTCAAGGTGGCGGGCGACCGCAAGCCCTATCTGCAGATCGACCGCATCGAGGGGCTGGCCGCGGTGGCGCAGTCGGGCGGGCTGGAGCTGCACCCCTGGAACAATTGGCCGGGCGAACCCGACCGGCCCGGCCGGCTGGTGTTCGACCTGGATCCGGGCCCCGGGGTCGAGTTCGCCGCGGTGGTCGAGGCCGCGCGCGAGATGAAGGACCGGCTGGAGGCGTTGGGCCTGGTCCCGTTCTGCAAGACCACCGGCGGCAAGGGGCTGCATGTGGTGACGCCGCTGGCCAAGGCGCGGGGCGTCGACTGGCCGGCGGCGAAGGCCTTCGCCCGCGAGGTCTGCCGCCGCATGGCCGAGGACCAGCCGGACCGCTATCTCGTTACCATGGCCAAGGCCAAGCGCGAGGGCCGCATCTTCCTCGACTATCTCCGCAACGACCGGATGTCGACCGCGGTGGCGCCGCTGTCGCCGCGGGCCAGGCCCGGCGCCACGGTGTCGATGCCCCTGACCTGGGACCAGGTGCGCCACGACCTGGACCCCAAGCGCTACACCCTCCGCACCGTGCCGGCGCTGCTGGCCAAGAGCAAGGCGTGGGACGGCTACGACGCCGCCGCCCGCCCGCTGGACGGCGCGATCAAGCGCCTGGAGGGAAAGAAGGCGGCCTGAGGGGGTGGCACGGCCTCACCATCCCCACCGTCGTCATTGCGAGCGCAGCGAAGCAATCCATGGCGCCGCCTGGCATGGATTGCTTCGTCGGCTGCGCCTCCTCGCAATGACGAAAGAGGGGAAGGCCTCGAAAAATCCGCCCTTTACCCCGTCTCCGGCCCTGCGCGTCGCTGTCCGGCATAGGGTGACCCCGGCGGCTTGTCCCGGGCCTCGGCCTCCGCCCAGTCCTCCTCCGCCCAGGGGCTCCAGTCGGGTTCGATGCCCAGCTGCCGGCACAGCCGGGCCGCGGCCTCGCCCAGCGGGCGGTCCAGCACATCAGGGTCCAGCACCGGATCGATCTCCGGGAGCATGTGTTTGCAGGTCGGGACAGTGCGTCGCCGATCCCTCTTGCGCATCGCCGGGCGCCGCGTTAAACCCGATCCCGCATCCAGAGCTGGGCTGACGCCCACGCCAACCTGCCTCCCGGGCAAGGTGGTGGCTCCTCGCAAGAGGGGCGATGCGGCCAGACCGGCAAACAAACGGGTCGAAAGCCGCGCGTCAGCCCTCCTCGCAACCGCGATGGAGGGTTTTTAAATGTCCGAGATCAGCCCCGCCGAGATCCCGCTCGCCGGCCCCGAAGACACCGTCGAACGGCTCGACGAGCGCCCCTGTCCCGGCCGCCACGACCCCGACCGGCGCGAGATCCTCTACGGCGTGGTCCATCGCGGCGCCGGGCTGTGGACCCATCTCTACCGCGTCGTCATCGCCCGCGCCGCGGTGCGCCCAGAAATCCATCTCGACCGCGTGCTGCCGGGCGACCGCCTGGGCGACCTGCGGCGGGCCTATGGTGTGGCGGCGGAGCTGGCCGCGTAACAGAACGGTCTTTGGGATCCCGGAACGGTATCGCACCTTATGCTGTCATTGCCCGGCTTGACCGGGCAATCCAGGGGCCACCGAGAGCCGCTCTGGCCGCCCCTGGATGCCACCCCTCGGACTTGATCCGGGGGCAAGCCGTGGCATGACAGCTTAGGGATGGTGAGGGGGTGGCCCCGGCCTCTCCCAAATTACGCCGCGCGGATCGCGACGGCTCACGCCGCGCGGACGTAGCGGCCGGGGGCGTCTTCGATCGGGGTCAGTTTGCCGTCGCCGGGCTGGCGGGCCGGGACCTGGCCGCCGGCGTGGCGGGCCACCCATTTCTGCCATTCCGGCCACCACGACCCCTCCACCGCCGTGGCCGCCTTCAGCCAGGCCTCGGGGCTCTTCGGCGTGCGGGTGTTGACCCAATGGCTGTACTTCTTCGCCGCCGGCGGGTTGACCACCCCGGCGATGTGGCCGGAGGCGCTGAGGCAGAACCGCACCGGCCCGCCGAACAGCTGGGTCGCGGCATAGGTCGAGGCCCAGGGCGCGATGTGGTCCTCGCGCGTCGACAGCATGAAGGTCGGGGTCTTGATCGTGCCGAGGTCGATCGGCACCCCGGCCAGGCTGATCCCGCCCGGCTGCGCCAGCCGGTTCTCCTGGTACATGTTGCGCAGGTAGAAGCTGTGCATCGCCGCCGGCATGCGGGTGGTGTCGCTGTTCCAGTACAGGAGGTCGAAGGGGAAGGGGTCCTTGCCCAGGAGGTAGTTGTTGACCACGAAGGACCAGATCAGGTCGTTGGCGCGCAGCAGGTTGAAGGTCGACGCCATCGCCCCGCCCTCGAGATAGCCCTTGCCGGCCATCCGCGCCTCGATCGCCTGCAGCTGCTCCTCGTCGACGAAGATGCCGAGCTCCCCGGGATCGGTGAAGTCGGTCAGGGTGGTCAGGTAGGTGGCGCTCTTGATGCGGTCGTCGCCCTTGGCGGTCATCCAGGCCAGGGTGCTGGCCAAGAGCGTGCCGCCCAGGCAGTAGCCGACGGCGTTGACCTCGCGCTCGCCGGTCGCCTGCTCGATCGCGCCCAGCGCCGCCAGCGGCCCCTCGAGCATGTAGTCGGCGAAGCTCTTGCCCGCCAGCCGGCCGTCGGGGTTGACCCAGGAGATGACGAAGACGGTGTGGCCCTGCTCGACCGCCCAGCGGATCAGGCTGTTCTGCGGCTTGAGGTCCAGGATGTAGAATTTGTTGATCCAGGGGGGGATCACCAGCAGCGGCCGGCGCGCCACCGTCTCGGTGGCCGGGTCGTACTGGATCAGCTGCATCAGCTCGGTCTCGAACACCACCTTGCCCGGGGTCAGGGCGATGTTGCGGCCGATCTCGAAAGCGTCGCGGTCGGTCATGCTGATCGCCAGCTCGCCGCGGCCGCGCTCCAGGTCGGCCAGCATGTTCTCCAGCCCCTTGACCAGGTTCTCGCCGCGCGACTCCAGGGTGCTGCGCAGCACCTCGGGGTTGGTGGCGACGAAGTTGGAGGGCGCCATCGCGTCGATGAACTGGCGGGTGTAGAAATCGACCTTCTTGGCGGTCTTGGCGTCCAGCCCCTCGACCTCGCGCACCGACCCCTGCAGCCAGCGCGCGGTCAGGAGGTAGGACTGCTTGATGAAGTCGAACACCGCGACCTCGTTCCAGGCCGGGTCCTTGAAGCGCTTGTCACCCTTCTCCGCCGTCACCAGCGGCTCGGCCTCCTGGCCCATCAGCCGCTGGGTGGTGCGGCTCCACAGCGTGGCGTAGTCCTGCCACAGCGACATCTGGGTCTGCAGCAGCCGGGTCGGGTCGCTCATCATCTGCTTGGTCATCGCCAGGAAGGCCGAGCCGATGTTCAGCGGGTCGATCTCCGGCGTCTCGCCGTGGCGCTGCTTCTCCAGGAAGGCGGTCACCAGGCGCGAGCTGCGGTCGGCGATCTCCATCATGCGGCGGCCGAGTTCGGCCGGATCGGCGGTGGGGGCCGGCGCTGCGGCCGGGCCGGGCTTGGCCGGGCCGGAGCCGGCGCGGACGCGGTCGGTCATGGACGGCGGTCTCCCCTGCGGATCTACGGCGCTGCCCGATGCGACCGTTTCAAAGGGTCGAACGCCGCTTATCCGCCACTTTGCACGGCCATCCTCTTTCCAGTCCACCCTTTCAACGAAGTGTGCTAGGCACGTGCCCATGCGTCGCACCGCCCCTCTCTCGATCGTCTCCGCCCGCCCCCGGCTTCCGGCCCGGGGCGTCGTCGCCGCCACTGTCCTCGGCCTCGCTCTGGCAGGCTGCGGCGGTCGCCTGTTCGACGGCACGCCCTATGCGGGCGATGTGCAATCCTCCGTCCCGAAAGCCGAGACCGCCGAGGTCACGCCGCTCGGGCCGGCCGAGGCGCCGCCGGTGCCCAGCGTCGGCGGGCCGCTCGGCACCGAGCAGACGGCGAACACCAAGACCTACCAGGTGCCGCTGCTGGCCCAGACCGATGCCGACCGCGCGGCGCTGCAGCAGGCCCAGGGCCAGCAGCGGGCGCAACAGCAGCAGCGCCAGGCGCAGCTGAACGCCCAGCGCCAGGCCGCCTTCGAGGCCCAGCAGCGCCAGGCCGCGGCGCAGCAGCAGGCCGCGCAGCAGCCGGCCCAGCAGCCCACCGGCACCGTGGCGCCCCTGACCTTCGGCCAGCGCCGCGCCACCGCCGCCCCGTCGGCGATGGAGGCGATGCCGCGCCCGGCCTCGCCGCAGACCTATCCCAATCTCGGCAGCGTGCCCGAGAAGCCCGAGAACCTGCCGACGCCGGAAGAGCGGGCGGCGGTGCGCAACCAGCTCGAGGCCGACCGTGCCGCCTCCGGCGCGCCGGGTGCCTTGAGCTTCGGCAACAAGGCGGCGGGCACCGCCCCGGCCCCGGCGGAATCGAAGCCGGCCTTCAGCTTCAACAACCGGGTGGTCGGCATGGTCAAGTTCGACAGCGGCAGCACGACCATGCCGGCCGCCGGCAACAGCACCGTCGAGACCGTCGCCAAGACGGCGCAGAGCCCGAAGCTGCGCGTCGTCGGCTACGGCGCGGGTGACGGCGCGGCCCAGGCCAAGGCGCGGGCCGAAGCGGTGGCCGCAGCCCTGCGCGCCGCCGGCGTCGACCCGGCCCGCATCATCACCGGCGGTTCGGCCGACACCCGGGCGAACATCACCGACGAGCAGGCCGCCCGCGTCGAAATCTACCTCGCCCAGTAAGCTCAACGCCGGCGCCCCGACGGGCGTCGGGGGGATACGTCGATGACCGACCAGGACTTCCACCGAATCAAGCGCCTGCCGCCCTATGTGTTCGCCGAGGTGAACGCGATGAAGGCGGCGGCGCGAGCTCGGGGCGAGGACATCATCGATCTCGGCATGGGCAATCCGGACGGGCCGCCGCCGAAGCATGTCATCGAGAAGCTGGCCGAGGCGGCGCAGAACCCGCGCAGCCACGGCTATTCGACCTCGCGCGGCATTCCTGGGCTGCGCCGCGCCCAGGCCGCCTACTACCAGCGCCGCTTCGGCGTCGACCTCGACCCCGAGAGCGAGATCGTCGTCACCATCGGGTCGAAGGAAGGGCTGGCCAACCTGGCCCAGGCCATCACCAGCCCGGGCGACATCATCCTGGTGCCGAACCCCAGCTACCCGATCCACATGTTCGGCTTCATCATCGCCGGCGCCTCGGTGCGGTCGCTGCCGCCGATCGCGCCCGGGGGCAGCTTCCTCGAGGTGCTGGAGCGTGCGGTGCGGCACAGCGTGCCGAAGCCGACCGCGCTGGTGCTGAACTACCCGTCGAACCCGACCGCCGAGGTGGTCGACCTCGACTTCTACCGGCCGATCGTCGAGTTCTGCCGCCAGCACGGCATCTGGATCCTGTCTGACCTGGCCTATGCCGAGATCTATTTCGACACCGCGCCGCCGCCCTCGATCCTGGCGATCCCCGAGGCGCGCGACATCGCGGTCGAGTTCACCTCGCTGAGCAAGACGTACTCGATGGCCGGCTGGCGCATCGGCTTCGCCGCCGGCAACAAGCGCCTGATCGCCGCCCTGGCGCGGGTGAAGTCCTATGTCGACTACGGCGCCTTCACCCCGCTGCAGGTGGCGGCGACGGCGGCGATAAACGGGCCGCAGGATTTCGTCGACGAGATGCGGGCGCGCTACCGCCTGCGCCGCGACACCCTGGTCGACGGCCTGCGCGCCGCCGGCTGGGCGGTGGAGAAGCCCGAGGCCAGCATGTTCGTCTGGGCGCAGATTCCGGAGCCCTTCGCCAAGATCGGCTCGCTCGCCTTCTCCAAGCTGCTGCTGGAGGAGGCCGGGGTCGCGGTCGCGCCGGGCGTCGGCTTCGGCGAATACGGCGACGGCCATGTCCGCATCGCCCTGGTCGAGAACCACCAGCGCATCCGGCAGGCCTGCAAGAACATCAAGACCTTCCTCAGCCGGCGCCGCAACGACCCGGAGCCGGCCAGCCTGAAGCCCGGCCTTAAGGCGGTGTCGTGACCCCCGTGCTTCGCATCGGCATCGCCGGCCTCGGCACGGTCGGCGGCGGCGTGCTGCGCCTGCTGCAGGCCAATGCGGACCTGCTGGCCCAGCGCAGCGGCCGGCGCATCGTCGTCGCCGCGGTCTCGGCCCGTGACCGCCACCGCGACCGCGGCATCCCGCTCGACGGGGTGCGCTGGTACGACGACGCGGTGGCCCTGGCCGCCGACCCCGAAATCGATGTGGTGGTCGAGCTGATCGGCGGGGCCGACGGCGTCGCCCGGGTGGTGTGCGAGACCGCGATCGCCCATGGCAAGTCGGTGGTCACCGCCAACAAGGCGCTGCTGGCCCTGCGCGGCCCGGCGCTGGCCGCCCAGGCCGAGGAGGCCGGCGTCGGCCTGGCCTTCGAGGCGGCGGTGGCCGGCGGCATCCCGGCGATCAAGGGGCTGCGCGAGGGCCTGGCCGCCAACCGCATCGACGGCGTCTTCGGCATCCTCAACGGCACCTGCAACTACATCCTGACCGAGATGCGGACGACCGGCCGGGAGTTCGCGGAGGTCCTGGCCGAGGCGCAGAAGCTGGGCTACGCCGAGGCCGACCCCAGCTTCGACGTCGACGGCGTCGACGCGGCGCACAAGCTGGCGGTGCTGGCGGCCCTGGCCTTCAACGCCCGGGTCGAGTTCGACGACCTGCACATCGAGGGCATCCGCCACGTCTCGGCGCTCGACATCGCCTATGCCGAGGAGCTGGGCTACCGCATCAAGCTGCTCGGCATTGCCCGGCGCACGACCGAGGGGCTGTCGCTGCGGGTGCATCCCTGCATGGTGGCCGCGGCCTCGCCGATCGCCCATGTCGAGGGCGTGTTCAACGCCGTGGTGGCGCAGGGCGACTTCGTCGGCCAGGTGATGATGACCGGCCGCGGCGCCGGCGCCGGCCCGACCGCGTCGGCGGTGGTGGCCGACCTGGTCGATCTCGCCCGCGGCCTGCGGGTACCGGCGCTGGGCATCCCGGCGGCGCGGCTTGAGGCCGCACCCATCGTGGCGATGGACCATCGCCGCGGCGCCTACTACCTCCGCCTGATGGTGGTGGACCGGCCCGGCGTGATCGCCGACGTCGCCGCCGCCATGCGCGACCAGCAGATCTCGGTGGAAAGCCTGCTGCAGCGCGGCCGGTCGCCGGGCGACGCGGTGCCGCTGGTGATCATCACCCATGAGACTGACGAGGCGGCGATGAACCGCCTGCTGGCCACCATCGGTTCGCTCGACGCGGTGCTGGAACCGCCGCATGTCATCCGCATTGAAGACCTGTGATCATCCCGCGTGCCGAGCGTCACGGAAGCTTGGTACACCCGTCGCTGACTAGAATAGAACGGTGCCGGTCCTCGCCGAACCAAGCCGCAGCCCCAAGGGCCTCGGATGGTGGCGATGACGCGGACGAGGCAAGAGGATCCGAGAGACGATGAAACGGCCGGAAGCCAAGACCCAGGTGATGGACCGCAACCTCGCGCTCGAGGTGGTGCGGGTGACGGAAGCCGCAGCCCTCTCCGCCTCGCGCCTGATGGGCCGCGGCGACGAGCGCCAGGCCGACCAGGCCGCGGTCGACGCGATGCGCCAGGCGCTGAACAGCCTCGCCATCGACGGCGAGGTGGTGATCGGCGAAGGTGAGCGCGACGAGGCGCCGATGCTCTACATCGGTGAGAAGGTCGGCACCGGCGAGGGCCCGGAGATCGACATCGCGCTCGACCCGCTGGAAGGCACCACCATCACCGCCAAGGGCGGCCCCAACGCGCTGGCGGTCATCGCCATGGCGAACAAGGGCGGCTTCCTCAAGGCGCCCGACGTCTACATGGACAAGATCGCGGTCGGCGGCGACCTGCCGAAGGACCTGATCGACATCGACGCCACCCCGGCGCAGAACCTCAAGGCGCTGGCCCTGGCCAAGCGGGTCGACGTCTCCGACCTCGTGGTCTGCGTGCTCGACCGGCCGCGCCACCAGGAGCTGATCACCCGGATCCGCGAGGCCGGGGCCCGGATCATGCTGATCTCCGACGGCGACGTCTCCGGCGTGATCGCGACGGCCGAGGCCGGCACGGGCGTCGACCTCTATCTCGGCACCGGCGGCGCGCCCGAGGGCGTGCTGGCGGCCGCGGCGCTGCGCTGCATCGGCGGCCAGATGCAGGGCCGCCTGCTGTTCCGCAACGACGACGAGCGGGAGCGGGCGAAGCGCCAGGGCATCGAGGATTTCAGCCGCGTCTACGGGCTGATGGACCTGGCCGGCGGCGACGTGATGTTCGCGGCCACCGGCGTGACCTCGGGCCCGATGCTGCGCGGCGTCCGCCTCATCCCGGGCGGGGCCATCACCCATTCGATCATCATGCGGTCGAAGAGCGGCACGGTGCGGACGATCGAGGCGACGCACAATTTCCGCCGCAAGACCGGCTTCGAGTTCATCGGCGGGTGACGTCGAAGCCATGACCGGGGCGGCCGTGGCCGCGCCCTCTCCCGAATTCCCGGCGCCGGCGCTGTTCGGCGTCGAGAGTTCGGCCAAGGGCGCGCGCTGGATCGGCCGTGCCGCGGATGACCGGCTGGCGCTGGCGCTGGCCCAGCGCCATGCCCTGCCCGAGATCGTGGCCCGGGTGCTGGCGGCACGCGGCATCGGCCTGGACGACGCGAAGGATTTCCTCAATCCGACCCTGCGGGCGCTGCTGCCCGATCCCTTGGTGCTGCGCGACATGGACCGCGCCGCCGACCGCATCGCCCGGGCGGTGACTTCGGGCGAGGGCATCGCCATCTTCGGCGACTACGACGTCGACGGCGCCACCTCCACCGCCCTCCTGACCCGCTATCTCCGCGCGGTCGGGGTCGAGCCGCAGATCCACATTCCCGACCGCATCGCCGAAGGCTACGGCCCCAACGCCCAGGCGTTGGAGAAGCTGCGCGCCGGCGGCGCCGGGCTGGTGGTGACCGTCGATTGCGGCACCACCGCCTTCGAGGCGCTGGAAGGCGCCATGGGCAGCGGGCTCGACGTCGTGGTCATCGACCACCACACCGCCGAGCCGCGGCTGCCCAGGGTGGCGGCGGTGGTCAACCCCAACCGCCTCGACCAGGATCCCGGCCTCGGCCAGCTCGCCGCCTGCGGTGTGGTCTTCCTGGCGCTGGTGGCGCTGAACCGCGTGCTGCGCCGCGCCGGCCTGTTCGCGAACCGGGCGGAGCCGGATTTGATGGCGCTGCTCGACCTGGTCGCGCTCGGCACCATCTGCGACGTGGTCCCGCTGACCGGGCTGAACCGGGCTTTGGTGGGGCAGGGGCTGAAGGTGATGGCCCAGCGCCGCAACATCGGCCTCGCCGCCCTGGCCGATGTGGCGCGGGTGACCGAGACGGTCGACGCCTATCACGCCGGCTACCTGCTGGGGCCGCGGATCAATGCCGGCGGCCGCATCGGCCGGGCCGATCTCGGCGCCCGGCTGCTGGCCACCGAGGACCGGGAGGAGGCGACCCGGATCGCGGCGCTGCTCGACGAGCACAATGTCGACCGCAAGACGGTCGAGGCCGACGTGATGGCCCGGGCGATCGCGCAAGCTGAGGCGGCCGGCGCCGGCCCGATGATCCTGGTCGCGGGGGAGGGGTGGCATCCCGGCGTGGTCGGCATCGTCGCCGGGCGGCTGCGCGAACGCTACGGCCGGCCCGCCTGCGTGGTGGGTTTCGAGGGCGGCATCGGCAAGGCTTCGGGCCGTTCGGTGCCGGGGGTCGACCTCGGCGCCGCGGTGATCGCGGCGCGCCAGGCCGGCCTCCTGCTCTCCGGCGGCGGCCACCGCATGGCGGCGGGCTTCACCGTGCGGCAGGATCTGATCGCCGAGCTGCACGACTTCCTCTCCAGCCACATCCACGGCCAAAGCAACGCGCCGATGGTGCCGGTGGTCGAGCTCGACGGCACGCTGGTGGTCGAGGCGGCGACGGTCGGCCTGGCCGAGACCCTGGCCAAGCTGGGGCCCTACGGCGCCGGCAACCCGGAGCCGCGCTTCGCCCTGCCGCGGGTGCGGGTGGTGGCGGCCTCGGTGGTCGGCAGCGGCGGCCATGTCGCCTGCACCCTGGTCGGGCCGGACAATGGCCGGCTGCGGGCGATCGCCTTCCGCTGCGCCGACCAGCCGCTGGGCCAGGCGCTGCTGCGCCGCGACGCGCTGGTGCATGTCGCCGGCACGCTCCGGCTCGACCGCTGGAACGGCAACCTGCGGGTGCAGCTGTTCATCGAGGATGTGGCGCCGGTCTGGGCGGAAAGCGCTTGATTTCCGGCGCTGCTACGGCTAGGTCTCTGCGCCGCGCCGACCCCTTCGTCTAGAGGCCTAGGACACCGCCCTTTCACGGCGGTAACACGGGTTCGAATCCCGTAGGGGTCGCCACTTCGGTATAAAACTGGGCACTCCCAACGCCGCCGTTGCCACGCTGGCAGTGGTGGTAAGTGCCCGCAGCAATTCCGCTTTTGAGCCCGTGATGCGAATCTCCCGACCGTCGACGACTTCGACGCGTTGCGCTAGCGCGCGGAGATGGTCACGCCGGTATGTTCCATCTTCGTTCCGAAGCTTGCGCCGCGCTGCCCGGGCGAATCTCCGGATTGCGTCCGGCGTGACGGTCGAGCCAGCCCCCTCAACGAGAGATGCCACCCGTTCGGCGTCGGCCCGAGCTTGGTCGCGGATTCCAGCGAGCTCCGCTCCGTCCTCGATCGCCTGGTAGAGGCGCTTCAGCTTCGCCTCAGCCTCCGTCGTTCGTTTGCGCAGTTCGGCAATATGGCTGCGGCGGCGTTCGACCCATTCATCGCGCCGCTCCAAGAGTTGCTTCAGGATCTCCTGGAGGCGTCGCGGATCGAGCAGCCGCCATTCCAGATGATGATCGACCACAGTGCGATCGAGCTTGTCCATCCGTACACTCTGGCCAGGACAGCCTCGAACACCTTGGCGGGCCGCCGTCGAGCAGGTGTAATAGCGATAGCGGCCACTCTTGCCGGTGCGCAGGGTCATTGGCCCGCCGCAAGTCGCGCAGAAGCAGATGCCGGTCAGCAAGGTCGGCCCACTGACTGCGCGCACCGCCGTCCATTGCGGGCTGCGGGATCGGAGAATCGTGCGGACCGCGTCGAATTCCCCTTCAGTCACAATCGGCGGAACGGCGATCTCTACGATCTCGTCTGGATTGGGCTGTTCCCACATAGTCGAAGAGATCATCGGGGCGGCGGCCGGTCGAGGAAGGGGAATGTTTGGGCATGAGCAGAGCATGCCCGGTGGGCGATAGGTCGCGAAGTGAGACGGTCCCGTGCGGCCGTCGTTGAGGTCCTGTGCCGAAGGGCGCTCGCGCATGATCGGCGCCGATGGCGGGTGACCGACTGGTGTAGCGTCGCGCAAAGACCTGTGTTCTTCGCACCGCAGGGCGCCGTCTGGATCGCACGCTCAGTTTCTTTGAACGACAACCTTGCCAAGGTTGGGGTCGAGGGTTGGAATCGCTTCGCCTGCCCCATTTTCTCTCAATAAAATCAGAGACTAAGAAAGCGCCCTCAGGGGCGTTCTCTGCTTCCCCGGCCCCGCTTCACGGCGCGGGGAAGCAACTGGATGCATGTTGCAGCGCGCAATGGCGGGGCTCCGGCCGGCGCTGCCGCGGCGCCCGACTCGCAATTTCCGTCGCAAATCTCATGCGTCAGCCCTCACTTTGCGAGCCGCCATCTTACCCGTTCGGTGGCGACGAGCCGCGTTCGTCTTGTTGCCCGGGATGGAGGTTCTCCATTCGCGGCGAGGCATGGGTAAGTCCATGCGGCCCGAACTCGGCTATGTCCGGCTCTCGGAAAACGCATCCGTCCGCGGTGCGCTCGGTCTCCCGGTCGAACGCAACCTGTTTTTCAAGGCCGACCGCCCGTTGAGCCGCTGCGCAGACCAAGCGCAGCGTCTCGAGAGCATCCGGGCCTGACGCATCACCAGCGCCCTGCCTTTTGGCAGAGCGCTGCTTCATTGTCCGACTCTCCGGTTTTCAGGACATGTGACGACCGGGACAGCATCGCCTCGATCGCCGCAGCGGTGCGCACCGTCCCGCTCTGGTCTTTCCCCGATGGCACGGGGTGGGCGTCGCTTGCCTGTAGGCCCGCCGCGCCGGTCCGCAGCGCGCGCGCCGCGCGTCCTCCACTTCGTTCAAGCCCTGGGCCATGCCGCACACAGTCGCGACTGCCCCGACCGGATGCGGACCGCCTCCCTCGGCGGGCCTGCCGGCCGCTCTCCGCGGCCCACCCCGCTTGCCGGGGAAAGGCGCGGTGGTATTGCCAATGGAGAGCGACCATGACGACGATCATTCGCGATATCCCGCTGTCGAAGCTGGTCCCCTCGGCGCACAATGCACGCCGGACCGGGCGCGAGAGCGGGATCGAGGAGTTGGCGGCGAGCATCAGCACGTTGAGAGCGAGACGTTTGCCGATGCTGCCGAGTAGGACCAGTGGCCGGGGCCGCTCAGCAGCCCCGGCTTTCATGCAGGTCACGCCTTACCGTTGGATTATCCGAACGTGCGGGCATGCAATCGGGTCCATTTCCGGTTCGTCCCCTTTGCAGACCTTCACCGGTGTTCCCAACTCCTCCGGACCGGACA
The DNA here is from genome assembly GCF_031453975.1 of Inquilinus ginsengisoli. NCBI lineage: Bacteria > Pseudomonadati > Pseudomonadota > Alphaproteobacteria > Rhodospirillales > Rhodospirillaceae > Inquilinus > Inquilinus ginsengisoli. Next base: position 657,900 of record NZ_JAVDPW010000001.1, read on the forward strand.
GTCCCGGCGACCGATCCGTGCCGGAAGGCGGACATTGGTCCGGTCGCCCTTTGCAACTCTCAGTCGGCCTGAATGATATTCTCGGCCAATTCAGAGTGGAGATACGCGCGATCGGTCGGAGTTGATGTGACCCGCGCCGCAGCTCGATCAGCGGCCGCCGCAGATTACCTGGAAGAAAGCTGCCGCCATCGTGGCGCCTCGTGGCTCTGCAAACCGACTGCGAGATCGATCTGTTGCGGCCCTCAAGATTAGCGACACGATTCACCCGAAAATCGGCAGGTTCCCAGGTCCGGATGTGGCCGTGTCGATCTTGAGGATTAACCGGGACGCATCGGCGGCGACCGACCCCCACGTTGACCATGTGCCGGCTCACACCGATGTCAACGCCGCTTGGAGGTGGCCGGCAGCCCGCCGGCAATGCGGTCGGCGAGCTCGCCGAGGGCGTCGCTCATCGCCTGCACCTCGGCCGCGGTGCTCTGGTCCGTCGGTCGCCTGGTGATCCGGGTGGATTCGGTCTTGGCCCTGCCGCCGGTCCTGGGCCGCAGGCGCCATTGCGCCTCGAGCACGATGGTGCCGTCGGATTCCGGATCGAACCGGCTGAGCGCCAGCTCGACGATCACGGCCTCGTCGCCCGACAGAGTCCGGCTGGTGGTGACGACGGAGCCCGCGGGCAGGCGCCGGGTCAGATCCTCCGCCAGCACCCGCTGCACCATGTTCGCCAGCGGTTCGCCCCAACGCTCGAATTCGGCGACGCCGAGCTCGACCGTGCCCGAGCGGGTAACGATCTGCGGCCGGTCGAGATATTTCGGGACCTCGACCGCGGCCACAGACGGGGTCAGCGGCCGGCCGCCGACGGCCGCGCCGGGCACCGCCGCCAGGGTGTAGACCTTGGGCGGAGATGAGGAGCAGGCGGCGAGCACCGACCCGGCCAGGAACACGGCAAGGACGGCGCGGCGGGACAGGATCATCGGTTCGGTCATTCGGTCTTGCCTCGGATCAGCGCCTCGGGATGCTGCTCGAGATAGTCCGTGAGCACGCGGATGGAGCGCAGCGTGTCCTCGACCTGGCCCAGCAGCCGGGTGAGGTCGCGCTTGAAGCCAGACCCCGCGCCATAGCCGTCCGAACCGAGGGTGCCGCTGAGCCGCCGGACCGCCTGCTGCGCCGTGGCCAGTAGCGGCGGCAGCTGCTGCAGCGCCGGCCCGAGATCGGTGTTGGCCCGGCCCAGCAGCTGCTGAGTCGAGGACAGGACCCCGGCCAGCGAGCGCAGCGACTCCGTGATCTCGGGCGAGGCGGCCAGCGTCTCGAAGGATTTGAGCGTCGCATCGGCCTGCTGCACCACCTTGTCGAGCGGCAGGGCGGAGATCTTCTCGAGAATGCCGTTGACCGACCGCATCGCGGCGGCGAGGTCGCCCGGGACGCTTGGGATCACCGGGTAGCGCTCGCCCGTGCCCATCGTCGCCGGCGGTGCATCCGGCATGAAGTCGAGCGAAACCATCAGCTGCCCGGTCAGGAGGCTGGCGGTCTTCAGTTGGGCCCGCAGGCCTCTGCGCACCAGCTCGGGCATGTATTCGCCCGTGCCGAAGCCCTGTTTCTCGCCGACCAGCGCGACGCGCTGCGGCTCGATCTCGATCACCACCGGGATGCGCAGCTTGTCCGCCGCGGCGTCGTACTCCAGCTTGAGATCGAGGACCCGGCCGACCTTGATGCCGCGCCACTCCACAGGCGCGTTTGGTGCGAGCCCATCCACCGAGCCGTCGAAATACACTAGGTAGGGCAGCCGAATCGTGTAGTCCGACTCCTGGCTGCTGGTCGCGTCCTTAAAGAGGGTGAAGACGGCGCCAGCTTTGCTCGGCTCCCCGATCCGGGCTGTTGCCGGAGTGTCGAAGGCGATGCCGCCGGCCAGCACCGCCGCCAGCGATTCCAGCTGGATCTTAAAGCCTTCGGGCCCGGTGCCGATGGAGATGCCCGAGGCGTTCCAGAAGCGGGTGCCGTCATGGACGTAGCGATCATAGGGCGCCCGGACGAAGGCGTGGATGGTGACGCCGGTCTCGAGGTTGGCGGAATCGAAGCCCATCACCTGGCCGACCTGCAGGTCGCGGAAATAGATCGGCGAGCCGGGCCCGACCGAGCCGATCCGGTCCGCCTTCAGGATGAAGGCCGTGCCCGCCACACCGGCCCGCACCACCGGCGGGTCTTCGAGGCCAGTGAAGCTGCGGGCGCTGTCGCCCTGCCCCGGATCGAGCTCGATGAACGCTCCCGAGACGATCGTGCCCAGGCCGGACAGGCCGCCGCTGGCCGACAGCCGCGGCCGCACCACCCAGAACCGGGTGGTCTGGCGGAGATGCGCCGCCGCCTCCTTGGTCATTTCGGCGGTGACCTCGACATGGCTCAGATCCTCCGACAGGGCCAGGCTCGTGACCGTGCCGAACACCACCTCCTTGTGCTTGATCAGGGTCTTGCCGGCCTCCAGCCCGTCCGCGGTCTGGAAGCTGATGGTGATGGTCGGCCCCTTCTCGGACAGGGTGACCCAGCCGAGATAGAGGGCCGCCAGCGCCGCCACGATCGGGATCAGCCAGATCGCCGGCAACCGGCGCTTGCGGTCGACCCGCGGCGCCGGCGGCACCGGTGCGGCCGTGTCGCGAAGGGTCTGGGCATCAGTCATGGTTCTCTCCCGCGGCATCCCACATCAGGCGCGGATCGAACGTCATGGCCGCGATCATGGTGATGACCACCACGGCGGCGAAGGACACGGCCCCGATTCCCGGCTCGATCGTGGCCAGCTCGCCGAGCTGCACCAGCGCGACCAGGATCGAGATCATGAAGATGTCGATCATCGACCAGCGGCCCACCGCCTCGACGATGCGGTACAGCACCGTGCGGTCCCTCAGGCGCCGCGTGGCGCCGCGCTGGGTCGAGACCAGGAGGAGGATCAGGCCGATCAACTTCAGCACCGGCACGGTGATCGAGGCGAAGAACACCAGCGCCGCCAGCGGCCACATCCCGGAATCGGCCAGCTCGATCACCCCGCTCATGATCGTGTCCGGCGCCCCGCTGCCGAGCGAGATCACCGTCATCACCGGGAACAGGTTGGCCGGGATGTAAAGGATGATCGCGGTGATCACCAACGCCCAGGTTCGGGTCAGGCTGTCCGGGCGCCGCCGGTGCAGCGCCGCGCCGCAGCGCGGGCAGCCGCCCTGCCCGCCGGCCGGGAGGTTGGAGACGAGGCCGCAGATGTGGCAGAGGCAGGCCGGGCGGTACGGATCGACCGGCGGTACCGGCGGGACGAGGCCGCGCCGCTCGAACTCCCGCCACACCGTCTCGGTGTCGAGCGCGGTGCCGGCGGCGATGATCGCCAGCATCAGGGCGCCGACCGAATAGAGGCCTGGACCGACCACGACGGTGGCGAGGTCGATCAGCTTCACATACGCGACGAAGACGCCGAGCAGATAGACCTCGATCATCGCCCAGGGTCCGAGCATCACGGCCCAGCGATAGAGCGCCGGCAGCCAGCGTGGCCGACGCCTCAGGCGCAGGCCGCCCAGCACCAGGACCAAGGTACCGAGCCGGAGCGCCGGGGCGACGAACATGGTCAGCGCCACCACCGCCGCCAGCTCCCACAAGCCCTGGCCGTAGAGGACGACCGCGCCGGTGACCAGGCTTGCCGTTTGCACCCGTCCGGAGATTTCCAGCGAGATGAACGGCAGGAAGGTCGCCATCAGGAAGAACACAAGCCCGGCACAGGCGTAGGCGAAGGCGTGGTCGAGTGAACTGGCGCGGAACCGGTGCAGGGTCGCGCCGCAGCGCACACAGCGGGCGGTGGTGCCATCCGGCAGCACCCGCACGGTGTGCCGCAGCCCGCATTCGTGGCACTCCATCATGCGGCCAGGCGGGGCGCCGTCCTCGCTCTTCGCTGCCATGGTCGAATCGAACGATGGATACACTGACCTTCTCCGATCAGCCTGCCAGGCTCGGCGCGACGGTCCATCGAGGGCTTCCGTTCAGGCTGCCCCATGCCCGCAGCGCAGCGAAGGTGTCTACCGGTAGCCTGGGGGGCCATTTACCCCTTTAGGCGCCCGGAGAGCTTCAGGGCTCGACCTCGTCCCAGCTGTCGTCGACCGCGAAGGACTGGATCGCGGCAGCCAGCACCTCGGTGCGGTCGCCGAGGTCCTTCTGCCAGATCTGGCCGTGGTGGCTGACCAGGAACGTGGTGCGGCCGGTCTCGCCATAGACGGCAGGCACCGCGACCAGGGCGAAGCCTGCGATCATGTTGCCGTTGATGACGTAGTCGTAGCGGCCGCCCGGCACGCCGTCCTCCTGCCGCGTCAGGATCCGGAAGGTGTAGCCGTGATACGGCGCACCCGGCTGATAGCTGCCGAAATAGGTCTTGTCGTCGGCCACCAGCGGGCCGAACGGGCTGGGGTCCTCGCCGGCCTCGTCGGGCCAGTACAGCCCGTCATGCTTGCCCGGAGTGCTGAGCAGCCGCCGGGCGTATTCGAGCACGCCGTCGCCGTCACGGTCCTTCAAGGCATAGGCCATCTGCGCCGGGCCATAGGCCTGGGCGACCTCGATCGCCGACAATTCGTTGCCGCCGATGCGGCGGGCCGCGATTTCGTCCAGCCCGGCCTCGGTGTCGAACCGCCAGGCGCCCTCGGCCTGCACGAGCGGGACCGGGAAGGTCCATCCGGCGGTGCCCATGACGATGGTGCGGTGGTCGCCGTCCCCATCGAGCCTCACCCCGGCCTTGGCGGCGTCGATCACGTCGCTCAGCCCCTGCTCGAAATCGGCGGTGTCGTCGGGGATCAGATCGTCGCGGTAGCGCGGCCCCAGGATCTGCACCACTCCATCGACGTTCTTGGCCTCCAGCGCCTGGACCAGCGCCGCACTCGCCGCGTCGGGCGTGTCGAAGCGCTGCGGCCCGTCGGCCTCCTGCGCGATCGCCGCCGGCGCCACCGCGATGAAAAGAGCCGCCAGGCGAAGGCGCGGCCCGAAGGGGTGGTTCATCGATTTCAGCATGGCTGTGCTCCTGGGCTCGGACTCACCGGCTGCGCTGACGACCGCCGCCACCCTGGCCGCCACGATTGCCGCGGGCGCTTTCGGCGCGGCTGCGATTGCCGTTCGAGACATTGCCGAAGGGACGGGAACCGCCGCCGCCCTGCCGGACGGACTGTGCCTGTCGGGGCGGGCGGGCGTTCAACTGGCGCTGTGCCGGCCGGTCGCGCTGCGGGGTGGCCGCCGAGCGGCGCGGCAGGTCCAGGCTCTCGCGGCCCCGCGCCGAGGCGCGGCCGGTCTCGCGCCGCGGCTGGACGCCGCCGAAGGCACTGTCCTGGCGGCGCTGGCCGTCGCCGACCCTCTGCTGCGGTCGCCGCTGGCCGGCTCCCGCGGGGTCGGCGCGGCGCGGCCGGTCCGCCGCAGCCGGACCGCGGGTCGGGGCCAGGCCCTGGACCCGCTGCCGGGCGCGGTCTCCGGCCACGTTCCGCGGGCCCGCGGGGCGGGTTTCGGGTCGCCATGCCCGGCGCTCGCCGTTGCCGATCCGCTCATGCGCGGCCTGGAAGGTGCCGCGATTGGCGTCGATCCGCGACTTGAACGTGCCGCGGTCGACGTTCTTCAGGATGCCGTTGTTGACGATGTTGTTGATGTTGACGTCGCCGTTGACGGTCAGGTCGCCTCGCAACCGGCCGGCCTTGTCCCAGTCGACCCGGTCCCAGTCGATGTCGTCGAAGTCGACATCGTGGACGTTGAAGTCGATGTCGTCGTCGTCCCAGTTGAGGCCATAGCCGATGGCGGTGCCGAACAGGAGCCCGGTGAAGAAGGGCGCGGCCGGCGACTGGTAGCTCAGATACGGGTTGGCGTACGCGACAGGCGGCGCGGAGACATAGGTCTGGTTCACCACCGTCGCCGGGTCATAGCTCGGGACATAGGCGATGTCGGGATCGGTGCTCTTGATGAGGATGGGCTGACCGGCGCCGTCGGCTCCTGGGGCCAGCTGGCGCGTGACGACGACCTGGTCATTCGAGGCGAGGTAGCCTGCATCCGCCGCCTCCGACCGGATCGTCTGGATCGAGGCGAAGACGCCGTCGAGGTCGTCGGTCACGGCTTGGCCGAGCCGGTTGGTCCAATCCAGGTCGGAGTCCATCAGCCGCAGCGCCTCGGGGTAGTTCAGGAGGGCGATCACCGACGGATCCCAACCAGCATCGGGGCCGAGCGACGGGTCCTTGGCCCGCTTGTCGAGGTAGCGGGCCGCCTCGACCACGTCGAGCGCCGCGGTCGAGGCCGGGAGCACCAGGCTCAGCACGTCGTCGGGATAGAGCGCGATCCGCGCCACCACCTCGCGCAGGCCCGGCGCCGCCTCAGCCGCGGTCGCTGTCGGCGTCACGGCCTGCGGCCAGGCCGGCGAACCGAAGCATGCCGGCCCCAGCGCGAGGAGGGCGGTGACGAGGGCTGCTCGAAGGCGGGGCGCAGTGCACATGGCGGTCCCCTTGCGATGCATGACGGCATGAGAGCCGAGGCTTCATGCCTAGTGTTTGGCCACGGCAATGATCCCGAGCAGGCCCAATCCGAAAACCATCAGTTGGACGGCAACCGCGGTCAGCAGGATCCCGAACACGACTTCAGAGATGACCAGGCCGGTGGGATTCAGGCGCTTCGAAACCTTGTCGATGTTGGCAAAGACCAGGTAGTCGAACGCACCGACCAGCAGGATGAGCCCAAGGACGAGTGCGGCGCTCGCGATCGAGACGACCTCGCCGGACGCCACGATGAGGATCGTCATGCCCACCGGGTTCAGCAGATACGGCACCGCGAGCGGGTAGACCGCGATGTGTTTCGGATCCTCTTGCACCCCGGTTTCGACTTCGACCTTCTTGCCCGGCCCGGACACCATGTTGATGGCGAGGATCGCAAGGATGATCGCGCCACCAACCGCGACGGCGCCGCCCGTGATGTGGAGGAGACGCATGAGGAGCGCGCCGGTGGCGAACAGGACGATGGCCGTGACGACCGCCGTTATCACCATTCGCCGGCCCACCGCCCGCTGCGTCTCCGCATCGAAGTGCCTGGTCTTCTCGAGGAACGGCACCAATGCGATCTTAGGCCCCATCCCGATGAGCAGGAGCAGCAGCAGCGTCAGCGCGACGTTGGCATCGATGATCGAAAGATCCATTGGAGGGTCCGCTTTCCCGCTGGTCTAATGGTTCCGCGCCGCATGGCGGGCCGATTTCGCCCGGCGCCGCCTGCCGATCACCTTCGCTGCCGTCGCCGAATCCGGCTTTGCCGCCCCGCTATTGGCCACCTCTGGATCGGCGGAGATGAGGTGAGCCTTGTTTCAGGTCCATTCCGGCTCGCGCCCGCATCACTGTCCCATCCTGATCACGACGGCATCGCCCCCGAGGCTCAGCATCAGGCCGGTCCGTTTGGCGACCAGGTGCATCACGACGCCGTTCCCGTTCTTCATCCAGAGATCCCCGGCGCTTTTGGTGCCGAGGGCAAAGCCGTAGCGGCCCTGGGCGTAGGTTCCCGGGAACTGCTCGAGGCTCGACAGGTCGTAGACCTCGCCGCGGGCCTCGATCTTGGAGACACCGATGCCGCCGATGCCGAGGCCGGCGACGGTGAAGGGATAGGTCCGACCGCGATAGGTCAGAGTGCCGCTGCCGGTGTTGCCGCTGCCGATGAAGGCGGCCTGAACCTGGCTCATCTCGACAGTGCCATCCGGTGGCCGTGCGGCCTCGGTCGACGAAGCGCCGGAGTCAGAGGGCGCTTGGGAGCAGGCGGCGAGCGCCAGCAATCCCCCGACCAGACATGCGCCGAGCCAATTCGCCGGCGGACGGCCGGCCTTGAGGGGACGATGGTGTTGAAATGCCAAGCGATCCACAGCAATCACTCCATGCAAAATCGGCAGAGAAGCAGGCCGGGCGTGACCGTGACGACGACATTGATCGGCATCGACCATGACCAGTCCTGGCCACATTCATCGATTTCCGCCGCGAGGATGCGGGTGACGGCAGTGCCCCGACAGGTATCCACGGGTAATTTACTGTTGCAGTGGCCGATCCCGACCATCGGTGTCGACCGCATGCCGATATGCCGGTGGGAAGCCGCTAGATTCCCGCGTTCGGAACGCTGAGCCCGGCCTTGCGCAGCCCCTCGACGACCGCGCGGATGATCGCCGGTGCCACGTTCCGGTCCTGCAGGTCGGACACGACCCGGTCGCCGTAGTCGGGGCTGAGCTTCAGCAGCAGGTCGAGCTCCGCGGCCGCCTCGTTCTTCCGGCCGAGCTGGGCATAGGCGATCGCCTGGGCGATGTGCGTGAACCGATTTTCGCGCTGGTCGATCCTCGACGCCTCGGTCAATGCGTCCTCGAACCGTCCGGCCATGTAATGCGCCAGGAAGAAACCGAGCCGATAGATCGTCGACTGGCCCGGGTTGCGGTCGAAGGCTGCGGTCAGGAGCGGCAGGCCTTCGTCGAACTGTCCTCTCAGGCACAGACGTCCGCCGAGATCGGCCAGGAGTTCGGCATTGTTCGGGCTGCGTGCCAGGCCGGCGCGGGCGGCCGCAAAGCTCTGCTCGACATCATGCCGCAGCCAGAACACGAGATGCTCTGCCTGATAGCCGAGCGGCGCGTTGGGCGCGAGACTGACGGCGCGCTGCGCCAAGGGCAGCGCGCGCTCGAGTGGATCGGCGACACCAGAGCCTGCCTGTATGCCGAAACGGACCTGATCGGCATAGGTCAGGGCCAGCGCAGCCCAAGCGTCGGCATAGTCCGGGTCGTCGATGATGGTTCGTTCCAGACAGTCTCGCGCAGACGGATAGAGAGCGATGTCCGTTCGACGCCAGTAGGCATGGAAGAGCAGGACGCACTCGTAGGAGCTGAACTGCTCCGGCGCCTTGCCGGTCAACCCGCTGATCTTGTCGACATAGATGGCGCCATAGGGCTGCGCCACGCTGTCGACGACCCGTCGCGCGATATCCGCTTCCGTATCCACGATCCGGGCGGGAACGAGCGGGCTCTCGTAGGATTGCGACCAGAGATGGCGACCCGACCTGGCGTCGACCAGCGAGACCAGCAGCCGGATGCGGTCCGGCGTCGTGCTGACGGTCCCCGACAGCACATAATCAGCCGACAGTTGCCGCGCGAGGGCATCGGCGCTGTTCCCCGGAGCGGGCTGGAGGCTGGTGTCGTTGCCGAACACGAAGAGATTCCTGTAACGGCTCAGCGCGGCGATGACTTCGCGGGTCAGGCCCGGCCCGAGATGCAGCCGTGCGGCTTCGGCATCGCCTTCCTCCAGCGGCGCCACCACCACGGCCGGGCCCTGACGCCTGGTCGCCTCGGTCTGCGCATGGGGCGGCCAAGGCAGCGCCCCCAGGCGCCAGACGGCGACCAGCGCGACGATCGCGACCAGGATGACGTGCCACGGAAGCCACCGGGGCAGCCGGCCGAGGTTCTCCCGCACCGGGTGGGCTTCGGGCGGGCCGATTGAAACCGGATCGGCCGGACGCGGCGGCGATGCGGGAAGTGCCGCACCGGGCAAATCGATCGTCGGATCCGCGGCCTCCTTGACGGTGAAGGTCGGGACATAGCCGCCCTTCGAGATGCTGACGCGGACCGCGTCGTCCTGGCCGCCGGTGAGGTAGTAGTGGTCCAGCGAACGACGCAGCCGGCTGGCCTCGATCCGGACGATCGGATCGATCTGCGGGTCGAAGCTCGCCTCGCGATCGAAGACCGCCATGGCGACGCTGTAGCCCTTGATGCGGTCAGCCCGCCCCGCGAGCGTCTCTTCGACGACGTGCCGGAGAAAGCGGCGGTTCCGTTCGGAGGCATCGAAATCCGTGCTGGCGAGAATGTGTTCGAGCGCCTCGCGGATCGCCCCGACCGGCAGGACAGGTGAGGTTGCATCCGGCATCACGGCGCCCTCCGGGAGGTGGAGGCCATGTCGCCAGGGCGGGCGGCGGGCGCGCACCTGTTCTTCCGGAATTGCGATCGTCTCGGAGGTCCGGTTTCGTCGCTCCGCTCGGCTTCGTTGGGCCGATTTTCAATTCCCGCGCCGGACCGTCGGTGGATTGACGCGTCCATTCTGTGGCCGCCTCCCTGCGGCGACGCCTCGATTGATACCGTAAATTACTCCCGCTCGTTCGGTTCCTATTTGATCCTGGTCAAGGCAGCAGGCGTCCGGCTCGAAGCGACCGCAGACCGCGGTGGCGGCCGTTTGTGAGGGCTGCCGATGCATGAAGAAGGCCATCGAGCGATTTCCGGATCAGGCAGACCTGATCGGCCGCCTGGTCGGGCAGAGTGAGACGTTCCGCTCGCTCTGCGAAGACCACCAATTGGCGGTGGAGACCCTGGACGGCCTCACCGCCAGACGTTCGATGGACGACAAGATCGTTCATGAATACCGCACGCTCGTAGAGGATCTGGAAATGGATATCGCGTCGGCCCTGAACAAAATGAGATGACAAATACGCAAATATTCGGACCGCCGAGGTATCGATCCCAACGACACCACGGTACATCACGCGAGGCCATTGGCAAAAGCTTATCTCGCGGCAGGCGGCCCGTTTCCGGCATGTTGGAAGGGGTAAATTACCCCCCGACCACCCGTAGGCAACTTGGCCGCGCTGCCGGCATGAGGCAGCTTGAGGCGTCGAGCGACGTCGCCGTCAACGGACGGGAGCGCAGGTGTGCGGTTCCCTTGGCCGGTTTCCTTTGACAGGCGCGCGTCTGATTCCGGCGGAGGTTCACCGTTGGTCGCGACGGACCGGTAGAGACCGCTCGCCCCCAATGCCCAATGGAGGCTGACTATGATCTCATCCGCTGTCATCGCGCGCGTCTGGTCTCGATGCCGCGCGATCCGCCCGTCGGCGCGACGCGATCTTCCGCGGCTCGTCATCCTGGCCGTCGCTCTTATTGCCTCCGGCTGCTCCCCTCCGACCCGGTTGGCGGCGGTGCCCGAACGTCACGAGTTCAACGCGACCATCGGCTCGATGCAGGGCGTCCGCTACTATCCGCCGGATCACCTCGGCACGATCGAGGCCGACGCGCGGGCCTCGGTCGACCGTGAACGCGCCGTCCTTGCGGCCGCCGGCCACAAGGGCCCGCTGCCGCCAGCAAGCTATCTCGCCGTGTCGGGCGGTGGCGAGAATGGCGCATTCGGCGCCGGCCTTCTGGTCGGCTGGACCAAGACCGGAACGCGCCCGGAATTCAAGGTGGTAACCGGGGTCAGCACCGGGGCGCTGACCGCGCCCTTCGCCTTTCTCGGCCCGGCGTATGACGACAGGCTGGCCGGGATCTACACCTCGATCACCGCGGCCGAAGTGCTCGAATCGCGCGGCTTCCTCGCCGCGCTGACCGACGATGCCATGGCCGACACGGCCCCGCTGCGCCGAACGATCGCCAAATATGTGACCCCCGACCTGCTCGCCGCGATCGCCCGCGAACACGAAAAGGGCCGCATCCTGCTGATCGGAACCACGGACCTGGACGCGCAGCGCGGCGTGATCTGGAACATCGGCAAGATCGCGGCAAGCGGCGACCCTGGGGCGTTGGAGCTGGTCCGCAGCATCCTCGTCGCCTCCACCGCCATCCCCGGGGCTTTCCCGCCGGTCATGATCGATGTCACGGCGGACGGGCAGCCCTATCAAGAAATGCATGTCGACGGCGGCGCGACCGCTCAGGTCTTCATCTACCCGCCATCGCTGAAGATCGGAGAACTCGCCAAGAAGGCGGGCATTGTGCGCCGGCGCGACGTCTACGTCATCCGCAACGCCCGCCTCGATGCCGATTGGGCCGACGTCAGGCGCAGCACCCTGAGCATCGCGGGCCGCGCCATCTCCTCGCTGATCCAGACCCAGGGCGTCGGCGATCTCTACCGGATCTATACGGTCAGCCAGCGGGACGGGGTCGGCTTCCATCTCGCCTATATCCCGTCCAGCTTCGACGTGAAGCTCGAGACACCCTTCGACCAGACCTACATGCGGGCGCTGTTCGATCTCGGTCTCAAACTGGGGGCCCAGGGATATCCGTGGCAGACCCGGCCGCCGGGATACTGACGGCAGGCCCGCTTAGGCACGGGGTGGCGCAGCCACTGCGTGCGCCGGAAAGGCCACCGACACATCCGCATCCAGCGAGGTAGCCCGGACGATGACCGACGACAGAGCCTCCCCGGACACCCCAGGTCCCGTCGCGCCGCCGCCGACGCCAGCGCAAAGACCGCCGAAAAATCCCCTGCGGCGGACGGCGCTCATCGTCGTCGCGGTCACCATCGTGCTGTTCGCGCTGTCGGTCGTGATGGAGCGGCTGACGCCCTCATCCTCGCAGGCTGTCATTCAGGCCTATGTGGTGCGGATGGCGTCCGAGGTCGCCGGCCGGGTGCTTGAGGTCGGCGTCACCGACAATGCCCGGGTGGCGGCCGGGCAGGTGCTGTTCCGCATCGATCCGCAACCCTACGAGATCGCCGTGTCCGAAGCGCAGGCGCGCCTCGAACGCATCGGCCAGACCATCGGCGCCTCGACCCAGGCGGTGGAATCCGCCCAGGCCAAGCTGGTGCAGGCGCAGGCCGATCGCGAGAATGTGCGGGCGCAGGCGGAGCGCGCCAGGACCCTGGTCGAACGCGGCGTCTATGCCCGCTCCAGGCTCGACGAGGCCAATTCGGCCCTGGGCGTTTCGGAAGCGACGGTCACCGGCGCGGAAGCCGATCTCGCCAAGGCGCGCGAGGAGCTCGGACCGCAGGGCAATGACAATCCGCAGTTCAAGGAAGCCCTGGCCGCTCTCGAGCGTGCCCGCCTGAACCTGCTGCACACGACCGTCCTCGCCCCGTCCGACGGTGTCGTCACCAATCTCCAGCTCGGCGTGGGCCAGGTGGTCGGCACCGGCCAGGCGGCGCTGACCTTCATCGACGCCGGCACGATCTGGGTCGCGGCCGCCTACAAGGAGAACAGCCTGGAATACATGGCGCCCGGCGACGAGGCGGAGGTGGTGCTGGATTCCCTGCCCGGCACGGTCTTCGCCATGCGCGTCGAGAGCGTCGGCTGGGGCGTATCCCAGGGCAGCGTGGACCCCTCCACCGGCCTGCCGACCATCCGCAACCAGAGCGGCTGGGTGCGCGAGCCGCAACGCTTCCCGGTGCGGCTCGTCTTCAAGGACCCGCCGCCGCGCGGCATCCGCTACGGCTCGCAGGTCAATGTGGTGATCTATACCGGCGAGAATCCGGTGGTGAACACCGTCGGCCATGTCTGGATCCGGCTGATCTCGGTGCTGACCTATGTCAGTTGAGGCCGCCCAGGCCCCGCCCTTCAGGCCCGTCCTGCGGGCGCGGCGGCAGGGCCTGCGGATCGCCGCCGCAGTGGCCGTCGGCTTCACCGTGGGGGTCGCGAAGGGTGAGATCCTGCCTTTCCTGGCGCCGATGTTCGCGGCGCAATTCCTCGTCGCCAGCCCGCGCCCGCTCGGGGCGAAGCAGGCAGTCGGCATGATCGTGCTGATCCTGGTCGCCGGCGAGGCCCTGGTCTGGCTGACCGGGCTCTTCGGCGACCGGCCGGCGGTGCTGCTCATCCTGCTCGGTCTGATCTATTTCGCCTGCTTCCTCCTGCAGGCGCAGGGCAAGGGCGGGGCGGCGGCCTTCCTCATCATCGTCATCGCCGTGATGGTGCCGATGCTCGGCATCCTGCAGAAGGATCTGGACGAGAGCATCGTCCTCATCCTGTTCAAGGGGGTGCTGGGGGGTGTCGTCCTCACCTGGCTCGCCCATGCGGTCTTTCCCGATCCCGGCGGCGATGCCCCTGCGCCCACCGTCGCGTCCGGCGTCGACCGGGCGGTCCGCCGGGCCTTGGCCAACACCGCGATCCTGCTGGCCATGGTCGTCCTGTGCTTGGTCGACAGCCGCTTTTCCACCGCCATGGTCGTGCCGATCACCGTGGCCTCGCTTCTGATCCAGCTCGATCTGGCCGTCAGCGGCCGCGCCGCCTTCGGGCTGATGATCGTCAATCTCCTCGGCGGCATCGTCGCTTCGCTGGCCTTCGCCTTCGTCGAGCTGCGCCCGACCCTGCCCTTCCTTTTCCTGATAGTCCTCGTCGTCGGGCTGCTGTTCGGCGGCCGGGCGGCGGCGGATCCCAAGGCCGGCGAGGTCTATGCCGGCGCGCTCACCACCTTCCTGATCCTGTTCGGCCTGGGCGTATCGCCGCTGCCCGCCAGCACGCCGGACAGCTTCGCCACCCGCATCGGCCTGGTGCTGTTCGCCATCGTCTGCACCTTTTGCCTGACAGCTCTGCTGTGGCCCGCACCCTCGACTCAACGAGAGAGGCCCGGATGACGAGGCATCCGGCCATGACGGCCGTGCCGATGATGCTCCACGCCGTCGCTCGCCTGCTCGCCGCGCTTGCCGTCGCGGGCCTGTTTACCGGCGCCTCGGCCGCGGCGGCCGAGGACGCGGCGCCGGCCCCGGCCGAAGTGACGCAGCCGGCGGTGCAGAGGTTCCTCGACCTTCTGGCAGACCCTGCCGTGCGAGACTGGCTTGCGCAGCAGAACATCGCCGGCAAGACCGCGACGACGCCCGGTCCGGCAGCTGCCGACGCCGTCGATGCCGCCGCCTCGCCCTCCCACGATCTCGCGACGCGGCTGGAAGCCATCCGTCACCACACGGCGGCGCTGGCCGCCGCCCTGCCGGCGCTGCCCGATGAATTCCGCCGGGCCGGCGCCACCCTCTACCTCGAGGTCGAGGAGCGCGGGCCGCTCAAGGTGCTGCTGCTCGCGCTCGGTTTCGCGGCCCTGGGCTTCGGCGCCGAATGGCTGTTCCGGCGGGCGACCGCCCGGGTGCGCGAGCGGATCGGCGTGGCGCAGCCCGGCACGGTCGGCGAGCGCCTGCGCCTGATCGGCCTGCGACTCGCCGACGGGCTGGGGCTGGTGACGGTGTTCGCCCTGGGCAGCATCGGCGCCTTCCTGGCGCTTGAATGGCCGATGCTGCTGCGGGAGATCGTGCTGGGCTATCTCGTGGCCTTCGTCGCCCTTCGCCTCGCGCTGGTCATCGGCCGCGTCCTGCTGGCGCCGGGCGGCCGGCGATCCGGCGACGAGGAGCGGTTCCGGATCGTGCCGATGGACAACGGCGCCGCCCGGTTCTGGCACCTCCGGCTCGGGTTGTTCGTCGGCTGGTTCGCCTTCGGCTCGGCCACGCTCGGGCTGCTGAGCACGCTCGGCTTCACCATGGATATGCGCCAGCTCGTCGCCTACGTGCTCGGCCTCGGCCTCCTGGCTCTCGGCATCGAGATCGCGTGGCGCCGGCCGCGCGCCGCGGTCGAGGAAGCTCCCGAGCTCGGCCGGCGCCGGCGCCGGCGCGTCGGTTCTGCGAGCGCCTGGCTGCTCTCGACCTATTTCCTGGCGCTGTGGCTGTTCTGGGTGGTCAGCGCCATCGGATTGTTCTGGCTGGGGGTCGTGGTCGTCGCTCTGCCCGTGCTGATCCGGGCGACGCAGCGTTCGGTGAACCACGTGCTCCGGCCGGCCGGCGAGTCCGGCGCCGGCGGGGCGCCGGGTGCGCTCGCCGTGGGCCTGGAGCGCGGGGTGCGGGCGGTGCTGATCATCGGTGCGGCGCTGCTGCTCGCCCGCGGCTTCCGTGTCGATCTGGGTGCGCTCACGGTCGGCGACACCGTGCTCACCCGGCTGGTCCGGGGCGCGATCAACGCGGTGATCATCCTCCTCCTCGCCGACGTCGCCTGGCACATCGCGCGGGCGCTGATCGACCGCGCCCTCGCATCGACGCAGGTCCCCGGCGGCCATGCCAACAGCGAAGAGGTGCGGCGGCAGGCGCGGCTCCGGACCCTGCTGCCGATCCTCCGCAACGTCCTGTTCATCATCCTTCTCGTCATGGCGGCGCTGATGGCGCTGTCGTCGCTCGGCGTCGAGATCGCACCATTGATCGCCGGCGCCGGCGTGGTCGGCGTCGCCATCGGCTTCGGCGCCCAGACGGTCGTCAAGGACATCATCAGCGGCATGTTCTTCCTGCTCGACGACGCCTTCCGCGTCGGCGAATACGTGCAGAGCGGCGCATACAAGGGCACCGTCGAATCATTCAGCCTGCGCTCGGTCAAGCTGCGGCACCAACGCGGCCCGCTCTTCACCGTGCCGTTCGGCGAGCTGGGTGCGATCCAGAACATGAGTCGCGACTGGGTGATCGACAAGCTCAGCATCGGCGTCACCTACGACACGGATCTCGACCAGGTGAAGAAGCTGGTGAAGGAGATCGGCAAAGAGCTGGCGCAGGATCCCGAGCTGGCGCCGCACATCATCGACACGCTGAAGATGCAGGGCGTGGAGCAGTTCGGCGACTACGCGATCCAGATCCGTCTGAAACTCATGGCCAAGCCGGGCGAGCAGTTCGTCATCCGCCGGCGGGCCTTTGCACTGATCAAGAAGGCGTTCGACGCCAACGGCATTAAATTCGCGTTTCCGACCGTGCAGGTCGCCGGCGGCGAGCCCTCGGCCGCCGCCGTCGCGCAACAGGGGATGGCGCTCGTCAAGGCACCGCCGGCAGTGTGAAGGACGATGAATTCCGCTCAGGCATCACCGGCCGGCAAGTCAGCCGAATGTCCGCATTGCGTCCGATTGCGAAGGTCCCACATGGCGCGGGCCGGCCGGGGCAGAGGACTTCCGCTCCCGACCGGCGAGATGCGTCGGGGCGGCGAGCCCCCCTCCAAACAACCTCACAGGTCGAGCTGTTCAGAAATGCTGAGGGCGTCGTCAACCTCGATGCCGAGGTATCGGACGGTACTCTCTGAGCAGGAGCTGGACCGCTCTCAGACTGCCAGTCTTGCGGTAGATCTGGGCCGCCTTTGTACGACGCATCGAGTGTGTTCCGTAGGCTGGGCTGTCCGGGCCGGCATCTGACACCCAGCCGTGGACGATGCGCGCGTACTGGCGTGTCGAAAGATGGGTTTGGCTCCTGAGTGGGCTGGGGAACAGGAAGCCTGCATCTGAGCCGAGGCGCGCCAACCAAGCCTGTATCGACTTGCGAGTGCTGTCGGTCAGCTCGAATTGGACCGGCCGGGCAGTTTTCTGTTGAATGATGGTTGCTCGCTCGCGGGTGCGGCCACCGACCTGAACGTCTTCAACCTTCAAGCTGACCAGGTCGCCGGCCCGGAGCTTGCTGTCGATGGCGAGATTGAACAGGGTTAGATCTCGCTCGCGGCCATCGATTTCGAGCCGTGCGCGTATGGACCAGACGTCCTTCGGCCTCAGCGGCCGCTTCTGTCCAACTAGCCAGCCCTTGTTCCATGGGACTCGTCGACTCGTTGAGGAGTTTGGATCACTGGTGATCGGCATGGCCTATCACTCCAAGGCCTCCCTCCCGCGCCAACGCCCGCCGATGTGGGCGAGCCAATCCTACCACAGGCGACTACCGCGTCCGCTTCTGAGGCGTGGTCGCTATGTCTCCTATTGGCGCGGTCGAGCCAAGCAATGCTGGCAGGTAGGGACGGACGCCGACCTCTCGGCAGCGTCGCCGACGACGTTCAGCGGCACGGTGCGCCGAACCTCGGGAGGCGCCGTAGCAGCCTCGCCTGTCGCATCGCGGTGCGCCTCGAGGGCGGCGACGCCACCCGTGGAGACCTCCGGCATCGAGGCGTTCGCGGCCTGTTCGATTATCAATCCAGCGGCCGTCACTTGCCGATGTAGGCCGCCAGCTCGTCGGGCGTACCCATCGGAAATGCCTGTTTCAGATAGTCGAGAAAGGCAGATACCCGAGCGCTGAGCAGCCGCCTGGACGGGTAGAGAGCCCACAAGGCGATGTCGGGTCCCTCGACATTGCCCCAGTGCACCAGCGAGCCGTCGGCCAGATCATGGCTCACGAGCGACACGGGGAGGCGGCCGGCACCGACGCCCGCCCGCACGGCATCCCGGACCATGATGAGCGATGACAGGGCGAGGACCGGCTCGATCGCGATCATGGCCCGGCCAGCGGGCGTCTTCACGGTCCAGGCCACTCGATCGGCTGCCGAGCGGACGACGGCAGGAGCCGCGAGATCTCCGGCTGGCCGGTCGAGCCCGGGGCTTGCCACGACCACCAGCCGGTCGTGCAGGAAGGCCCGTCCAACCAGGCTGTCATCGGGATCCGGGTTGACCCGGATCACCAGATCGAATCCCTCCTCGATCAGGTCGACGGCACGGTCCTCGGTCGAGACCTCGAGCCTCACCTCCGGGTATGTCAGGGCGAACCCGGCGGCGATCTTGCCCATCGCGGTCTGGGAGAACAGCAACGGGGCGCTGATCCGCAACCGGCCTCGCGGCCTTTCACCGCCGGAGGCGATCGCCGCCGCCGTCTCTTCGAGCTCGGTCAGCAATGGACCCGCCCGCACGAACAGCGCGCGTCCTTCCTCAGTGAGCTTCAGCGCGCGCGAGCCGCGCTCGAACAGGCGCAGGCCGAGGGCGGCTTCCAGCTCGGCAACCCGCCTGGACAGGGTCGCCTTGGGACGCCCCGCAGCGCGTGCGGCTCGACCGAACCCGCCGTGGCGGGCGACGAGATTGAAATCAGCGAGAGCAAGCAGATCCATCGATGTTCCACCAATGAGACGGTGTGTCCAAATATAGCATCTCCCGGCTCGGAAATGGATCGGTCATTTACAGGATGTCTTTCGCCCCAAACCGGAGTCATCCCCATGACCATCCTTGTTACCGGCGCCACCGGTCGTGTCGGCCGCCATGTCGTTAACCAGCTCGTCAAGCGCGGCGCCGCGGTGCGCGTGCTGACCCGCGATCCCGCGAAGGCCGGTTTCCCGGCCGGCGTGGAGGTCGCACAGGGCGACCTGCTCGATATCGACGCGCTGCGCTCCGCATTCGCCGGCGTCAGCACGCTGTTCCTGCTCAACGCGGTCACGGGCGACGAATTCACCCAGGCGCTCGTTACCCTGAACATCGCCCGCGAGTCGGGCGTCGATCGCGTCGTCTACCTGTCGGTGATCCACGCGGACCGCTTCGTGAACGTGCCGCACTTCGCGGTGAAATCCGGCGCTGAGCGGATGATCGAACAGATGGGCTTCAGCGCCACGATCCTGCGTCCGTCCTACTTCATCGACAACGAGCTGATGATCAAGGACGTCATCCTCAACCACGGCGTCTATCCGATGCCGATCGGCGGCAAGGGTGTCGCCATGGTCGACGCCCGCGACATCGCGGAGGTGGCGGCGATCGAGCTGATCCGCCGTGACCAGGCGCCGGGCAAGCTACCGATCGAAACCATCAACCTGGTCGGTCCTGACACGCTGACGGGCCCGGACGTGGCCGCGATCTGGTCGAAGATCCTGGGCCGCCCGGTCCTCTATGCCGGCGACGATCCCACCGGGTTCGAGCGGAACCTGGCGACCTTCATGCCGAAGTGGATGGCCTATGAGATGCGCCTGATGGCCGAGCGTTACGTCAGCGACGGCATGATCCCGGAGGCCGGCGACGTCGAGCGCCTGACCAGGATCTTAGGTCGGCCGCTGCACTCCTATCGCGACTTCGCGACCGGAATTGCCGCGTGGGCGTGAGCGCCGGGAAACCCAACCCCGATCACGAGGAGACCATCATGATCTCGCCGCCGGCGGCATCCCCGCATTCTATCCGCTGCGATCCCCCGGATCGAGCAGGGGTGCCGCCGGTCACCAGGGACCGCGGCAGAGATCCTTCTGGCCGCACTCTGAGAATAAGTTGACGAGAGCGCCGGATTCTACCGGGCTGAAACAATGTCCGGTCTCGAGATGTCACCGCAGCGGCCGCTTGTGGCGCACCACAGCCGATTACGATTGGCCCAGCAGGTCGACCGCTCGCGCTGAGCGGTACAATCTACGTTTGGGCAGAGGCAGCGGAGCGGATCGCCGACTCCAACTCGTCCAGCGAGAAGGGCTTGGCGAGCTTCGGCAGATTGGCCGCAATCCCCATCGGCAACTCGGCATAGCCGGTAGCCAGGATCACCGGAAGCCCAGGCCATTCCGCCGCGATCCGCTCGGCCAGCTCGGCTCCGGTCATCCCCGGCATGGCATGGTCAGTGATTACGAGATCCGCAGCCTTGCGGCGGAGCGACTCAAGTGCCCGGGCCCCCGTGATCGCCCCGACGACGACATGGCCCAACTCCTCCAGCATCGCGATCGTGTTCATCAGCACCAAGCCGTCGTCGTCCACAGCCATGATGTGCAGTCCGGTTGGGCCAGCCAATGCCTTCGGAACCGAGGCTTCGTCCGCCGGCGGCGACAGATCGGCCTCGGCGGACGCCACGGGCAGCCACAGCTCGATCGTGGTGCCGGTCCCCTTCCGGCTGGCCAGCACCATCCGGCCATGCGACTGCTCCATCAGCCCATGCACCGTCGACAGGCCGAGCCCGGTTCCCTTGCCGATGCCCTTGGTGGTGAAGAACGGTTCCGTCGCCCGGGCGAGCGTCTCCGGGTCCATGCCCTGCCCGGTGTCGGTCACCGACAGGCAGACATAGCGGCCGGGAGCCGGTTCGTCGGCGGTCGCGGCCTTGGCGGCGATGGTGATCGATCCGCCCTCCGGCATAGCGTCCCGGGCATTGACCGCGATGTTCAGCAGGGCGGATTCCAACTGGTTGGGATCGGTCGACGCCTTCGGCAGTCCGAGCGGGAACCGGGTTTCGATGGTGATGGACGGCCCCAGCGAGCGCTGCAGCAGGTCGGCCATGCCGCGCACCAGGTCGGGAATGTCGACGGCCATGATCTTCAGCTCCTGGCGGCGGGCGAAGGCCAGCATCCGCTTGGTCAGAGTCGCGCCGCGCTGGGCCGCTTGGACGGCATTGTCGAGCAGCGACAGGGCGGCGCCCGTCTCCGGCGGCAGGCGCTTGCGCATCAGCGCAAGGCTGCCGAGGATGACCATCAGCAGGTTGTTGAAGTCATGGGCGATGCCGCCGGTCAACTGCCCGATCGCCTCCAGCTTCTGCGACTGGAACAGGGCCTCCCTGGCCTCCTCCAGCTGCTTCTGCGACTTCAGGCGCTCGGTGATGTCGCGGGTCACCTTGGCGAAGCCGGTCAGGGTTCCGGCATCATCACGGATCGCATCGATGACCACATGCGCCCAGAACCGAGTCCCATCCTTGCGGACCCGCCATCCTTCCCTCTCGAACCGCCCTTCCCGTGTTGCTGTTGCGAGGCCGATCGCCGGCAGGCCGGCGGCGCGGTCCTCATCCGTGTAGAAGCGGGAAAAGTGCTCGCCGATGATCTCCGATGGAGTGTAGCCCTTGATGCGCTCGGCCCCGGCGTTCCAACTGCTGATCCGGCCCCGGGGGTCCAGCATGTAGATGGCGTAGTCGGTCACGCTCTGGATCAGCAGCCGGAACTGCTCCTCGCCGCGCGCGCGCTCCGCCATCTCCTCGCGCAGCTGGGCGTTGCTGGCGTTCAGCTCCGCCGTCCGGGCGGCGACCTGGGCCTCGAGCTCCTGGGCCGTGCGCTCCCGGGCCTCGATGAAGCCGCGCACATCGTATTGCCGCTGGCGGCCGCGCAGCGCCGCCTGCAGCGTGCTGGACAGGCTGATCGGCTGCACCGGCCGCTCGACCAGGGTGACGTTGCGCAGGCGCTGGACGATGTCCAGGCGCCAAGCGGCGACCGCCTCCGGCTCGCGGTGGCTGGTGAGGAGGACGAAGGGCAGGTCGGACCAGGGCGGCTGGGCGTCCACCCATCGGAGCAGGCCGGTGATGTCCCGGCCCACGATGGCTTCCTCGGCGACGAAGGCCGCGCCGGCCCCGGCCTCCAGCTCCGCCAGCAGCTGGTCGAGATTGCTGCAGATCGCTGCGGTCAGGCCCTCCCGCGTCAGGATCTCCGCGGAGGCCGGGCCGTCCCGCCCGATGGGCGCGAACACCAGGACGCGCAGGCTGTGCGGATCAGGCTCCATTCTGCCCACTGGGCTGCAGCAGCGGCTCGGCGTTTCCGACATATTCCGGCGTCCCGGTCAGGACGCCCCGGAAGTCCGAGAGCGGCGGCCCGATATGGATGCCCGTGCTGGTGAGGCGAAACTCCCGGATCGTGTGCTCGTGGTTTCCGGTCCGCTTCTTGACGACCGAGAGAGCGCGGCGGACCTCCCCCATCGCCTCGAAGTACCGGACCATGATCACCGCGTCGCTGAGATAGCTGATGTCGATCGGCGTCTCCTGCGGCCCGACCATGCCGTGCTGTGCCAGCAGCAGCAGCGTCAGCACGCCCTGCTGGTTGAGATAGCTCAGCAGCTCGTGCATCTGCAACACGAGGAAGCGTTCGTCCGGCATCGCGTTGAGATAGCCGTTTAGGCTGTCGATGACGATCAGCCTGGCACCGTCGTGTTCGACGGCGTCGCGCACCAGCCTAGCGAACTCGCCGGGCGACAGCTCGGCCGGGTCGACCTGGCGGAACTGGATCCGCCCCGAGGCCAGGGCTTCGTCGAGCGGCAGGCCGAGCGTGCGGGCACGCGCCTCGACCGTGCCGCGCCCTTCGTCGAAGGCGAAGATCACCGCGTGTTCGCCGCGCTGTGCCGCGGCGATGGCGAAGGTGAGGGCCAGCGATGATTTGCCGACGCCGGCGGCGCCGATCAGCAGCGCGTTGGTGCCGCGGTCAAGCCCGCCGCCGAGCAGCGCGTCCAGATCGGCGTTCCCGCTGGGCGCCACGCTCGCGGGAAACTCCGCGTGGTGCTCGGACGCGACGAGCCGCGGGAAGACCCGCAGGCCGCCGGAGGTGATGGTGAAATCGTGAAAGCCGCCCCGGAATTGAATGCCGCGCATCTTGACCACGCGCAGGCGGCGCCGTCCGCTGCCGTAGTCGACCGCCAACTGCTCCAGCAGCACGACGCCGTGCGAGATCGAATGCAGCTGCAGGTCGTTCTGCGCCGATGTCAGGTCATCGAGCACGATCACGGTGCAGCGGCGCTTGGCGAAGAAGTGCTTCAGGGCCAGCACCTGGCGTCGATAACGCAGCGGGTTCTGCGCCAGCAGCCGCAGCTCGGACAGGCTGTCGATCACCACCCGGGTCGGATCGAACTGCTGCACGCGGTCGAAGATCAGGTTGATCGTCTCGCTCAGCTCCATCTCGGCCGGATGGAACACGGTGACCTGCAGCGCCGGGTCGAGGGTGGTCTCCGGGGGCACCAGCTCGAAGATGTCGATGCCTTTGAGTGACCAGCCATGACGCTGCGCCACCAGCGTGAGCTCGCGTTCCGTCTCGGACAGCGTCACGAACAGCACGCGCTCGCCGTTCCGGACTCCTTCGAGCAGGAACTGCAGCGCGATCGTCGTCTTCCCGGTGCCGGGCTGGCCTTCGTAGAGATAGAGCCGGTCGGGGTCGAGCCCCCCACAGAGAATGTCGTCCAGCCCCTTGCTGCCCGTGGACACCCGGGCGGTCTCCGGGTGGTCGTTCATCTCTGGCCCTCCGAACTGAGTAAACACATCCGACCGGATCAACACGACGAAGAGCCGATCGATCCTCACCGAAAGTGCGATACGGGAAACACTGCCTTTTGCGGCCCAACTGTCCGCAATGCGGCAGCGCCAGCTGCGTCTGTTTTTTGGGACGCCGTTATTCGTCACCCTCAACCGAAGTGGGAGGGATCCTCCAATTCAGTCGATGCCCGTTGTTGGGGACTGGGCAGGACGGCTGGTAATGGCGCATCTCAGCCTGGTCGCGCCGGCAGGAATGGGCGGATATCGTTGAAAAAGTCCCGAACGACTACTTGGAGTGCAAAATCGAGCGAGTTTGCTGCAGATCCGGCCGCCATCTAGCATCTTTTTGTGCTCCGGCCGCCTACTTTTAGTCTCTTTGTTGCGCGCGGAAATGGCGCTCCGACTTTTCAACAGAATCGGCGGATTCCGGACCTTCCTTCAGATCTCAGTGTCCATGCCCATGGCCATGCCGATGGTGTAGGTCGGGGTAGTGGGGGTGTCGATGCACGAGAGGCGTATGCCGGTGCCAGTGCGTGTGGGGTTCTCCAGGCGGCACGTCGGACCCGTGCTCGTGGTGATGGTGCTCGTCGTGCCGATGTCGGTGCTCGTGATCCATCGCCTCGTGGGTGTGCTCGTGGTCGTGCCGCTCGGACAGATGAAGCCAAAGCCCCAAAGCCATCAAGCAACCCGCGATCAACAGCTTTGCCGAGAGCGGCTCCCCCAACATTGTGACGGCCAGCACCGCGCCAACGAACGGCGCGAGCGAGAAGTAGGCTCCCGTCCGCGCGGCGCCAAGATGACGCAGGCCTAGAACGAAGAGCGTGAGGCTCACGCCGTACCCGAGGAAGCCGACGATCCCTGCAGCCAAGACGATGTCCGCCGCCGGAAGTTTCCCGCCACTGGTGAATGCCAGGATCAGATTGACCGCGCCCGCGACGAGCCCTTTGAGCATGGCGATCTGCACCGGGTCGGCCGACGACAACTTGCGCGTCAGGTTGTTGTCGATCCCCCAGCACAGGCAAGCGCCGGCGATCAGCAGCGCACCCCAGTCGAAGGACGCTCTCCCCTGCCAGGACAGCAGTGCGGCGCCGGCCAAGATCGCGACAGCACCGATCAGAAGTCGCCGATCCACATTCTCGTGGAACGCCAGCCAGGCGATGGTCATGGTGGCCAGGCCCTCAAGATTGAGCAACAGCGAGGCATTGGCCGCATCGGTGCGGGCGAGGCCGAACATCAGCAACAACGGTCCCCCGATGCCGCCCGCGAGGATCACTAGACCCAGCCAGGGAATATCCGAGCGACGGAGCGGAGCTTCGACCTCGGGAAGCCGCAAGACGGCCCGCGACAGGTGAATGGACGCCAAGCCAATCCCTGCCCCGAGGTAGAGAAGGCCGGCCATCATCCAGGGATCGACGGTTCCGAGGAGCAGCTTGGCAAAAGGAGTGCTGGCCCCGAACAAGATCGCGGACAGCAGGGCGAGTGAAATGCCGGTGCGACTCATGGCGCCAGCCTATCCCAACCGGGACAGCAAGTCCGCTTCGGGTTCGCATGCGGCCATTTCCGCTTTGGAGGCCTGATCGCGATGGCCGCATTTGGCACGTCCGAGCCAAGCCAGCTGGACGCTGCGGGACGGTGGACCGGCTGACAGATCTCAGTTTCATGGCAGGGTGGCGTGCATGTTCCCAGAGCGCCTTGAGACCGCCAGACTTCTGCTTCGACCGATCGCGCCGATCGATGCCGTGGCCATTTTTTCGATGGGTATGCTCAGGATCCAGAGGTGAACCGCTTTCTGACATGGAGGACCCATGCCACGATCGCAGAGACAGAGGCGCACATCGCTCGTTGCCAGCTCGAGGTGCAATCGAAGAACTATGTGCTCGTCGGCAAGTGGGACGGTAAGGTCATCGGGTCCTTCGCGCTGTGGCGCCCCCCGCCCGGCACTGCGTCGGATACGGGTATGTCCTTGCTCGCCCGTTCTGGGGGATGGGACTGATGACTGAAGTGCTTTCGCATGCGGCGCAATGGGCATTGGACCAAGCCGACATCTGGCGGATCGGAGATGTCTGCAACTGCGAGAATATCGGCTCCGCAAGGGCGATGGAGAAGGCCGGTCTGGAGCGTGAAGGGCTGCTTCGGCGATGGATCGTGCACCCGAATGTCGGCAGCGAGCCGCGTGACTGCTTCGCCTACGTGAGGTCCAGGTAGAGCCGCTTGGCTCTGACGCAATAGGTCGCACTGGCTTGGCCGGGGCGTGTCCGCTTCGTAGAGCCGAGGGCGATGGCCGGATATGGCGCGCTCCTGCCGGACTCATCGTCTGCATGGGATGATCGGCGGCTCGGTGGAGCTCGGCGCCGCCGACGTCAAGAGGAGTAAGTCCGGCTCGAGTTTCTTGGGAGTTGCAGCGGGGGGCGAGTGCCACAAGGCCGCTACGGGAATATGCTCCTTTTTGTCGAGCCGACCGGATACATTTACCCAGGCGTTTTGAAGCCCTTCGAACACACACGGTCGAACGCCTCCATGTTGGGCGGCGGCTCGTGATCTCACACCCTTCATCCTGCGGAGGTACCATGGTCGACGTCCTTATGCCGCAACTCGGCGAAGACATCGATGAAGGAACAGTACAGCAGTGGCTGGTGCAGGTAGGTTCACTGGTTACGCGGGACCAGCCTCTCCTGGAGGTCGAAACAAGCAAGGCAACTAGCGAAATCCCGAGCCCATGCAACGGCCGTGTTGTTGAGATTGTTGCTCCAGTGGGTGCGACCATTCCGAATGAAGGCTTATTGGCTCGGATCGACGACTCCGCTGTGTAGACCGATTGCGGCAGCGCCCGGACCGAGAGCTTCGTCGGCCTGGACGATGTCCGGTTTCGGGATGCCACGGCAATGGCCGGAAATGGCGCACCTCGGCCGGCTCAGGTCGGCCGGGGAGGAGGGGAGAGCGCCACCGCGCGATTTCCTACTTCCCCGATTCCGGGTTGGCACGTAGGCGTTGGCCAAAGAGAGAAGCCGACAAACGAGCCCAAGCGGCATATCTTGGGCATGCGGCACATTTCAACGAACGACCTTCATCGGAGGTCTAAATGAATAAGATCGTAGTGTTGACCGCCGGACTATTCCTTTCTTCGTGCGGAACGCAAAGTCCGCGGAGTGTGGTGCCCCAGAGGAACTAAAGATTGGCAACGCTATGGATCAAACTTACGCGGTGATAGCGGGATATAGACAAGAGGAAGAGAATAAAAATCCAAATGAACGTGTAGGTTTGTAAATGTGCGAAGCCAACGCTATTTTCAATATTGTCCTAGATGTCAAGTATACAGTCAGTGTGGGTGCGGACGTAAGTCCGGCCATCGTAATGCTTGGGTCAGTGCCGGGGTGTCGGGCGGGCCCATCAGTGGTGGCTATGATGCGGAGAACACCGGCACTCGTGGCAATACGATCCAAGTTACGCTTCAAAATCCCGCTTGCATCAAACCCGAACGGTTTTTTCGCCAGGGCAATATGAATCTGGCAGGTTCCGGGGGTTCCGTTGTAGCGCCTCCATTGATAATGGCGCCCCCGCACTAAGAACGAAAAGAGCCTGATCGACCAGCGATGGCTGAGCGCCGCTGCCGTCGCTGGTCGACCTAAAGCTCCCGGGGTCGTCATTCACTTCAGCAAGTGTAGTGAGTACAAGCCCCAGCCGGGCAGGGCGGGTCGGCCGTGCTCCGTGCCTGTCACTGACGATCGCTCGAGATTGGGCGGCCACTTTCAAGGAACGGTGTAGGCCCGGCCTGCCTGCCACTTGAACGGAGGGTTCGCCAAGTCCTCCAGCCGTGCACCGTTAGTCCGTCAGGAGCTCTCGGTTGCCACGCCGCCCTCGGGCGAGAGGCCGCGAACGCGCGATCGGGGGGGGAATGCGCAATCAGGGTGCGGCTCCAGCCCTCGCCGGTGGCGATACTGCCGATGCGGCTATGGCCAGCATCTGACTCCGAAACGGCCGAGATCTTTATGCCGATCTGGAATAGAAGTCGGACAATTATGAATTGGCCGCCCCTCCGGCCGACCGACATCATGATCATAATTTAGGCCTGCCCATTTGCTGGGCGGGCGGCCGCGACAGACGGCCGGCAGTTTGGCAGGGGGCAGTCACGTGTCCGATGGCGGGGCCATCCAGGCGGGGTCGGCGGTATCCCGGAATCGTCGGCTGAAGGTCGACGATCTCCGCGAGCTGCCTGCAGGGATCGTGCAGGGCCGCTACGACACCGTGACCCCGATGGCCACGGGCTGGGCGCTGCACCGGACCTGGCCCGAGGCCCGCTCCACCATCGTCGACGAGACCAGCCACGCGGCGACCGACCGCGCCCCGGCCCTGACTCTGGCGCTGGGTGCCGTGAGCGATCGCCTGTGCGACACCCCCGGCGTGCGCGGCCGCGTGAGGAGATCCCGATGACGCCCGACGCCGCGATCCGCCCTTATCTCGACATCCCCGGCGCCAAGAGCCCGGCGCTGTCGCCAGATGGTGGGCTGCTGGCCTTCCTCGGCGACCGGACCGGCTTTCCCCAGATCTGGCTGCAGCCGGCCGCGGGCGGCGCCGCCTGGCGCGCGGCGGAGACGCCGGAGCCGGTCGGCGCCCTGGCCTTCAGCCCGAAGAGCCGGGATCTGGTCTTCACCATGGATTGCGGCGGCGACGAGCGGCACCAGCTGTGGCTGATCCCGGGCGCCGACGGCACGCCGCTAGCGCTGACCGACGACCCGACCGTGGTCCATGTCTGGGGCGCCTGGTCGCCGGACGGCACGCGGATCGCCTACGCGTCGAACGCCCGCGACCGCTTCCACATGGACATCCATGTGATGGAGGTCGCCACGCGGGAAGCGCGCTGCGTCTATCAGGGCGAGCTGTTCCGCGAGGTCATGGCCTTCTTCCCGGACGGGCAGGCGCTGCTGGTGCGCGATTCCATCCGGGCCACGATGGACCAGGACCTGTTCCGGCTGGACCTCGCGACCGGCGCCTATGAGCCGTTCCTGCCGCATGACGGACGGGCGCGCTACGTCGCCGCCAAGACCCGGAAGGACGGCAGCGGCCTCTATCTGCTGACCGACCAGGGCCGGGACTTCCAGGGCATCGCCTTCCTGTCCTTCGCCGGCCGTAGCCTGGAATGGGTGGCGGCGCCCGAGGGGCAGGATGTCGAGGCGATGGCGCTGTCGCCCGACCAGGGCCGGCTGGCCTATGTGATCAACGAGGAGGGCTGGACCCGCCTCCTGATCCGCGACCTCGCCAGCGGCGCGGAGACGGCGGTGGCGGGGCTGCCGCCCGGCGTGATCGGCTCGGTGTCCTGGCGTCCCGACGGCAGCGGCCTGGTCTTCCCGCTGGAAGGCGCGGCGACGCCGCCGGGGATCTGGGGCTACGACGTTGCCACGGGAATCGCGAGCCGGCTGACCGATGCTCCCGCGAGCGAGCTGATCGATAGCTTCGTCGAGCCGGAGGTGCAGCGCATCGCCAGCTTCGACGGGCTGCAGGTGCCGTTCCTGCTGTACCGGCCGCAGGGCGAGGCACCGGCCGGCGGCTTCCCGGCGATGATCATCGTCCATGGCGGGCCGGAGGCGCAGTGGACCCCGACCTTCCGGGCCGACATCCAGTACATGCTGGCGCAGGGCATCATGGTCGTGGCGCCGAATGTCCGTGGCAGCACCGGCTATGGCCGGCCCTACCATCAGCTCGACGATGTCGGGCTGCGGATGGACAGCGTCGCCGACCTCCGGGCAGTGCGACTGGCGCTGGGCGCGCGGGACGATGTCGATGAGGCCCGGATCGGCGTCTTCGGCCGGTCCTATGGCGGCTTCATGGTGCTGGCGGCGCTGACCGAATACCCGGAGCTCTGGCGCCTCGGCATCGAGTTCTACGGCATTGCCAGCTTCCACACCCTGCTGCAGACCACCGGCCCATGGCGCCGGCGCCTGCGGGCGGCCGAATATGGCGACCCGGTCTCCGACAAGGACCTGCTCGAGCGCATCTCGCCGATCCACAAGCTGGACCGCATCCGCGTGCCGCTGCTGATGGCCCAGGGGCTGGACGATCCGCGCGTGCCGCCGGGCGAGAGCGAGATGATCCATTCCGGCCTGCGCGGCCTGGGCCGCCCGGTCGACTACATCCGCGTGCCGCATGAAGGGCACGGCTTCGCGCGGCGTGAGAACCGGCACGACGTCTTCGGCGCCGTCGCCGCCTTCCTCGACCGCCATCTCTGATCGAAAGCGAGAACCATGCAGAATTCCGACAAGATCTGGCAGCTGGTCGACGCCAAGCGGACGGAGTTCGTGGGGCTGAGCGACCGGATCTGGGGCATGCCCGAGATCGCCTACACCGAGTACCGGTCGGTCGCCGAGCACACGGCCATGCTGCAGGCCCAGGGCTTCCGCGTGACCGAGAGCCTCGCCGGGATCCCGACCGCGGTGATGGGCGAGGCGGGCGAGGGCGGGCCTGTGATCGCCATCCTCGGCGAATACGACGCCCTGCCGGGGCTGAGCCAGGAGGCCAACATCGCCGAGCCCAGGCCGATCCCCGGCAACGGCTACGGCCATGGCTGCGGCCACAACATGCTCGGCTCCGCCGCCCTGCTGGCGGCCACCGCGGTCAAGGACTTCCTGGCCGCGACCGGCCGGCCGGGCCGTGTGCGCTACTATGGTTGCCCGGCGGAGGAGGGCGGGGCGGCCAAGGCCTTCATGGTGCGCGCCGGCGCCTTCGAGGATGTCGACATCGCCATCACCTGGCATCCGGCGTCGCTGACCCGGGTCGATGAGGCGCTGTCGCTGGCCAACACCCGGATGGACTTCCACTTCACCGGCCGCGCCTCGCACGCCGCCGCGGCGCCGCATCTCGGCCGCAGCGCGCTCGATGCCGTCGAGCTGATGAATGTCGGCGTCAACTACATGCGCGAGCACATGCCGTCCGACGCCCGCATCCACTACGCCATGATCGATTCCGGCGGCATCGCGCCCAATGTCGTGCAGGCCTCGGCCAAGGTGCGCTATGCCATCCGCGCCCGCGACCTGGCCGGCATGCTGGCGCTGAACGAACGGGTCAAGAAGATCGCCCACGGCGCCGCGATGATGACCGAGACCTCGGTCGCGATCTCGATCATGAGCGCCGTCTCCAACATGCTCGGCAACACGCCGCTGGAGGAGGCGATGCACCAGCATCTGCTGCGCCTCGGCCCGGTGCCGTTCGACGCGGCCGACCGCGACTATGCCGCCCAGATCCAGGCGACGCTGAGCGAGGAGGACATCCTCACCGATTATCGCCGCGTCGGGGTGCCGCCGCGCAAGGATCTGCCGCTGTGCGACTTCATCGTGCCGAAGGACTCCAGGGGCGAGCCGATGATCGGGTCGACCGACGTCGCCGATGTCAGCTGGGTGGTGCCGACGGTGCAGGCGCGGGTCGCCACCCACGCCATCGGCACGCCCGGCCATTCCTGGCAGATCACCGCCCAGGGCATGGCGCCGGCCGCGCATAAGGGCATGGTCCATGCCGCCAAGGTCATGGCCGGCACGGCGCTCGACGTGATGAATGACGAGTTGCTGATGGCCCGGGCCAAGCAGGATCACCAGGAGCGGGTCGCGGCGACGCCCTATGTCTGCCCGATCCCGGCGGAGGTGCAGCCGCCGCTGCAGCCGCGGCCGAAGGCGGCCTGACAAGGCGGACTGACCCTGCGGGACAGACCGGCCCGACGAACGAGGCCGGCCACCCGGAACAAGGTCGCGGAGGGCGCCGGACGACACCAACAGAACAAGCACGGAGGCTCGATCCATGTTCGCCCGTCCGATCCCGGCGTCGCCCGGATCCCGCCCGCTCCGACATCTCCTCGGCGCGGCCTGCGGCGCCGCCATCCTCGTGGCGCCGCTCGCCGCCGGGGCGGCCACGCCGTCGAACGCGCTGGTGATGGCCAGGAACATCGACGCCATCAGCACCTTCGACCCGGCCCAGATCGGCGAGGTGGTGACCGACGAGATCATCAAGAACACCTGCGACACCCTGGTCGATTTCGACCCGGCGGACGAGGCCAAGGTGGTGCCGCTCTTCGCCGAGAGCTGGGAGATTTCCGACGACCGCCAGCAGATCACCTTCCATCTGCGCAAGGGCGCCACCTTCCCGTCCGGCAACCCGGTCACCGCGGCCGACACCGCCTGGTCGATGCAGCGCGTGGTCAAGCTCGGCCTCGGCAACGCGGCGACGCTGACCGAATTCGGCTTCACCAAGGACAAGGTCGAGGCCCAGATCACCGCGCCGGACGACGCCACCCTCGTGATCAAGCTGGACAAGCCCTATCCGACCAACCTGATCCTGCAGTCGATCGCCGCGAACCGCGTCGCCGCCACGATGGACAAGCAGGCCATCATGGCCAATGAGGTGAACGGCGACCTCGGCAACAAGTACCTCGCCACCCACACCGAGTGCGTCGGCCCGTACAAGCTGGCGCAGTGGAACGCCGGCGAGGCCGTGGTGCTGCAGGCGAACGACAAATACTGGGGCGAGGCGCCGAAGCTGAAGCGCGTGCTGATCCGCCATGTGGCGGAGGCGGGGACGCAGCGCCTGCTGGTGGCCCAGGGTGATGTCGACATCGCCCGTGACCTGACGCCGGAGGATCTGAAGGACCTGGAGACCTCGGCCGACGTGTCGGTCGTCAGGGTGCTGAAGCCGCAGCTGTTCTTCTGGACCTTCAACAACGCCGACCCGATCTTCTCGAACGAGAAGGTGCGCCTGGCGATGCGCTACCTGATCGACTATGACGGCCTCGGCAAGACGGTGATGGCCTATACCGGCGTGCCGCGGGCCAGCTTTGTCCAGATCGGCGCCGTCGGCGCGCTGGACGAGAAGGAGGGGCAGCCCTTCTCGCTCGACCTCGACAAGGCCAAGGCGCTGCTGGCCGAGGCCGGCTACCCGAACGGTTTCAAGGCCACCGTCTTCATCGGCACCCTGCCGCATTCCGCCCCGATCGCGCAGAGCGTGCAGCAGAACGCCGCCAAGGTCGGCGTCGAGCTGACGCTGGAGCGGATGGCCAACGCCCAGCTGTTCAGCAAGGTCCGCGGCCGCGAGTTCCAGACAGCGATGCAGGCCTGGCAGACCGGCGTGCCCGACGCCCATGGCAACGCCTCGCGGCTGGTCTACAACCCGGACAACCGGGCCGAGGCCAAGCTGACCCAGTACCCGGCCTGGCGGGCCGCCTTCTATTCCGAGGACGCGAACAGGAAGGTCGATGCGGCGTTGCTGGAGAGCGATCCGGAGAAGCGGAACGCGATCTATCACGACCTGCAGAAGCAGATCCTGCAGCAGGGGCCGATGGCGATCATGTTCCAGATGTACGACCCTGCCGCAATCCGCAAATCGCTGAAGACCTGGACCTGGAACGGCTTCCGCACCTACTACGCCCTGGCCAGCAAGTAGCGGCGCCGGACACCGATTTCCGCACAGCACGGAGGCTCCACGATGCTCGCTGCTTCGAGTCCGGCGCCGCCCGGATCCCGTCCGCTTCGTCTCATCCTCGGCGCGGTCTGCGGTGCCGTCCTCGGCGCGGCGCCGTTCGCCGCCGGGGCGGCCACGCCGTCGAACGCGCTGGTCATGGCCTGGAACGTCGACGCGATCAGCACCTTCGATCCCGCCCAGATCGGCGAGGTGGTGACCAACGAGATCGTGCAGACCACCTGCGACCCGCTGGTCGATGTCGATCCGGCGGACGAGGCCAAGGCGGTGCCGCTGTTCGCCGAGAGCTGGGACGTGTCCGACGACCGCCAGCAGATCACCTTCCATCTGCGCAAGGGGGCGGTGTTCCCCTCCGGCAACCCGGCGACGGCGGCCGATACGGCCTGGTCGATGCAGCGCGTTGTCAAGCTCGGCTTCGGCAATGCGGCGACGCTGAACGAGTACGGCTTCACCAAGGACAAGGTCGACGCCCAGATCACCGCGCCGGACGACAGCACGCTGGTCCTCAAGCTCGACAAGCCCTATCCGACCAACCTGGTGCTGCAGGGGATCGCCGCGAACCGCGTCTCCTTCACCCATGACCGCAAGACCATCCTGGCCAATGAGGTGAATGGCGACCTCGGCAACAAATACCTGACGACCCGCACCGAATGCGTCGGCCCCTACCGGCTGGCGCAGTGGAACGCCGGCGAGGCTGTGGTGTTGCAGGCGAACGACACCTATTGGGGCCAGGCGCCGGCGCTGAAGCGCATCCTGATCCGCCATGTGGCGGAGGCCGGAACCCAGCGCCTGCTGCTGACCCAGGGCGATGTCGATGTCGCCCGCGACCTGACGCCGGAGGATCTGAAGGATCTGGAGACCTCGCCGGACGTGTCGATCGTCCGGGTCCTCCGGCCGCAGCTGTTCTACTGGTCGTTCAACAACGCCAACCCGATCTTCGCCAACCCGAAGGTCCGCCTGGCGATGCGCTACCTGATCGACTATGACGGCCTGGCCAAGACCGTGATGTCGAACATCGGCGTGCCGCGGGCCAGCTTCGCCCAGATCGGCGCGGTCGGCGCGCTGGATGAGACCGAAGGGCAACCCTTCTCGCTCGATCTCGACAAGGCCAAGGCGCTGCTGGCCGAGGCCGGCTACCCCGACGGCTTCAAGGCGAGCGTCTTCATCGGCACCCTGCCGCATGCCGCGCCGGTCGCGCAGAGCGTGCAGCAGAACGCCGCCCGGATCGGCGTCGAGCTGACGGTGGAGCGGATGGCGAACGCCCAGCTGTTCAGCCGCGTGCGCGGCCGGGATTTCGAGACCTCGATGTCGTCGTGGCAGACCAGCGTTCCCGACGCGCATGGCAACGCCTCGCGGCTGGTCTACAACCCGGACAACCGGGCCGAGGCCAAGCTGACCCAGAACCCAAGCTGGAACGCCTCCTTCTCCTCCGAGGACGCGAACCGGACGGTCGAGGCGGCGCTGCTGGAGCCGGATCCGGAGAAGCGGAACGCGCTCTATCGCGACCTGCAGCTGCAGATGATGCAGGAGGGGCCCTTCGCCGTCATGTTCCAGACCTACAATGTCGCCGGCATCCGCAAGACATTGAAGAACTGGCGCTGGAACGGCTTCCGGACCTATTACGAAACCGTCGCCAAGTAGCGCCGGGCCATGGTCGACACCCCCATCGTCGCGCCCCGCCGGCTTGCCCGCCCAGGACGGAACCCGCTGTCGTCCTGGGCGCTGGCGGCCGGCCGGACCGTGCTGTCCGTCGCCGTCACCCTGTTCGGGCTGGCGGCGCTGACCTTCTTCATCGGACGGATGCTGCCGCTCGACCCGGTCGCCGCCATCCTCGGCGACAACGCCACCCAGGCCGCCTATGACGCGGTGTACCGCCAGCTCGGGCTGGACCAGCCGATCTGGGTCCAGTTCCTGCGCTACCTGCGCGACATCGTCAGCCTCGACCTCGGCACCGCCCTGACCACGGGCAAGCCGGTGGTCGAGGACATCGCCCGGGTGTTCCCGGCGACGCTGGAGCTGGCGACGGTCGCCATCATCATCGGAACCGGGCTCGGCATCCCCTTCGGCGTGCTGGCGGCGATGTATCGCGACAGCGCGGTCGACCACATCGTCCGGGTGGTCGGCCTGCTCGGCTATTCGGCGCCGACCTTCTGGCTGGGGCTGATGGGGCTGGTGCTGTTCTACGCCACGCTCGGCTGGGTCGGCGGGCCGGGGCGCATCGACTTCACCTACGAGTTCGACATCGAGCCGATGACCGGCTTCCTGCTGCTCGACACCGCGCTGCGGGGTCAGTGGGAGGTGTTCGGGAATGTCTTCAGCCACATCATCCTGCCGGCCTCGATCCTCGGCTTCAGCGCGCTGGCCTATATCAGCCGGATGACCCGCAGCTTCATGATCGAGCAGCTGGGCCAGGAGTATGTGGTGGCGGCGCGGGTCAAGGGCCTGTCCTGGGCCCGCACCGTCTGGATCCACGCCTTCCGCAACATCGCGGTGCAGGTGGTGACGGTGGTGGCCCTGTCCTACGCCTTCCTGCTGGAAGGCGCGGTGCTGACCGAGACGGTCTTCGCCTGGCCCGGCTTCGGCCGCTACCTGACCAACACGCTGCTGGCCGGCGACATGAACGCGGTGGTGGGCTGCACACTCTTGATCGGCGTCATCTTCGTGACGCTGAACCTGGTGTGCGACCTGCTGTACCGCATCTTCGACCCTCGCACCCGATGAGCGCGGACATGCCCAGCGACACCGCCCTTCGCACCGGCTCGATCAGGGCCTGGCTGCACGCCCCGGTCCCGGCCTCGCCGATGCAGGCCCGCGCCCAGCAGCTCTGGCTCAAGCTGCTGCGGCTGGTGGGCAACCCCCCGGCGCTGCTGGGGCTGGTCATCCTGCTGGTGATCCTGGTCTTGGCGGTGTTCGCGCCGCTGATCGCGACGCACGACATCTACGCCCAGGACCTCTCCACCCGGCTGCGGCCGCCGTCGGCCGCGCATTTCCTCGGCACCGACGAGCTCGGCCGCGACGTGTTCAGCCGCATCGTCTTCGGCGCCCGGATCACGCTCTATATCGCCGTGCTGACGGCGCTGATCGTGGCGCCGATCGGCCTGCTGATCGGCACCACCTCGGGCTATCTCGGCGGCTGGGTCGACATGGTGCTGATGCGCGTCGTCGACATCTTCCTGGCCTTCCCCAGCCTGGTGCTGGCGCTGGCCTTCGTCGCCGCGCTCGGGCCCGGCATCCAGAACGCGATCATCGCCATCTCGCTGGCCGCCTGGCCGCCGATCGCGCGGCTGGCGCGGGCCGAGACGCTGTCGATCCGGTCCTCCGACTACATCGCCGCGGTGCGGCTGCAGGGGGCGTCCTCGCTGCGGATCATCCTGTCCCATGTGGTGCCGATGTGCCTGCCCTCGGTGGTGGTGCGGATCACGCTCAACATGGCGGCAATCATCCTCACCGCCGCCGGCCTCGGCTTCCTCGGCCTCGGCGCCCAGCCGCCCAGCCCGGAATGGGGGGCGATGCTGTCCAGCGGCCGCGAATTCGTGCTGACCAGCTGGTGGATCGCGGCGATCCCCGGCTGCGCCATCCTGCTCACCAGCCTGGCCTTCAACCTGTTCGGCGACGGGCTGCGCGACATCCTGGATCCCCGCCATGGCTGACCCGCTGCTCACAGTCGAGGACCTGCGCATCGACTTTTCCGGCGGCCGCGGCACCATCCAGGCGGTGCGCGGCATCTCCTTCGCCGTCGGGCGCGAGAAGGTCGGCATCGTCGGCGAATCCGGCTCCGGCAAATCGCTGACCGGCCGGGCGGTCTTGAAGCTGACGCCGAAGGCGGCGCGGGTGACGGCGAAACGGCTCGCCTTCGACGGCATCGACCTGCTCACGACCTCGGAGCGGCGGATGCGGGCGATCCGCGGCAACCGCATCTCGATGATCCTGCAGGACCCGAAATTCTCGCTGAACCCGCTGATGCGGGTGGGCCGGCAGATCACCGAGGCCTACCGGCTGCACCACCGGGTCGGCGCGCGCGTGGCGCAGGCAAGGGCGCTGGAGATGCTGGACGCCGTCCATATCCGCGATCCCGAGCGGGTGTTCCGGCTGTTCCCGCACGAAGTCTCCGGGGGCATGGGCCAGCGCATCATGATCGCGATGATGCTGATCCCTGAACCGGACCTGATCATCGCCGACGAGCCGACCTCGGCGCTCGACGTCACGGTGCGGCGGCAGGTGCTGACCATCCTCGACGAGCTGGTGACCCGGCGCGGCACCGGGCTGATGTTCATCAGCCACGACCTCAACCTGGTGGCCGATTTCTGCGACCGGGTGCTGGTGATGTATGCCGGCCGGATCATGGAGGATCTGCCGGCGAAGGAGCTGCACCGGGCGCAGCATCCCTACACCCGCGCGCTGCTCGACAGCCTGCCGCAGCTCGACCGGCCGGTCGACACGCTGCAGGTGCCCAGCCGTGACCCGGCCTGGCTCGACGGCCCGACCTTCCGGGCGGGGGCCGCGGCATGACCGACGCGATCCTCGAGGCGATCGGCCTGCGCGTCACCTTCGGCTCCGGCGCCGCGGCGATGACCGCGGTCGACGACGTGTCCTTCGTCCTGAAGCAGGGTGAATCCTTCGGCCTGATCGGCGAATCCGGCTGCGGCAAGTCGACCGTGCTGCGCGCCCTGGCCGGGCTCAACACCGGCTATCAGGGGTCGATCCTGTTCCGCGGCCGCGAGGTGCCGCGTAAGCGCGACAAGGCGTTCTTCCGCCGGGTGCAGATGGTGTTCCAGGACCCCTATGCCTCGTTGCATCCGCGCAAGATGGTGCGGGCCGTGCTGTCCGAGCCGCTCAGGATCCACGGCTTCGACCGGCAGGAGCAGCGGATCGACGCGGCGCTCGACGCGGTCGGCCTCGGCCGTGCCTTCCGCTACCGCTATCCGCATGAGCTGTCGGGCGGGCAGCGCCAGCGCGTCGCCATCGCGCGCAGCCTGATCATCGAGCCGGAGATCCTGCTGCTGGACGAGCCGACCTCGGCGCTGGACGTCTCGGTCCAGGCCGAGATCCTGAACCTGCTCAAGGCGCTGCGGCGCGAGCGCGGCCTGACCTATCTGATGGTGACCCACGACCTGCCGGTGATCGCCCATCTGTGCGACCGCATCGCCATGATGAATGGCGGCCGCATCGTCGAGGAAATGACGGAACAGGGCGTCCGCGCCCGCCAGGCGCAGGACGACTACACCCGCGGCTTCCTGGAGGCCAGCACCGGCTACCGGCCGGCGCCGGAGGTGGAAGAGGGGGCGGTGGCATGATGTGGGATGCGGGCGTCGCCACGACCGACGAAGCGGACCCCTGGCCCGGCGCCGAGTGGGAGATGGTCGAGGACATCCGGGCAGCCGGCTGGTCGCTCGACCATCTGGACCGGGTCTGGGCCTATGCCGACCGCATCGGCAGCGCCGCCCTGATGCTGGTGCAGGGCGGGCGGGTGATCGCCAGCCGTGGCGACGTCACCCGGCACTATCCGTGCCATTCGATGCGCAAGAGCTTCCTCAGCGCCTTGATCGGCACGCATGAGGGCGACGGAACCATCGACCTGTCGCTGACCCTGGCGGCGCTCGGCATCGACGACCGCGAGGGGCTGAGCGAGCGCGAGAAGCAGGCGACGGTCTACGACCTGCTGACCGCCCGGTCCGGCATCTTCCACCCGGCGGGCTACGAGACGG
This sequence comes from Inquilinus ginsengisoli, assembly GCF_031453975.1. Classification (NCBI taxonomy): domain Bacteria; kingdom Pseudomonadati; phylum Pseudomonadota; class Alphaproteobacteria; order Rhodospirillales; family Rhodospirillaceae; genus Inquilinus; species Inquilinus ginsengisoli. The sequence goes on from NZ_JAVDPW010000001.1 coordinate 696,409, forward strand.
CGTGGATGAAATCACTGAAGCCGCCGCGCCACGCCCACGCGCCGGGCACGGTGTGGTGCTACAGCAACTGGGACTTCAACGCGCTCGGCACGATCTACACGCAGCGGACCGGCCTCGGCATCCACGCCGCCTTTCGCGACCGGATCGCCGCGCCGCTGGGCATGCAGGATTTCCGCTTCGATGCGGAGCGGGAAGATGGCTGGCTGCAGCCCGACCCGTGCTCGGTCCATCCGGCCTATCCGTTCCGGATGTCGAGCCGCGACCTGGCGCGCTTCGGTCTGCTGTTCCTGCGCGACGGCCGCTGGGGCGAGCGCGAGGTGGTGCCGCAGAGCTGGGCGGCGGCCAGCGTGCTGCCCTATTCCGACGCGGGGGCACGGGGCGCCTATGGCTATATGTGGTGGGTGGCACGGCAGGGCATTGCCTTCCCCGGCGCGATCGTGCCCGAGGGCACCTACAGCGCCCAGGGCGCCGGCGGCCATGTCTGCGTCGTCATCCCGCCGCTGGACCTCGTCATCGTCCATCGCGCCGACACTGAAAAGATCGACGGGGCGGCGAGGGGACCGGAGATCGACCGGTTCCAGTTCGGCCGGCTGCTCGCCCTGATCCTCGACGCCCGCAGGGCGGGCATGGCCGCTTAGACCGGAGGGCCCGCATGGCCGGCATCATCGAGGCGATCGCGCGCTGGAGCCGATCCGGGGTCGGATTCGGCGATCTCGCCCGCCAGCGCGCCCACCACGCCATCGCCGACACCATCGGCTGCATGCTGGCCGGGGCAGGGGATCCGGCGGTGCGGGCAGTCCGCACCGCCTTCGCCGGCTCGATCGCGGACGGGCCGCGCTGCACCGTGGTCGGCGGCGGGCAGGCGGCGGAGGCGCTGTCGGCCCTGGTCAACGGCACCGCGGCGCATGCGCTCGACTACGACGACAATTTCCGCCCGGGCTGCAGCCACGCCTCGGCCGTGCTGGTGCCGGCGCTGCTGGGCCCGGCACTGGCCCGCGGCGCGTCGGGGCGGGCGCTGGTCGACGCCTATCTGGTCGGGCTGGAGGCGCAGGCCGCGGTCGGGCGCGGGGTCAACCCGTCGCACTACACGGCCGGCTGGCATGCCACCTCGACCGTCGGCTGCATCGGCACCGCCGCGGGCGTCGCCTGGCTGTGCGGCCTGGACCAAGCCGGCATCGCCCGGGCGATGAGCCTGGCGGTCAGCATGGCCTCCGGCGTGAAGGGGCAGTTCGGCACGCCGGCGAAGCCGCTGCATGCCGGGCTGGCCGCGCGCAACGCGGTCGAGGCGGCGGCGCTGGCGGCTTGCGGCATGACCGGCCGGACCGACATCCTGGAGGCACCGCAGGGCTTCCGCGAGCTGTTCGGCGGGCCCGACGCCGCCGGCTGGGACGGGGTCGCGATCGGCGCACCGCATGTGATCGAGAGCGAGGGGCTGATGCCGAAGCGCCATCCCTGCTGCGGCTCGACCCACAACGCGGTCGACATCGTCCTAGACCTCAAGGCGCAGCACGGTTTCGCGGCGGCCGAGGTGGTGGCGGTCGAGACCCTGGTCGGCCTCGTCAACCAGCGCAACCTGGCCTATCCGGATCCCGCGGACGAGATGCAGGCGCGCTTCTCGATGCAGTACTGCGTCGCCCTGGCGCTGCTGAAGGACCGGCTGGAGCTGTCGGACTTCACGGCCGCGGCTGTGGGGGCGGAGGCGGCGCGCGCCCTGCTGCCGCGCATCACCATGACCGCCCATTCGGCGGAGGCGGAACGGGCGGCCGGGCGGCCGTTGCCGCACCGGGTCACCATCCGTCTCGCCGATGGCCGGGTGCTGCCGGGCGAGCGCGCCGCGGCCAAGGGCACCATCACCGATCCTTTCGACGACGCCGACCGCCGCGCCAAATTCGCCGATTGCTGCCGCGGTGTGCTGGACGCGTCCGGAACCACCCGCCTCCACGACCGCCTCGACCGGCTGGACGCGCAGGCCGATCTCTCCTTCCTCGAACCGGCGCTGGCGCTGGCCGGTCAGGCGACCGAGGCCCGGCGGGGCGGGGGCGTCGTCTCGCGCGAGTCGGGCACGGCGGACCAGAACCGCTCGGCGCAGGGGCGGCTGGCGGCGGAGGTGCGATAGAGGCGGATCTCCACGTCGAGTGTCCAGGACGGGCTGCCGGCCCGGACCAGGGCGCCGGAGCGCAGTTCCTCTGCGATCAGGCTCTCCGGGATCCAGGCCAGGCCGCGCCCGGCCAGGGCCATGGCCTTGAGCGCGGCCGACATGGCGTTCTCGTAGACCACCGCGAGCGGCAGCGGGCGCTCGATGAACAGCTTGACCAGGCCATGGCCGAAGAAGGAGCCGCTGCCGTAGCTGAGATATTGGATGGGCCCATTGCCGGCCTCGATCGCATGCCGCGGCGAGCCCCGTGCATCGGGTGCGGAGACCGGGATGACCCGCTCTTCGCCCAGGTGAAAGTGCTCGCAATAGGCCAGCTCGCTCATCAGCGGCACCGAGTCATGGGCATAAGTCAGCAGGAAGTCGCTATGCCCGTCGATCAGCGTTGCGATGATGCCTGCGAAGGTCGACCGGGTCTCGCAAAAGCGGGTCCGCGTGGGCCCGACCAACTCCTCCATGCGCCGGATCCAGTTCGGGAAGAAGGTCAGTGACAGGGTGTTCAGCGTCGCGAAGGTCACCACGTCGGCAGTGGCCGCGTGGCGGTCGCGCAGATCGGCCCGGGTCTGCAGCACGAGGTCCAGGATCTTCCGCGCCCGCGGCAGGAACTCCTGCCCCTCGGCGGTCAGCCGGACGGGATAGCTGGTGCGATCGAACAGCGGCACGCCGATCCAGGTCTCGAGCTGCCGGATGCGGCGGCTCAGGCCCGATTGCGTGACCCGTCGCTCCTCCGCGGAGCGGGAGAAGCTCGATGTCGCGGACAGGCTGAGGAAATCCTCCAGCCATTTGACTTCCATCAAGGGCCTCCGCTTGGAATTCGGGGCAGGTCCGCACGCGATCCCGACAGGACGGGCCGGGGCGCGACGGAAAGAGCGGCCACAGAGCTCCCGTCCACCGATAGGAGCCGAGTGCGGTGGCCGCCTATGGAAACCTAAGCCCGCGCAACGCAGCCGGAAAGCAGTGGATTCCGCCGCGATGGGCAATGTCCGGTGTTGGGACGTCTGGACCTTGTCCGGATATGGCGGATATCGTTGAAAAAGTCCCGAACGACTACTTGGAGTGCAAAATCGAGCAAGTTTGCTGCAGATCCGGCCGCCATCTAGCATCTTTTTGTGCTCCGGCCACCTACTTTTAGTCTCCTTGTTGCGCGCGGAAATGGCGCTCCGACTTTTCAACAGAATCGGCGCGCTCCGGCCACGTCCGAACGACAGCTCGGAGTGGCGGACTTCTGGCCGGACACCGGTCACCGATCCCCGCCTTCGTCCAGGACCAGGCACTGAACCGGGGTGTCGGCTGGGATCAGGTCGCGTCCGTGAAGCTCTTGTAGCAGCCTGAGGCAGCGCTTGCCGATGACGACGCCGTACCTGCCGTCCGGCCGCTCGTGGACCACGATGACGCCATGCTTGCGCTCGGCGGGCGTCGATGCCTGCAGCTTGTCCAACGGGATCTGTTTCACGTCCTTCATCCTGCTTCGGTTGCGCATGCGACCGAAGACGCCCCGTCGGCGAGGCGCGGGGGTGAAGGCGCAAGGGCAGGGCGGCGGGAGGGGGATCGCCCAGCCCGTCGCTTGCGAAGGGGCGAAGCGCAGCGGAGCGTTACAGGCCGCGGACGTGGCCGAAACCTGGGGAGGCCCGGTGCCCTGGCGGCCGTGAGGCCGCGGACCCTTGCGCCGAGGGTGGCTGGCCCCCTCAATCGTCCCGCGTCCGCGGGATCATAGGTCTGCGATTAGAGACGCCGATCCCAAGGCTGCCGTCGCTGGATGAATCGAAGCGCTTCGTCGTCCACACGAGCTGGGCGTAGACCTCCGACATCTGAGAACACAAAATCAGTATGACCGGATCAGGCCCGAATGTTGGATGGACCTGTGCGAAGCGGGCGGAAGGCGCCGAGGAAGGCAGACCGGCTCGTCATCCCACTAGCCAATGCTCGCCCCGAATACAGTTCCAATGATGTATGTTGCTACTGCGGCGCCCGCTCCGATCACCAGCATTCGGAGGCCGCCTGCAAATGCGCCGCGGCCCGAGAACAGACTCAGGACGGCGCCGATGGCGAAGAGCGCAATTCCCGCAAGCCCGGCCGCGATCGGCACGCCGCGAGTGGCTAGGCCGAACAAGAAGGGCGCTAGGGGCAGCGTCGCGCCAATGGCGAATGCCGCAAAGGAAGAGAGCGCCGCACCGAGCGGCGATCCCAGGTCGTCGGGGTTCAGACCGAGCTCTTCACGCGCCAGCGTGTCGAGCGCCTGGGACGGCCGGCTCACGAGCGCCCGGGCCATGCGTCTCGCGTCGTCGGCCGGGATGCCGCGCGCCGCATAAATCAGCGCGAGTTCCTCGGCCTCCTCGGTCGGATAACGCGCCAGCTCATCTCGCTCCTGTGCGATCTGGTATTCGTACATCTCGCGCTGCGACCGGACCGAGATATACTCGCCGGCCGCCATCGAGAACGCTCCGGCGAGGAGGCCGGCGACGCCGGACAGCAGAATGAAGGACGGGTCGGAGGCCGCTCCGGCGACGCCCATAATCAGACAGGTGTTCGAGACAAGGCCGTCATTGACCCCGAAAACCGCAGCCCGCAACGTGCCTCCGCCGGTGCCTCCGTGGCTGCGCCCGACGTCGGCGACCGAGATGGGCATTGCGTGCCCGTCGGCCTGCCCGCGGTTGGCATATGCGGAAAGGCCGCGGATCTTCATCGCAGCCAGAACCGGGAGCATGCGGCGCGGACCGAAGAGCCGCACCAGCGAGGCGACGATGCGGGCACGCCGGCTCGGCTCGAACGCGGGAGGGAACCCGCCATCGGCGATGACGGCGGCCTGTCGCTCGGCCGCCGTTCGAAGCGCATCGAACAGGGCGCGTTGGCGCGGATCTCCTTCCGCTTGCGCCACCGCTCCGTAGAGCCAGGCGGAGGTCATCTCCTCCGTCCATCGAGTCCGTGCATTCTTGTCCATCCCCGCTCATCCCCTTTCGCGCATTGGCAACGTCGCCGTGACGCGCAGCCCTCCCATAGCGCTGTCGTCCAGCCGCAGCGCTCCCCGGTAGGTCTCGACGATGTCGCCGACGATCGCGAGGCCGAGTCCATGTCCTGTTCGATCGGCGTCGAAGCGAACTCCCCGGCGGAGCACCGAAGTCCGCTGCGACGCCGGTATGCCAGGTCCGTCGTCCTCGACGGCGAGTTCGAGGCTTCCGTCCCGCGCCGTCGCCGAAACGCGGACTCGTCTATGCGCCCATTTGGCGGCGTTCTCGATCAGGTTCCCCAGGAGTTCCGCGAGATCGTCCGCGTCCAAAGCGACCTTGAGGCCCTCCGGGACCTCGTTTTCCCAAGCTAGTGTGGCCGCTCGCGGAGCCCGCCGGACGATGCCTACGATACGATCGACCAGCACCCGAGGGGAGGCCGCTGCGCCGCGATGGGGGTGGAGCCGGGCCTTGGCGATCGCCCGTTCGATGTGCCGACGCATGGTTTCGACCAGCGCCTCGATCTCATGAGCGACATCTTCCTGGCCGCGCTCCCGCAGCCTGCGTGCGTCGGCGCTCAGAACGGTGAGCGGTGTGCGCAGCCCGTGCGCGAGGTCAGCCGCGCTCGAGCGGGACCGGGCGATTGCCCGATCCTGCGCGTCGAGGAGGTCGTTGATCTCGTTCGCCAGCGGCAGGACTTCGTCCGGATAGGTCGCCGGCAGGCGGGATTGCCGGCCGGCATGGACCGCTTCGACACCCCGTCGCACCGCTTCGAGCGGACGCAGCCCGATCCGGATCTGGACCCAGGCTGCCGCCAGCAGGGCCAGCCCGAGCAGTGCGAGGGAGGGCGTGATGTCGCCGGCGAAGTCATGGCTGGCCTGGATGACATCGGCCTGATCGATGCCGACAGCGATCCGCAAGATGTGCTGGAGGCCGCTCTGGAGGATCGCCACGCGACGTTCGCGCAGGATCAGTGAGGCGCGAGCCGGCCCTTGCAGGACATGGCGATGCACGGTCGTCAGATCGGGACTGTCCGCCGGCAGGCTGAGCGAGGTGTCCCAGAGGGAGCGCGAGCGGAGGTCCAGCCTCGTCGTCTCGTCGGCTATCTGCCAGTAGAGCCCGCTCAGCGGCTGGTCGAAACGCGGATCGGCAGGGCGTTGCGCAAGCACGAGGCTGCCGGCGGCATCGAAGCCGATCGCGCCGGCCAACTGGCGGAGATCATTGTCCAGTTCGGCGTCGATCCGGCGCTCGACATGCCGCTCGAAGAGCAGCACCAGCCCGAAGCCCGCCACCACGAGGGCCGCACTGATGGACAGGGCGGCGGCCACGAGCAGCCGCAGGCGAAGCGAGCTGCGGGTCATTCGGTGGGCTCGGGAACCAGATAGCCGAAACCGCGGCGGGTCTCGATGAAGTCGATCCCGAGCTTGCGCCGGAGGCGTCCGACCAGCACCTCAATCGCATTCGAGTCCCGCTCGTAGTCCTGGGCATACAGATGCTCGGTCAGCTCGAGCTGCGGGACGACCCGCCCCGCGTGGTGCATGAGGTAGGACAGCAGGCGATATTCCTGCGGCGATAGGGCGATCGGAACGCCGTCGACCGTCACCTTCATCTGCCGAGGGTCCAACACGACGGGGCCGTTCTCGAGGACCGGGCCCGGCCGTCCGGCGGACCGCCGGATGATCGCCCGCAAGCGCGCCAGCAATTCTTCGATCCGGAATGGCTTCGGCAGGTAGTCGTCGGCGCCGGCATCGATGCCGTCGACCCGTTCGGCCCAGGTGCCGCGGGCGGACAGGACCAGGATCGGCATGCCGCGTCCGGCTGCGCGCCAGCGCTTCAGGACGGTCAGGCCGTCCAGCTTCGGCAGTCCGAGGTCCAGGATCGCCGCGTCGAAGTCTTCCGTCTCGCCGCGGAACCACGCCTCCTCTCCATCCGTCGCCCGCTGCACCGCGTAGCCGGCCCTGACTAGGCTTCCCGTGATGTCGCCCGCGATCCGATCGTCGTCTTCGACCAGAAGGACACGCATCACTCCCCCTCGACCTCGATCACGTCGCCGCTGCCGGCGTCGACGTCCAATTCCACGAGCCGGCCGTCCGGGGAGATCAGCTTGATCTCGTAGATCCAGCGATCGTGCTCGTTCTCGAGCTCGATCCGCACCACGTCGCCGGGGAAGCGTTGCCGCACGGACGGCAGGATGTCCTCCAGCGGCCGGATCTCGCCGCGCTCGCGCGCCGCCCGCGCGCGATCATGGTCGTCGCCGAAGCCGGCCGGAGGCAGCGCCAAGACGATGAACAGAACCAGGATGGAGCGAATCAAAATCATCGCACGCGAGCTTGCCCTTTCCAGGCTGACAACTCACTGACAGGACCCGTCAGGGTTCGGTCAGCACCACTCCTCTACGGTTGCCATCGTAGCCGGGCGATCGCCCGGCGCCTTGCTGGAGATCAAAACCATGCGCTTTCTGATGACGGCCGGCCTGATCGCATTCTGCCTGGTGGGCACTGCCCCGGCCTTCGCCGACAATGATCCGAGTTGCGGCGATGCGCCCCGCGCTCAGTGGATGAGCCAGGACGCGGCCAAGACGAAGCTGAAGGACCTCGGCTACGAGGTCCGGCGGGTCAAGCCGGAGAATGGCTGCTACGAGGCCTACGCCGTCGACAAGACCGGGGCGAAGGTCGAGGTCTTCCTCCACCCGGTCAGCGGCGAGGTCGTCGGCACCTCCAAGGAGGACTGATGACGGCCATCGACGACGTGGCAGCGGAGTCCGAAGTCCAGCCTGCCACAACCCGGGTCTGGGATCCGGTGATCAGGATCTTCCACTGGACCCTGGTGGTCGCCTTCGCCATCTCCTGGCTGACCGGGGACGAGGTGAAGAGCGTCCACCTGGCCAGCGGCTACGTCATCATCGGCCTGCTGTCGGTCCGGCTTCTCTGGGGCCTCGTCGGCACGAAGCACGCCCGCTTCACCGACTTCATCTACCGGCCTTCGACGGTGGCGGCCTACCTGCGCGATATCGTGAGACTGAGGGCGAGACGCTACCTCGGCCACAATCCGGCGGGTGGCGCCATGATCCTGGTGCTGCTTTCCGGGCTGGTGGTCGCCTGCGCCACGGGGTTCATGATGACGACCGACGCCTATTGGGGAGTCGAGTGGGTGGAGGATGTCCATGAGGCGGCCGCCAACATCCTGATCCTGCTGGTCGGGCTGCATCTCGCCGGCGTCGCCGTGGCCAGCTTCGAGCACCGGGAGAACCTGGTGAAGGCCATGATCACCGGCCGGAAACGGCTATAGGCGCCGAACCCCGCCGGGCGTTCTGACCCGGCGGGGTTCCCGCCTTCCCGGCCCTCAGCGGGTAGCGCGCCTCGATCATGTTCCGCCACGGCAGAGATGATCATGCCATCGAGATCGTTCGCCCAGATGCGATGGACCGGGTTCGCTGTATGCTGGAGACTCAGATGACCGACTTGGCGCCGATGAGTTCCCGGTCGGGCGGCGCAGGCAATGCCGCGTTCTGAATGAGATCGACAGCATTCCTATCGCTGCGCTCGGGCCGAGGAGCGGAGTTGACTGGACCGCACCAAAACCTGTGGAGCATCATCATGATATGTTGGCGTGACTGGTGCGATGATTTGATCCGGGCGATAGATCTTGCGCCTGCTCTACAGGCTGTATGAACGCCGGTTGCGGCGCCAGATCCGGCGGCAATCGGTTCCTGGCCATGTCGGCATCATCCTCGACGGCAATCGTAGGCATGCCCGCAAGCTCGGGGTCGTCGACCCGCGCAAGGCCTACGACCTGGGTGCCGGGAAGCTCGACGACGTGCTCGCCTGGTGCACCGAACTCGAGATTCCGGCCGTCACGCTCTGGGTCTGCTCAATCGACAATCTGAGGCGGCCGCAGGTCGAGGTGGCGGCCATCCTGGCGGCCGTCGAGGCAAAGATCGGGGCTCTGGCTCAGGATCCCACAATCCACAGGCACCGCATCCGGGTCAAGGCTGCCGGGCGCCTCGATCTTCTGCCGTCCTCGACCGCCGCCGTGATCCGTCGCGCCGAGGAGATCACCGCCGGCCACGATGCCCTGACACTTACCATCGCGATTGCCTATGGCGGGCGCGAGGAGATCGCCGATGCCGTTCGCAATCTGATCCGCGACCGAGCGCGGCGCGGGGCTGGCATCGACGCCATCGTCGAGGCGATCACCCCGTCGGCCATTGACGAGCACTTGTATACGGCCGGGCTACCCGAGCTAGACCTCATCATCCGGACGAGTGGCGAGATCCGCCTATCCGGCTTCCTGCTGTGGCAGAGCGCCCACAGCGAGTTCTATTTCTCGGACGTCAACTGGCCGGAGTTCCGCAAGGTCGATTTCCTGCGAGCGGTCCGCGCATTTCAGCAACGATCGCGCCGCTTCGGGCATTGACGGCCGCCTACATGCGTCACCGGGACGTCCGCATGCGGCACGAAAGCCGATCCATTTAAGTGCCTAAGGAATGGCATGCTGGCGGGCTCCTCGTCCTGCCGGTCCTGCGCGTCCTCGATTCCTGCCACCGGGAGCGCATTCGTCCTGATCGCTGGCGGCATCTGGACGGGAAAGTGAAGTTACCCCGGCCTATCTCGCCGCCGACCCGATCGCCGGTTGCCACTGCGCCACGGTCGCGGCCCAGCTGATCGAGCTTGAACAGGTCGCCGCCATGCACCCCCGATGCTGCGCCAGGGCGATGTCGGGCAGCCGAAGCGACTGTCCGGAGTCTGTAGGCAGCCATCGAACACCTCATGCACGGCTTTGCCGTTATGGGTGTCGACGGCCGCATGCCACGATGAGCCACGGCCCGATCCGTAGGCTGGGTGGGATCGGCTCAGGTCGATACCGGCCTGGCGTGCCTCGCTGCTCGGCGGTCCTGGAGCGTGACGCAGGCCGATCTTGATCGAGGACGGCGTTGAGGGCCAGGAGAGTCCGCGTCATTGCGCGACCTCAGTCGAAGGATGCGGCGGTGCCGCGGCTGGGCCAGCTCCAGTCGGCGACATCGGGTATGTCGGCGCCGTGCTGCCGGATGTAATCGCGATGCTCCGCCAGCCGCCCCTGGAGCAGCCGGCGGGCCCGGTCGCCCGCGGCGCCGAGTTGCGGCAGCCGGTCGATCGCGGCGATGGCGAGGTGGAAGCGGTCGAGCTCGTTCAGCACCACCATGTCGAACGGCGTGGTGGTGGTGCCCTCCTCGCGATAGCCGTGGACATGGAAGTTGTCGTGGTTCGGCCGCTTGTAAGTCAGGCGGTGGATCAGCTGGGGATAGCCGTGGAAGGCGAAGATCACCGGCTTGTCCCGTGTGAACAGCGCCGCGAAGTGATCGTCCTCGATCCCGTGCGGATGCTCGGTCTTCGACTGCAGCGTCATGAGGTCGACGACGTTAACGAAGCGAATGCGCAGGCGGGGCAGATGGGCCAGCAGCAGTTCGACCGCCGCAACCGCCTCCAGCGTCGGCACATCGCCGGCGCAGGCCATCACCACCTCCGGCTCCTCGTCGCCCTCGGTGCTGGCCCAGTCCCAGCGGCCGATGCCGGCGGCGCAATGGGCCATGGCCTGGTCGATGTCCAGCCACTGCGGCGCCGGCTGCTTGCCGGCGACGATGACGTTGATGCGGTCATAGGTCCGCAGGCAGTGGTCGGTCACCACCAGCAGCGTGTTGGCGTCCGGCGGCAGGTAGATCCGGACGATGTCGGCCTTCTTGTTCACCATATGGTCGATGAAGCCCGGGTCCTGGTGGCTGAAGCCGTTGTGGTCCTGGCGCCAGACATGGGAGGTCAGCAGGTAGTTCAGGGATGAGATCGGCTGCCGCCACGGCAGGTCGCGGCTGACCTTCAGCCACTTCGCGTGCTGGTTCACCATGGAATCGACGATGTGGATGAAGGCCTCGTAACACGAGAACAGACCGTGCCGGCCGGTCAGCAGGTAGCCTTCGAGCCAGCCCTGGCAGAGATGCTCGCTCAGCACCTCCATGACCCGGCCTTCGGCAGCCAGATGCACATCCTCGGGCAGGATGTCCTCCATCCACACCCGCTCGGTCACCTCGAACACGGCATCCAGGCGGTTGGAGGCGGTCTCGTCAGGCCCCATCAGGCGGAAGTTGCGGGCATCCGCATTCAGCCGGATCACGTCGCGCAGCAGCTCGCCCATCGCCCGAGTGGCCTCGCCGTTGCTGCCGCCGGGGTGGGGCACGTCGAGCGCGAAGTCGCGATAATCGGGCAGCACCAGCTCCTGCCGCAGCAGCCCGCCATTGGCGTGCGGGTTCGCCCCCATGCGCAGGGTGCCTTTGGGTGCCAGGGCCTGCAGCTCAGGGATCAGCTGCCCGGATTCATCGAACAGCTCCTGCGGCCGGTAGCTGCGCATCCAGGTCTCGAGCAGGGCGAGATGGGCCGGATTTTGGGCCAGACCCGACAGCGGCACCTGGTGCGAGCGCCAGAAGCCTTCAGTCTTCAGCCCGTCGACCTCCTTCGGCCCGGTCCAGCCCTTGGGGCTGCGCAGGATGATCATCGGCCAGCGCGGGCGTGAGGCAGCACCGTCTTCGCGCGACGCCCGCCGGATCTCCTGGATGCGGTCGATGACGATGTCGAGGGTGGACGCCATCGCCTTGTGCATCAGCGCCGGGTCGGATCCCTCGACGAAATGCGGTTCGTAGCCATAGCCCTCGAACAGGCGCAGGAGCTCCTCATCGGTCATGCGGCCGAGGATGGTCGGGTTGGCGATCTTGTAGCCGTTGAGGTGCAGGATCGGCAGCACGGCGCCGTCGATCCGGGGGCTGAGGAACTTGTTCGAATGCCAGGACGCCGCCAGCGGCCCGGTCTCCGCCTCGCCGTCACCGACCACGCAGGCGACGATCAGGTCGGGGTTGTCGAAGGCGGCGCCGTAGGCATGGGCCACGGCGTAGCCGAGCTCGCCGCCCTCATGGATCGATCCCGGGGTCTCCGGCGCCGCATGGCTGGGGATACCGCCGGGGAAGGAGAACTGGCGGAACAGCCGGCGGATGCCGTCGCGGTCCCGCGCGATCTCCGGATAGATCTCGGAATAGGTGCCTTCGAGATAGGTGTTGGCAACCACGCCCGGCCCGCCATGGCCGGGGCCGCAGATGAAGATCATGTCGAGATCGTCGCGGGCGATGACCCGGTTGAGATGGGCATAGATGAAGTTCAACCCGGGCGTCGTGCCCCAATGGCCGAGCAGCCTGGGCTTGACGTGCTGGATCGTCAGCGGCTGCTCGAGCAGCGGGTTGTCGAGCAGGTAGATCTGCCCGACCGACAGATAGTTCGCTGCACGCCAATAGGCGTCAAGGAGGCGCAGGTCCTGATCCGTGGCCTGGGAATGCTGGGGCAATGTTCGAGCCTATGGCTGCTGTATGACAAACAGGCGACGCCGCAGATCTTCGGGCGTTCGACTTGGGGCAAAGGCGCTGTCCGAGCAGGGCCGCAAGCTCAGTGCGACATCAGGACGGGCACCGTCATCGACTTGAGCATGGCCTGTGAGACGCCGCCGAAGATCACTTCGCGCAGACGGGCATGGCCATAGCAGCCCATGACCAGGAGGTCGGAGCCATTTTCCGCCAGGAAATTCAGGATCTCCGTCGCCGGATCCAGGACCTTCTCCCGCATGACGACGTTCGCGGTCACGCCGTGGGCCGCCAGGTGGCGGGCGATGTCGAGGCCGGGCATGCGGTCGGTTCGATGATGGTCGACCGCCAGAACGTCGACCCGCTGGGCCTTTACGAGGATCGGCATCGCATCCGCGACCGCCCGCGCGGCCTCGCGGCTGGCGTTCCACGCGACCGCGACATGATCGCCGATCGGGCTCCGCGTCCCGATGAACGGGATGATCATGACCGGACGGCCGCTGCCGAGTGCGAGCTCCGCCGGAAGCCCGAACGGCGGATGGCTATGGCTGGGATCGGTCTGGTCGACGACGATCACATCCGCGTAGCGCCCGTTGAACCCGATGCTCTCCACCAGGATGCCGCGCTCGGAGCGCCATTCCGATCTGCCGGCATAGCCGTATTGCTCGACGGTCTTGTCGAAGCGTGATTTGGCCGCCTCCAGTTCTGCAGCCGCCGCGTCCTCGAAAGCTTCGACGATCGATGGCGGGACGGGTTCGACGCCGTACATGCCCAGATACGCAAAGCTCTCGACACCAAGGCCAATCAGCCTTGCATCGTGGCGGCGGGCCAAGCCGATGGCCGCGGCGAGTGCCGGCGTCTCGGCGGCACCGACATGAACGAGAACATCTTTATAGGACATCGTCTTGGCCTTTCCTGGAAAATGCCGGGGCCGTGGCCTCGCATCCGTATGGTGATCGGACGGCACCGCCGGGGCTTTGATCCTGATCAAGTGCGGCGCGGCCATCGGCGTCCTGATCCAGATCAAGGCCGATGCCGCTCGGCTGTGGTGCGGTGGAGGTCTTCAAGATGAGGACAAACCATGACCGCATATCGCCTGCCCCATGATGCCTGGGTCGTCGTTTGCGATGCGACCAAGGCACTGTTCCTGAAAAACAGCGGCGACCAGTTCTTCCCCGACCTGCGCCTGGTCGAGCAGATCGAGGCCCCCGGCACCGATCGGAGTTCGGATCTGGGAACCGATCGGCCGGGACGGCTGCAGAACCGATCCGGCCCTGCCAGCGCGATCGAGCAGACCGACTGGCATCGCCTGGAAAAGCAGAATTTCGCAATGCAGATCGCCCGGAAGATCGACGGGCTGACCCGGGAGAACCCGGCGCAGTCTGTCATCCTCGTCGCCCCGCCTCGCATCCTTGGCGCGTTGCGCCGGGCACTGTGCCCGATGGCATCGGCTGCGGTGGTGGCGGAGATCGGCAAGGACCTGACAAAGCATCCGGTCCACGAGATCGAGCGACTGTTGGCGGCCGGGTGACGAGGGGAAGCCGCCCGACGGAGGACACCGTCGGGCGGCATCGGGATCAGGCGCGCCCGACCCGGAGGGCGGGTTCGTCGCCCTCGGTCATCTCTTCCAGCGCGGGACGGTCGAGCAGCAGCACGTGGTGCGGACCCGCCATCTCGATCAGCCCGTCATGTTTCATGGCGGCGAGGGTCCGGCTGACGGTTTCGAGGGTCAGGCCCAGATAGTCGCCGATGTCGGTGCGGGACATGGTCAGGCCGATCGTCTTGCCGTCCGGCGCTGTGCGGGCCAGTTCGAGCAGGAATGTGGCGACGCGCTCGCCGGCGGTCTTCCGCCCGAGCGTGATCAGACGTTCATAGGCGGCGAGTAGGGAGCGACAGGCGATCTCGCGGAAGCGGCGGCTGACCGTGCCGTCCGTACGGGCCAGGGCCTCGGTCCGGAGCTTCGGATAGCGGACGACGACCATGTCGGTGATGGCTTCCGCGGCGAAGCCATGCTCGCCAAGCGCCTCGAATCCGAAATAGTCGCCGGCATGAAGGAAGGCCGCAATCTGGCGCCGGCCGTCGGGCAGCAGCTTGCTGGTGCAGCCGGTTCCCGAGAGCACCCGATACCAGTGCGGGGCCTCGTCCCCCTCACGATAGACGGCCGTTCCCCGACCGAGCGTGACAACGGTGCCGAGCGCGGCCAGCTCGATCATCCCATCGTCGGCGCCATGGCTGCGTATCGCCACGGCAGGGGGCTGAGCCAATGCGGACCGAAGCATGGGGCGGTTGGTGGCGTGTTGCGTCTGCATGATGGCCCTGCCTGCTCGTCGTTTCGTCGTTGGACGTGCAGTGGTCTTACGCTTCGGCCATCCCCGGCATCATTGTGAAGGATACGTACGGGACTCTACGTATCCGGCCACGATAGCGGCGCTAGCGCCGCATGGATTGCGTGGATCAGATCCTCGCTGTCGAACGGCTTTCCCAGCACAGCGGAAGCCTCGGCGGCGATCGCGGCCCGTCGGATGCCGTCGTCAAGCTTGCCGGTGATCAGAATGCGGGGAAGCGCAACTCGACGCTGCCGAAGCTGCAGCAGCAGCTCCATGCCGCCCAGCCCCGGCATGTCATAGTCGATCAGGATGCAGCCGGACTCCGGAAGCGGCGAAGCCGCCAGCAGCTCCTGTCCAGACGCAAAAAGGCGCACCGGGAACGAAGCCGTCTCCAGCAGAAAGCCCAACGAAAGGCGCACGGCCGAATCGTCGTCGACGACAAGGATCGTCGGACGGGGATGCGTTAATGTGGTCGTGGGCACGGGCGGCGCCAGTCGGTTGGACGTGGGGCCGATCACGCTATCCTGGCGATGCCATGTCCGACTTGATCTGAATCAAAGCGCAAGTTTGCCTCGGCTAGTCGCCGGAATCGCCGCTTCGGGCCCGGTGCGACAACCACATCCGCACCAGCTCCGACAAGTTTCTGGCCTGCATCTTGTCCATCACCCGGGCACGGTGAACCTCGACGGTTCTGGCGCTGATTCCCAGATCGTAAGCGACCGTCTTGTTCGGGTGCCCCTTGACCAGGCCAGCCAGGACTTCGAGCTCTCGCGGCGTGAGCACCGACAGCCGGGCCGCAACGGCCGCCGCCTCGTCGTGCTCCTCCCGTTCCCGCCTGTTTCGCTCCAGGGCCGCGTGGATCGCACGGATCAAAAGCTCGTCATCGAACGGCTTCTCGATGAAGTCTGCGGCGCCCGCCTTCAGCGCCTGGACCGCAACGGGGACGTCGCCGTGGCCGGTCATGACGATCACCGGAAGCATCACCTTCCGCTCGATCATCGTTCGCTGCAGGGTCAGGCCGTCCATGTCCGGCATCCGCACGTCTGTCACCACACAACCGGACCGGGGCAGATCGGGACGGTCGAGGAAGGCGAGAGCGGAATCGTACACTTTGACCTGGAAACCAGCTGTCTCCAGGAGGAAGGACAGCGACAGGCGAATGGCTTCATCGTCGTCGATGACGTGGACGATCGCTGCTTCAGCCATTGCCGTTGCTCTCATCCGTGGCGGCCGAGGGAACCGTGAACCGGAATGTTGCGCCGCCGCCCGGCGTCGGCTCCGCCCAGAGCCGTCCGCCATGGGCCTCGACGATCGTACGGCAGATCGAAAGGCCCACGCCCATGCCGTGACGTTTGGTCGTGATGAAGGGTTGGAACAGATGCTCTTCGACCTCCGGGGTGAGGCCCGGACCCGTGTCGATCACGGAAAATTCGATCGCATCGCTGCGCGCTGCGGCGGCGATCCCCAGCTCGCGCCTGGCGCTGCCCTCCATGGCCTCCATCGCGTTGCGCATCAGGTTCAGAAGCACCTGTTGGATCTGGATCTTGTCGACGATGATGTGCCGTGCCCGGGCGTCGATCGCCAAACGCACCTTAACGCCATGTTCCTTGGCGCCGACGAGAGCCAGGGCGCTGGCCTCTTCCACCATCTTGGCGACGCTCTCGACATGCTTTTCAGTCTCGCCTCGCGCCACGAAGTCGCGCAGGCGCCGGATGATTTGTCCGGCTCGCAGGGCCTGTTCGGCACCCAGGTCAACCGCTTCGCGAAGCCGAGATAGGTCTGGCGCGTCGCCGGCGCTGAGCATGCGCCGCATGGCCTGGCAGTAGTTCGTCACCGCCGTCAGGGGTTGATTGAGCTCGTGGGCCAGAGTGGCCGCCATCTGACCCATCGCGCTGAGGCGCGAGACGTGCAGCAATTCGGACTGCAGCTCCTGCAGGCGCCCCTCGGTCTCCTGCCGCTCCGTCAGGTCTCGAATGAAGCCGGTGAACAGCCGATGGCCCGCAGGCGAGACCTCTCCCACCGAGAGCTCCA
Source organism: Inquilinus ginsengisoli (assembly GCF_031453975.1). NCBI lineage: Bacteria > Pseudomonadati > Pseudomonadota > Alphaproteobacteria > Rhodospirillales > Rhodospirillaceae > Inquilinus > Inquilinus ginsengisoli. Next base: position 713,233 of record NZ_JAVDPW010000001.1, read on the forward strand.
TCGGAAAGGTGCCGCCATCCTTGCGCTGTCCGACGACCACGCGGCCGATGCCGATGATACGGCGCTCCCCTGTTGCCAGATACCGCCCGAGATAGCCGTCGTGCTCTCCCCGGTAGGGAGAGGGCATCAGCATGTTGACGTTATGGCCTTGGACCTCCTCGGAAGTGTAACCAAACAGGCGCTCGGCCGCGGTACTGAAGGATTGGATGATGCCCTGCGCATCGATGACGATCATTGCGTCCGGGACAGTCTCGAGGATCGAGCGGAGATGGGCCTCGCCGGCTTCCGCCGTGGCCTGCGCGATTCGTGCGGCGGTGATGTCGGCATGTAGGATGACGACGCCTTTCAGCGAGCTATCTGAGGGGCGAGCAGCGGTGCAACGGATCCACTGTTTCCCTTCGGAGCCATCGAAAGAGTATTCCAGTACGAAGCTGTCGCTGCGGCGGTCGAGCATCGATCGGAGCCTGTCCAACAGGCGTCCGGCATCCGGATTGCCCCTGTCGGCCTCGATCTTGCACATCGCCACATAGTCGGCGCCGACCGCTGCTCCCGTGACGGCATTCCGTGGCGCGTTGACAGACCAGCTGTGGTTGGCCGCGACGATTGTGCCGTCCTCGTCGAGGAGGGCGATCTGCCCCGGAAGGGCATCGAGGATCGCCCCATGGTATTTGAAGTCGGGCGACGATTTCATCACACAGCCCCTCAAAAAGCCCGCTCATCAGAGCCGGCCGCCAATTCATTTCGCCTTTCTGCGGGACCAGCGCCAGCCATTTGGGCAGGCGTTCGACCACCGCCTGGGCCAGTGCATCCCAAGGGTAGCAGCGGGTCGGTGGCCGGGCAATTGGGAGGCGCGGTGGCGGGACGAGGCCGCCGGATACCCGGAAGGCTGCAATCAGATGATTTGCAGACATCGATGAGCCCGCTCGTACTCCGATCATAGGGGGCGGTCTCCATCTCCGATCCCCCGTGAATTCCGAAGCCCAACAGTCGCTTGATCCAAATCAAAGCGGCAGCCGGGTTGGTGGCTCTTTCTGCTCTGAACCGGCGCGACCGACATGCGCATCGAGTGTCGAGCCGAGCCATGCCCTCAAGGGCAATGAATTGCAGGGGAATTCCATGAGAGCATTCGTTTACCGCGGGCCGGGGTCCAAGGCGGTCGAAGACCGGCCCAAGCCCGAGATCCAGGCCCCGGGCGACGCGATCGTGCGGATGGTCAAGACGACGATCTGCGGCACCGATCTTCACATTCTCAAAGGCGATGTCGCGACTTGCGCCCCAGGCCGGATCCTGGGCCACGAGGGCGTCGGCGTCATCGACTCCGTCGGTCCCGGTGTCACCAACTTCCGCCCGGGCGACCGGGTCCTCATCTCATGCATTTCGTCCTGTGGCACATGCGAGAACTGCCGCCGCGGCATGTATTCGCATTGCACGACCGGCGGGTGGATCCTCGGCAACCGGATCGACGGCACGCAGGCCGAATACGTTCGCACCCCGCATGCAGACACCAGCCTCTATCCGATCCCGGACGGTGCGGATGAGGAGGCGCTCGTCATGCTGAGCGACATCCTGCCGACCGGTTTCGAATGCGGCGTGCTCAACGGCAAGCTCGCGCCGGGCTCGACCGTCGCGATCGTCGGGGCCGGCCCGATCGGACTCGCCGCCCTGCTAACGGCTCAGTTCTACTCACCTGCCCAGATCATCATGATCGACCTCGACGACAACCGGCTCGCTGTCGCCAAGCAGTTCGGCGCCACCCATGTTGTCAACAGCCGCGGCGGCGGCGTTGCCGAGGACGTCAGGGTTCTGACTGGTGGCCGCGGCGTCGATACCGCGATCGAGGCGGTCGGCGTGCCCGCTACCTTCCTGCTCTGCCAGGACATCGTCGGCGCTGGAGGCACCATCGCCAATGTCGGCGTGCATGGCCAGAAGGTCGATCTCCATCTGGAGCGGCTTTGGTCGGAGAACATCACGATCACGACACGGCTGGTGGACACGGTCACGACGCCCATGCTCCTGAAGACGGTGCAGTCCGGGAAGATCGACCCTGCCCGCCTCGTCACCCACCGCTTTCCCTTCGATCGGATCCTCGACGCCTATGCAACCTTCGGCCGCGCCGCCGACACCAAGGCGCTGAAGGTGATCATCGCGATGTGAGGATCGGGGGCGTCGAGGCTCAGGCCGACCAGGAACACAAACCGGGACGCACCGCGACCGGCACGACGACGGCAGTTTTCATTCCGATGAACCCGGCGGGTGGGTCAGCGGCCCAGCCTCCGCCGACAAGGAGGACACAATGTCGATCCCCAAAAGCAACCCCAACAGCCCGGACACGAGGACGGTCGATCCGGGCCAACCTTTTGTCGACGTGCCGCTCCCCGGGGCTGGATGCCGCATGCCGAAGAAGCCTCGGCACGGCAGGAATTCGTCCATTCCCCGCCCGGCAAAGGCCGAGCAGTCTTCTACGGCAGGCGTGACGCCGGCCGGGCGTCCGCGCAGTCGGCGAGCGGGCTGAGGCCTGCGGTCGCTGGGCCGTCTGGCCTGCAAATTCGAAGGTCTGGGAGATGTAGCGCCGTCGCCGGGAAACCAGCGGCGGCATTGCTTCAGGGGGGCAGCGATCGGCCATCGGCTCCGGGCGCCGATCGCGGGGAACCATCCTCTCCGGCGTGATCCACCTCCGGCACCAGCCATGTCGCGACGACGAGGGAGAAGAGGAAGAGCACGGCCGTGCTCAATATCCAGGCGCAGGTCCACATGCTGTCCTATCCGATCCCGCTAGCGCCGCAGCCAGGCGAGGACGCCGACCAACGCGACGATCAGCAACATTCCGATAAAGGCCTGGAGCACGCCGAAGTTCGGCGCCTCTTGCGCCACGAACAGCGCCGCGATCAGCCCTGCGGCCACCAGCACCAGACGGATCAGAAGCGACATCCCCACCTCCCTTGTTTCCTGGCCAGCCTCTCGCGATCGGCAGCGTCGCTCCTTGATTCAGCTCAAACCTCATCCGGCTGTGGAATTGATCCGGATCAAAGCGGCAGGCGCCTGTCCTCGCCATCCTCCCTCCACACCAAGGAGGAGAAAGACGATGAACGCCGCAGACGTCATGACCAGAAATCCGGTGACCGTGCGGTCCGATCTGCCGATCCTGGCCGCCATCCGCATCATGCTTGGCCGCGGGATCAGCGGCCTGCCGGTGGTCGATCTGGAGGGCGACATGGTCGGCATGATCACCGAAGGCGACCTGCTGCGCCGGGCCGAAATCGGCACCGAGAAGCGCCGGCCGGACTGGCTTGCCTTCTTCACTGGAACCGACCGGCTTGCCAGGGAGTATGTGAGGTCGCACAGCCGCAACGTCGCCGACTTGATGACGCGGGACGTCGTTTCGGTCTCCGAGGACGCCTCACTCGATGAGATCGTGCGCTTGATGCTGGACCGTCGGATCAAGCGCATTCCGGTGCTGCGTGGTACCAAGCTGGTCGGCCTCGTCAGTCGCGCCAGCCTGTTGCGGCTCCTGGCTGGGCTGCTTGATGTCCGGGCAGAGAACGGCCACGACGACAAGGCCATCCGCGAACGGATCTTCGCCGAACTGACCGAGCAGCTGTGGGCCCGGGTGGAGGGAATGCGGATCGAGTGCCAGGACGGGCGGGTGACGATCGGCGGCGTCATCACCGACGAATGGGTGCGCGACGCCCTGAGGGTGGCCGTGGAGAACGTGCCCGGCGTGAAGGGGGTCAAGGACGACATGCTCCTGATTGAGCCGCTCACCGGAACGGTGCTCGACCCGGTGTACCAACGGCAGCTCTGATCCAGCGTGAGCAGGACGCGGACTGTGCGGACGTTGGATCGCGCCGAGGACTGGTCGGGCTCGATTGAAGGAGTGCTCGGGCGCCTCGCCGTCACGCCGTCCGGGCTGAGCTCCGATCAGGCATCCACGGCCCGGCAGCGCTGGGGAACCAACGACGTGCTGGCGCATCGCCGCGCCTCGGTGACCGCGCTCCTGCTCGACCGTCTGCGGAATCCGCTGATCCTGTTGCTGCTTCTGGCGAGCGGCCTGTCCCTCGCGGCGGGGGAGACGCGCAGTTTCGTCATCGTCCTCGGGATCCTGTCGATCAGCGTGGCGATCGACTTCGCGCAGGAATTCCAGGCGCACCGGACGGTCGAGGCGCTGCAGCGCTCGGTCGCGCTGCGGGCGAGAGTGCGGCGTGATGGGTCGGACCGAGAAATCCCGGTCGACGAGCTCGTGCCCGGCGACATCGTGCGCTTCTCAGCCGGCGACATCGTCCCGGCCGATTGCCGGCTGATCGAGAGCCGCGACCTCTTCGTCAACCAGGCCCTGCTGACCGGGGAATCCTATCCCGTGGAGAAGAACGCCGGCGATCGGACGATCACGGGTGAGGGTCCAGCAGGGGCGGCGGATGCGGTCGCGATGGGCAGCTCGATCGTCAGCGGCTCGGCGACGGCCCTCGTCTGCCGGACGGGCCGGGAGGCGATGCTCGGCACGGTGGCGGCCAGCCTCGGCCGGCGGCGCCCGCCCGACGCCTTCGAGATCGGCGTGCGGCGCTTCGGCTTCCTGATGCTCCGGCTCACCGTGTTCCTCGTCCTGTTCGTGCTGGCAGTGAACCTCGCCTTCCACCGGCCCTGGTTAGAAGCCCTGATGTTCGCTCTGGCGCTGGCGGTCGGGCTGACGCCGGAGCTGCTGCCCATGATCGTCACCGTGACCCTGGCACGGGGCGCCCGGCGCATGGCCGCCCGGCGTGTCATCGTGAAGCGCCTCGCCGCGATCCACGACCTGGGGGCGATGGACATCCTGTGCGCCGACAAGACCGGCTCCCTCACCGAAGCCAGGATCCGCCTCGTCGGGCACATCGATCCGACCGGCGCCGAAAGCGAGGAGGTGCTGCGCCTGGCCGGCCTCAACAGCGTCTTCGAGAGCGGCATCCGCAGCCCGCTGGACGATGCCATCCTCGAGCACGGACGCCCGGACGTCTCGGCCTGGCGCAAGCTCGACGAGGTGCCCTTCGACTTCGAGCGTCGCCGGGTTTCGGTCCTGGTCGAGCCGGTGGGCGGCGGCGCCCGCCTTCTCGTGGTCAAAGGTGCCCCGGAGGACATCCTGCAGATCTCCACCACCGCCGTGACCGCCTCGGGAGAGACGCGTCCGCTGGATGCTGCCGAGCGTGGGCGGCTCGCGGCGATGTTCGAGGGGATTGGCGCCGATGGTCAGCGGGCCCTGGGTATCGCCTTCCGGGAGGTCGCCCTCACTCAGGATCATGCGGCCCTCCAAGATGAAGGCGAACTGGCTTTTGCCGGTTTCGTCACCTTCGTCGATCCGCCGAAACCGGACGCCGCGGCCGCGATCCATGCCCTCGGCGAGGCCGGCATCTCCGTCAAGATCTTGACCGGCGACAACGAGCGGGTCACGCAGCATGTCTGCGCCGAGCTGGGTATTCCCGTCATCGGCATGCTGACCGGCGCCGAGATCGCCGGGATGTCGGACGAGGCGCTGCTGGGGCGTCTGGCGACGGTCAATCTGTTTTGCCGCGTGAACCCGCAGCAGAAGCGCCGCGTCCTCGCGGCATTCCGGCGGCTCGGGCACGTGGTCGGCTTTCTCGGCGACGGGGCGAACGACGCGTCCGCGCTGCACGAGGCCGATGTCGGAATCTCGGTGCAGACCGCGACGGATGTCGCGAAGGAGGCGGCCGATCTGGTGCTGCTGGACCGCGACCTCTCCGTCATCCATGCGGGCGCGCTGGAGGGACGCCGCACCGTCGCCAACGTCACGAAATACATCCTGATGGGCAGCAGCTCGAACCTCGGCAACATGGCGAGCATGGCCGGGGCCGCGTTCCTGCTGCCGTTCCTGCCGATGTTGCCGGTCCAGGTGCTGCTCAACAACCTGCTCTACGACCTGTCAGAGCTCGGGCTTCCCTTCGACCGGGTGGACCCTGAGGCCCTGCGACGCCCTGTGCGCTGGGACTTGGCCCGGGTCGTCCGGTTCATGCTCGTGCTCGGCCCGATCAGCTCGCTGTTCGACTTCCTGACATTTGGCGTCCTGCTTGCCCTCTTCAGTGGCGACGAGGCCGCCTTCCAGACCGGCTGGTTCGTCGAATCCCTGCTCACCCAGGTGCTGGTGATCTTCGTGATCCGGACCCGTGGCGCGCCCTGGGCGAACCGGCCACATCCGCTGCTCTCGGCGCTGTCCCTCGGCGTCGCCGGCCTGGCGACCCTCCTGCCATTCACGGGGCTCGGCGCCATACTCGGCATGACGCCCCTGCCATCGGTCTTCTATCTGTTCCTGGCCGTGGTCGTGCCGGCCTATCTCGGGATCGTGGAAATTGCGAAGCGGCTGCTGCTTCGCGATCCGGCGGGCTGATCGGTGTGAAGGCTGCCCATGCCCTCGCGGCACAGGGTGGCGAGCTTGCACCCTTGGCCGACGGCCTCAGTCCCCAGCGCCAACGACGTTGATCCAGATCAGGGCATTCCCGCCGGGTTTCTGGCTCCCTGTGCTCGATGGCAAGGCATGGAGAGCCAGTTGGCACACCGAAGCACAACGATCGTGGGCATTCTGCTCGCCGGCCTTGCCGCCGGCGGCGCCTGGTATTTCGCACAACACCGCGGTGGTGCCCAAGAGCTGATCCTTTACGGCAACGTGGACATCCGTCAGGTCGACCTTGCCTTCAACGCAGAAGGACCGCTGCTCAAGCTCGAGAAGGAGGAGGGAGACGTCGTGCGCGCGGGCGAGCTCCTGGCCGAGCTCGAACCCGACGTTTACGAGAACCTCGTCTCCCTGGCCTCGGCGCGGGTCGACGCGCAGCAAGCCGCGCTCGACAAGGCCCTCGCGGGGAACCGCAAGGAGGATATCGAGCGGGCCCAGGCCGATGCCGCGGCGGCGCGGGCGACGATGGAGAATGACCGCATCACCTTCCAACGGAAGGCCGAGCTGCTGAGCACCGCCAGCGGGTCGCGCCAGGCCTATGACGACGCCAAGGCGGCGTTCGATGAAGCGACGGCCCGGACACTGGCCGTCGACAAGGCGGCGGAGGTGATGCGTCTCGGCAGCCGGCAGGAGGACATCGACGGCGCCCGGGCGGCATTGCAGGCCGATCGGGCAGCGCTGGCCCTGGCCGAGAACCGGCTGGCGCGGACCAAGCTCCATGCCCCAGCAGATGGAGTCATTCTCTCACGCATCGCAGAACCTGGGGCGATCCTCGCACCGACCTCTCCGGTCTACACGCTGGCGATGACCGATCGCGTCTGGGTGCGCAGTTATGTGCCGGAGGCTGCGCTTGGTCAGGCGGTGCCCGGCCGGAGCGTGAGCGTCCACACGGACAGCCGGCCCGGCACCGCTTATCACGGCTGGATCGGCTACGTCGCGCCAACAGCGGAATTTACCCCGAAAAGCATCGAGACACCCGAACTCCGCACCCAGCTTGTCTATCGCCTGCGGATCTTCGTCACGGCACCTGACGATGGCCTGCGGCAGGGCATGCCGGTGACGATCCGGCTCGATCCCGCAAAGGAGGACGCGCCGTGAACGACACTCCGGTCATCACCCTGGATGCCGTGGTCAAGCGCTTCTCTCGCGGTCGTAATGCGGTGGTCGCGCTCGACCAGGTGTCCGCCCGGATCCCGGATCGTCGGCTCACCGGTCTCGTCGGTCCGGACGGCGCCGGCAAGACGACCCTTATGCGGCTGGTGGCCGGACTGATCCGCCTGGATGGCGGACAGATCACCGTGCTCGGACGGGACGGTGTCCGACAAGCGGCGGAGAACCAGGCCGAGATCGGCTATATGCCGCAGCGCTTCGGCCTGTATGAGGATCTCACGGTCGATGAGAACCTGCGGCTCTATGCCGATCTGCACCGGCTGTCCGCGGAGGTCCGGGAGGGCCGGGTGCAGGAACTGCTCCGCTTCACCGATCTGGCACGTTTCGGCAGCCGCTTGGCCGGTCAGCTTTCGGGCGGGATGAAGCAGAAGCTGGGGCTGGCCTGCTGCCTCCTCTCGCGGCCACGCCTGCTGCTGCTGGATGAGCCGTCCGTCGGTGTGGATCCGGTCTCCCGACGGGAGCTTTGGCAGATTGTCCGCAGGCTGGTCGACGATGGCGTGCCGGTGCTGTGGAGCACCGCCTATCTCGACGAGGCAGAACGCTGCGACGAGGTGCTTCTGCTCGACGGAGGCCATCTGGTCGGGGCTGGAACCCCGGAATCGTTTACTGCATCGATCGTCGGACGGAGCTTCCTGATCAAGGCCGAGGCGACGGGACGGCGTGCCCTCCAGCGGCGCCTGCTGCGCGCGCCTGGGGTGCTCGATGCAGTGATTCAGGGCGGCAATGTCCGGCTGCTCCTTGCGCCCGAAGCCATCTTGCCCGATGGCATCGCCGCCGCGCCGGTCGCACCGCGGTTCGAGGACGCCTTCGTTACAGTGCTAAGGCAACGGGACCGAGGGCCGATGCCTGCCGCCGAGGCGCCGGCCGAAGCCCTGGCCGCGGACGCCGAGCCGGCGATCGTGACATCGGGCCTGGTCCGCCGGTTCGGCAACTTTCGTGCGGTGGACAACGTCAGCTTTGCCGTGGCGCGCGGCGAGATCTTCGGCCTCCTGGGGCCGAACGGGGCCGGGAAATCTACCATCTTCCGCATCCTCTGTGGGCTCCTGGCTGCTTCGGAGGGAGTTGCGAAGGTTGCGGGAATGGACCTGAGCCGTGGGCGGGCGGAGGCGCGGGGTCGCCTGGGCTACATGGCCCAGCGCTTCTCGCTCTATGGCGACCTCACCGTGCGGCAGAATCTGGAATTCTTCGGCGGAGCCTATGGCCTGTCCGGGGTGCGTCTCGCTGCTGCCATCGATCGGTCCCTCTCCGGCTTCGATCTTGCCGCCGCGGCGAATGACCGGCCCTCGGAGCTGCCGCTCGGCTTCAAGCAGCGGCTCGCCCTCGCGGCCGCGCTGATCCACGATCCGCAGATCCTGTTCCTGGATGAGCCGACCAGCGGCGTCGATCCGCTGACCCGGCGCGAATTCTGGAGCCGGATCGGGGGCCTGGCCGATCAGGGTGTCACAGTTCTGGTGACCTCCCATTTCATGGAGGAGGCGGAGTATTGCGACCGCCTGGCCGTGATCTACCGCGGGCGGATCGCGGCCCTGGGGTCGCCGGATGCGATCAAGGCGGCGAACGCGACGGTCGAGCAGCCGGATCCGACGCTGGAAGAGGCCTTCATCCGGCTGATCACGGCCCAGGACCAGGCGGTCGCGGCGTGATGGCCGGGCTGTCCGTCCAGCGTCTGGCCGGCCTGGTGCGCAAGGAGGTGTTGCAGATCCTGCGCGATCCATCCTCGGTGATGATCGCACTGGTGATGCCGGTGGTACTGCTGCTCCTGAACGGCTTCGGCCTGTCGCTCGACGCGCGCGACGTGCCCTTCGGGGTGGTGATCGAGAGCCCCTCGCCGGACACGGCCGGGCTCTACGCTGCCTTTGCGAATTCCGGCTACCTGCGCGCGACGGCTTACCGCTCTGCCGGGGAGGCGGAAACGGCGCTGACGTCGCGGGAGATCCGAGGCTTTGCAGTGCTGAGAGGGGATTTCAGCCGCCAGGCCGTCGCCCTGCAGGAGCCGGCCCGGATCCAGCTCATCGTCGACGGGGTGGACGCCAACACGGCGCGGCTGGTCGAAGGCTATGCCGGCGGCGCGATCCGGGTGTGGCTGGGCGGGCTGGAGGGCCGCCGGGCCGCAGCGGCACCCCTGATCCTGGAGCTGCGCAACTGGTTCAATCCGCAGCTGCGCAGCACGGACTTCATCGTTCCCGGGCTGATCGCGCTGATCATGACGCTGATCGGCGCGCTCCTGACGGCGCTGGTGGTTTCGCGCGAGTGGGAGCGGGGAACGATGGAGGCGCTATTGGTTACCCCGGTGCGCACCATCGAGTTGCAGCTGGGCAAGCTGATCGCGTATTTCGGCCTCGGCCTGGCTGGGCTGGCTGTCTCGCTCGCGCTCGCCATTTTCCTGTTCCAGGTGCCGTTCCGTGGCTCCTTAGGTGCCCTTCTCCTGGTCTCTGCCGTGTTCCTGCTGTCTGCACTCGGCATGGGACTGTTGATCTCGACCTGGGCGCGCAACCAATTCGTCGCCGCACAGATCGCCTTCATCGTCACCTATATGCCGGCGGTGATCCTGTCGGGGCTGCTGTTCGACATCGCCTCCATGCCCGGATGGGTCCAGGCCGTCACCCGGGTGGTCGCCGCACGCTACTACGTCGATGCCCTGCAGACACTGTTCCTGGCCGGCGACGTCTGGCCCGTGCTGCTGCCGGATCTCGCAGCAATGGGCGGCTTCGCCGCCTTTTTCTTCGCCGTCACGCTCATCAACACTCGCCGCCGGCTGGACTGAGCCATGTATGGTCGAATCCGCGCGCTGATCGTCAAGGAATTTCGGGCTCTGCTGCAGGACCGCAGGATGCGGCTGGTTCTGATCGTGCCGCCGCTGCTGCAGCTGGTGCTGTTCGCCAACGCCGCAACCTTCGAGATCGCCGGCGTCTCCCTCGGAATCTGGGACGAAGACGGCAGCCGGCCGGCAGCCGAACTGATCGACCGCTTCGCCCGGTCGCCGGCCTTTGATCTCACTGCGGTGTACGACCAGCCGGAGGAGGTCGCCGCCGGCATCACCGAGCAGCACGTCACTGCCGTCCTGCATCTCGGCCAGCGCTTCTCGGCCGATCTGCTCTCAGGTCAGGCCGCCGATCTCCAACTAATAATCGACGCCAGGCGGTCGAACACGGCGATGATCGTTGGGAGTTACGCCCAGTCCATCATCGACGGCTACACCCAGGACCTGGCCACCCTCGCCCGGCGACCGGGAGGCGTTGCGGTGGTATCGAGGGCCTGGTTCAACCCGAACCTGTCGAGCCGCTGGTTCATCCTTCCCGGCCTCGTCGTGCTGCTCAGCTTTGTCACCGTGGTGCTGACGACTGCGCTTTCGGTCGCCCGCGAGCGCGAACTCGGCACGTTCGATCAACTGCTGGTCACACCGATGAGGCCGATGGAGATCGTCATCGGCAAGACCGTTCCGACCTTCGCAATCGGTGTCTCCGAGGCCGCCCTGCTGGTCGCGGTGGTGGTCGTCGCCTACGGTGTCCCCTTCGTCGGCAGTGCTGCCCTGCTGGTCCTGTCGCTTGCCATCTTCCTCCTCTCCGGCATCGGCATCGGGCTGGCGATCTCGTCGGTCGCCAAGACCCAGCAGCAGGCGATCCTCGGCGTCTTCCTGTTCCTGGCGCCGGCGATGATCCTGTCCGGCTTCGCCACCCCGGTCGAGAACATGCCCGGCTGGTGCCGGGCACTCACGCTGCTCGACCCGATTCGCTACATGCTGGTCGTGGCGAGGGGCGTATTCCTGCAAGACATGGCCTGGGATGTCGCGGCCGGCCAGATCTGGCCGATGGCCGCGATCGGCCTTGCCACGCTCATCACCGCGACCTGGCTGTTTCGTGGGCGGCTCGAGTAGCTCAGCGGGGGCTGCCCCCGGATTGGGGCGCCAGTCACTGCGTTCAGCGCCTGAGATCGAGCAGCCGGGTGGATTTGACGAACTGAAGCACCACGACGGTAGCGGCGCCTGCAGCAGCGACGAGGGCCAGATCGTCGAGGTGCAGCGTGCCGAAGTCGAAGAGGTCGCGGGCGAATGGCAGGTAGACGGCCAGGCCGAGCATCATCATGGTGATACCCACAACCCAGCGGAAAGCCACGTTCGGCCGTAGCAGGGAGCGGAGAGTGGGGCTGAAGGAGCGGTTGACGAGGATCAGCCCGAAATTGGCCAGGACCAGTGAGGCGAAGGTCAGCGCCCGGAGGTCTGCCGTGGCCAGCCCGTTGTGCAGTCCGATCAGGTAGATCGCGCCGACCAGCAGCAGCGCGGTGAGGCCGTCGAGCACGCCCCAGGCGAGGAGGTCGCGAGACAGCAGCGGGGCCGCTGCCGGCCGGGGCGGACGCGCCATCACGTCCTCTTCCTCGGACTCGCTTTCGAAGACCAGGGCGCAGACAGGGTCGATGACGAGCTCCAGGAAGGCGATGTGGAGCGGCTCGAGCACGATCGGCCAGCCGAACAGCAGCGGCAGCAGGGCGAGCCCCGCGATCGGGATGTGGACCGCCAGGATGAAGCCCATCGCCTTGCGCAGATTGTCGTAGATCCGCCGGCCGAGACGGATCGCCTGGACGATCGAGCCGAAATCGTCGTCGAGCAGGACGATGGCAGAGGCCTCCCGCGCCACGTCTGTGCCCCGGCCACCCATGGCAATTCCGATATGGGCCGCCTTCAGCGCCGGGGCATCGTTGACCCCGTCGCCTGTCATGGCGACGATCTCGCCGCGTGCCTTGAAGGCCTGGACCAGGCGCAGCTTCTGCTCGGGCATGATCCGGGCGAAGATCCCGGCATTGGCGATCCGGCCGGCGAGGTCGGCATCGGACAGATCGTCAATCATCTGCCCCGTCATCACGCCGAGGGTGTCGTCGAACCCGGCCTCACGGGCGATCGCCTGCGCCGTGACCGGATGGTCGCCGGTGATCATCGCGACCTTGATTCCTGCCCGCCGGCACTCACGGATGGCTTCGGGGACGCCCGGGCGGACAGGGTCGGCAAGGCCGACCAGCCCGACGAACTCGAACGCGAAGCCTTGCGGCGTCGGCGGCCAGTCCGAACCGCCGGACAAGGCCCGGGCGACACCCAGGACCCGCATGCCCCGGGCCGCCATGGCCTCGGCATCCCGCCGGATTCGAGCTGCCAGGGATGGATCGGTCCGGCAAAGCTGGATGATGGCCTCTGGTGCACCCTTGGTGGCGACGAGACAGGCTGGCTCGCCGGGAACGCGCCACACGCGGGTCACAGCGAGGAGGTCGGGCCGCAAGCCGTAGTGGTGCGCCGGCTGCCAGCCTTCGTGGCCGGCCGCGGCTTGCGGGAGATATCGGCCTTCCGCCCGCTGCAGTGCCTGTTCCATCGGATCGAAGGGGTGGCGGTCGCTGGCCAGGACCGCGGTCTCGAGGACCAGGCGCAGCCCATCGGGCAAGACTTCTCCATCGTCCTCGCGAGGCCGGAAGGTCTCGCCAGCAGCACGAAGCTCGCCGACCGACATCCGGTTGAGGGTGAGCGTTCCCGTCTTGTCCGTGCAGAGGACGGTTGCGGCGCCGAGAGTCTCGATCGCCGGAGCCCGTCGGGTCAGCACATGCACCCGGGCAATGCGCCAGGCCCCCATGATCAGGAACACCGTCAGGACCAGCGGAAACTCCTCCGGCAGCATTGCCATGGCCAGCGTGATTCCAGCCAGCGCCGCCTCCAGCCAGGACCCGCGCAGGATCCCGTACAGGAGGGCGGCCGTGATGCTGAGGCTCAGTCCGCCGATCGCGAAGACCTGCACGAGGCGGCGCGTCTGGCGGGCCAGCGGGCTGGTGCCGGCCTCCAATGTGGTCAGGGCCTGCCCGATGCGCCCGATCCGGCTGCGGATGCCGGTCGCGGCGGCTTCCGCCAGCCCGCTGCCGCGCACGACCATGCTGCCGGAGAAGACGAACGGCGTGTCGTCACCGCCGGGCTCGCCCATGGGCATCGGCCGATCGGCGTGGCGCTTGCGCACGGGGACGGACTCACCCGTCAGATGGGACTCGTCGAGCAGGAGGTCCTGGCCCGAGACCAGCACGGCATCGGCTGCCACACGCTCGCCCTCGGTGAGACTGAAGACGTCGCCGCGCACCAGGTCGCGGCTGTCGATGCGCTGGCGCCGGCCGGAGCGCAGCACGTCGACCTTCGGCGTGGCGAGGGTCTCGAGCGCCTGGACCGCCCTCTCGGTCCGGTTTTCCTGGGCGATAGCCATGCCGATGGTGACGATGACGCAGCTCAGCAGGGCCCAAGCCTCGGTCCGCTCGCCCAGCACCAGATACAGGGCGCCGGCGGCGATGAGCAGCAGGAACATCGGCTCGCGGCCGACATCGAGCGCGATCCGAAACAACGTGCGGCGCGGACCACAGGGCAAGGCGTTCGGACCCTCCGTCTCGAGGCGGGCCTTCGCCTCGGCTGCCGTGAGGCCTTCGGCTACGACGGATTCGGCGGTGCTCATGACGGCTTCCATTCGCTGGATCATGATGCCGGATTGTCGTTCGCCGGGGCGCCCACCGCTCTGATTCAGATCAAGCGAGCCGTTCGGCCTGGGACCTTCGTGTTTGATCTGCATCAAGGCCGGACGGGGTGGCGACCGTGAGGATCCCGCCGGCGAGGGTCCGGGGGATCCTGCCCGAAGCCCGGCTCAGCACGGCAGCTGACGAGAGGATGCGATGTCGATCCGCAATCTGGATGCCCTGTTCCGCCCAAGCTCGATCGCCCTGATCGGGGCCAGCCGGCGCCCGGGCACTGTCGGCGCGGTGCTGGCCCGCAACCTGTTCGCCGGTGGCTTCGACGGGCCGGTGATGCCGGTCAATCCGCAGGCGCGGTCGATCGGCAGTGCGCTGGCCTATGCGTCGGTCGCCGACCTGCCGGTGACGCCGGATCTGGCGGTGATCGCTACGCCGCCGGCGACCGTGCCCGGCCTGATCGCCGAACTCGGCGCCCGGGGCACCCGCGCCGCCGTGGTTGTGACCGCCGGCTTCGGCGCAGGCCCTGGTCAGACAGATGGTGTGGCGCTGCGTCAGGCGGTGCTGGACGCGGCCCGGCCGCATCTGCTGCGCGTCCTCGGGCCGAATTGCCTGGGGCTCATGGCACCGCACCACGGCGTCAACGCCAGCTTCGCCCATATCTCGCCGCTGCCGGGTGACCTGGCCTTCGTCAGCCAGTCGGGCGCGATCGCAACGGCGGTGCTGGACTGGGCCACCCATCGGGGCATCGGGTTCAGCCATGTCGTCTCGCTCGGTGATATGGCCGATGTCGATTTCGGCGACCTGCTGGACTGGCTGGCCGCCGATGGCCGCACCCGGGCGATCCTGCTCTACGTCGAAGCCGTGACTCATGCCCGCAAGTTCATGTCGGCCGGTCGCATCGCCGCCCGGACCAAGCCGGTGGTGGCGATCAAGGCCGGCCGCACCGAGGCCGCGGCGCGGGCCGCCGCCAGCCACACCGGCGCCCTGGCCGGATCGGATGCGGTCTACGACGCTGCCTTCCGCCGCGCCGGCATGCTGCGGGTGTTCGACCTGGCCGAGCTGTTCGACGCGGTCGAGACTCTGGCCAGCCGCCTGCATGTTGATGGCGATCGGCTGGCGGTCATGACCAATGGCGGCGGTGCCGGTGTGCTGGCGACGGAGGCGCTGGGAGAGTCCGGCGGCACCATGGCGGAGCTGGCGGCCGGGACCATGGCTCGGCTGGATGCGGTGCTGCCGCCGACCTGGAGTCACGGCAACCCGGTCGACATCGTCGGAGATGCGACGGGCGAGCGCTATGCCCACGCGCTCGATGCAATGCTGGCCGATCCCGGCAAGGACGCGGTGCTGGTGATGAACTGCCCGACCGCGGTGGCCGACCCGATCGATGCGGCGCGGGCGGTGGTCCAGTCGGTGAACAACGCAGCGACGCGCGATGGGGCGCGGCCGCCGGTGCTGACCTGCTGGCTCGGCGAGGGTGCCGCCGCAGCCGCGCGACGGCTGTTCGCCGAGCACCGGATCCCCAGCTACGCCACGCCCGGACAGGCGGCGCGGGCCTTCATGCACCTCGCCCGCTATCGGCGGAACCAGAAGCTGTTGATGGAGACGCCGCCGGCGTTGCCGCAGGACTTCGCACCCGATCCGGCGGCCGCCAGGGCGGTGATTGCCGCGGCCCTGGCCGGGGGGCGGACGATGCTGACCGAGCCCGAGTCCAAGCAGGTGCTGGAGGCCTATCGAATCCCGGTGATCCGGACCCGGAGCGTCGCGGCGGACCCGGCGGCAGCCGCAGAGGCCGCGAGTAGTTTTTCAGGCCCGGTGGCGCTGAAGATCCTGTCGCCCGACATCACTCACAAATCCGATCTCGGCGGGGTCCGGCTGAATCTGCAGGGGGCAGAGCAGGTCTGCATTGCCGCGCGTGAGATGCTTGCGACGATCGGAAAGGCCGCGCCCGATGCCCGGCTGCTCGGATTCACCGTGCAGGAGATGGCGCGCAAGCCCGACGCGCATGAGCTGATCCTCGGAATCGGCCAGGATCGCCTGTTCGGTCCGACCATCCTGTTCGGCCATGGCGGCACCGCGGTCGAGGTGCTGCGCGACAGCGCCGTGGCCCTGCCGCCCCTGAACGGCGTGCTGGCCCACGACCTGATGGCGCGCACCAGGGTGTGGCGCCTGCTCCAAGGCTACCGGTCCCGACCTAAGGCCGATCTCGATGCTGTGGTCCTGACGTTGATGAAGCTGTCGCAGCTCGCCGCCGACCTGTCCGAGGTGGTGGAGCTCGACATCAATCCGCTGCTCGCCGACGGCGATGGGGTTTTGGCGCTCGACGCCCGAATCCGGGTGCAGCCGCCGCTGCCGCCCGGCACGCCGCGCTTCGCCATCCGCCCCTATCCGCAGCACCTGGTGCAGTGCTTCGCCCTTCACGACGGGCTGGCGGTCACGCTGCGTCCGGTCCGGCCGGAGGATGAGTCGGCGATGCGCGAGATGCTGCAGCGGTCCAGCCCGGACGACATTCGGCTGCGCTTCTTCGGCCCTATGCGGACATTCGACCATGAATTCGCCGCCCGGCTGACCCAGATCGACTACGATCGCGAGATGGCGCTGGTGGCCGAGGCGGAGGAGGGTGGTCGCGCCGTGCTCCTCGGGGCGGTCCGCATCATTGCCGACCCGGACAACATATCCGCCGAATACGGCATCATGGTGCGCTCCGACCTGAAGCGGCAGGGGCTGGGCTACCGGCTGATGACCGAGATCATCGCCTATGCTCGCAGCCGGGGGCTGGCGCGCATCTTCGGCGAGGTCCTGCGTGAGAACACCACCATGCTGCGCATGGTCGAGGAGCTTGGCTTCGCTCGCGAAGACGTGCCGGAGGAACCCGGGCTGGTGCGTGTGACCATTGTCCTCGACGCTTGATCCATCTCAAGGCCCGGCCGTTCGGCGCGGGGCAGGATGCCTTTGCGACCGGCGGCACCTCTGCGGCAGACCGTGCGGCGCATTGCTTGGAATTCGGGAGATGGCCATGCCGATCCGCAAGATCCTGGTGCCCGTCACGGGCAAGCTGAACGACGACAGTCTGCTCGATGCCGCGTTGGCGATGGCGCGGGAGCAGTCCGCGGCAATCGAGTTGCTCTATCTGCGTCCCTCCGTTGTGGGCAACTTTCCCGGCTGGGAATTCGACTACGGGGCCTGGAGCGAGGAGTACCAGGCCTCGATCGAAGCTTCGGTGCAGGAGGCCGCCACCGCCGCGCACCGCTACTTCGATGGCTGGCGTCACCGAAATCATCTCGGTGGCGAGTCCGATGCGCCAGCGGTCGCCTGGCGGGAGCAGACCGGCATCGACGCCGATCTGATCGGCGCGGCCGGCCGGGTGTGCGACCTCATCGTCACCCGCGGTCCCGAGAACACCGCCACGGCCTGGGCGCGTGAGGTCTTCGAGGGCGCGCTGCTGGCCTCCGGCCGGCCGGTCCTGATGGTGCCCGACACGCCGTTCCTCAGCCGCACCGATACGGTCCTGATCGCCTGGAACGACAGCGTCCAGTCGGCGCGGGCGGTGGCGGGGGCCCTGCCGCTGCTGAGCGATCGGAAATGGATCAAGGTCGTCACCTTCCTGGACGAGATTGGGCAGGAGGTGAAGCTCGATCCGATCAAGGCCTATTTCCAGCGGCACGGGATCATGGTCGAGACCGAGGCGAAGCCGCTCGACGGCCGTCTCGTCGGCCAGGCGATCCTGGACGAGGTGGACCGCATGCAGGCCGGTCTGCTGGTGATGGGCGCCTACACCCACAGCAAAGTGCGGGAGATGGTCTTCGGGGGTACCACCCGGGACATTCTCGAGCAATCCCGGATCGGGGTTGTCCTGGCACATTGATTTATCCGGCGGACCGATCCGTGAACGGGCCCTGTGCCGACCGGCGCAGGGTCCGTTTCGCATGGAGAGCGAGCCGGAACGGAAGCCCCCATTCGCTGGAGATCCTATTGATCTGGGTCAAGGCTGAAGCGCGTCGGAGGCCCTAGGAATCTCCTGTCAACCCTTGCACAGGAGGCTGGTGATGACCGGCAAGAATGAAGAGCTTCGTCGGAACGTGCTGAACGAGCTGGCGTGGGATCCGACGTTTGACGCGACCCACATCGGCGTCGCGGCCGACCAGGGTGTGGTGACCCTCACCGGGCACGTCGCAACCTACGCGGAGAAGATCGCGGCTGAGCGGGCGGCCAAGCGCGTCGTCGGCGTGCATGGCATCGCCGAGGAGATCGAGGTGCGGCCGGCCACTGCCAAGAAGACGAAGGACGACGAGATCGCCGAACGGGCCGTTCGCATCTTGCAATGGGATGTCTCGGTGCCGGCAGATCGCGTCACGGTCAAGGTCGAGAAGGGCTGGGTGACCCTCACCGGTACCGTCGACTGGAACTACCAGCGGGGTGCGGCGGCGGCCGATGTCCAGAAGCTCAGCGGCGTCGTCGGCGTGACCAACCTCATTGTGATCAAGCCGGCGGTTCGCGCCGCGGATGTCCGACAGAAGATCGAGGATGCGTTCCGGCGGAATGCGGCGCTCGACGCCAGCGAGATCAAGATCTCCGCGGCTGACGGCACCGTCCTGTTGAACGGCCGCGTCCGGAACTGGGCGGAGCGCAACGCCGCGGAACGGGCCGCCTGGTCCGCGGCCGGTGTCACCGCCGTCGAAGACCATCTGCTGATCGGGTAGGTGCGGCGATCCCGACAACCGCAACGACGCGCCGATTGTCCCCAAGTCGCGATCGGCGCGTCCCCGCATCCCCTATCGAGGCTGCTGCCATGGCTCCCGCCCTACACTTCCACGGCGCCGCCGGCACCGTTACCGGATCCTGCCTGCTGCTGGAGACCAGTCGCGGCCGGATGCTGGTCGACTGCGGCCTCTTCCAGGGGTCGAAGACCCTCAAGGGCCTCAACTACATCGGCTTTCCGTTCCGGCCGGCCCAGGTGGACTGCGTCTTGCTGACCCATGCCCACATCGACCACAGCGGCCTGATTCCGAAGCTTGCTCGCGACGGCTTCCGCGGTCCGGTCTATGCCACCCGCGGCACGATCGATTTGTGCGGGGTGATGTTGCCGGATTCAGGGCACATCCAGGAATCGGAGGTGCTCACGCTCAATCAGCGGAACCAGCGCCGCGGCCAGCCGAAGGTGACGCCGATCTACACGGTGGCGGATGCGCAGGCGACCCTCGCAGCCTTCCGCGCCGTCGACTATGAGACGTGGTTCGAGCCGCTGCCCGGCGTCCGCGCGCGGTACTGGAACGCGGGCCACATCCTGGGGTCGGCTTCGATCGAGATCGAGCTGGCCGGCGAAGACGGCAAACCGCTCCGCCTGCTCGTCTCCGGCGACCTGGGGCCGGACGTCGGAATGCTCCAGACCGATCGGCGCTCGCCTGCGGATATCGACATCCTGGTCTGCGAAGCGACCTATGGCGACGTGGACCGGCCGGCGATCACGCCGGAGACGCGGCGCGAGCATCTTGCTTCCGAAGTCAGGAAGGCCATGACGCCCCAGGGCGTGCTGATCATCCCTGCCTTCGCGGTCGAGCGGACGCAAGAGCTCATCCTCGACTTGGTGCGCCTCATGGACCAGGGCATCGTCCCGAAGTCACCGATCTATGTCGACTCGCCGCTCGCGATCCGGGCCACTGACGTCTTCCTGCGCAACCATCTGGCGCTGGAGGACGGCCCAGACTTCGCCCGGGCGCTGAAGTCGAGGCAAATCCACTTCGCCGAGACGCCGGACCAGAGCCGCGCGATCAACGACATCGACGGATTCAGGATTGTCATCGCCGCGAGCGGCATGTGCGACGCGGGGCGCATCCGGCATCACCTGAAGCGTCACCTTTGGAACCCGGCCGCCACGATCCTCCTGACTGGCTTTCAGGCCCAGGGGACCCTTGGCCGATTGCTGCAGGACGGCGCCAAAGCTGTTCGAATCCAGGGCGAGGATTTCCAGGTCCGCGCGCGGATCCGCATGATCGAAGACTATTCCGGCCATGCCGACGGGCCAGAACTCGCCCGCTGGATCATCGATCGCCAACCGATCCACCAAGCTGTCTTCCTCGTGCACGGGGAGCGTCTGGCCCTGGCGGCCATGAAGGAACGGGTCGTGGAAGGCGTGGATCCGCCGCCGACGGTGCTGCTGCCACAGCTTGACGACGGTTATCGGCTGCAGCCCGGTGGCCCCGAGTTGATTCCCATGTCCCAGCGGCCTCGGATCCTGCCGGAGGCTGTATCGAGCCTCGATTGGCACAATGAACGCGCCCGGCTCCTGCTCGACATCGATGCCCGCCTCGAGGCGGCCAACCACGATCGCGCCCGAAGCGCGGTCCTCCGCCATCTCCGGAATGCCTTGGACGAAAGCTGAGGTCCGGTTGATCTGGATCAACGCTCCGGCTGGGGCGAGATGGTGAATCGAGGAGAGCGGCGAACCACGACACCTCGCCCAAACAGGAGAAGACCTGCCATGTCGATCCGCCAGATACTGTGTCCCTTCGCGGGCATGCCGCGGGACGATATGCTGGATGTCGCGGCGGCGATCGCCCGTCGGCATGAGGCGGAACTCGAGTGCCTCTACTTCTGCCGGCCGGCAGACTGGTCCGACCGCTTTTTCGGCGAAATCTTCGCGCCGGGATGGACGGAGGATTTCACTGAGACCCTGAGCAAGGAGATGCGTGCGTCGGCCGACCGCGCCCGGATCTGGTTCGAGGAGTGGCGCGAACGGGACCGGATCCGGTGCCGGCACAGCCACGACCCGGCGGCGCCGGGGCCCGTCCGCTGGACGGAGTGTCCGCTGCCCTTCGGCGAAGCCGTTGGGCCAGCCGGCCACGCCGCCGACCTGATCGTGGTGGCGAAGGCGGAACGGGGACGACCCTCGGTCGCCGACCGGATCTTCGAGACCGCTCTGTTGACGACAGGGCGGCCCGTTCTCCTCGTTCCCGGCCGGAATGTCATGAACCATTGCGCGTCCGCCGTGATCGCCTGGAACAACAGTCCCCAGGCGGCGAGGGCGGTCGCCGGCGCCCTCCCTCTTCTCAAGGGGTGCTGGAAGATCAAGCTGCTCGCGGTCCAGGAGGACGGTGTGGCTCCCCCGCTCCAGCCGCTCCAGGCCTATCTCGCGCTCCATGGGCTTCGGGCGGATGTGGAAGTTCGCAAGGCGGACGACCTGACCATCGGCGAAACCTTGATCATGGCGGCGGACGAGGCCCATGCCGATCTGCTCATCATGGGTGCCTACTCGCATGACCGGACGCGGGAGAGGATCTTCGGCGGCACGACGCGCGAGGTGATGCGGGATGCGCGCACGCTTGTCCTGTGGTCGAGCTGACCGGCCGCCACGACGCTGATGGAGACGACCATGACGATTTTTGGATCGCGGGAACAGGCGATCGAGGCGGCCTTCCGGCACGACCAGGATCTAGCGTTCCGCATTCGGACGCGTCGGAACCGCCTGCTCGGCTTGTGGGTGGCCGAACTGATCGGCCTGGTCGGAGCCGCAGCCGATGCCTATGCCGCAGAACTCGTGACGATAGGTGTCGAACAACCACAGAAACGGGATGTCGTCCGCAAAGTTCAGGAGGATCTCCTGGCCCACGGTATCAAGCTGTCGACCTATCGCCTGAACCACAAGCTGGATAACCTGGAACGGCTCGCCGGCCATCAGCTCGTTGGCGAGACCGATAAGGCCTAGGCAGAAGCCAGACTATCCGCTTAGTTTGGATAATGGTTCCCCTTCATCCAGCGGGCTGATGTCCCCAGGCGACAAAGCCTGGGACGGCAAAACCGGCGGGCCCGAACCCATAGTTGAGAAGACCGCTATCCGGTGTCGTCACTGCGCCCCCTGCCGCGGCCAGGATGGCGTGGCCAGCGGCGATGTCCCATTGCGATGTGGGTCCCAACCGCGCATAGAGGTCGGCTCGGCCTTCGGCAATTCGGCAGAACTTCAGGGATGATCCACAGGCAACGCGTCCGGTCACCGATCGCGAACTGAGGAAGGCATCGGTCCTGGGGTCGAAATGCGAGCGGCTGACCATGGCGACGACGCGCCCCGGCTGGGGCTTCCGTGTGCGGATCGGAACGGGCGTGCCTCCATGGGTCGGGCCGGCGCCCGGCGAAAGACGGAGCCGATCGCTTCCTTTGCCGAGGACGCCCCGCCAGATCTTGCCCAGATCAGGCGCGGCGATCACGCCGACCGTCGCGACATGGCCGATGATGAGGCCGATGTTCACCGTGAACTCGCTCCGGCCGGCCAGGTACTCTCGGGTGCCGTCCAGGGGATCGACGAGGATGAAATCTGCCTCGCCCGAATCCGTCCCGGCGGGATCCCACGGCTCCTCGGACACCACCCGCATTCCCGGCAGAAGACACGACAGCCCGGCAAGGATCACGTCCTCGGCCGCTTCATCGGCAGCGGTCACTGGGGAAGAATCAGGTTTGCTTCGCCAACCGATATGGGATCGATCAAACGAGAGGATCGTGGTTGCAGCGTGCGAGGCGAGGGCGGTCAACTCGTCGAGGAACCGCGGGCTCGAAAATTCGGCCGGGCAGACCGGGTGCTCGATGGCCGGGAGCAGGTTCTCATTGATGGGCATCAAGTGATCCGGCGAAAGGATTCGCGACATTGATCTCCTCCAGGCGGTCGAGCAGAGGACGCTGGCTGGCCAGGATCTTCTCGCGGGCGGTTGGCAGGTCGAACCATTCGGCCCGATCGACTTCCGGGAAAGACTGAATCCGCCCGCTGTGCGGCGGCCATTCCAACTGGAACTCGCTGCTCCGGATCTGATCGACGTCAAGATCGCCCTCGAGCGTGAAGCTCGAAACCTGCTTGCCGCCGCGCTGGCGGATCCGGCCGAGCGGCCGCAACGGCCCTGGGATCTCGACGCCGAGCTCCTCGGAGAATTCACGCCGGGCCGCGGCCTCGGCGCCCTCACCCTCAGCCAGTTCCCCCTTCGGGATCGACCAGGCGCCGAGATCCTTACGGCGCCAGAACGGCCCGCCGGGATGCACGAGCAGGACGAGCAACCGTCCGCCCAGCCGCTTGTGCATCAGGATCCCGGCACTTTCCGTGGCCATGCGCGTGGCTGCTCCAGCAGGTGGCCGGGCGAGGCCACCGATCGCAAGACACTGCATCAAGCCCATTTGAGCTGGAAGCTGGTGCATGTCCTCATCGACCCGCTCTGCGCCACCACGCGCCCGGGGTTGCCGTGGTCATGGCGCCTGCTGCAGGGCGATGCGATTCTCGACATCGATCACGCCGGGAACCGACCAGGCCGCGATCTCGGCGACATCGCGCTCGAAGCTCGCGCGTACGGTGCCTGACAGGGTGATCCTCCCATCCGACGCCGCCACGATGACGCGCGAGGCGTCGATGCCGGCGCTCCGCTTCAGGGCAGCCTCGATCTCGTTCCGCACCTCCGGCACCGAGGCCATGTGGTGCGCCGGCTTGACGTGAATGGCATTGATCACGGTGATGACGCCCTTCAGCCCCTGCACCACGTGCTCGGCTTCGCGCTTCTGGTGCTGCCAGTCGAGGTCGCCGGTCAGACGAACGACACCATGCCCGACCGCGATGCGGATGCGGTCGCCAGGAAGGCTGCTGTGCCACCTCAAGGCCGCCGCCGCCCGCATCCCGATCTCCTCGTCGGAAGGCTTCGCGTCGCCGGGCGGCCGGACAACGATGTCCTGCACGACTGCGCTCACTCCCTTGATCCGCTGGGCGGCATCGGTGGCCGCCAGCTTCTGGGCGTAGCTTGCGACATGGCCGGACAGCGTGACCACACCGTCGGTGACCGAGACGCCGACCGCCGTGGCGTCAACGCTCGGCTCGTAGTCGAGCTCCTCCATGACCATCCGCTTCAACTGCTTGTCGATGTCCATCGGCGTCACTCCTTAGGCTGCTGTTACGACGTCCCGGCGCGGCCGGTGACCGTGATCCGGATCAAACCGAACCAAGCCGCGGTCGGCGTTGCTAAGATCCGCGTGCGGCTGCTCGTCCGCATGCGGCTTGACGACCGCGGTTGCGATCGCCTGCAAGCTGTCCCCCGCAAGCGTCTCCTTGACCAGAAGCTCGGCAGCGGCCGTGACGAGCAGGGCACGATTCCCGACCAGGATGGTTGTGGCTTGCCGGAACGCTGTATCGATGAGATCCCGGATCGCCGTATCGATCGCTGCAGCCGTCGCGTCGCTGTAGCGGCGGGGCTGCCACTCCGGCACGGTCGGGCCGGACAGGAATGATGGAGCCTCCGGTTCGTAGGCGACCTGCCCCAAGCCGATGTCCATTCCGAAGCGCGCGACCATGCTCCGGGCGATGTCCGTTGCCTTGGCCAGATCATCGGCAGCTCCGGTCGAGATCTCGCCGAACACCAAGCTCTCCGCGGCCCGGCCACCGAGCAGGACCGTCATCCGGTTGGTCAGTTCCGACCGGTCCATCAGGAACCGGTCCTCGATCGGCCGCTGCATCGTGTAGCCGAGGGCGGTGACACCGCGCGGGATGATCGAGACTTTCTGGACGGGGTCGATTCCGGGTAGGGCCATGGCGGCGATGGCGTGGCCCATCTCATGATGCGCGACCACGGTCCGCTCGTGCGGATTCAGCAGCCGGTTACGCTTCTCCAGCCCGGCGACGATGCGCTCGATCGCCTGGGTGAAGTCGTCGAAGGTGACGCACGCGGCGCCGCGGCGCGTTGCCAGAAGGGCGGCCTCGTTGACGAGATTGGCCAGGTCGGCACCGGTGAAGCCTGGCGTCAACGCGGCAACCGCCTCGACCGGAACGTCGGAGGCGATTTTGACTTTCCTCAGATGCACCTGGAGGATGTCGACGCGGCCCTTCTTGTCCGGGCGGTCCACCAGGATCTGCCGGTCGAACCGCCCGGCGCGAAGAAGCGCGGGGTCCAGGATCTCCGGTCGATTGGTGGCTGCCAGAAGCACGACGCCGACGCTCGAGTCGAAGCCGTCGAGCTCGGAGAGGAGCTGGTTGAGCGTCTGCTCCTTCTCGTCATGGCCGCCTCCTCCGGGCAGGAATGCCCCCCGGGCACGGCCGAGTGCGTCCAGCTCGTCGATGAAGACGATGGCGGGAGCGTTCCGGCGCGCCTGGTCGAACAGGTCCCGGACCCTTGCGGCGCCGACGCCGACGAACATCTCAACGAACTCGGAACCCGAGATCGAGAAGAAAGGAACTCCCGCCTCGCCGGCGACGGCGCGGGCCAGCAGGGTCTTGCCCGTCCCGGGTGGCCCGACCAGCAACACACCTTTCGGTACGCGAGCCCCCAGTCGGCCGTGGCCGGCCGGGTCCTTCAGGAAGGCGACAACTTCCTTGAGCTCCTCCTTGGCCTCATCGACACCGGCGACATCGGCAAAGTGGACTCCCACATCCTGCTCCGCATAGACCCTGGCCCTGCTCTTGCCGATCGACAGCAGGCCGCCGGCGCCCTGGCCGCTGATGAAGGGGCGCACCAGGATGAGCCAGAGGACGACGAAGCCGATCGTGGGCAGCAACCAGCCCAGAATCGTCTGCAGAAGGCCGGGTTCAGCCTCGCCGGAAAAGCCGACATTGGCCTTGGTGAGTGCATCCGCGATTCCCGGTTCCACGCGTATGGTCGAGAATTCCTGCGGCTTCCCGGCGCGCGCCTCGCGATAGGCACCTGAGATTCTCGCCGGGCCGACAACCAGATCGGCCACCTTCCCATCGCGCACGAGCTCCAGGAAGGTGCTGTACGGGATGACTTCGCTGCGGCCTGAAGGAAACAGCAGATCCTGGAGCAGCAGGATCGCGAGGACCGAGCCGATGATATACCAGAAATTGATGTGATGTTCCTTCCTGATCTCCATAACCCGTCTCCGATCCCTCATCGGCGCATCTCGCCGCCGGGACTCATCGCCGGTGCGGGCCCAGTCGGCCTTGATCCAGCGCAAAAGGCCGCGATGACATCTGGCTCCCGATCGAAGGCTTGATCTGCGTCAATGCGCGAGGGGCTGCCCGGCCATACCGTTCAAGTTGCGGCGCGGTCGAGGCTACTCCCGGCCAGCGGAAGATCGGGCAGGGATGTTCTCGCGGGCCGGGTGCTCGATCGCGCCGCGCCAAGGCTCGATTTCATGCCTTGGAACTGCAGGTCACGATCGGCCGCGCAGTCGAGGTGCCCCACACTGTATCGGCCTGGCAGGCCGGGAGGTTCACATGCAGATCAGTTCAGCCTGGTTTTCGGATGGCGCCGAGATGCCGCTGGAGTGCACGCGCGATGGCGAAAATCTCTCGCCGCCATTGGCCTGGCGGGATGCGCCTCGGGAAACACGAAGCTTCGCGCTGGTCTGTGCTGATCCCGATGCGGCCGAACATCCGTGCCATCACTGGGCGGTCTACGATATCCCGCGCGAACAGGCGGCCCTCTGCGAAGGGCTGCCCCAGGTGAATGCCGTGCGGGGTGTGCGTCAGGCCATGAACGACCTCGGCCATCTCGGCTATGGTGGCCCCTGCCTGGGCCCGGCGCGATCGGCCCACCACTATCATTTCCGACTGTTCGCCCTCCAGGTCGAGCGGCTTCCGCTATCACGCGAACCCAGTTGCCGCGATGTCGAGCGAGCCGCACGACGGCTGGCCATCGCCGAGGCCGAGGTCATCGGCGTCCATGGGGGCCGCAACCATCCAAACGCCGCTGACCCGGCTATCGCCGAGGGTGGGCTGCGGCGTCCGGCCAGCGTCCGGCAGGGCGCCGCAGGCAGCGAGAATTGACATGTCCCAGATCGTCCATGTCGCCTATGTGGTTGAGCCCCGGTTGGCCGGCTGGACCGTGGTGTCCGGGCACATGGCCGCCGGAAGGTTCGAGACGCGCCGTGAAGCGTTGCGCCTGGCAGGCCGTGATGCTGCATTCTGCCGGTCGCTCGGCCACGATGTCACTCTGTTTGCCAGGCTGCGGGACGGGCGGCTCCGCGCCATCCGGATGCCACTCCGGGCTGAGACCGTCGCGGGGGCACCGATCGGGTATCGGGGACCCGCGGCCGGGACGCGAAGGTCGTCACGATGAGCCACGCGAACAGCACCCGCGGAGCACTGCTGACAGTGGCGTTGGCGCTCGGAGTGGCGGGAGCGTCGGCGGCCGCCCCTCCCGTTCAAGCGCTGCGGGACGGAGCGCCATCGGGCACTGCCGTTCCGTTCGACCGCGTTGACCCCCATGGCTGGGCACCGTGCAGTTCCTGGCTCGGCGACGGCGTTATGGAGGATCTCGCCTGGATGAGGGGAGTCATCAGGCCGAACGAAGCACAGCGCAGCTCGTTCGATGCGTTGGTCTCGGCCGCTGGTCGCGCCCGGGAGACCGTTCGGAGCGCGTGCGCCGAGGGATCGCCCACGGAGCTCGACGCGATCCATCGGCAGATCGAGGCGATGTTGCAGGCGGCCGAGATCATCTGCCCGGCCTATGATGCGCTGTATCGGGTGCTGAGCGACGATCAGAAACGCCGCCTCGATTCCGCTCTGCGGCACGCGGGCGGATGATGATGAGACCGCCGCCTGCCGCTTCGGACCGTTGCGACGCGTTCGGATGGGGCACCGGGCGGCCCATGCAGGGGAGTGCAGAGGGATGTTCAAGCACATCTTGATTCCGACGGACGGGTCGCCCCTCGCGGACAAGGCGGTCGACCGGGGCCTTCACTTCGCGGCGGAGATCCATGCCCAGGTGACCTTGCTCACGGTCACGCAACCGTTCCATGTCGCCAGCAGTTGGCCGCTGGTGGGAGCTGACGAATACGCCCAGTACGCGGAGCAGCACGGACGCGAACTCCTGGCCCCAGGCATCGAGATCGCGAGGACCTTCGGTGTGCCATGCGAGGCGATCGCGATCGAACACGAGCAGCCCTACGCCGCCATCATCGATGTGGCGACGAGCCAGGATTGTGATCTGGTGGCGATGGCCTCGCATGGGCGGCGGGGCATCTCCGCGGTCGTGCTCGGCAGCGAGACGCAGAAAGTCCTGACTCATTCTCGGATTCCGGTTCTGGTCCTCCGCTGACGGGGCCGATCCGGATCAGCCCGTACCGTTTCTCGTTGGAACGGTGGCCTCGGATGACGATGTGTGCAGCCTGCTTAGCGGATATCGGTTCAGATGCAGGATCCGCTCATAGAAACCGCTGCGGACGGCGCGGCGGCCGATGCTGATCACCGCGGCGTCGGACAGCTCCTTCCTGAAGATCGACAGCACGATCCGGCGATGGTCTTCGTCGAGCATGTCGATGGCCTCATCGATGAAGACCCACTTTGGCTTGTGCAGCAGCAGGCGGGCGAACGCGATCCGCTGCTGCTCGTCCATCGAGAGGTCCTTGTCCCAGCGCTGGGAACTGTCGAGCTGCGGGGCGAGGTGACCCAGCCCGGTCCGCTCAAGAGCTGCCACCAGGGCATTGTCTCCGAAGCTGGACGGGTCGGCGGGATAGGTCAGGGCGGCGCGCAGTGGTCCGAGCGGCATGTAGGGCCGTTGCGGCAGAAACATTGTGCTGTGCCGCGGCGGCAGGAGAAGCCGCCCCGTGCCCCAGGGCCACAGCCTTGCGAATGCCCGAAACAGGGTGCTCTTGCCGGAACCAGGCCGGCCGACGATCAGGACGCGGCTGCCGGGCGCGATCTCGATCTGCTCCTCCGTCATCGCCGCCCGGCCCGCAGCGGTCGTGACCGCAAGATGGTCGAAGGCCAAGCCGGCGGCGGGATGATCCGCAACCTCGATGCGTGCGGGCTGGCCGCCGAGGCCTTCAACAGTTGCCAGCGCCTGGCGGAAGGCGGAGACGCGGGTCAGCGTCGCGCGCCAGTCAGCGATGCGGCTGTAGTTGTCGACGAACCAGCGCAGCGCCTGCTGTACCTGGAGGAAGGCGCCGACTGCCATCATCAGGTTGCCGAAGGACAGGTTGCCGGCGAAGTACCCGGGGGCGGCGACCAGGATCGGGGCGACGATCGCGAACCAGCCATAGCCGGAGGTGATCCAGGTGAGCCTGGCTCCGGCATTGACCAGTTGGCGCGTGACCGCGACGACTTGGCCTAACTCATGATCGAGGCGTTGCCGCTCATCGGCCTCTCCGCCGCCGAGTGCGATGCCGTCGGCATTCTCGTTGACGCGAACGAGTGCGAATCTCAGCTCGGCCTCGCGGGCATAGCGCTCGGCATTGAGATTCACCAGGGGACGGCCGACACGCCAGCTGAACCAGGAAGCGGTCGCGGCATAGAACAGCGCGCACCACACCATGTAGCCGGGAATCGCGAGGGGCCGGCCCTGCAGCGAGAAGACGACGTCTTCCGACAGCACCCAGAGAACCCCGGCGAAGCTGGCGAGCAGCAGCCCTGACTGGAGAAGCCCGACACAGAGGTCGGCTGACAGTTCCGTCAGGTGCCTGGCATCCTCGTGGACGCGCTGGTCGGGGTTGACCCCGGCCTCCCCCGCCCAGACCAGCCGATACGCTCGTCCCGGTTCGAGCCAACGGGCGATCAGATCGCCCGTGAGCCACCCCCGCAGCCGCACCTTGATCATCTCGTGGAGCCAGCTTTGCATCACGTTCAGCACCAGAAGAGTCCCGGCGATGGCGGCAAAGACCATCAACTGCCGGACGAAGGCATCGACGCTCCTCTGGGCCAGCGCGTCGTAGAATGGCTGGTTCCACGCGTTCAGCCTGATCTGGGCGAGGGTCGTGGCGACGACCACGAGGAGGATCCCCGTGGCAAGGCAGGCCAACGCCGTCCTATCGGCCGACGTCTTCAGCGCGTCGAAGAAAACCCCGAACTGCGCCGGCCTGTGCTCCCCGAGGCTCGGTCGCGGAGCGGCCTCAACTGCTGTGGTCGCTCGCGGAAGCGGCATGGCAAGCTCCTAGCCGTCGGAAGGGATGATGTCCTGGGTGCCGATCATTTCAGGGCACAGGTATCGGCTGAACCAGAGCGCGGCGTGGTCGACCACCTCCGCGAGCGCGCCGGGCTCCGAGAACCAGCGGCCGGCGCCTTCGATGACCCGGAGGTCTTTCCGACCCCTCAGCCTGGCGTAGACATGCCGGTTGTGCGCGAGAATGCCGTCATCGGCTCCGCCGACGATCAGGAGGGCCGGCACCCGGATCTCATCGATGGTCTGGCCAGCGAGGTCCGGACGGCCTCCATATGAAACCACCGCTCCGATGCGCGGCCCGTCCGCCGCGGCGACCAGCGCCGCTGCGGCTCCGGTTCCGGTGCCGAGCAGCCCGAGCGGGAGGCAGGCGACAGCAGGTTCGTGGGCGATCCACCGCAGTGCAGCGGCGAGCCGGGCCGACAGCAGCGGGATATCGAACGCATTGGCCGGCTGGCGCTCCTCCGCCGTGGTCAGGAGATCGAACACCAGGGTCGCGAACCCCCGCCTGTGGAACGCCTCAGCCATGAGCGTCGTGCGTGGGCTGAAACGGCTCGAACCGCTGCCTTGCACGAAGACGATGAGAGCCTTCGTGGGGCGCGGAAGCCGCAGCGTGCCAGTCAGTCCGGCGGGTGGGATGCGGATATTGCTGAGATCCATGGCGGGTCCCGGGTAAGCGTTTTCCGCAGCACCCTATCCAGCCCGTTCCGATCGGGTGTTGATCAGGATCAATCCTGGTTCGGCGTGGCCCGTAAGGTCAGATTTGACTCAGGTCAAGGCGCAGCGAAGCAAAAGTCCGTCAGGGTGGTGGAGCGTCTTGCCGACCTCGCCTCGGATCTCAGGGGCCCGGGCCAAGGCGTTCACCCACGAGTGGCGGTGGAGCTCGGAATTCGTCCGGCCATCCACCCCTCGTCAGCAAGGAGGAATGACGATGACACAAGTCGTGACCAAGGTGCCGGTCAAGTCCGAGCCCGCTGCTGGCTCAACGCCGGCGCCCACGCGCGCCTGGGATTCGCTTCAGATCCTGCGCCATGAGATCGATCACGTCTTCGAGAGCTTCAATCGAGGCCTGCGGCTGTTCCCGCTCGGGCGCCCGATGGTCGGCGACGAGCCGACATGGCCCCGCGCGATGACGCAGGGCATGGTCCCGGCCATGGATATTGCGGAGGGTGAAAAGGGGTACCAGCTCACGGCCGAGCTGCCGGGCCTGGCCGAGCGCAATATCGAGGTCAAGCTGTCGAATGGGACGCTGACGATCAGGGGCGAGAAGGCCGAAGAGAAGGAAGAACAGAAGCAGGATTATCATCTGTCCGAGCGGCGGTATGGCTCCTTCCAGCGCGCGTTCCCGCTGCCTGCCGACGTCGACACGGACAAGATCGAGGCGAGCTTCAAGAATGGTGTGCTGACTGTCGTTCTTCCGAAGACGGTGGAAGCGATCAAATCCGAGAAGAAGATCGATGTGAAGGCGGCGTGAACGCCTGAGACGCCGGGGCCTGTGGTCATCGTCCGCAGGCCCTCCGCGCCTGTCGCGGTCGGGTGCCCGACGCGTTCGATGGCCCCTCGCATCGATTGGTCGTCGGCATCGAGAGTCAGGCGGGGCGGCGCTCCGGTGAGACCACGGATCCCGCCGCCCCGATCGCCTGCCTGCTGCCGCGGCGATCATGCCGCTGGGATCGCTCTCAGGGCGTCTGCGATCAAGCGGTACTTCACCTGCGTGACGGTCAGGTCCCGGTACCAGGTCACGAGATCGCCCCACGGGTCATTGATCTTGGAAAGCCCGGAAATGATGGCCACGACGGTGCCGATCCCGGCCTCGCCATGGACGACGTACCAGCCGCCGAGGCCGAAGGCGCATGTCACGCCCAGGTGATAGAAGATGTTCATCAGGAAGTTCATGGAGAATTTGAGGACGAACACTCCGACATTCAGCGTGAAGATGGAATCGAACCGGCGGGTCTGCTCTTCGCTGCCGGCGCTGACGGGGGAGGAGGTGACGGCGATGCTGACCTGCCGGAGCATCGTGATGCGCCGCGATACGCGCCGGTTGATCCGGCCCTGGATCATCGGCACGAGCACCAGTTGCGGCACGAAGACGGCAAAGCTGGCAAGCGCCATGAACGGCTGGATGTAGAGCATGTATGCAAAGGCGCTCAGCAGGATACCGCCCTGCAGGACCGGTTCCGACAAGCTGTTGCCGACGAAACCGCCGATATCGTCGCTCTCGGCGACCATCATGGAGAGCCCGATGCCGTCTGCCATGCTGTCATGCCGGGCCGCCGGGAGATCGTGCAACCCAAGCCGGACCTTCTCCCGCAGCAGCCGCACCGCGCTTTCCCCGACCCACCCGCGATAGATGTTCGTGAGCAGCTTGACCAGCCCTTCGAGGATGGCCACGCCGCCATAGGCCAGTGCAAGGAGCAGGACCGGGCGAAAGTCATGCTCGTAGAGGGTATCGTCTACGATCCGGCGCTGCAGCTCGATCGGTGCGATCGTCAGCAGGAATACGCCGGTGGACAACACCGCAAGGGCGAGCTGATGCCAGCGGCTGGCCCGCAGGATGAAGCCGAGCAGCGTATCCGGAAGGTCGACCGTCGAGCCGCCGGCGAGTGTTGGTGTGGTGAAGCCCATGCCCTCACGCCTTTCAAGCCTGTCCACGACGTCTGCTGTGGGGCCCGTCGCCGGGCCAAGATCACAGCGTGGGTGCAAGGCCATCGTGTGAGCGCCGCACCTGTCCCGCGGCCGAAGCTGGCTGACCTGCGGTGCCGGCGTTCCCGCGCTCCTTGGATCGGCGACTGGGACCCTGCGGGATCAGGCGCGCCCGAACCGGACTGCGGGCTCGTCGCCTTCGGTCATCTCCTCCAGCGCAGGGCGGTCGAGCAGTACCAGGCTATGCGGGCCGGCCATGTCGATCAGATCGTCATGCTTGAGGGCCGCGAGGGTCCGGCTGACGGTCTCGAGCGTCAGGCCGAGATAGTCGCCGATGTCGCTGCGGGACATCGCCAAGCTGACCGTCCTGCCGTCCGGCGCGGTGCTGGCCAGTTCGAGCAGGAAGCTGGCGACGCGTTCTGTCGCCGTCCTCCGGCCCAGGGTCAGAAGGCGCTCATAGGCGCAGGTGAGGGAGCGGCACGCGATCTCGCGCAAGAAAGCATTCAGGGTCGGGTCGGCGTCGCCTGCGCTCTCGGCGCGTTGCCGCGGGTAACGGATGACGACCATGTCGGTGAGGGCTTCGGCGGCGAAGCCGTGCTCTTGGAGCGCCTCGAAGCCGAAGAAGTCGCCAGCGTGGAGGAAGGCGCCGATCTGGCGGCGGCCATCGGGCAACAGCTTGCTGGTGCAGCCGGTGCCGGAGACGACGCGGTACCAGTGCGAGGCGAGATCACCCTCGCGGTAGGCGGCGGTGCCGCGGCGGAGCGTGGCCACCGCGCCGAGGGCGGTGAGGCCGGCCGGGGCGTCATCGGTGCCGTCGTCGGGGTGGGGGGCCAGGGCGGGGATGAAGCCCGGCGCCGGCCGGGATGCGGAGAAAGCGTGCTGCGTCTGCATGTTGATCTCGCTGCCGTCGGGTGGACGTGCAGCTGTCTTACGCCTCGGCCATGCGCCGCATCATTGTGAAGGATACGTACGGGAAACTACTTAGCGAAAAAAGAACCCGGCAAGGGCAGGCGAGTTGCTGTCGATGCCCTTGATGCATCGGAGGGCATCATGATTGCGCCTGGAGCGCTGATCCTCGCTGCATTCGGCGTGTTCGCGGCCAGCGTGGCGCTGGCGAGCCGGTACAGCTGAGGGGTCAAACGGCGGGGTCGCGGGGCGGGACCAGCACCGCCGCCCCGGTCAGCTGACCTCCGCGAAGCCGAGCCAGGGCCTCATTCGCCTGATCGAGCGGTATCGCCAGGGTCTCGGTGTGGATCGGCACCTCCGCGGCGACGGCCATGAAGGCCTCGGCGTCCTGGCGCGTCAGGTTGGCGATCGCGTGGATGGTCCGTTCCGGCCATAGCAGGGCGTAGGGGAAGCGCGGGATGTCCGACATGTGGATGCCGGCGCAGATCACCGTGCCCCCCTTCCGGATCGCCCTCAGTGCGGCGGGGACGAGATCACCCACCGGGGCGAAGATGATGGCGGCGTCGAGCGGCGCCGGCGGCATTTCGTCGGAGCCGCCGACCCAGGCCGCGCCCAGGCGTCGTGCGAAGGCCTGTGCTTCGGCGTCGCCCGGCACGGTGAAGACGAAGGCCTCCTGGCCGCGGTGGCGGGCGATCTGGATAACGATATGCGCGGAGGCGCCGAAGCCGTAGAGGCCGAGCCGCGGCCCGTCCCCAGCCAGTCGGAGGGCGCGGTAGCCGATCAGCCCGGCGCAGAGGAGAGGGGCCGCCTCGACGTCGCCGTAGCGCTCCGGGATCGGCACGCAGAACCGTTCATCCGCCTTGACGAATTCGGCATAGCCGCCGTCGAGCTGATAACCGGTGAAACGCGCGCTTTCGCAGAGGTTCTCCTGGCTGCGGCGGCAGAATTCGCAATTGCCGCAAGCCCATCCGAGCCATGGGACGCCAATACGGTCGCCAATCTTGAAGCGGGTGGCTTCGCTTCCCGCTGCCGTCACCCGGCCCACGATCTCGTGCCCCGGGACCAGCCGAGGCTTCGGTGAGGCCAACTCACCGTCGACGACGTGGAGGTCGGTCCTGCAGACGCCGCAGGCCGACACACGGATCAGGATTTCGGTCGGTCCTGGGCTGGGGCAAGGCAGATCGGCCGGCTCCAGCGGTGCACCCGGCTGCGTCAGGATCATCGCCTTCATGATGCACTTCCCTTCGCCTGACCACGGGACGACGGTCGTCGGTCGATCACGCTGTATGTGCGGCAACGGCCCGTGGCTACTCGTTCTCCAGCAGAGCCCGCGCCGACAGCAGCTGGCTCTGCAACTCCGGTCCGACGGCCGGGTATGAGAGGCCGAGCCCCTCCATGGCATTCACCGTGGCAGCGGCGACGGCCAGGCGGGTGAACCATTTGTTGTCAGCGGGAATCACGTGCCACGGGGCGTGCGGCGTCGCCGTCGCCCGGATCATCTCCTCGTAGGCGGATGCGTAGTCGTCCCACCGCTGGCGTTCCGCCACGTCCCCGGGGGCGAATTTCCAGGATTTTTCGGGGTCGTCGAGCCGCGCCAGGAAGCGCCGCTTCTGCTCGTCCTTCGAGAGGTTGAGAAAGAATTTCAGGATCAGGGTGCCATTGCGGGAGAGGTAGCGTTCGAAGGCGTTGATGTCCTCGTAGCGCTGCGTCCAGATCGATTTGTCCACCAGCCTCGGCGGCAGCCGCTGGTTGGCGAGGGTATCCAGATGCACCCGGACGACCAGCACCTCCTCGTAATAGGAGCGGTTGAAGATGCCGATCCGCCCGCGCTCGGGCAGATGCCTGGTGGTGCGCCACATGAAGTCGTGGTCGAGTTCCTCCGCCGAGGGTTGCCTGAACGGCGTGACCTGACAGCCCTGGGGATTCACACCCGACATGACGTGCTTGATCGTGCCGTCCTTGCCAGCCGCGTCCATTCCCTGGAGGATCAGCAGCACAGACCAGTGGTCCTGGGCGTAGAGCTTCTCCTGCATCTCGGCGAGCTGTTCGACGCTCTGGGCCAGGCCTGCCTGAGCCGCCTCTCCGCTGCTCAGCCCGCCGGTGTCGCCCGGATCCCAATCCTGCAGGCGGAAGCCGGCTCCGTCTTCGAGCCGATAGCATGCAGCGAGTTTGTCGAGCTTGAGCACTGTCGCCTCCATCCCGTGAACGCCCCGGCGGCATTGCCGCGGTCGGAGTTGCCCCGCCCTTCGGGCGGCGGCATCGCAATCCTGCTGGTTGTTGCAGTCAATCACCCAAAGGCCGCTGGCCAGGGTCTCACCCGGACGACGCGGAAGGGCCGGGTGACGCCGTCGTGCTCGGTCACCGAGACATATTCGCCTTCGACGAAGCGATGGGTGTCGAGCCGCCAGATCGGCTCGTCGTCATCTTCGCCCGGCGCATAAGAGAAGGCCCAGCGCCGTTGGCGCGTGTGGATCAGCTGCCCGTGTTCGTCATCCGTTCCCTGCCAGAAGCGACGGACGGTGCACTCGGCGCGCTGGGCACGCCAGGCGTCGGGGTTGAGATGTCCATCCGGATCCAGCGGAGCGATCAGCTCGTAGCCGCAATCCGGCGCCCCCGCGGGCGCCTCCGGCGTTCGCGCCAGTTCCATTCGCACTCGGCTCAGGCTCATCTTGCTCTCCTGCGATCGATACTTGATCCAGTTATTTTTGCTCGCCGTGGCGACGGCCACCTTGATCTGGCGCAAGCCTGTTCAGGCGCGGGCCATCGCCTGCAGCAGCGGCGTTTCCGCTGGCGTCTGCACCGGCCAGCCGAGCCGTCCCAGATATCGAAGGGTTCGGAAAGCGAGGGTCGGGATCGAACAATCGGAGGTGAAGGCGGCCCATCCCGGTGCCCCCATCTCATCTCGACGCTGCCGAGCGAGCACGGTTGGTGTTGCGTCCGACGCGTCGCCGACCCTCGCCGAAAGCCGGGGAACCAGGATCGCATCCGCGGCCTCGAGCCAGAGGGCGGCGAACGGTACGCCCCGACGCTGCGCCACGACTCTGACTGCGTCCTGCTCGGCGTGATCGAGGAAGGTGGCGTCGACGATGACCGTGCAGCCAGCCGCCAGCAGGCGATCGGCCTCGGTGAGAAGGGTCTCGTAGACCCGTGCCGTCTGCTCCGGGCCATAGGCACCGTCGGGAAGAGGCGCTTCGGGCGCCGCTCCGTGAAGCTGTTTCCGGATGACATCGGACCGCAGCACCCGGGCCCCCAGATGCGGGCCGACATAGGGGGCGAGGAAAGCGGCGAGGGTCGATTTGCCGGTACCGCTGACGCCGCCGATGGCCAGCAATCGCGGTTCGGGGCTTCGGAACAACTCGTCGGCCAGGGCGAAATACGCTGTGGCCCGCCTGCGCGCCTCCAAGCCGGCCGCTGCATCGCTCGTGCCATTGGCCGTTGCTGCCTGGACATGCGCGCGGATGGCGGCGTGGATCGACATGAAGAGGGGAAGCAGGGCGACACCATCGGCCTCGTCCGGCATGCGGTCGAGGTAGCGGTTGAACACAGCGTTCGCGAAATCCCGATGCGACCGGTCCAGAAGATCCATCAGTAGGAAGGACAGATCGTAGAGGACGTCGACACAGGCCAGGCGGTCCGAAAACTCGATGGCGTCGAACAGTGTCGGCTCGTCATGCCACATGGCGATGTTGGCAAGGTGAAGATCGCCGTGGCAGCGGCGGACATGATCGGAACGCTGCCGGCGATGGAGCAGCGCCTCGTGTCGGGAAGCTTGATCCAGGGACCGGCGCGTGAGACCGGTGACCGCTGCCGCCTCGAACAGATCCGCGCCGTAACGGGAGAGGTTGCCGTCGTTCTCGACGATGATGTCGGCGATTGCCGCCGGACCGCCGAAGTCCGGCTCGCCCGCCAGCGACTGGTGGAACTCGGCGATGCGGTCCGCCAGCCGGCGCATGATCTGGGTCGTGAGCAAGCCGTGCTTGGCCAATTGGTCGAGTTGGCCCGATCCGTCGAAGCGAAGCATCACCAGGAGCCAGTCGACGATCGTCCCGTCCCCGCCGAGGGTGAGGCCGCCGGAGGCCGCACGGCAGACCGGCAGGACCCGGAGATAGAGACCCGGTGCGGTCCGGCGATTGATCGCGAGCTCCTTCTCGCAGGCCGCATGCCTGAGCTCGGGCGTGGAATAGTCGAGATAGCTGAACCGCACCGCCTTCTTGAGCTTGTAGGCATGTCCGCCGGCGAGGAAGACGACGGAAGCGTGCGTTTCCACCCTTTGCACCGAATCCACGCCATAGGCCTCCGGCTGCGAAAGAAATGCGATCACGTCCTGCTGCGGTGTGTCGACCATCGATGCCTCCTCCTTGGTGAGGACGATGGTGCCGGCATTCGGCGGGGCCGGCCTTGCGCTGGATCAAACGCAGCATCCGTGGGACGACGCGCGAAGCGCTGCACCCTGCTGATCTTTCAAAGGATCAGGAGGGCGATGGATGCGGCCGCCATCGCCACTGTGGCCAGCCACCCGACGGCGACCATCGATCGGGGCAGGATGAACGACCCCATGATCCGACGATCGGTCGCGATCAGGAGCATCGTCGCCATCAGGGGCGCGGCCAGGAGGCCGTTGAGCACAGCACTCCAGTATAGGGCCCTGATCGGATCGATTCCGGTGAAGCCCACCCCCAGGCCGAGCACCGTCGCCAGGACGATCACGCCGTAGAAGGCCTTCGCCTCCTTCGGCTTGTGGTCGAGGCCCTCCACCCAGTCGAACGTCTCGCAGACGGCGTAGGCGGCGGAGCCAGCCAGCACGGGAACGGCCAGCAGGCCGGTGCCGATGATGCCACAGGCGAAGACCGCGAAGGCAAGGGGGCCTGCGATCGGCCTCAGCGCCTCGGCCGCCTGCGCCGAGCTCTGGATATCCGTGATGCCGTTGGCGTGCAGCGTTGCCGCCGTGGCGAAAATGATGAACAGCGAGATCAGGTTCGAATAGCCCATGCCGACCCAGGTATCGATCCGGACCCGATCCAGTTCCGGACCTGCCTGGGCGGGCGTCACATAGAGCGGCTGCGATTTGCGCCGGAGCCGCTCCTCGACCTCCTGCGACGCCTGCCAGAAGAAGAGGTAGGGGCTGATGGTGGTGCCCAGCAGCGCCACCAGCACCTCGGCATGGTCGGCATCGAAAACCAGATGCGGCACGAACGTCCGCAGCAACGCCTCGCTCCACGGCACATGAACGACAAAGACCGCCGCGGCATAGGCCAGCAGGGACAGGGTGAGCCATTTCAGGACGGCGGCGTACCGCGCGTAGCTGAGAAAGACCTCCAGGACGATGCACAGCGCCGCGAAGCCGATGCCGTACAGCAGGGCAGGGCCGGGAATGAGCAACTGCGCCGCTGCCGCCATGGCACCGAGGTCCGCCCCGAGATTGGCGATGTTCGCCACCAGCAGCGCCAGCACGACGGTCCGCAGCAGCCACCGCGAATGGTGCCGGCGCAGATTCTGCGCGATGCCGCGGCCAGTGACGCAGCCGATGCGGGCGCTGATCGACTGAGTGACGGACATCAGCGGATAGCTGAACAGCATGACCCAGGCCATGCCGTAGCCGAACTGCGCGCCGGCTTGGCTGTAGGTGGCGATGCCGCTCGGGTCGTCATCCGCGGCGCCGGTGACCAGGCCGGGGCCCAGAGTCCTGAGCAGGCCAGGTCGCGATCGCCGCCTGGCCTTCCTGCCACCGTCCGTCTCGATGAGGCTGGCCATTTTCCGTCCCGGACTGCGCTTCGAAGGCCTTTCCTATGGCAGACGCCGCCGCGGCCGGGCTTTGATCCAGATCAAGGTGCCCGCGGCCACCGTGGTTGATACCAGCGCTTCGGGGCGTCCAATGCCGGCGCCTATCCAGGGGATACCGCGCCATGACCATCGCCATGGATGTCGTGCAGCTGTCGCGGCTGCAGTTCGGCCTGACGGCCATGTACCACTTCCTGTTCGTGCCTTTGACGCTCGGCCTCGCGGTGCTGCTCGGCATCATGGAGAGCGTCTATGTCATGACCGGCCGCGAGGTCTGGCGCCGAATGACGAAGTTCTGGGGTGTGCTGTTCGGCATCAACTTCGCCATGGGGGTCGCCACCGGCATCACCATGGAGTTCCAGTTCGGCATGAACTGGGCCTATTACAGCCAGTATGTCGGCGACATCTTCGGCGCGCCGCTGGCCATCGAAGGGCTGATGGCCTTCTTCCTCGAGGCGACGTTCATCGGCCTGTTCTTCTTCGGCTGGGACCGGTTGTCGAAGGTCGGCCACCTGATCGTCACCTGGCTGGTGGCGCTGGGGTCGAACCTGTCGGCGCTGTGGATCCTGATCGCGAATGGCTGGATGCAGCATCCGGTCGGGGCGCGGTTCAACCCCGACACGATGCGCATGGAAGTGACGGACTTCATGGCCGTCATCTTCAACCCGGTGGCGCAGGCGAAATTCGTGCACACGGTCAGTGCCGGCTATGTGACGGGGGCGATGTTCGTGCTCTCGATCAGCGCCCTCTACCTCTTGCGCGGCCGGCATGTCGACCTGGCCAAGCGATCGCTGACCGTGGCCGCCAGCTTCGGCCTCGCGGCCGCGCTGTCCGTCGTCGTGCTCGGCGACGAGAGCGGCTACACCGCCGGCGAGAATCAGAAGATGAAGATCGCCGCGATCGAGGCGATGTGGGACACCGAGCCGGCGCCGGCTTCCTTCACCCTGTTCGGTCTGCCGAACCAGGAGACGCATCGCACCGACTACGAGATCAAGGTGCCTTGGATGCTGGGGCTGATTGCCACCCGGTCGATCGACGGTGAGGTGCCGGGCATCAACGAGCTGGTGGCGCGGGCGCAGGCGCGCATCCGCTCCGGCCTGATCGCCTATGGCGGGCTCGAGCGGCTGCAGGCCGATCGCAACGATGCCGACGCCAGGGCGAGGCTGGCGGCCCATGCCGAAGACCTCGGCTACGCCTTCCTGCTCAAGCCGATCCGGCCGGACATCCTGGCCGCCACCGATGCCGATGTGGAAAAGGCTGCCTGGACCGCGGTGCCGCAGGTTTCCCCGCTGTTCTGGAGCTTCCGGCTGATGGTCGCGCTCGGCTTCCTCTTCATCGGCCTCTTCGCCGTCGCCTTCGTCCTGGCATCACGCCGACGGCTGCAGGCGTCCCCGATGTTCCTGTGGATTGCCGTGGGCGCGCTGCCGCTCCCGTGGATCGCCGCCGAACTCGGCTGGTTCGTGGCGGAGGTGGGGCGCCAGCCCTGGGTGATCGAAGGTGTGCTGCCGACCTACCTGGCGGTGTCGAACCTGACGGCCGGCAATGTCCTGGCCACGCTGCTGGGGTTCATCGCCCTCTATTCGATCCTCTTCGCGATCGACGTCACCCTGATGGTCAAGGCCATCCGTGTCGGTCCCGCGGCGGCCGGATCGGATCTTACGGCTGAGCCCGATCTGGCCGCAGTTCCGGCCGCGGCGGAATAGTTCCGGGAGGACCGCATCATGCTCGATTACGAAACCCTGCGCCTGATCTGGTGGGCGCTGCTTGGCACGCTTCTGATCGGCTTCGCTGTGATGGACGGCTTCGACCTCGGGGCCGCAATGTTGCTGCCCTTCGTCGGCCGGACCGACGCGGAGCGGCGGGTCGTGATCAACACCGTCGGCCCGGTGTGGGAAGGCAACCAAGTCTGGTTCATCCTCGGCGGCGGCGCGATCTTCGCCGCCTGGCCGCCGCTCTACGCGGTCGCCTTCTCCGGCTTCTACCTCGCCATGTTCCTGGTGCTGTGCGCATTGATCCTGCGGCCCGTGGCCTTCAAGTTCCGATCGAAGATCGATCATCCGACTTGGCGCCGGACCTGGGACTGGGCTCTGTTCGTTGGTGGCCTGGTGCCGTCGCTCGTCTTCGGCGTCGCCTTCGGCAACGTCCTGGAGGGCGTGCCCTTCCGGTTCGACGCGACGCTGCGCATGACCTACGAGGGCACCCTGTTCGGGCTGCTCAACCCGTTCGCGCTGCTCTGCGGCCTCGTCAGCGTCGCCATGCTGGTCATGCACGGTGGCGCCTGGCTGGCGCTGAAGGCGGCGGAGCCGGTGGCAGCTCGCGCGGTCACCTTCACGCGTCTGGCCGCGATCGTCCTCATTGCGCTGTTCGCCGTCGCTGGCCTCTGGGTGGCAATCGGCATCGACGGCTATGCCATCGTCGGCGCGGTGGCGCATGACGGGCCGTCGAACCCCCTGCTGAAGCAGGTGGCGCGTGCCCCCGGGGCCTGGATGGCAAACTATGGGACGCAGCCCTGGACCCTGGCGGCACCCGTACTCGCCTTCCTCGGTGCGCTCGGCGTGATTGCGCTGTCCGGCCTGCGGCGGCCCGGCCTCACGCTCCTGGCGAGTGCGCTGGGCGTGGCGGGCGTGATCGCGACGGCGGGGCTCAGCGTGTTTCCGTTCCTGTTGCCGTCCTCACTCAACCCGAACGCCAGCCTGACGGTCTGGGACGCCTCGTCGAGCCGCCTGACTCTCGCCATCATGCTGGGCGCAACCGTGGTCTTCCTGCCGCTCATCATCACCTACACGGCCTGGGTCTACCGCGTGCTGCGGGGCCGCGTGACCCTCGCCTACGTCTCCGACAATCCCACCAGCACCTACTGAACGGAGGAGATGACCGATGTGGTATTTCGCCTGGATCCTCGGCGTCGGCTTTGCCTGCGCCTTCTCCATCCTCAACGCCATGTGGCTCGAGCTGCACGAAGTCAGCGCGGCGAAGGCGCCGGTCGACGCGGAGCTGCGGCGATCCAGTCGGTATTGAGGGACGGCAGGAGTCTCGACCTCCCTGCGGCCGGGCTGCTTTGCATGCTGCTGGTGGTTTATCTCCCGCGCTGCGTGGCGTGCCTGACGCTCGGATCCACTGCGCGCATCCGCCGAACCTGGTTGTCGATTTGTAACTGGATGCGCTTTTACGAACCGCATCCACTGACCATCACGGGCGACAGCCTGATCTATCCGCCAATGAGGGGGCCGCCATGCGCGATGCCGAGTGCGATCGATCCAACTATGACGCGGTCACCCAGGCGTTGCACTGGCTGACCCTGGCACTCCTGATCCTCCAGTTCGGCTTGGCGTGGGCAGCGCCTGAACGCCTGTCCTCGCCGGATACGCTGATCAGCCTGCACCTTTCTTTCGGGATCGTGATCTTCATTGTCGTCCTGATGCGCCTGTCCTGGCGTCTGCTGCGCCCAGCGCCGCCGCTGCCAGACGATCTGCCGGCGTGGCAACGCCTCGGATCGCAGACGATCCAGATCCTCCTCTACGTGCTGCTGCTGGCTCTTCCCGTGCTCGGATGGCTCTGGGCAGGCGAGCGCGGATGGGTGGTCAATCCGTTCGGTCTCATGACGCTGCCGGATCTGGTGGCCAAGGGATCGTCCTTCGGCCGGTTCGCCGGCGATCTCCACGGTCTGCTGTCCAATGTGTTGCTGGCTTTGGTGGGCCTCCATGTCCTTGGGGCCCTGTATCACGCATTCTTCCGGCGCGACGGGGTCATGCAAAGAATGCTGCCGGTGTCGCGCCGCTCGATCTGATCGACCGCAGCAGTTCAGCCATGCCTTGAACGCAGTCGCGACGTTCGAGCACTGGAGGGTTGCCTGAAGAGCTTCCTGATCGCCCAGTCGCTCAACCAGATCGAGAAGGCCTATGGGCCCAACAACTCGATCCTCGACAACTGCCATGTCCGCGTCGCCTTCGCCACCAATGACGAGCGGACGGCGCGGCGAGTTTCCGATGCACTGGGCACGGCAACCGAGCTCCGGGCGATGAAGAATGATGCCGGGCATCGGCTCTCGCCCTGGCTCGGTCACCTCATGGTGTCGCGCCAGGAGACGGCGCGACCGCTGCTGACGCCGGGGGAGGTGATGCAATTGCCGCCTTCGGAGGAACTCGTGCTTGTTTCCGGCATGTCGCCGATCCGGGCCGGAAAGGTTCGCTACTACGACGATGCGCGTTTTACCCGCAGAGTTCTGCCGCCGCCTGCGGAGCTCTCATTGCTGCCGGACGGAGGAGGGGCCGCTCCCGGCGCCGACGACTGGATCGCCATACTGCCGCAAGGCGATTCGGCGGCCGCCGAGCAAGCCGAGGAGGACGCAGAGGATCCTGTAAACGGCGGCATCCGGCGCGAGCCCATGCTGCCAGAGCACGAAGCCATTGCGCCGGAGACGGCCATGCCGACCAAGGAGTTCGCCGATCTCGAGGACGCCGGACGACGAGGCCGTCAAGGCGAGAGCGGTGCGGCGGAGAATGCGGACCGTTGCCCGGCAGGCGGCGGTGGATCCTGATGATGGCATCGCGCTGTGAGCGGCTGATGAAAACCAGGCTGAACGTCTACTTCTCGCCCGACCTGCTGCGGCGGATCGAGGAACTCGCTGACCGCAGGCGGCTGTCGCGCTCCTCGATCGTCGAGGCCGCGGTCGCGTCCTTCCTGTCGCCGGACGGGTCGGATCAGCGCGAGGCGGCTTTTACCCGTCGTCTCGACCGGCTGTCTCGGCAGATCGAACGGCTGGAACGTGATGTCGGGATTTCAGTCGAAGCACTCGCACTCTTCGTTCGGTTCTGGCTTACGGTCACGCCGCCCCTGCCGAACGACGCCCAATCGGCAGCACAGGCCAAGGGGCGGGAACGGTATCAGGGATTTGTCGAGGCGCTCGGGCGGCGACTCGCGAAGGGAAAAGGCCTGTTGCAGGAGATCCCGAACGACATTCTTACGCCCAGCTGCAATACCGGGGCTGCGAGTGGCGATGAGCCAATGGCGGACGATCACGACCCAACTTCTCCAGAGGCGCTCGGTCAGAGATAGCCCCTACGGCGCTTCCTGGTTCGGAAAGTCTTCCGCAACGCGCCAAAAGACGACACAGCATCGCCGCCTCGACACCGGACATCCGTCGAATCCACGATTCTCTATGCCTTGCTGCCGAATCGGCCGAACTGAACGGCGCCCAAAGCGG
Organism: Inquilinus ginsengisoli; assembly: GCF_031453975.1. Taxonomy (NCBI): domain Bacteria; kingdom Pseudomonadati; phylum Pseudomonadota; class Alphaproteobacteria; order Rhodospirillales; family Rhodospirillaceae; genus Inquilinus; species Inquilinus ginsengisoli. Next base: position 757,685 of record NZ_JAVDPW010000001.1, read on the forward strand.
TCATAGTGTTGGCGTCTCGATACTGGGCCTTCACCGGAGGGAGCTTTGCGAGCGGGCCGATGTCGCGGAGCAGCGGCTTGTACCAGTCGAGATTACGCCTCCGATGGTTGTCGAGGCGGCAGCGGGGCTCGAACCGCGGCCACCGCTTCGTCAGCAGCGGAAGGCCGGCCTGATCGAGATCGATCTCGGAGACGGGCGCCGACTGCGGGTCGACCGGGAGGTCGATGCCGAGGCGCTCCGTCGGGTCCTGAATGGTACGCATCCGGGCAAGGCCGCCTTCCTCGACCGCCTTATTTCACCGACCCTGATTGGATCGTTGATCAGATGAGGGTGAGAAGTGTCCACAAAGGCGGTTATGGACACAAGTGTGACTGGGCGGCGACGATCTGCTCCTTCTCCTCCCACGACCAGCGCCGGCGGCGTTCCACCAGAGGCAGCACCTCAGCTCGCGGCATCGTCAGCGCTACTCCTAGGATTACCCTATGACCTCCGATCTTCACCGCCGTCACACAAGGCGGTCCTCATCGGGTGGTTACCCTGAATTTGCTGGATCGGCGATGATCCCGCTCCCGAATGGCGTCCGGGTCACCGGCATCAGTTTCTCGAGGCCCCCCTATTTCACAGTCGTCGTAGCTCGCAACCGCGACCGAATCACAACCGACTGATATCACTCAACTCTTATCGGGTCAGACACTAAGAACGACTAATATGGATGGATATTCGGCGGTGCGGTTCGCCCACGTGGGCGCTCAACCAATAGCATTCCAATCCGGAGCGAACGGTGGCCGTACGAAGCGCTGATCCTTCGGCAGCGCCCCGATCGCGGTACGATCGTCGTCGTCCAATCCGATGCTGCACGCTTCGAGATTGGCCTTCTGGCTTTCCGACCGGCTGGCTTTCGGGATGACGATGACGCCCTCCTGGTCTAGCAGCCAGGCGACCGCCATCTGCGCGGCGCCGGCGCCGTGCTTGCGGCCGAGCGCGGCCAGCGTCGGGTCGCTCGCCGCCCGACCCTGCGCGAGCGGAGCATACGCGGTCAGCGGAATGCCCTTCTCCCGCAAATAGCCCAACATGGACGTCTGCGACAGGAAAGGGTGGTATTCGAGCTGGACGCTGGCGATCGGCGCACCGATCTCCTCCACCGCGCGGCGGATCATCGGCAGGTTGAAGTTGCAGACGCCGACGGCGCGCGTAAGGCCACGTTCCTGTAGCGAGGTCAGTGCCTTGAGCGTCGCCGCCATGTCCATGTCCCGCGACGGCCAGTGGATCATGTAGAGGTCGACATGATCAAGACCGAGCTTGCGCAGGCTGGCGTCGAAGGCCCGATGCAACGCATCCGGCGCCAGTTGGTCATGCCAGACCTTGGTGGTGACGAAGAGATCGTCGCGCCGGATGCCGGACGCGGCGATGGCGGCGCCGACCGCGGCTTCATTCTCGTACATCGCGGCGGTGTCGATGTGCCGGTAGCCGATTGCGAGCGCACTCTCGATCACGGGCTGGGCGTCGGCCCCCGGCATGCGGAAGGTGCCGAAACCGAGACGGGGGATTGCAACGCCCCTGGTGATGATGGGGTCCATGATGTCGTCCTTTCATAGATGACGTTGCGGCGGCACACAGCTCCGCCGGCACTTCGCGGGCGCAGGCTGCAGAGGTCAGTCGGCCGCTTTCGTGCGGCTCTGGCCGACAAGTTCCGTAACGACGTTTTCGAGTGTCACGGTGCCTTTCTTCGCCGACCGACCGCTGTCCCGGAACGCGATCCAGCCCTCGTTGAAGCCGTCGATCATGCGGATCCGGGGCAGCGGATTGCGGGTGCCCTGTCCACGGAAGATTGCCTCCCAAGTGTCGCGCGCCACGATCTCGACCCGTACCGGCTGTCCCAGCACCTCGGCGAAGGCCCGGGCGAGGTCGTTCGGCGTTATCCGCTGCGGACCTTCCAACTCGACGATCCGCGTCCCGCTCCAAACCTCCCGCAACAACGCCGCCGCCGTGCTGCCAACATCCTGCGTCGCGACCATCGGGAAGGCCTTGTCAGCGGGCTGAAGGAAGCTTCGCAGCACGCCGTCGTCACGCGCGGCGGGAACGTCCCATAGGGCATTCTCCATAAACCAGCAGGGCCGGAGGAAGGTGACCGGCAGGTCGAGATCACCCAGGGCCTCTTCCAGCAGGGTACGCTGGGTCAGCAGATTCTCGTACGGGGCGTCGGCGCCGATGGTCGACAGGCACACCACCTTGGCTGGACGCGCCTCTGAGAGGGCCGCCGCCAGCGCCTCGATCACGCGCCGCGCTTCTGGAAAGCCAGGTTCGGGATCGAATTCCGACGGCGGCAAGATAAAGACGCCCTCGGCACCGCGGAAGGCGGATGCGAGGCCCTTCGCATCATCCATCTCAGCAAGGGCGATCTCACAGCCCTGTGCGATCCATGGTCCAGCCTTGGCCTGGTCGCGTAGAACGGCGCGGACAGGCTGCCTGTCGGCAAGCAGGGCGCGCGCCAGGGCGCCGCCGACCTTGCCGGTGATTCCGGTGATTGCATACATTTCGGTTCTCCTAAGCTGGGCCGCGCGCGGTCTCAGGCGAGCCCGGCATAAAGCTCGCGCTCGAAGGCGCCGTAGAGGGCAACGATCCGCTCGTCGTAGAAGGGCAGAACCTGCGTGAAGAGCGCCCCGGTAACGTGCCTGACCGGATCGAGCCAGAAGTAGCAGTTGAGAAGGCCCGCCCATGAGATGCTGCCCGCCGAGCGGCCGTTCGGCCCGGGCTGCGTGTTGATGTCGAAGGACAGGCCCCATTTGTGCGGCTGGCCGGGGAACTGGTCGAAGCTGCGCGAATAGGGCGCCTGCGCCGAGGGCATCTCGTGGACGTTCAATTCGCCGATCTGGTTCTGCATCATCAGCGCGACCGTCTCCGGACGCAGGATGCGCTTACCGCCCAGCGCGCCGCCGTTCAGCAGCGCCTGCAGGAAGGTTATGTAGTCGCGCGGCGTCGAGAAGGCGCCGCCGCCGCCCATGAAGAACTCCGGCCGCTGAGGCATCTCGAAAGGCGCCGGCTCCAGGCTGCCATCGGGGCGCCGGCTGTGGAAGGTGGCGACGCGCTTCTTCTGCGCGCTGCCGATCAGAAAGCCGGAATCCTTCATGTTGAGCGGGGCAAAGATGTTCTCGCGGAAATAGACTTCCAACGACTGGTCGGAGACGGCTTCCACCAGCTTGCCAACCCAATCCATGCTGATGCCATACTGCCACCGCTCGCCCGGCTCGAATTCGAGCGGCGCCGTGAAGGCGGCGTTCTTGCAGGTGGCAATGTCGGGCATGCCGGTGACCTGCTCGTAGCGGGTCAGCACCTCGCTCCAGATCGAATAGGTGAAGCCGGAGGTGTGGGTGAGCAGGTGCCGCACCTTGATGACGCCTTTGGCCGGTCGCAGGCGCGGCGTGCCGTCGGCGGCGAAGCCTTCGAGGACCTGCGGCGCGGAGAGTTCGGGCAGATACTTGGCCGCATCGTCATCGAGGTTGATGCGGCCCTGCTCGATCAGTTGCATGCAGGCGGTGGCCGTGAACGCCTTGGTCATCGACAGCAGCCAGAACACAGTGTCGACCGACATCGGCGCACCGGTTGCGACGTTCGACTTGCCGAAGGTGCCTTCGTAAACGAGGCCGTTGCGGGTGGCTCCCATGGCAACGACTCCGGCCACGTCGTTGCGGGCAACGCCCCCGCGCAAGGCAGCATCGATCGCTTCCACGTTCCGCAAGGACGCGGCGGGTCTCGTTGCCGCAAAAGCGGGGCCGGCCGCGTCGAGCGTCAAGAGGGCGGTTAGTATGCCTCCGCGCTGGAGAATGGTTCTGCGTGACGCCTGGTTCATGGCTGGCCCCTTTGGACGGTCGCAGGAAGGGTGATGTGGCTGCTTGCCCGCGATGGCGTTGCGATGACGCCGTTGTAAGCCGCGCCATATCGTGATTCATGCGCATTAAGATCAATGTTACTGTGACTTATAATCACCATGCTGCAGAGTGGCCGCCGGCGGTGCCACGGAGGGGATGAAATGGGCTTCGACACACGGCTTCTCACCGGCGTCGGCGTCCTTGCGGCGGTCACGGAGGCCGGGAATTTCGCCCGGGCGGCCGAAACGCTCGGCCTGACGCCCTCGGGCGTGAGCCGGGCGGTGGCGCGCCTGGAGGCGCGGGTCGGCGTTCGCCTCTTCGACCGCAATCCACGAGAGGTGAGCCTCACTGAGGAAGGGCGGCGCCTCTATGCGCAGGTGATGCCGCTGCTCGCCGGTCTCGACGAGGCGGTGGCCGAAGTGGCCGGCGCCGCGGCCGTCGTGCGCGGGCGGCTGCGCGTGTCGGTCGACCCCTGGTTCGCCCGCATGGTCCTTGCGCCGACGCTTAAGCAATTCCTGGCGCGCTATCCAATGCTCCAGGTCGATCTGTCCACCAGCAACTATCGCGAGGAGATGATGGCGGGCGTCGACGTCGCGGTACGCTTCGGCCCGCCGGACGGATCATCGCTCATCGTGCGCAAGCTCCTCGAAACACCGATCCTGACGGTCGCCGCGCCAGCGTATCTCAACCGCCATGGCGAGCCGCGCTCGCCCCATGACCTCGTCCATCACGAGGCACTTCTCTTCCGCGATCCACAGACTGGACTGCCGTTCCCGTGGGAGTTCCACCGCGGCGGCGAGATCGTCGAGGTCAAGGTCTCAAGCCGCCTGGTGCTCGACGATCCTTCCGTCGCGGTCTCCGCCTGCGTGGCGGGCCAAGGGGTGTTCCAGAGCGTCGCCGTGGGTCTTGCGCCCTTCCTGGAACGCGGCGAACTGGTGCGGATTTTGCCGGACTGGTCGGAGGAGCTTTATCCGCTCTACACCTACCATCCCTCGCGCCACCTTCCCCCGGCAAAGGTCAGAGTTTTTCTGGACTTCGTCCGAGAGGTTGCAGACGGATTGTGATCTGCTTGATTTTCATGGGCCAAGAAATCTTGCGCGAATAAATCAACCGGATCTTTAAAAGCCACGGCGTGCTCTTCGGCTACCGGGCGACGATCTCGCATCCGGAGAAGACCGGGGGCGCGATCGTCAACACCGCTTCGGGGTCCGGCACGGGTGGCGACTGAGGCATGAGGCCCCATAACGCCGCCGAGGGCGCCATGGTGAACCTGACGCGAACCCTGGCGCTCGGCCTCGCCCGGAGGGACATCCGCGTGAACTCCGTCTGCCCGAGCCTGACGCACACCAGCAAGATCAAGGGCATGCTGCAGGACGAGGTGCTCGTGGCCAAGTTCGAGCAGCGCATCCCCTTCCGGCATACCTTCGCAGCGATCCGCTGCCTCGATCCCAAAACGGCGCATTGGGCTTACGCGTGGTGCTGCCGCCTGTCTCTGTCGATCGTCACCGCCTTCATCAAGGGGGCGCTGTCGACACGCCGCGATGGAGGTTGATTCAGCTACGCAGATACCTCAACCGCATCGTCTTCCCAACGACACACGAAAAGGGAGGAGCGGCATTGCAATGACTTGATAGTGCGGATCCGACCGGATCGGTCACGCGGAATTCTGGCTGGCACCGGGTATTGCCTTATCAGGAGCTCAAAACTAATGTCTGCAGCGCCTTCCGGTCGACCTTGCCCAAAGCGTTTCGTGGAATCTCGTGAACTATATGAATACTCTCGGGAATTTTATAGTCGGCCAAAGACCGCCTTGCATATTCCTCGATATCATCGATCGCATTTTCACGCGCATCGCTGGCGAGATGAATGAGCGCAGCCACTTTCTGGCCCTCGATCTCGTCCGGGATTCCAAATACGGCGGCATCGCGTATGGCTGGGTGGCCCAACAGAACCTGCTCGACCTCAACCGGCGAGATGTTCGATCCCGCTCGGACGATTAGGTCCTTCTTGCGGCCCACGAACCACACGTCGTCGCCGTCACCCTTCCGCACTAAATCGCCGGTCGGGAACCAGCCGTCCGACTTAGGATCCTGGATGCGGCCCGGTTCGATCCAGTATCCGGGAGTAACGCTTGGTCCCAGCACCAACATCTCTCCGACCTCTCCATCGGGGACCGTCATGCCACAGTCGTCAACCACGCGGACTTCCAATTCCGGTGGGATGCGGCTGACCGGCCCCAGTTCAAGACCGTAGGCAAACGCGCCTGTCTCAGTCGACCCCCAAAAAGTGCGCAAGGGAAGTCCGAAAACCTCGGAAAACGCCCGCTGTATCTCGAGGGAACAAACGTCTCCGACGCTCCGGCAACTCCGTAACGTCGACACGTCACGACTGTCAGCGCGCTGACGAATCAACATTTGAGCGAACATCGCGGGCGTGCCGATCATCCAACTGCAGCGGTGTACCGAAATTGCGGCCAATACGGTATCCGCATCAAAGCGCTCGAAGAGCGCAATCGGAGCGCCACTCTCGATGCAGAATATGGAGGAGACAAGAGCGGCGATGTGGACCAACGGCATGGCGATGATGGCAACATCTTCTCGATCAACCCCAAGATGTCCAGTGATCTTGCTGAATGCTGATAGGGTCGCATGCGTATGTACCACGAACTTGGGTTCGCCGGTGGTGCCGGAGGTCGCGAGCAGTACAGCAAGCTCACCGGCATCAGGATGATTGAAATCCATCCCTAGCCCCGTGTCATCTAACAGCCTGTCCCAGTCTTGAGCGCCCGCATTCTCGCCAATACCGACGACAAAGCGCGCGCCCTCCGCCAAAATCTCGGATTCCACTGTCGCAACCTGAGGGTAGAGCTGTGCTTCGCCAAGGTAGATCGCCGGCCGCAGCCGCTCCAGGAGCGACCGCAGTTCCGCTGTCTTGCACCTGATGTTCAGCGGTGCTGCGATCGCACCTATACGGAAGCAGGCATAGTATGAAACCAGTAGTTCTGGGATGTTGGTCATATGCAGCGCAACGCGATCGCCTGCACAAATACCATGAGCCCGCAACCCGACCGCAAGTCGGTTAACTTTCAACGCGAACCAATCATAGCTGTAGTGATTGTTCCTGGAAATAAATGCCACGGATTCAGGGCAGGTTTTTGCCCGCGAATAAAGTCCATCAGTTAACATCGCAGATCTTCCTTTTGGCTTGATGTCAAGGCCGGATATTCGTCAATGTCGCGCTATCCCTTCGCCGGAAGCTGAAGAGCGTTGATCTGACGTTTTCAGCCCCGGGCCGAGAATTATCGCACCGAGTCGAGGTGAGTTTCGGGGTCGCTTACACGGACCAATCCGAACCCTGTGTCTCATGTGCCCAACATCGCGACAGTGGAGTCAGGATGGGAGCCGCGCGCTACCGGAGCGTTACGAAGTCGGGATCAAACGGCGACGAACGCAATACTGGGGCACTTCCGAGTTCGCGCGACGGAACGAATTGTTGGCAGCCCTAGGACGTCATAGGTCGGGTCCGTCAGAACGCTTCGATGCCGTAACGGTCGCTAGAAGGCGGGATCAGACCGGCGCCGAATTCACAGCGCCACTCGTGCGCTTTTCCAATGATGCTCGCTGATACGAGCCGGCTCGTCGCCTGGCGCCGTCACCCCACGGGTTCGCAGTTCCTTGACGAAGTGTTGTATATGCACCACCTTGTCGTTATGGACACGCGGACTCTCTCGCCCGAGCGGCAGGCGCTGGTGCGGGAAGTGAAAGAAACCTGCATGATCGCGCGAACGAGGCTGATCTCGCGAGTGATCACCAATATCTTCGACGAGGAATTGCGGCCGCTCGGCCTGCAGTCTTCGCAACACATTCTGCTCAACTCGATCATGCGGAAAGGCTCGGCGACGCGCGCGGAAATCGGCCGCGCCAACCACCTTGATCGCTCGACCCTTACGCGGAACCTCAAGGTGATGCTTGAGGCGGGTTGGATCGAAGAGGTCGCCGAACAGGCCCGTGGTCGCCAACGTCCCTTGCGTCTCAGTCGGACCGGGGAGGAACTGCTGTTCTCATCGATCGCGGCGTGGCGGGCGGGTCAGGCCCGCGCGGCCAAGGTCCTCGGCCAGGCCGGCATGGACGCAATCAAGCAGGTCGCGGACGAAATTTTGCGCGGCTGACGCAAAAAAAAGGCTTTCGATGTTGTATATGCATCATCGCGAGCTATATGATGTATATGCAACATGTCGAGCTGATCGCGAGGTCGATCGCCGGCGGCGCAACCAACCAGGGCGATACGATGACCACCATTCTCGTGACCGGCGCGACGGGGGACACTGGCCGCCCCACGGTGAAAGAGCTCCTCAAGAAGGGATTCAAGACCCGGGCCCTGGCTCGCCGTGAAGACGACCGTTCCCAGGAGTTGGCTGCCTTGGGCGCCGAGATCGTCTACGGCGACATGATGAGCCTGCGCGACATCCGGCTGGCCATGGACGGCGTCCGGCGCGCTTATTTCTGCTTCCCGCTCGCGGAAGGCCTTGTGGAAGCCGGCGTGATCTTCGCGCAAGCGGCCAGGGAGCAGCATGTCGAGCACATCGTGAACTTGTCGCACAAGCAGTCGCGCTCCCATGCGCGCAGCAAGGCGACCCAGAACCACTGGCTGTCGGAGCAGGTCTTCGACTGGTCGGGCACCCCGACCACGCATCTGCGCATCACCTTTTTCGCCGAGTGGCTGCTTTACATCTCCTCGCAGATTCAGCGTGGGCGCTACGCAATGCCGTACAACAGGGAAAGCCGTTTCGCGCCGCTGGCCGCAGCGGACATAGCCAAGATCGTCGCCAATATCCTGGAAAAGCCGAAAGGACACGGCGGCCAAGCCTACCAACTGCACGGTCCGAAGGAATACAGCCACGAAGAGTTGGCCGCGGAAGTCAGCCGCGTGCTGGGCGTCGACCTGCCATACGAACACGTGACGGTGTCGGTCTTCCTGGAACGCCTCGGCCTGGAAAATCAGACCGCTCTGCGTCGTCATTTCGAGGCGGTGGCCATCGACCAGCAGGAGGGGCGCCTGGCCGGCCTTGACGACATCGGCGTGAAGATCATTGGCGGCCCGCTGATGACCGTCGAGGACTTCATCAACGCGAACCGGACGCACTTTGTCCTCGAGGCCTAAGAGCCCCGGCCAGCCATGCGGCAATGCAACTGACGCTGCTGGAGCCCATGACCGCCGAGGGCGTCGGGTGGCATCCATGTGAGCCATGCGAGGTTAAACCAGCGTTGCTCACCCGTCCGCTTCACCGCTCGCCTATCCGCTATCTTCCGAGGTCGTGCGGAAACGCGCGTTTGGTAGGTGCCGCCAGGTTTCATCGTCGTGCGGCCGTTGAAACTGGCTCGGCAGTTCGAATGTCACGGGCGGATGGCCTGCAGCAAGCCCGCCAGACCCAGGATGGACACGACGGGCTTGAAGTTGGAGGTGAGGAGTTGGAGGCTCATCTCGATGCTAACCCGGGTCAGGAAGTGGGTGGCTCCCGTCCAGGCCTTTGGGGCGCCGAATGGATGCTCGGCCATCTTGCCTCGGACAGGTATGGTATTCGGCGCCCGGTCCAATTGCTCCCGCAAGGCATCGATGTTGGCTTCGTGCTTTCAGCGTTGATGAAGATACGGATGCTTGCGGGGGTACCCGGGCCGCGCGGTCTCGAAATACCGGCATCCACTCTTACGGTGTTGGCCGCAAGCCTGCTGATGGAGTCCGCGCCGCCGGCCGTGGTCGCGATGTTTCGGCTGTGAATATCTGAGGCCGAGCATGCGACCGAGGTAGATCTGGAACTGCAGTGTGTCCGGACAGGTGGTCAGCGCGCACTCACCTGCCTGCTCGGGCACGCCCAATCTGAACATCTCGCGGGTGTCGGCGACCCCGCCGTCGTGGGGATACAATGCCTCGCATTGTTCGGCGAGGACGTGATGACCGGTTTGCTTTTCTACAGCTCGCCCGGAGGGAAGCCAGCAAAGCACAGACAAAGCCGTGACCGCCTTTCAGCAGATTCACACGAATTCTAAATATACACTTCATTGTTCGCAAAAATGGTGAAACACCGTGATGACACATCGGCAGGCCGATAAGGTCGCACCGATCTAAATTCTATGAACTTATGTTGCTGGCCCGTAGAAATAAAAATCAAATTTGATTAAATATTGGAAATATTTCAAGCGTAGCTTCAAGCATATAGTTAAGTAATGCTTTTGAAATAGCCATACAATAATATTAACCATCGATCGTCAGGCAGGAAGGAAATGACTAAACAGTCGTTTCCGAGTTCGAGTGACCTTGCGCAGATCCACCCCCGATCTCCTAAGGTCCAAAACCTACGGGTAACCGGGAAATCTCGGCTTGTCCGAGAGAGCTTTGGCCTGCGGTGGCGGTATCTTCGCTTCGGCCTTCTCGTGCTCATCCTGCCCGCTCGCCCACATCAGGTGTATCAAATGCGACATCTTGAACAGAGCCTTCCTTCGCCTCGAGAACTATATGCGTCTGACCAAGAGAATAAGCGATCGAATCACAAGCGCTCGCGCGGCGAAAGGCCGTATCGAACGATCGCCATATCGAGCCTCGGGACGGTGCTGGAGTACTATGACTATATCATATTTGTATTTTTCGTGAAGACTATCGGCCAGATATTCTTTCCGCCGTCTATTCCCGATTGGGTAACGCAGGTTGCGGCTTTCGGAATTTTTGCCGCCGGTTATCTGGCGCGTCCGTTCGGTGGAATTGTGCTCGCCCACTATGGCGATCTGCTGGGCCGGAAGAGGATGTTCGTCCTCACCATCGCGATCATGACGTCATCCTCGTTGGGCATTGCAGCAATGCCGACCTACGCCGGTATCGGGATCGCGGCGCCGATTGTGCTTCTTGCCTTTCGATTGCTGCAGAGCGCGGCCGTCGGTGGGGAAGTTCCGGGCGCCTGGACCTTCGTGGCTGAGCATGTACCGCGCCATCGGGTGGGGCTTGCCTGTGCGATGATGTCGAGCAGTGTCGTCATGGGGATTTTTCTCGGGTCTCTGACGGCTATCGCGATAAATTCATGGTTTTCAGTGAGCGATGTGCAGAGCTTTGCTTGGCGGTTGCCATTTCTGGTGAGCGGATGCGCCGGGGCGCTATCCATGTTCGTCCGGCGATACCTTGCCGAGACGCCGGCATTCGAAGAATTGAAACGGAAACGGGCTCTGGCGACTGAATGGCCGCTTCGGATAGTGCTCAAGCGCCATTTGTTCGGTGTCGCGATCTCTTTCGCCTTGGGTTCGTTTCTGACAGCCGGCCTGGTTGTCCTGTACTTGATGACCCCCACCCTGCTGCAAACCCTTTATGCGATCACCCCACTCGCTGCTCTGCAAGCCAACCTTCTGGCAACCGGTGTCGTCATTGCATCAACGATCGCCGCGGGGTTTGTGGTCGATCGGGTCGGGGGCGAGTGGTTTCTTGTCGTTGGCAGTATCGGCTTTGGTGTGTCGGTATGCGTGTTGTTCGAAGGAATGCTCTACCATCCGAATTGGTTGCTTGTTCTGTATGCCATGGCCGGATTCTGTTCTTCGGTGTTTGTCGCGGTTCCCTATCTGATGATTAATAGCTTCCCACCTTCTGTCAGATACACGGGCGTCGCGCTGTCATATAACATGGCATCCGCGATATTTGGAGGGATGACGCCAATCATCGTGACCTATGGTCTGCGAATCGATCGAATGGCACACATGCATTACCTGATATTTGCGTGTGCTTTGGCCACTACAGTCGGACTGGTGCTGCTGGGGAGATCGAAGGGCCGACTCTAGATTCAGGCCATGTCTCTAAGCCTGCCTCGCCACGATCTAGAACCCGGGCCCCTTACAGCCGGCAGCCATCGACTGTCGAACCGCTGAGGGACGGCCCCACATCCAAGTAACGTGCGGCGGCCGCCGGCGGCGGGTCGTGAGACCCCTGCGGCGCAGCCCCAAGGAAAAAGACAATGACAGATCATACCATCTGGGCAGCGCTGGCTGCCGGAACCGACGCGCGCGGGCTGTCCGGGCTTCTGTTCGCCAGGGCGGCCGCGGCCCCCGACGCGGTCGCCTTCGAGTTCGGCGACGAAATCTGGACCCGCGGCCGCCTCGCGGCCGAGGTCGAGCATATGGCGAGGGCCCTGTTGGCGATTGGCCTGCAAGCTGGCGACCGTATCGTCTTTCACATGAGGAGCAGCCCGGAGCTGGCGATCGGCTACTACGCGTGCTTCGCCACGGGGATCGTCGCGGTGCCGATGAAGGCGGAGCTGAAGACCGCCGAACTGGAGGCCCTGTTCCGACGGCTCCGGCCCGCTCTGTACATCGGACACCCGGATCTGCACGGCAAGGTCGTCGGCATCGATGACGAGATCCTTGCACCCAAGCGTCGACTGGCAATCAATTCCGCGGCCGAACTCCGGGCCTGGGCGACCAGGCCTGCCACCGCCGGCGGACTGGCGAATTCGGTCGACCTCGACGCGCCGGCTGTCATGCTCTGCACCTCCGGCACGACGGCGGAGCCGAAATTCGTCGTCCAATCCCAGAACACGCTGGCCCACGCCGTGGCGATGCTTGTGGCAACGCCCCTGGACAGCGAGATGTGGATGCTGGCGCCCAGTCCCATGATGCACATGTCCGGCTTGATGGCAGTGGTGAGGTCTCTGTCGGTCGCCATGCCCTTCGTGCTGATGCGGCGGTTCGATGCCGACCAGGTGCTTGATGCGATCGCGCGCCATCGCAGCACCTACATGACCGGCATCGCCTATATGTTCAGCGAACTGGTCGAGGCGCAAAAGGCACGGCAGCACGACATCGGCCCGAGCCGCATTTTCGTCTCGACCGGGGATGCCGTGTCGATCGAGCTGCAGCGCCGGTTCAGGGAGGTGTTCGGCGTCCGGCTGCATTCTGTCTGGGCGGCGACGGAGGCGGTGGGCTCGCTGGCGCCCGGCCCGGTCGACGGTCCGGTCAGCGCCCCCTCGCCGCGGGCGGAGTACCGGCTCGTCGACAACCATGGCGAGCCCGTCCGGCCCGGTCAGGTCGGCGAGTTGCTGCTGCGCGGGCCCAACGTCACCCCCGGCTACTGGATCGCGCCTGGGACCATCGACAGCGCCCGATCGAACGGATGGTTCCACACCGGCGACCTGATGCGGCAGGACGACAAGGGAAACCTGTGGTTCATCTCGCGCAGGAAAGAGCTGATCATCCGCGGCGGATCGAACATCTCGCCGGTGGAGGTCGAGCAGGTCCTGAAATCCAATCCGGCGGTGCGGGACGCCGCTGTCGTTGGAGTACCGGACGCCGTTCTCGGCCAGCGCGTGTGCGCGCTGGTGCAACTGGCGGCCGGCTACGGCCAAGCGGACCTGCCGGATATCCTCGATCACGCAACCGCAAGGCTGGCCGACTACAAGGTTCCCGAGAAGCTCTTGATCGTGGTCGCCATCCCACGCAACACGCTCGGCAAGGTCGACCGCCGTGCTGCCTCGGCCATGGTGCAGGGCTGACACCAGACACGGCTCAACAATCGCCGACGTGCATGTGCGCGAGCAAGACAGCGCTCGCACTACAATGGCGGCTCCCCCGTCACCGCAAGAGATGCTTAGAAGTGGCGCCAGACTTCGAACTGATGCTCCCGCTTCTGCCTGGCGACCAACTCCACATTGCCGCGCCGGTCGCACCGGAATTTCAAAGCTGCGGGCCTGGGCGCAAGGAGATTGCGGGCAGAAGATCGCGTGACCGACACCGCGCGCCCCGGCCGATTGGGAGTTTCTGTTTAGAATAGAATATCACTGTCCCTCAGATTTACGTAGGTATTACAACCTTATAACGGGCTGGCGCTCCGCTGGTTCCGGCGGATTTCTATTGTAAATCGCGAATTTAACATTACCAATATTTGATTATACTTCGGATCTCTGCATGATTACAGAAGTGTGTCAGGCAAATTTGAACGCAGACACAGCTTATCTACAGGGAGAGTGGTTCGTAATGTGCGACATCAAATACCGCACCGTTGATATCCATGGCGTCCGCATCTTCTACCGGGAGGCCGGATCGGCTGGCGCGCCAAAGCTGCTCCTGCTGCACGGGTTTCCCTCCTCAAGCCACATGTTCCGAGACCTGATCCCGCTTTTGGCAGACCGGTTCCACTTGGTGGCGCCCGACCTCCCGGGCTTTGGACGGTCGGAGATGCCGCGCCGCGAAACCTTCCGGTACAGCTTCGACGGAATCGCCCAGGTCATGGAACGATTCACTCAAGCCATTGGCTTTAACTGCTTTGCGATCTATCTCTTCGACTACGGCGCACCCATCGGATTCCGACTGGCGCTCTGGCATCCCGATCGGATCACCGCGATCATCTCGCAGAACGGCAACGCCTACGAGGAGGGTCTGAGCGAGAGCTGGAACCCAATCCGGGCTTATTGGCAGGACCCGTGCGGCACCAGTCGCCAAGCCCTGCGCGCGTTCCTGACACCTGAGGCCACCCGTTGGCAATACATGAATGGCGTGGCTAACGACAATATAGTCTCCCCTGACGGGTTCTCGCTCGACAGCTTCTATCTGGCTCGACCAGGGGCGGACGACGTGCAACTTGACCTATTCCTCGACTTCGCCAGTAACGTTGCGCTTTACCCGAAATTCCAAGCGTATTTCCGCGCCCGGCGCCCGCCGCTCCTGGCAGTCTGGGGACGCAATGACCCTTTCTTCTTGCCGGCTGGCGCCGAGGCGTTCAAGCGCGACCTGCCCGATGCCGAGGTCCGCTTCTTCAACACCGGGCACTTCGCCCTGGAGACCCATTCCGCCGAGATCGCCGGTGCGATCCGGGTCTTTTTCGCCCGCTGACGCAACCGACGGCTCTATGCTTGAGCCTTAAGCCTCGCGTCCCTCTGCGTCGAGCCAACCCACCTGGCTCGCGCGACCGGGATCATCCGACTGTCGCCGCTCGGGCATGCCCCCAGCTTGCCATCACCATCGTGAGCAGACACACCATGACGAGTTCCGTCGCCATCGACATCGGTGTCGGCCAGGGGATCGGGCGCGCCACTACCTGAACCGCCCCGGGTTTGTCGAGGGCCATTGTGCTTGGGTCACGGTGCCAGAGTGGGTGCCTCGGTTCGCGTGTAGTAGCCCGCTTCGGCTTCAGCGGGAGGGATGTCTCCGATCGGCTCGCGACGGCGGCTGTTGTTGAACCAATCGACTCATTCGAGGGTGGCCAACTTGACCGCCTCGGCGTTGCGCCAGGAGCCGCGGTGCCAGGTCAGCTCGGCCTTGTAGAGGCCGTTGATGGTCTCGGCCAGGGCGTTGCCCTGGCTGTCGCCGATGCTGCCGGCGGACGGCTCGACGCAGACCTCGACCACGCGCTCGCCGACGTACTGCGCATCGCGGAGGCTGTGGTGGATGGGGCCGGCCCGGCCGATCGGGCGCCGAGCGAAGACGTAGATGACGAAACCGACGTAGAGAAAACCCTGCCAGGTCCAGACATAGGCGAAGTCCGAGACCCAAAGCCGGTTTGGCCGGTCAGCCTGGAACTGCCGGTTAAGCCGGTCCGCTGGGCAGGGCGCCGCTGCATTGGAGACGGCGGTCTTCATCGTCTGGCCGCGCACCCCGATAGCTAGGCCCATCCGGCACATTGGCCGCTCGCCGTTGCAGCGAGCCATGGTGACGCGGTCGCAGCACTAGTCTCCGGCAAACCCGGGGCGGTTCGAGCCGACAAGTCGTTCGTGTGCAGATCTTCTGGGCTTGCGAGTGCCCTATGGACATGCCTCCGTCTTACCAGGTCTCCTTGAAGGGCCTGATCTCAACGTTGAATGACCAGGCACTTCGCGGTTGGTGCACAACGTGCCACACCTCGTCCGCGATCTCATCGGGCTGGATGAAATGGTCATCCGGCGCGTCCGGCAGGCGCTGGCGTGTCCACTCAAGATCGATCACGGCGTCGATCACAACGTAGGCGACGTGGACGCCCTTGGGACCAAGTTCGCGCGCCATCGATTCCGCAAGGATCCGTTGCGCAGCCTTGGTGGGGGCAAAGCCGGCGAAATTGGGTTTGCCGCGCAGCGCCGATGTGTTTCCTGTCGCAACGATCGCGCCTCGGCCTCGCTGGATCATGCCAGGGGCCAGACGTCGGGCCAATGTCAGAAACGCCATCACGTTGGTCTGGAAATTGCGCTCCAGGTCGGCCGGATTGATCTCCTGGAACGTGCCGAATACGGCGCTCACCGCGTTGTGGATCAGGACCTCGGCCGGGCCGAGATCCGCCTCGATGCGATCCAGTGTGGCAAGGATCTCCCCAGCGTGCGTCACATCGACGGCATATCCCCGCGCGTCCGGCAGTTCCTGCTCGAGCGCTTGCAGCCGATCCTCCCCGCGCGCGAGCATGGCCACTCTGTAACCGCCTGAGGTAAAGCGCCGGGCGAGGGAGGTGCCCGTGCCGGGGCCTACACCTGAGATTATGGCGAGCTTGCGGTCCGTCTTCATGCTCCCGCCCCTCCGATCCGGCCGGCGGCAACGCTCTCGCGCACCGCATCCATTCGGTCATTGCCGAAGAACATCTCATCTCCGACGAAAATGATCGGCACCCCGAACACCCCTCGCTCGATCGCCTCATCATCGAGATCCTTAAGGCGCCGAGTGATCGCTTCGCTCTCCGCCATCGCGAACAGATCGCGGGGTAGGCCATGCTTGCTCAGAAAGTCTTGGCGCCCCTCAGGCGTTACGAGATCGGCCTCCCCTGCCCACATCGCCTCGAAGAGCGCCCCGTGCGCGGTATCGAATGTGCCGGTGTCCATCGCGGCCAGCGCCAGTCGCGAGAGGAAGGATGGATCGACCACGCCGCTTCCCAATGCCTGATACAGGTCGAGATTAGGCGTGAATAGAACGCCGAGACGCCTTGCATTGCGTGTTGAATCAAGTATCGCATATTTCAGCTTGGCCGGACATGCCGGAGTCGGGTGATTGTTCAGGGCCTTCATTACCCGATATGCGTCAAGAGGCTTGTATTTCGCTGCGATCGGCACACCGCGCAACTGGAAGTCGGCGAGATAAGCATAGGGGCTCCGATAGTCGTAGAAGAACTCGAGAGACATGGTATTGGTCCTGACCATTTACGACGAGGAGAGATTTGCGGGAATAACCAGGACCGATCGGTATTTCAGGGCGATGTCAAAAAACAGGGGAAAGGCTACGCCCGTTACAAATGGCAAGCGCTTCCTGTCAGTGCGAGATCCCATGGCCAACCTCTTTCCCCGCCGCCGAGATCACTCCACCGCCGCTGACTTCCGCTCCGCTCGTACCAGAGCGCTCCTGATATCGAACCAGGTCGGGGGCCTCGGCCGCGCTGCATGAGTCCAAGCACCGTCTGTGCAACAGAATCTGTCCGCAGCTCGGACTGACGGTGGCCCCTGGACGTATTCAACGCCAGGGGCACTGCCGCCGCATGCAAGAATTCCGAAGTCCCAGATCAAACAGGCTGACCGGGGTGAGTGACGGCAGGGCGTTGGCGTTCAATCTCCGCTTCAGCGATATGCAGGGCTTCTGCGCTGCAATGCACCGAGTGCTTTCCCACGAAGAGACTGTGAGGGTGTGCGGGCGCGGATCCGAACATGAAGGTGGTATTCCTGGTTGCGGTAACCGCGATCGCGTTGTCACTACGATCAAAGACAGCCACCTCTCCATTTCGTAGAACTGGTTGCATCCCTAATTCCCCCTCCGCAACCGCTAGCCAAGCGACATCATGCCCCGGAGGCGGCTGATGGCGCCACTGCTCGCCTTTTCGCAGTTCAACAGCGAAATAATCAACCGGTCCGAATGGTGGGATGGGACTAAGCGCGTCCTCATAACATCCAAGTAGTACACTCACTGGGCCACGCCTCTGCACGTCGGCCGCAGGGAAAGTCTCGCTTTGGGGTGGATCGAGTTCCTGGTCGGGAGAAAGCGCAATCCAAAGTTGGAATCCCCTTACGTGTGAGCCGACATCGGGAGTTGTCTTGTGCCAAACACCCTTGCCCGCCTTCATCCACTCGATTCCGCCGGGCTCAATACAATGCGCGACACCGGTCGTGTCTTCTACGTGCGCGGAGCCTCCAAATAGATAGCCCAATGTCACAATTCCCGAGTGCGGATGCAGGGGAAAATCAGTCCCCTCGCCCACCGGGCCTCCGCTGTCGACGTGATCGAGAAATACAAACGGCTTTAGAAGCTCGCCCTCACTGGACGGGCTAAAAAGGCGAGTAATTCTTCCATTCTTCTGACTATGTAATCGCTTAACGATGCCGCGGATTGTCATGGATTCGTCCCCGTGTCCCTGATAATTCTTCAACTAGATGTGTTCCAGCACGATCTTGCGGCAAAGAAATTTCCCAGTGCCATCGCAGGTGAAGAGTTAGATGCTAAGGCCAGATGACTGAAGCGGCTCAATTGGTCTTGGCACCTTCGAAGGCAACGCGGCTGGCCCTTCTTTTGTAAGCAACGCCGGCCACGCGAAGTATCATTAGCATCACGAAGATATGTTACGCTTTCGAGACAGATCTCGCGCAATTTGGTTGCGTCTGCAATTGTGAAACTGAACAACTGGCGACGGCACTCGCATTTTTGCGACAAATCGTTGTAAATTCATTAAGTTGTCATGAGCATTCAGGCGCTCTCGCTCAAGCGGCAAGCAAGGTCACCTGCTTGACGGGGCAGGGGAATCGCCGACCGAGCGTGGCACGCGCATCGCGGAGGTCAACTTTCACAGTCAGAGACGGACGGACTCCGATGAAGATGGAACGCTACCTGTCGCGGAAGCCGGCTCGAAGGCCCTCGGCGACCTCGCGAAGGATCTCCTCGGACAGCGCTTCATCGTCAACGGCTCGGGCAAGAACCAGTCCGCCGACAAGCGCTGCAGTGTGGCCTGCTGCCGGTTCTGTGGACAGTCGGTTAGGCTAATCCGACCTTCTTTTCGAACTCGACCGGGGTGATGTAGCCGATGGTCGAGTGCCTGCGAACGGCATTGTAGAAGCGCTCGATGTAATCGAACACGTCGGCACGAGCATCGTCGCGTGTCCGGTAAACCCTGCCTCTGATCCGCTCGGTCTTCAGCGACGAGAAGAAGCTGTCCATCGCGGCATTGTCCCAGACATTGCCAGAGCGGCTCATCGAGCAGGTGACGCCGTTGTCGGTCATGAGCTTCTGGAACTGCTCGCTGGCATACTGGCTGCCCTGGTCCGAATGGTGCAGCAGGGCGTCAGGCTTTCCCCGACGCCAGATCGCCATCATCAGCGCATCGGTCACGAGCCCGGCGGTCATTTCGGCCTTCATCGACCAGCCCACCACACGCCGGGAGAAGAGGTCGATGACGGCTGCAACGTAAAGCCAACCCTCTGCGGTCCAGATATATGTGAAGTCGGCGATCCAGCGCTGGTTCGGACGCTCGGCATGGAACTCCCGGCCGAGCGTATTCGGCGCGATGGCCGATCGCTGGCCATCATCCCTGGGCAGGCTGCGCCGACGCGGCCTGGCGCGCAAAGCCTGGGCACGCATCAGCCGCTCGATGCGATGCAGGCCGCAATCGATGCCTTCCGCCAGCACGTCCCGCCAGACACGCCTGGCACCATAGGTCCGATCCGAACCAAGAAAGCTCGCCCGGACCCTGTTGCCAATCTCCTCGTCGTCGCGTGCTCGACGGCTCGGTGACCGGTTGAGCCAGGCATGGAAGCCCGAGCGCGACACATCCAGCGCTTCGCAAAGCCATGCCACCGGCCAGATCCCCCGGTGCTTCGCAATGAACGTGAACCTCATGTCACGTCCTTCGCGAAGTAGGCTGCGGCCTTTTTTAGGATGTCGCGCTCCGTCTTGAGCTTGGCCACCTCTCGCCGCAGCTTCTCGATCTCAAGCTGCTCCGGCTTCATCTGACCGTGGCCGGGAAAGGCCTGCACAGGATCGGCCGAGAAGAGCTTCACCCATTTGCGCAGCTGGTTCTCATGGACATCCAAATCCCGAGACGCCTGCGCCACACTAACCCCGCGATCCTTGATCAGTCGCACAGCCTCGATCTTGAACTCACGCCCAAACTGTCTTCGCCTCATACGCCACCTCCGGCTTCATGAAACAACCAATCTCGGTGTCCACGAAACCGGCAGCAGGCCACACCGAGCTCGTTGGAAACCCGGTCGGGGATTGCAGCCTCTCCAAGCTCGCCAGCCGAGTTGGGATGTCGGAACGGCCCTTGAAGGTCAATCTGGAACGCCAGATCGGTTGTCAGGCCGCCGCTATAGTTGGAACTGCAGTCGGCGCGACAGCACGATGCCCGCCGCTCCTCTCAGGGTGGCCAGGCCCCTCTGGTCGGTCAGCAGCACGCGGGGATCACTGCCGGGGCGCGGCGGGACCAAGCGGCTGACATGTGCCTCGATTGCGGCCCGCAGCGGCTCGCCGGCCTCGACCACTTCGCCATGCAGCACGAAATGGTTGGGGGCCAGTGTCTGCTGGAGGTTGGCGATGCCGACGGCAATGTTGCGCGCATATAAGTCCAGGAGCCGCCCGGCCGCCTCGGAGCCGGCGTCGGCCTGCCCGGCGAGCAGGGCAGGGGTCATCTCCTCGGCCCCAGCCAGGCCGGCGGCCCGCGCTTGGCGCCGCAGCCAGCCGATGGTCGCGACCGTCTCCCAGCAGCCGCGGCGGCCACAGGCGCAGATCTCGCCATCGATCTGAACGAAGGTGTGGCCCAGTTCGCCGCCCGCGCCGGCCGGCCCGCTTTGCAGGTGCCCGTCCAGTTGCAGGGCGCCGCCGATCACGTCGGACAGGTACAGCACAGCGAAGGTGCGCAGGCTGCGGCCGATGCCAAACCAGCGGTCGGCCAGCAGCAGCGCCCGCGGGTGATGGTCGAGATAGACTGGCAGGCCTGTCTGCTCCTCCAGGACCGCGCCGAGGGCGAGGCCGGAGAGGACCGGCGCCAGGTTGACCTTGACGATGACACCTCGGTCCGTATCGATCATGCCGGTGGCGCCGACGCCAATGCCGAGCGGTGGCTGCCGGGCGGTCGACAGGGTGCGCGCCAGGCTCTCGGCGATGGCCGCGACCGCCTGGCCGGGGGCGCCGCCATCCGTGGGGAACTCGGCGCGTTCGAGGGCCGTGATCTCGCCGGACCAGGACACCAGCGCGGTGCGGACCGAGCCGTGGCTCAGCGCCACCGCCCCGATCTGCGGCGCATCGCGCGAGAACTGCAGCGGCCGGGCCGGCTTGCCGCCGGTGCCGCCGGACGAGGCGGGCTCGCCCTCCACCAGGATGCCATCGTCGATCAATGGCTGGACGATGCCGGTGATGGTGGCCCGGTTCACCCCGATATGGCGGGCCAGGTCGGCGCGGCTGGTCGGGCCGAGGTCGAATAGCGACTGCAGCAAGCGGCCGCGGTTGAGGTCGCCCATCCTGGATGGGGACAGCAGGGACGGGGGCCTTGGTTTCACCCCGTCGCTCGGCGCGCCGGCCGACGGCGGGGCGGCCTCCTCGGCAGTGCCGCCCGCCATTCCTGACATCTTTCCAATCGACATATCCTGCTCTTCCATGGGCGCGGGTAGGGCCCGGCCTCCCGACAGTCTATCGGCGGCGGCGCGCGATGCGGAACGCTCCTCGCCCCGTCCTTCCGTTTAAACGCTCTCTGCACGGTTTCCGCGTTGACGGCAAGTATGTTTGGAGCTAGAACAAACATACTATGAAGCGAGCCCGCGCCGGCGGCCATGCCGGATGGAAGCAAGCCCAAAAAATCACAGGAGAGGCGAATGGATAAGGATCTATTGGGTCATTATCTGATGTCCCGCCGTCGTCTGCTGCAGGGCGCGGCCCTGGGGTCGGGCGCCGCCTTCGCGGGGCTCGGCAGCCGGTTTGCCCACGCCGCGCCGGCCACGCCCCTGAGCTTCATCGGCTGGCAGTTCCAGCCGCAGATCGTCGAAGAGAACGTCAACACCTTCAAGTCGCTGTACGACGAGGCCGTCAATTACGAGCTGGTGACCGGCGACTACCACCCGGTGGTCGAGACCAAGCTGACCGGCGGCCAGCGCATCGACATGCTGTATGCCGAGGAGGACCACATCGCCCGCTGGTGCACGGCGGAGTGGACCCGGGACCTCGAGGGGCTGGACGGGGTCGACGAGATGAAGGCCGGCATGTTCCCGGTCAGCGTCAAGTCGATGTCGCTGCCGAACGGCAAGCTGGCGGGGCTGCCCTATTACGCCGGGCACAACGCCTTCATCTACAATGAGGAGCATCTGCAGAAGGCCGGCCTCCAGGTGCCGGACAGCTGGGATTCGCTGCTCGACGCCTGCCGCAAGCTGAAGAAGGACGGCATCTCGGACGCGCCCTACAACAGCGCCTGGGGCCAGAAATGGCCGGAGCTGTCCTGGAGCATCTTCTCCTGCTGGTACGCGGAAGGCGCGCCGGTCTTCGACGCGAAGAACGACTTCGTCGACGACGCCGCGCTGCGCAAGGTGCTGGAGACGCACCAGGCCCTGTACAAGGAGCAACTGGTGGCGGCCGACATCATGACGCTGCCCAATGAGGGAGTGCCCAGCTACGCCACCGGCCGCCACACCTTCATGGTGCTGCACGACTACGACCAGAAGGTCGCCAACGATCCCAAGCTCTCGAAGGCGGCCGGCAAGGTGAAGAACGCCCTGATGCCGGGCAAGACCAAGTCGACCTTCGCCTGGACCGCTGTCTACATGATGGGGGCGCAGCCGACCGATATCGACCGGACCTGGACCCTGCTGCGCTTCTTCGGCGGCAAGTCCAAGGACGGCCAGTACCATGTGATCAAGCGCTGGGCGCTCGATTTCGGCCTCGGCTCCGCCTACAAGGAAGTGATGGCCGATCCCGAAGTCGTCGCCAGCTTCGGCAAGTGGCGCGACCTCGCCGTCACCAACAAGCAGCTCGAACTCGCCACTTCCCGCGACATCGCCAAGCAGATCTGGTTCCCGGAATGGGACCTGTTCATGATGCAGCGGGTGCAGGAATACATCCGCGGCTCCATGTCGACCGACCAGATCGTCGACGAACTCGGCAAGAAGGTGGCCGAGCTGAAGCAGCAGTACCAGTAGCCAGCAGGAATGGCGGTCGCGGCCATGCCGTGATCGCCCTTTGCGCGCCATTCGTCTGAGGGGCTGCCCGGTGACGATCACCATTCCGCAAGCACCTGCCATCGACCGTCCGCGCCGCCGCATCGGCCGGATCCCGGGCTTCGCCTATGGCGCGGTGGCGCCGACGCTGGTGATCGTGATCGCCGTGGTCGGCCTGCCGCTGGCCTACAGCCTGTATCTCAGCCTCCACCGCACCAACCCGATCACCAAGCGCTGGATCTTCGTCGGGCTCGACAACTACGCCGGCATGCTCGGCAACGCCGAGTTTTGGGCCGCGCTGGGCCGCACCGGCTATTTCGCCGCCTTCTCGGTGATCGGCACCACCGTGATCGGCATGGCCATGGCGCTGGTGCTGAACGAGCGCTTCGCCGGCCGCGGCTTCCTGCGCAGCGTCATGCTGGTGCCCTGGGCCATGGCGCCGGTCTCGGTCGGCGTGCTCTGGTCCTTCGTCTATGCCGGTGACTATGGCGCGCTGAACGGGCTGCTCAACGATCTCGGGTTGGGGTTCCTGGCCACGCCCTGGCTAGGCGACGGCTTCCGCGCGCTCAACCTGGTCGCCCTGACCCAGGTCTGGAACCAGGCGCCGTTGACCGCCCTCTTGCTGCTGGCCGGGCTGCAGTCGATGCCGGGGAACCTGCACCGGGCGGCGATGCTGGACGGCGCCGGGCCGGTCGCCCGCTTCTTCGCCATCACGCTGCCCTGGCTGAAGCCCAACCTGCTGTTCATCGCCATCATCGCCACGATCAACTCGCTGATGGCCTTCGACATCCTGTGGATCATGACCCGCGGTGGGCCGGGTGCCGCCACCACGGTCTTCGCCTGGCTCGGCTACCTCTACTCCTTCCAGTTCCTGAAGTTCGGGGAAGGGGCGGCGATCCTGTACGGCCTCACCATCCTCAGCTTCGTCCTGGCGATCCTCTACTTCCTGGTGCTCGGGCCGCGGCAGCGCCGGGCGGCCGCTGCCTCCAGCGGCATCGTCCCGGACAGCGGCCGGGTCGGGACCGGCCGGCGGCACGCCATGGTGACGCTGCCGCCCTACCGGCCGCGGCTACGGCTGCCCCGGCCGGTCGAGGCCGTCCTGGCCCGCTTCGGCTTCGCCCTTGCCGCGCTGCTGATCTTCCTGTGGTCGGCGCTGCCGGTGATCGCGCTGGTGCTGATGAGCATCACCCCGGCCTCGGACCTGATCCGGACACCGCCCACCATGATCCCCAGCGGCTTCACCCTGCAGAACTTCACCGCGGTGCTGGCGCCGGAGCTGGCGGCCGGCAACGAGACCAGCGTCCAGGCCAAGCGGGTGCCGCTGTCGCTGCTGAACAGCTTCATCGTCGGCGTGGTCGTGGTCACAATCAGCGTCGCCCTGGGCACCCTGGCCGGCTACGCCTTCGCCCGGCACGGCAAGGCCCGCTTTTTCCGGATCAGCCTGTGGGGCCTGCTGCTGACCCGGATGACGCCGGCGCTGACCCTGGTGCTGCCGTTCTTCGTCATCTTCCGGACGCTGGGGCTGATCGACACCCGCACCGGGCTGGTCATCGCCTACAGCAGCATCCTGCTGCCGCTCAGCGCCTGGATGATGAAGAGCTATTTCGAGGGCATCCCGGTCAGCCTGGACCGGGCGGCGCTGATCGACGGCTGCTCGCGGCTGAAGATGCTGTGGAAGATCCTGCTGCCGGTGGCCCGGCCGGGCATCATCGCCGCCGCGATCTTCTGCTTCCTGGTCAGCTGGAACGAGTTCCTGTTCGCGCTGATCCTGACCTCGACGCCCAACGCGCAGACCATCCCGGTGGTGCTGTCGGGCTTCCTCAGCCAGGCGCGCTTCTACGAATACGGGCCGATGTTCGCCGCCAGCGTGCTGTCGATCGCGCCGCCGGTGCTCGTCGCCTTCCTGTTCCAACGCTACCTCGTCCAGGGCGCGCTCTCCGGCGCCGTCAAGGGCTGAGCCGGGAGGCCCGCATGACCTCGATCAACATCCGCGCCGTGTCCAAGAGCTACTCCCAGCACCGGGTGCTGAAGGGGCTCGACCTCGACATCGCCGACGGCGAGTTCATCTCCTTCCTCGGCCCCTCCGGCTGCGGCAAGAGCACGCTGCTCTACTGCATCGCCGGGCTGGAGGAGATCTCGACCGGCAGCATCCTGTTCGACGGCCGCGACATCAGCGGCCTGGCGCCGCGCGACCGCAACATCGCCCTGGTGTTCCAGGACTACGCGCTCTATCCGCACATGGCGGTGCGCGACAACATGGCCTTCCCGCTGCGCCAGCAAAGGGTCGGCGCCGACGCCATCAAGCGCCAGGTCGCCTGGGCGGCGGAGCTGCTGGGGCTTGAGGAGCTGCTCGATCGGTCGCCGGCCGAGCTGTCCGGCGGCCAGCGCCAGCGCGTCGCGGTCGGCCGCGCCATCGTCCGCAACCCGGCGGCGCTGCTGATGGACGAGCCGCTGTCCAACCTCGATGCCAGCCTGCGGGTGCGGATGCGGACCGAGATCAAGCGGCTGCAGCGCGAGCTGGCGGTGACGACCATCTTCGTCACCCATGACCAGGAGGAGGCGATGGTCCTGTCGGATCGGATCGCCGTGATGCATGACGGCGTGCTGCAGCAATTCGCCGACCCGATGGCGGTGTATCGCGAGCCCGCCAACCAGTTCGTCGCCGGCTTCATCGGCAGCCCGCAGATGAACTTCCTGCCGGGCTCCGCCGTCTCCGGCGGCCAGGACGACAGCCGGGTGGTCGGCATCCGCCCGCACGATTTGACACCCTCCGCCGGGCGGGAGGACGGGGCGCTGTCCCTGACCGGGGAGCTGGCGCTGATCGAGCCTGCCGGTCCGATCCATTTCCTCGACGTCCTGATCGGCGACCGCATGGTCAAGGCCACCTGCGGCGACCCCGGGGGCTTGCGCCCCGGCGCCAGCCTGACCCTGACCGCCGCCGACCGCAGCATCCACCTGTTCGACCGCGCCAGCGGCGCCCGGGTCTGATCCCACAAGGAAGCGTGCATCCCATGGCCTTCGATCTCGTGCTCCGGAACGGTCGGGTGATCGACCCGTCGCAGGGCATCGACCGCGTCGCCGACGTCGCCTTCGCCGGCGGCAAGGTGGCGGCGGTCGGCGCCGGCCTGGATCCCGGCGGCGGCGCCGTCCGCGACGTCTCCGGCCTGATCGTGACGCCGGGGCTGATCGACCTGCACACCCATGTCTATTGGGGCGGCACCTCGCTCGGCATCGATGCCGAGGACTTCGCGCGGCGGAGCGCGGTCACCACCTGCGTCGACACCGGCAGCGCCGGGCCCGGCAACTTCCCGGGTTTCCGCAAGCATGTGATCGACCCCAGCCAGATCCGCATCCTTGTCTATCTGCACGTCTCCTTCGCCGGGATCTTCGCCTTCTCCGAGCGGGTGATGGTCGGGGAAAGCCACGATATCCGGCTGATGGCCGCGCGGGATGCCGTGGAGGTCGCCGACGGCAACCGCGACGTCATCATCGGCATCAAGGTGCGGATCGGCCGCATCGCCAGCGGCCCGGCCGGCATCGCCCCGCTCGACGTCGCCCTGCAGGTGGCGGACGAGACCGGGCTGCCGCTGATGGTCCATATCGACGAGCCGCCGCCCTCCTATGAGGCGGTGGTGGACCGGCTGCGGCCGGGCGACGTGCTGACCCATTGCTTCCGGCCCTTTCCGAACGCTCCGGTCACCCGCGACGGCAAGATCAAGCCCGAGGTGCTGGCGGCGCGGCAGCGCGGCGTGCTGTTCGACATCGGCCACGGCAAGGGGTCGTTCTCCTGGAAGACCGGCCGGGCGATGCTGGCCCAGGGCTTCAAGCCAGACACCATCTCCTCCGACGTCCATGCGCTGTGCATCAACGGCCCCGCCTATGACCAGGTGACGACGCTGTCGAAGTTCCTGGAGCTGGGCATGCCGCTCGACGAGGTCATCGCCGCCTCGACGGTGAATGCCGCCAAGGCGCTGAACCGGCCGGAGCTGGGCACACTGCGGCCGGGCAGTGTCGGCGACGCCAGCATCCTGTCGCTCAAGGACGGCGCCTTCCCGCTGGAGGACGTGCGCGGTGAAATCGTGACCGCCGACCGGCGGATCTTCGCCGAGGGCGTGGTGGTCAACGGGCGCTGGTGGCATCCGGCGGAAGGAACGAAGTGATGCAGCGCGACGACATCGAGACCTTCGCCAACCACATCGGCGGGCGCTGGGAGGCGGAGCCGGAATGGATGCCGGCGACCAACCCGGCCACCGGCGAGCCGATCGGCCGGCTGCCGCGCAGCAGCCGCGAGACGGCGCGGCGTGCCATCGCCGCTGCGCGGGCGGCGCAGGCCGGCTGGGCCGCGACGCCGGTGTGGCAGCGGGCGAAGGCCTGCCTCGCCATCGCGGCGCAGATCGACGGCGCGCGCGACCGCATCGCCCGCAACCTGAGCCTGGAGCAGGGCAAGCCGTTCAAGGAGGCCCATGGCGAGGTCGGCAAGGCGGCGGACGGGTTCCGGCTGGCGGCCGAACTGGTCAAGCAGCTGGGCGGCGAGACGCTGCCGGCGGAGGACCCGAGCAAGCTGCTGCTGACCCTGCGCCAGCCGCGCGGCGTCTATGCCGTGATCACGCCCTGGAATTTTCCGGTCAACATCCCGGTCGAATACCTCGCCCCCGGCATCGCCACCGGCAACACCATCGTCTGGGTGCCGGCGCCGACCACATCGATGGCCGCGGTCGAGTTGATGCGGGTGATCGAGGAGGCGGGGCTGCCTCCCGGCGTGGTCAATCTGGTGATCGGGGAGGGGGCGGTGGTCGGCGACGAGATCGTCGCCCACCCTGATACCAACGGCATCGGCTTCACCGGCAGCCCAGCCACCGGCCAGCGCATCGCCGAGCGCGGTGCCGGCAAGCCGATGCTGCTGGAGCTGGGCGGCAACGGGCCGGTGCTGGTGTTCGCGGACGCCGATCTCGACCGTGCTGCCGTGGCCGCCGCCGGCGGCGCCTTCTTCAACGCCGGCCAGGTCTGCGCCGCCACCGGCCGGGTCCTGGCCCATCGCAGCATCGTCGAGCCGCTGGCGCAGCGGCTGGTCGAGATCGCCCGGTCGCACAAGCTCGGCGACCCACTGCAGCAGGGCACGACGATGGGGCCGCTGAACAACCCCAAGGTCGCGGCCAAGGTGCGCGAGCATGTCGACGACGCCGTCGCCCGCGGCGCCACGGTGCTGGCCGGCGGCAAGCCGCGTCCGGACCTGGGCAGCGACCTGTTCTTCGAGCCGACCGTGATCACCGGGGTCACCCGTGACATGCGGATCAACCGGGAGGAGACGTTCGGCCCGGTGGTGCCGGTGCTGGCCTTCGACGACGATGCCGAGGCGCTGGACCTGGCGCTGGACACCGAACACGGGCTCAGCGTCGGCCTGTTCACCGCCGACCTGGACCGGGCGCTGCGCTTCGGCGAGGCGATCCCGGCCGGCATCGTCAACGTCAACGCCGGCAGCACCTATTGGGAGCTGCACCTGCCCTTCGGCGGCGGCTCCGGCACCAAGAGCGGCATCGGCCGGCTCGGCGGCCGCCATACGCTCGAGGCGATGACCGAACTCAAGATGATCTCGATCACCCGGACCGGGAAATGACCACAACCACACCTTCATCCGCCGTCGCGGCGCGGCTGCTGGCCGACCTCGTCGAGCTACTGCTGCCGGGCGATGCCGACTGGCCCTCCGGCGGGACAGTCGGCGTCCAGTCGACCCTGGCGATCCGCCTGGTCGAGGAGCGCGGCGAGCCGGACCTGACCCGGCTGGCCCAGGCGATCCTGAAGGCGGGCGGCCCGTTCGCCGATCATCCGGAGGAGCGGCGCATCGCTATCGCCCGGGCCTTGGAGGCGGCGGAGCCGGAGCTGTTCGGCTGGGTCCGCGACGCCGCCTACTTCGCCTATTACGAAAGCCCCTATGTGGTCGCGGTGATCAACGCCCAGGGCCATCCGTACCGGCTGCGGCCGCATGTGAAGGGCTATCCGCTGCAGCGTTTCGACCCGGCACGCGACGCGCCGAAGCATGGCCGCGGCCGCTGGCAGGCGACCGGGGACGTGCGCCCGGTCGACATTTCCACCCTCGATCTCGACAACGACCGCACGCAAGCCTGGGGCCTGAAGCGATGACCAAGCCATCCTGCGACGTCCTGATCATCGGCGCCGGCGCCACCGGCTCGCTCGCCGCCGTGGTGCTGGCCCAGGCCGGGCTGAGCGTGGTCTGCCTCGAACAGGGCTCCTGGGTCGAGGCCGGCGACCATCCGCATTACAGCTCCGACTGGTCATGGCAGCGAAAGACCCGGTGGAACGCCGACGTCAACCGCCGCCACCATCCGGACGACTATCCGGTGGTCTCCGACAGCTCGCAGGTGCTGATGTGGAACGGCGTCGGCGGGTCGACCAATGTCTACGGCGCGATCTGGCCGCGCTATCGCCCGTCCGATTTCCGCAAGGGCGACGAGCACGGGCTGCAGCCGAACTGGCCGATCGCCTATGAGGATATCGCCCCGTTCTACGAGGTGGCGGACCGCATGATCGGCGTCAGCGGCCTGGCCGGCGACCCGGCGATGCCGCCGCGCGATTCCTGCCCGACCGGGCCACTGCCCTTCACCAAGGCGGCGCACCGCCTGTCCCAGGCCTTCGACCATCTCGGCTGGCACTGGTGGCCGGCCGAGGCCGGGGTGATCTCCGAGGACTATGATGGCCGGCCGGGCTGCAATGGCTGCGGCATCTGCAACGGCTGCCCGCGCGGGTCGATGAGCAAGTATTCGCTGTCGATCTGGCCCAAGGCCCTGTCGGCCGGGACCGAGCTGCGCATCCACGCCCGGGTGCTGCGGATCGAGAAGGGCAGGGACGGGCGGGCCACCGGCGCGATCTACATCGACCGCGAGACCGGCCGCACCGAGTTCCAGCCGGCCGAGATCGTGGTCGTCGCCGCCAACGGCGTCGGCACGCCGCGGCTGCTGCTGGCGTCGGACAACCTCGCCAACCAGTCGGACCAGGTCGGCCGCAACCTGCTGCACCACACGCTGGTGGGTGCCGAGATCTGGGTCGACGAGCCGATCGACGGCCATATGGGCTATGTCGCCTCGCTGATCAGCCGGCAATTCGCCGAGACCGATGTCAGCCGCGGCTTCGTCAACGGTTTCAACTTCAACTGCCTGACCAGCACCTCCGCCGCCGCCGAGGTCGCCGCCGGCTGGATCACCGAGACCCGGGCGCCCTGGGGCCGCGACCACCACCGCTGGTTCGAGCGCCATTTCGGCCACGGCATCGGCGTCTACGCCATCGGCGACGACCTGCCGAACCCGGAGAACCGCGTCGCCCTCGACCCGGTGAAGCGCGACGCTGACGGCATCCCGGTCGCGACCATGCATTACGCGCCGGGTGAGAACGACCGGCGGATGATGAACTACATGCTCGACCGGCTGGTCGACATCGGCAGCGCCGCCGGCGCCTTCGAGGTCAAGCTGCAGGACTACCGCGACAAGGACGGCGTCTACCGCACTCCGGCCTGGCACATGATCGGCACCTGCCGCATGGGCAGCGACCCCGAGACCTCCGTGGTCAACAAATGGCAGCAGAGCTGGGACGTGCCGAACCTCTTCATCGTCGACGGCAGCGTCCTGGCCACCGGCGGCGTGGTCAACCCGACCCCGACGATCTCGGCCCTGGCCTTGCGGGCGGCGACCCATATCCGCGACAATTTCCGCGAGCTGAAGGGCGCGACCCGGCCGATGGCGGCCTAGGCCCGAGCCTCAAGGAGTCTGATCGACGCTGCCGCTGCCGCCGGCCGAGCCGGGCATGCGCGAGGAGGAGGTCGACACCCGGCCCTGATCCTTGACCTCGACGCCTTCGAGGCCAATCTCGACGATATGGCTGGGCTGGCGGCGCAGGCCGGGGTGAAGCTGCGGCCGCACGCCAAGACCCACAAATCGCCGGTGAGCGCCCATCTGCAGCTGGCGCGCGGCGCGGTCGGCCAATGCACCCAGAAGGTGGCGGAGGCCGAGGTGCTGGCTTGGGGCGGCGTGCCAGACATCCTGGTCAGCAACGAGGTGGTGTCTCCGCGCAAGCTGGCGCGACTGGGGGCGCTGACCCGGATCGCGCGGATCGCCGTCTGCGCCGACCATCCCGACGGGGTGGCGGCGATCGAGGCCGCGGCGGAGGCTGCGGGCACGCGGCTCTCCGTCCTGGTCGTGATCGATGTCGGCACCGGCCGCTGCGGCGTGGCGCCGGGGGAGGCGGCGGAGGCGCTGGCCCGGCGCATCGCCGCCAGCCGGCACCTCGCCTTCGGCGGGCTGCAGGCGTATCGCGGCCGGGCCCAGCACCGCCGGTCGCCGGAGGAGCGCGCCGCCGCCATCGCCGAAGCGGCACAGGCGGCCGGTCGAACGGTGGAGGGCTTGCGCCGGGCCGGCCTTGACTGCCCGATCGTCGGCGGCGCCGGCACCGGCACCTTCGCGCTGGAGGCGGTGAGTGGCGTCTTCACCGAGCTGCAGGTCGGCTCCTACGCCTTCATGGATGCGGACTATGCCCGCAACGACCCGCCGCCGCCCTTCCGCCAAGCGCTGTTCGTGCTGGCGACGGTGATGAGCGTGCCGCGCGACGGTGCCGCCGTGGTCGATGCCGGCCACAAGGCGCTGCCGACCGACAGCGGCATGCGCCTGGTCTGGGGCCGCGACGGCATACGCTACGAGGGTCCGTCGGACGAACATGGCCGGCTGGTGCTCGAGCCCGGCGCCGCCCGGCCGAAGCTCGGCGAGCGGCTGCGCCTGGTGCCGGGCCATTGTGACCCGACCGTCGACCGCTACGGCTGGTATGTCGGCATCCGCAACGGCAGGGCCGAGTGCCTGTGGCCCGTCGCCGCCCGCGGCACCATGGCTTGAACGGTATGTCTTCCGGTCTCGTCAAATCCACCGTCACGATGGCGTGCACGATCGCACGTCGCGTACATGAGCGTAGGTGGTTGCGTGTCCCCGATTTGAACTGCGAGAGCGACGGTGAAATCGCGAGCATGGCTTGCAAAAGCAACCACCGGCAGCGTGGAATAGCAATCTGTCGCATCGGTGAGAATCCCCAGCGGCGATCACCATCGCCAGCGGGCGGATCATAGGGCTATGGCGAAGACGTAGTTCTCATCTTCATCCACCAGGGGTCGCCAAGGCTTATTTCCCTCGCGACATCAGCACCTCGGCAGAAGCCGTTCCCATGCGCACCGGAGCGCCGGATCGGTCCCGTTCTGGCAGCTCCTGTGCGAGGTCAGGCGCAGCGTTTGGCGCGATCCTCGTGGGCAAACCATCCGTGAAGGGCGGAAAGCGGAAGTCCGAAGTCGGTGCCATCAGTGGTACGCAATAAACCCATTGTTGTATTTTCATCCTTTGAATAGGCCAGTGGCCGCAGTGGAGCATACAAATTGATGGTGCTGGGCGGGGCGGACGGGATTGCAGACCCGCCGCAGATGCTTACTCTAAGAACATTCGCATGGACCCGGTGAGATTCCGGGTGGCTATTCCGGCCGCTGATCCGCCGGACAACGCTAAGACGCAGTGGCGACGGTCAGATCGATTGTGCTCTCGATCGAGGGCGCGATGAGAATGAACCCGTTCACCGGATGCATCTGATGCGGCCCAGCGAGAGTGCTCGCTTCTGCGATTGGGTTGCTTCGCAACCGGCGTCGATGACGCTATATCAGAACAAGATCCGGAAGTGTAGATAGAGATCAGAGTATCCGTCTTCAGGATATTGTGGCCACTCTCCTGATTTTCTTGCGATCCCACTGCCGAGCTCGGTCTTGCCGCAGTCTATTCAGATATTTGCTCCCTCAAAGCAGTGGAGGAGAAATGCCAAGCCGTAGCCAATTGTTCTGCATCGTCTGTGGTGGAGCGGATGTTGTCGGACTGATTCAGCTCATCTCCGTGCCTGTCATCTGCACCCAGCTTTGGCGTAGCGCCAGTGAGGCCAGGAAGGTCGCCAGAGCAGACATCGATCTGGTCGGATGCCGCGGATGCGGACACGTCTTCAACGCGGTTTTCGATCCGGCTCGGATCACATATGAGGCGAACTACGAAAATTCGTTGATGGCGTCGCCACGCTATCGGCAATTCACAGACGCCATCATCGAGCGGCTCTTCGCCGCCTATGATCTGAAAGGCCGTACGGTCGTGGAGATCGGCTGTGGCCGGGGCGAGTTCCTGCACATACTATGCCAGCGGGGGATCCGCACCGGGATTGGCTTCGAACCCAGCCGCCCCAGTGAAACCGTCTCCGTTGACGGGGCCATGATGAGATTCATCAGCTCTGTCTTCGACCCGGCTCTGGCGCCGCATGCCGATGCCGTCTGCACTCGTCACGTGCTGGAGCACCTGCCCCGCCCCGTGGATCTGCTCCGTGCCATCCGCAAGGCCTACGCTTCATGCCCGGCCCAGGTTTTATTCATCGAGGTTCCGAACGGCGGCTTCATGCTGGATCAACTCGGTATCTGGGAGTTCCTCTATGAGGAGCTGTCTTATTTCACCCCCTCGTCGCTCGCCAATATGTTGAGGCTGGCAGGTTTGAGTATCGAACGGATCGAGCCCGCGTTCGGGGGGTATTTGCTGATCGCGGAGGCGATCTGTGGGCCACACGATGCGCGCCATCCTGCGTCTTCGCCCGCGGTGGCTGAGAATTTTCACACGTTTGGCGCCCGCTACACTGCGACCGTCACGGCCTGGCGTGAGTGGATGGACCTCGCCCGGCGACAAGGAAAGCGCCTGGCGCTCTGGGGAGGTGGGTCGAAAGGGATCACCTTCCTGAACCTGCTGGATCGGAATGGTCAGCATGTCGTCCAGCACGTCATTGACATCAATCCACTGAAGACGGGAACCTTTACGGCCGGTACTGGCCATCAGATCGTGCCACCAGCGGCCCTGAAGGACAGTCCGCCCGATGCGATCCTGCTGATGAACCCGGAATACGAAACAGAGGTGCGTCGAGCCCTGCGCGACCTGAATATCGCCGTGCAGCTGATTCCCGTGTCGGGATACCTGCCGCCGCCGGCTACAGCATGATGGCCAAATAGCCGCCTGGTGCAGCGGCGTTCTGAGTGCTCTCTGACGCCGACGAAGCCGCCATCCGAGCGGTGAGCGTCTGCTACTGCGGTGCGGTCCGCGAGGTGCTGTTGGTGCTGTGGGAGGCATCTGGCCGCCTCTGCTCGAGCGCTTGAAGCCGTTGATCCTGGTGCTGCTGCCGGCACTCGATCGGCACGGCCGGCTCGATCTGGACGGCGAGCTGCTGATCGTCAGCGCGGCGACGAAATCCCTACCGATTCCAACCGCACTGGCTCTCCCAGTTGCGGTTGCCGTCGCGCCGCGTCAGCCGCTCCGGGCGCTTCTCGTCCAACGCCGCGCGGGTCTTCGCCGTCACCTCAATCCCCATCGGCCGCCGGGCAGCGAACCCGATCATCTCGGCAGCAGATCGGTCTCGGCGCTGTTCTTCATCAGCACGCGCAGGGCCATGATGTCCTCGGTCATCTTCGGTTCCTCGGTCCAGGTTGGTGTCGGCAACCCTCTGTCGGGAACTTGATTGTCGCGAGCCGATAAGAATTTCCCGATAGCAATCGACCGTAATCATTGGGACGTGCCCGGAGATGGGCACAGGTGTGGGCCCTCGGGGCACGTCCTCATTGCGGCAACTCGAGCGACAGGTGTTAGAATTTGGAGCTTCTCGGCCACAGCGCTTCTGAATTATACTTCTGATACAGGCTCTCCAACTCTGCTCCGAAATATTCCAGTATGCTCCGCCGGCAGCAGGCAGCTTTCTGTAACCGCATCTCGCAGACGACGCTGATATGGATTTGAGGAGATGGATGATCACGCGCTTGCGCCCCGGATGAATGGAGGGCTGCCGAGAAGGTGGATTTCCCGACGTCGTACCAGGATAGGCAGCATTCGGATCACGGTGAGATGCCGCCGAGCATTTTCATGCCGGTCACCGAGATATTCGGTTTGGTCATCCACTTGGGCGAGTGATGGCAATCGTCCTGCCGTTGAATGGACATTTTGCTGGCGCCAAGTGACGGGCGCCGATGATCTCGGGGGACTCGATGGTCGCGATTGGTCATGGAAGAAGCGTCTCGGCCACGGCAGCGATTGAGCAGTGTCGCGCGGCGGTGGGCGATATGGTCCCCCACCTCCTCCTGGTCTTCTGTGGCGGCAAGCACGACGGCACCGAAATCGTGAAGGCACTTCGGGCCGCTTTCGGCGAAGATGTGCCGATCGTGGGCGGTTCGGCTGCCGGCGTCATCTGGCGGGACGGCCTCGGCTATAGCGGGTTGGAGGTGGGGCTCATCGCCTTCGGCGAGGGCGAATTCCTGCCCGAAGTCGTGGTCAACCGGGATTTGCTGCAGGGCGAGTATGCCGCGGGCCTCGCGCTTGGGCAGCAGCTCAGGGAGAGAGCGGCGGAGGACGCAGTCACCCTGCTATTCTACGACAGCGTCGCCAACCAGTCACCGCTCCGTCTTCATCCGGCGAGCGATCTCGTCGCGGGCATACAATCGGGGCTCGCGGGACATCGGATTCGCCTGATCGGCGGCGGAACTTTGACCGACATGAATCTGTCTGACGCCTGGGTGCTCGACGGCAGGAGCGTTGCCAAGCATGCCGCCGTCGCCCTCGTCTTCCCGCCGGAACTGAAGGACGAAACCGTCATCCTGCATGGCTGTCGACCGGTGAGCACTTTCATGGAGATCACGCGCATCGAAGGGGCGGAGGTCTTCGAACTCGACGGCCGCTCCGCATTGGGCGTGATCGAACAGATGCTGGGCGTCACCCTCGGTAACACGTCGTCGCAGGACCTGTCGTTGATCGCAACGCTGGGCGAGAAGCAAGGCGACCCCTACGCTCCCTACGACGAAAACAGCTATGTCAATCGCCTGATCCTGCGGGCCAATCGGACCACAGGCTCGATCACCTTGTTCGAGAAGGACTTCCATCTCGGCACGCGAGTTCAGATCATGTCCCGAGACAACGCGCTCATGCTCGACAGTGTCCGGAGCGGGATCAGCAAGATCAACCACGCACAAAGCGGCGGACAGCCACTTCTGGCGATTTATATCGATTGTGCCGGCCGCGCCAGTGCTCGCAGCGGCGCCGCGGTCGAAGAGGCACGGCTGGTGGCAGACGGCCTCAGCCCGACGATCCCGTTCCTTGGATTCTACTCAGGCGTCGAGATCGCACCCTTCAACGGCTACAGCCGTCCTCTCGACTGGACGGGTCTGTTGACTGTGCTGTCCGCCCGATGATCACCGGTTCGCGGGGAGCCGTCGGCGTTTCGCCCGGTCAATTGGAGCGCGAGCTCGCCTACTATCAGCGGGAATGCAACGATCTCGGCGCCCGCCTGCTGCGATTGCAGGAAGAGCAGAGCCAAGCCTTTCGCGAGGCGAGGCGCAGCCGAACGTTGGCCAAGCTGATCCGCGAGGCCCACCGTCTTGCCGACACCGTGATCGGAGCGGAGGATCTCGGTGACCGGATCTTGGAGATCGTCATCGACAACTCGATGTGCGATCGCGCAGCTCTTCTAGTCGAGGAGGTTCCTGGGAGCCGCGTCTTCCGCGTGACACATGCGATCGGGTTGCGCGAGAAGGCAGCATCGCCGATCACGCTTCCGAGCGTGCCTGAGTTTTTCTTCACCACCGCCCAGAGTCGTATCGAGCCACCGGCATATGAGCTCACCGGCATCCTGCAACTGCCCTATGTGCTCTGGGCGTATGACCGGACGACTGGCCATGCCCTCATGATCGGCAACCGGTCCGAGGCGAATGTGAGCCGCGCTTTCGAGGCCGGCGATCAGGAGCTCATCGAGGGCGGCCTCTCGGTCTTTATCGACGTGCTGGCGCGCAAGCAGGCGGAGCAGGAACTGCGGCGGGCGATGCATGCGGCAGAGCAGGCCGACGAGGCGAAGGCCGCCTTTCTCGCGACGCTCAGCCATGAATTGCGGACTCCACTGAACGCCATCATCGGCCTGGCCGACATTATGTCCTCGAAGCGATCCTCCGCCCTGACTGAGGAACGGTCCGGCACATATGCGGCCGAAATTGCCAGCTCGGGGCGTCACCTTCTCCGCCTCATCAACGATATTCTGGACTATTCGAGCATCGCCCGGGGACATCTGGCCATCCAGCCCGAGTGGATCCGCCTGGAACATGCCGTGGGAGGCGCCATCCGGGCGGCACAAGGGATGGCGGAGGAACGAGGCATTACTCTGTCGGTGTCGCCCATCGATCCCGCCTTCGGGCTTCTCGTCGACTCGGTCCGCTTCCGCCAGATCCTCGACAACCTGATCGGCAACGCGATCAAGTTCACGCCGCCGGACGGCCAGATCGCTGTCGATATCGAGTTCGGAGCGGAAAGCTCGATCCAAATCTCGGTCAGTGACACCGGGATCGGCATGCGATCCGAGGACATCGCGATCGCGATGGAGCCGTTTCGTCAGCTCGATAACGCTCTGACCCGCAAGATCGCGGGCACTGGATTGGGCCTGCCGATCACAAAGGGCCTTGTCGAGGCCCATGGCGGTGCCGTCATGATCGAGAGCGAGCCCGGCCGGGGAACGACCGTCCGCATCGTCTTTCCAGCTTCGCTGGGAAGCCCGGGGCGAGCGGGGAGACCGACGGCAAAGCGCTGAACCGGACTGTCAGCGTGGCCATGTCGGTATGGCGCCCCTGGGGGTCGCAGTTAAGGTCGCGAGGTTCTCGTCGATGGCGCGGAACAGGCCCCAGGTCTCGCCGTAGTTCAACGGAAAGCCCGGGCACCCGGCGTCGACGTCCTTCTGCCGAGCATGGATGTAGTCAGTCCAGAGCTTGGTCGACGGGCGGCGATGATGGAAGTCGTGGCAGGGCGCGTCCCCGACCAAAACGATGATGCGGACCAGCAACTGGACCGTGAGCATGTTCAGCCACCACAGGCTCCAGGCGGCGAAGCCCGATGGCGACCACGCCTGCTCTCTCGGCGGGACGACGCCAGGGAATACGCCCGCGGTCGCCAGACAAATGAACTCCTTGTCCCGGGCAACGATCAACTCCGGTGCGGGAAAGCGGTGCTCGCACAGAATCCGCCCGATCGTCGCCCATTGCAGGAGGACGGTCAGCGGCAGGAACCAGATGAGGAGATAGGCGAGAAAATGGCCGGCGATAGCCGAAACCGCCGCTGGCAGCACCAGGGCAGCCACGGCCACCGCATTGTGTTCCCGGTCGTGTGAACGCATTGCGGCGCCCATTCGGCGGAGCAGGAATCGGAGATGGAATCCGGGCGAAAAGACAACATTGACCAGCACACGCCGCCACAGCTCGCGTTTCGAGAGCTCCGGCTCGAGACGGCACATCCCGAGGACGAAGTCGGCGAACTCATCCTCCTCCGTCAGCAGCTTGCGGGCGCTGTGGTGATACATGTGCTCCTTTCGATAGTGATCGAAATGCTTGAACAGGAAGAGGGCCGAGACCAGCCGTCCAACCAGCCGGTTGCGCTCCCAGGTGCGAAACACGGTGCCATGGCCGCAGTGGTGGAACACCACAACCTGGAAAATCCCGAGGCCGGAAGTGGTGAGCGTCAGAGAGACGAACAGGAGAAGGTCGGCCTGGATCGTCGGAGCCAAGGTCGCGAGCACGCCGGCCGTGAGCCCCGCCACGATCAAAAGACAGCCCTGATGCACGAAGTGTGTCGGGGAACGCACGATCTCCTTCTCGTCCGGCGCCGGCCTGGCGGTCAGCCATGACAGGAAAGGCTGGATGACGGCGGGCAATCGCGCTGCCATCTCCTGGCGAGGATCGCGTCGCACGGTGACCGAGGCTTCCCGCGCACCAGTATCGTCGATTTCGGCAGCAAGGCCAGACATGGAACGCTCCCCTCCGCATCGCCGTGGCAGTGATTTATCATCAGCTTTAGAAGGATCGTAGGTCGGTTCAAAGGATCAAAATTGCCTAAAAAGTAGCCTTATACTCATGGGATTGCGAAGGCCACAGTGCGTCCCGGTAT
Organism: Inquilinus ginsengisoli; assembly: GCF_031453975.1. Classification (NCBI taxonomy): domain Bacteria; kingdom Pseudomonadati; phylum Pseudomonadota; class Alphaproteobacteria; order Rhodospirillales; family Rhodospirillaceae; genus Inquilinus; species Inquilinus ginsengisoli. Next base: position 796,651 of record NZ_JAVDPW010000001.1, read on the forward strand.
AAATGGGACTTCCCGTGCAGGATGTGACGTATTCTTTGGATTGATCGGCCATCGATCGCCGGAGTGACGGTTATCAAACGGTCAACGATCCTCCCGCCGACCCTGCCTCGGCGCCTATGACGCGGGTGTACCGGTCACCCCTTCGGCTGACCCTACGCGTGATCTGGCGGCCTGTTGTCGGCAAGGGTCAGGCTTCCCTTCGGGTATCCACCAATTGGGTGGATACCCGAAGGGAAGAAGGTGAAGTCGACGGGATCGGCGCGTCGGCGTTGGGTCCGAGAAGAGAAGCGGTTGCTCCTGGAGGGGGCGCGTGCTCCTGGCGCGTGGGCTTCGGAGGTGGCGCGCCGGCGCCGGGTGAATGCAAACCGGCTGTTCACCGAACTGTGCCTGTTCGCCAAGAGCTGGAGACGGGCAGGTTCGTCTGGCCGCCAATCGTGCGGGGGCCGTTGCTGCTGATCCAGCCCGCGACGCAATCCATAGCCTCGGCGCCGGCGAGGTCTCTCTGCCGCGTTGTATCCTGATTTCTCAAGGTGGACCATCGACGCAAGCCACTGCCGCACCGTCAGCAGCTTTGGGTCACTATCGCCAGCGGCGTTGACCAGATATTGGCCGCTGGTTCCCGATAACGCCTCGAAGCAGCGGGACTTGACCGGAGCTAATCGAAGTTACTTGAGCCCCCTCAAGGTCGTCTGGAGGTCGTTGCTTGCCAAATCCGTGATTTCAACGCGATTGCGGCCGCGCGCCTTGGCGAGGTACAGCGCCCGGTCGGCAACCCGCATCAATGCGTCCAGGCTGAGATCACTGGCCAAAGCCACTGCCCCCCCAATGCTAACGGTCAACGGAACGACACTCTCTCCGGTGGGATTGAATTCCCGCTCTGCGAGGTTGCGTCGCACCCGCTCCGCGGTGGCGGCGACCTCGTCGAATCCGGCTCCGATCATGACCACAGCGAACTCCTCGCCACCTAGGCGGGCAACGAGATCGGCCGGCCGAACCTCAAGGCGCAGCCTTTCTCCCAGCAGCTCTAGCGCGGTGTCGCCTGCTTGATGGCCGAACCGGTCGTTGACGATCTTGAAGCTGTCGACGTCGATCATGAGCAAGGCGACATTCGTCGGTTGCTTTCCCCCCAGAACTCCTTCCATGTGACGGATGAAGTAGCGTCGATTATAGAGACCGGTTAACGGGTCGGTCAGTGCCATCTTCAGTGCCCCGTCAAGCGCGCTGCGCAACCGTTCCTGATAGAGCTTGCGCCGGATCTGGTTGCGCGCCCGAACGCGGAACTCGTTCGGGTTGAATGGCCGGGAGATCCAGTCGTTCACGCCGAGATCGAAACCCCGCAGGACCAGGTCCCGATGATCGACCTCGGCGATCAGGAGCAGGGGAATGTCGCGGCTGGCCACATTGGCCCGCAATCGCGACGCCAGGCGGAGCGGCTCGACATTCGGCATCGAGAGATTGATGACGATCAGGCTCAACTCCTGGACCGCACTGATGGCAATGGCCTCCTCCTCGCTGGAGGCCCGCACAGCCAGGATCCCGTCCTCGGCTAGGGCGCTTTCCACGCTCGCGGCGCCGAGATCCCAGTCATCGACGATCAGGGCGCTGGCCCCGCTCACCTCGACTCTGCCGAGCGGTTCGGAGACTAGCCCCAGGGCTCGAGTCGTCTCATGTCGAGTTCGCCATTCATCGAAGAGCTGCTTGAGACGAACTAGGCCTTTGATCCTGGCGAGGAATGTCTCCGTGTCGATAGGTCGGGTGAGGAAATCGTCGGCTCCGCATTCGAGTCCGCGAAGCTTGTCGGCGCTGCCATTGAGCGCGGTAACCATGACGACTGGAATGTGCATGGTGCGCTCGTCCGCTTTCAGACGGCGGCAGGTCTCATATCCATCCAATTCAGGCATCATCACGTCAAGAACAATGACGTCAGGATGCCAGCTTTGTGCAAGCTCGATCGCGCCGGCGCCGCTGTCCGCTGTAATGACGGTATAGTACTGATCCGAAGCGATTACGCTCAAGATGTGGGCGTTTGCCTCAATGTCATCAACAATTAGTACTTGCGCTGTCATGAGTTCAACTCAATTCCACGCTTAAACGATACTTATATCTCTTATGCTCGACGGACACTGGGTTGGTGCGGGTTCGTCACCCGGCTCGCTGACACCCACAAACAATATCATGCTAGATCGGGATCATACATAGGGATGCAGCTATCTCGTGACTGGCCGTACAATTGTCGGTCTCGTACAGGATCGTTAGGTGTGTCTGCGTCGGGTCCGCATATTGTGTTATGCCAAATGAAATTTGCCTGGGCGCTAGGTAATTTTTTCGGAAGCGCATCAATCTCTCGATCGTCGCGCGCGTGTTTATACAGGCCAACAGCCGGTAGGGAGACGCAGTCCGCCTTCTGCATCCCGCTGATGGGGGGCATCGTGGCCCAGGCTCTGCCGGTCGCGACCCCTCGCGTCGCCGCGGGACCTACTGACGCTGGAGGGCCTGTCGGTTTGGGAAGGTTTCGGTCTGGCTGGGCTCGGGATCGCTGTCGCGGCGGTGATGGACGTCCACAACCGTTTGTCCCGCATCAAAGCTGGTCCGCCCGGCCATTCCAAAGATCGCGGACGGATGGCGGTGATCCATCGGGTCATGCACCACCTCCAAGGCTGGTCGATATCGGTCGCTTGCAACAGAAGGAGTACCCCGATCCGCGAAATGGATAAGTCAACAGCCGAATTCCGAGCTTCAGTGATTTTGCTAGTCGAGAGGAATATCGCCATCAACATTTGAAATGGCGACGATAATGGGCCAATCCGCGAATTTCCAGATACTGAATCCGCTCGAACCTCGGACGCGGAACGTCACAATTGGTGGAAGCCGCACCAGCATCCGCCTGGAGCAGCAGTTCTGGCGCGGGCTGGAGGAGATCGTGATGCGAGAGGGCATCTCCGTGAACGCCCTTGTCGGGCGGATCCGCGCTTCCCAGCGAAGTGACGGCAGTCTGTCCAGCGCGGTCCGCGTGTTCATCCAGGCCTACTTTTTCGCATTGGCCCACAAGCGCCGCCCGACAGTCCCTAGGGGCTACGCTTGAAGGCGACCACCTGAGGGATCGCTGCAGGGCATCCGTGGGTCGGGTTCTAAGTCGATCCTCCCGCCATGCGGTTGGTGCTGTCGGCAGAGGAGAAGTGCCGGATCCAGGCGCTCGACCGCACTCAGCCGGACTTGGCGATGGAGCCTGGGCACCGGGACCATGACCAACGACCATATCCGCCACGGCACGACAACGCTGTTCGCCGCCCTCAACATGCTCGATGGCGCCGTGATCGGCCGTAACATGCGGCGCGACCGGTATCAGGGGTTCATCCTCTTCCTCAACGTCGTCGAGGCTGCGGTACGAGCCGGTAAGATCGTCCATGCCATCATGGACAACTATGCCGCTCAAAAAGCACCCCACGGCGCGGCAATGGCTCCAACATCATCCGCGCTGGCCTTCCACTTCGCCCCGACCTCGGCTCCTGGCTTAACGCGGTCGAAGGCTTCTTCGCCGAGTTCGCCAAGAGGTGCCTGAAGCGCGGGGTGTTCCGATCCCCCGCCGATCTCCAGGCCGCCGTCGATCGCTTCATCGCCTAGCACAACGCGCCGAAGCCCTTCCCCTGGCGCGCCGATCCGGACGCCATCATCGCCGCCAGAGACGTGGCGCGGCTGGATCGTGTCCGGCGTGAGAGCCTAGCCTCCGACAGTTGCGGACCCGGACCTGGCCTGGCACGGCGCTCGAAGGGACGTGCCGCGGCAGCGCCGAGATCCATGGGGGCTTCTTTCCGCGGCGGCTCCGAAGGCCGTGCAGGCTTCGCGACAAGCTGTGGTCGCTGACATCGGTGGTCGGAATCTAGCCAGTCATCGGCTGCCGGTCGGAGTGATGCGACAATTAGACCTGAATCATGAATCGAAAAAGATAATAATCCGCTGCAGCTCTTGGCTGAGGAAAAAATATATGCCGCCTCGCTTCGTCAAGATTTTATTCAACATAAGAGCATAAATAGTTATTCGACGAAAATTGCGCTCATTCTTAATTCATTTGCAGAGGGGTTCTGAACTTCGTTTGTTGACGGGCGCCGCTAAGTGATTCGCAAGGAGAATGATCGCAATGATCATCAATGGAACGAACAGTATCGACGATCTATGGGGCTCGATGGGGGCAGATACGATCACCGGCCTGGAAGGCGGCGATCATATCTATGGCCAGGACGGAAACGACAGGATCGATGGTGGCGCCGGTAAGGACTATCTGACGGGCGAGGACGGTAACGATACGATTTTCGGCGGCAGCGAAACCGATCATCTGGTCGGTGCGAAGGGCGATGATTATCTGAACGGCGGCGCCGGTCAGGACTACATCGAAGGCGGCGCCGGCGCCGACGTCATGGATGGCGGCGACACGGGCACTCTGAACTATCTCAGCTACCGCAACTCTCCCGCCGGCGTCGCCATCGACCTGGCCGCCCATACGGCCAACGGCGGCGAAGCGACCGGCGACCGCTTCTCCAACTTCCAGAACATCGACGGCAGCGCCCACAACGACACCCTGACCGGAAACAGCGGTACCAACATGCTGTATGGCGGGGCGGGCAACGACACGCTCAGCAGCGGAGCCGACTACGACTATCTCTACGGCCAGGATGGCAACGACATCATGCGTGGTGGCGCAGGGTCGACCTATATCGGTGACACCTTCGACGGTGGCAACGGCATCGATGCGGTGACCTATACCGACAGCAACGTCGGCGTAACGGTCAACCTCGCGACCGGTAAGGGTTCAGGCGGGGACGCTGCGAACGACGTCTACACCTCGGTGGAAAATGTCGCCGGTTCTGCCGGCCGGGACACCCTCGTCGGCAATGGCGGGGCGAATGTGCTTGACGGCTGGGCCGGCGCCGACGTGCTGACCGGTGGGGGAGGCGCCGACCGGTTCAGCTTCTCGTCGATCCAGCATATGACCTTTAGCGAGCCCGACACGATCCGCGACTTCAGCCGGGCCCAGGGCGACAAGATCGGTCTGTCGGCGATCGACGCCAACACGGGGGTGGCGGGCAACCAGGCCTTCACCTTCATCGGGACGGCCCCCTATAGCCACCACGCGGGGGAATTGCGCTATGCCGATCACGGCGACGGACATCCGGCGATCGCCGGGGACGTGAACGGCGACGGCTTGTCCGACTTCCATATCGAACTGTATGGAACGTCGAATCTGTCAGCCTCGGACTTCGTGCTCTGATCCGGAGGAAACCCACCGCTCAACGGTGGCCGGACGGAGAGGCTTTCCTTCGCTAAAAACGTCATCGGGGGCCGGCTGTCTGCCGGCCCCCGATACCAGAAATAGCGGAGCGATGTCGCACGCTTGAATTCAGATCTCCAAACGATCTGAGCGCCGTCTCAATGGGGCTGTTCACAAGGGGAACGTGCCTCGCCTGGACGGCCGCCCGACTTCGCGATGGCCGCGGATGTCGGCTCGTCGACAGCGGCACTGTCACGGCCGACGGTGTGACGATTGCTGTTTTGTGACCCAGAGAATTGAATGTGAGGCCGGATAAATACCGCTGAAGGCGGGGCGCGCAGCGGCCGAACTCGCGCGGTCCCGCAATACTCGCGGCGCCCGCTCGCATCAGCCATGGCGAGAGGTACCGAAGCCATCGAAGGCTGGGTGCTGGAGTAGCGGGGGAAAGTGGTAGCGCGCTGATCGGCAGATGGGCTCGCCTCCCTCCTAGGATGGGTTGCGGGTGGGCGGCACCGCCGGAAGTGCATCTAGGTCGAAGCAGGCCATGGTGACTAGGATCTCACTCGGGAATTGAAGGGGCTGGGCGTCTCCCGCTGATCAGCCTCGCGGCTCCCCCACATGGGGCCGGGCAGGCAGTCATCCGCACGGAAGCAGTCTGCTCGGTCCTATGCCCAACCGATCCCGCCGGCAGGCCGCAATTCAGGCGGGCAGGGAGGTCAGATGAAGTCTCCGGGCGATCGCCATGCGAGGCTCGGCCGAGGGTCGAGAGGGGCTTACAGCCCGGCCGCCCGCCAGGCGTTCGCGACGCTGCTCATCCTGGCCGGGTGCGGCTGTCTCGTCGCGGAAGGGTTCGCAAGCCGCCGGGCCGAAGCTGCTCCTCTCGCCGAGATCATCGGCGGTCCGCGGATGTCCGTCGCGACGGCTTCGCCGTCACGATCCGCGCCCGCGGTCCCGGGTGCCGCCGTTCCGGCTCCGGAGGTGGGAGCGGAATTCCGCCTGCCGGACAAGGCTTCCGCCGAGCTGCGCCGCCTGGCGCGCGACGCCGCCGCCGGACAGGCGGACGCCGAGAACGATCTCGGCACATTCTTCGCCCTCGGCATCGAGGTGCCGCGAAGTTTCGAGCACGCCGCCTATTGGTACCGGCGGGCCGCCGACCAGGGCGTCGCCGGCGCTTCCTACAATCTCGGGGTGCTGCTGGAGCGGGGGCTCGGCGTGCCGCGCGATTCCGAGGCGGCGGTGGCCCGCTTCCGCAGCGCCGCAGCGGCCGGACATGGCGGTGCGCTGAACGCCCTGGGCCTCGCTTACCTCAACGGTTCCGGCATGGTGCGCGATCCGGCGGAGGCGCTGGTCTGGTTTCTACGAGCCAGCAAGGCCGGCAATCCACGCGGCGCCTATAACGTGGGCCGACTCTACGAGAGCGGTGAACTCGGGACGTCCGATCCCCGGACCGCCGCCGGCTGGTACGGCGTCGCGGCCGATGCCGGAGACGAGCAGGCAAAAGAGGCGCTGGCGAAGCTGCAGGCGCTCGCCGGCGTCAATGCCTCCCCCGCCCCGCGCATCGGGTTTGTCGGCTTGGTTCTTGGACCGAACCTGCTCGCGTTGGGTCGGGCCGGCACGACCGGTGACGACCCGGATCGGATTCTGGACGGCTTGGCCGAACAGCTGGCGGCATCGGCGCCGCGGAGCCATGCCCAGGCCGGAATGGCATCTGGGGTGGGCGTCTCCGGAGCAAAGCCTGCAGCGATGCCGGAATCGCCGGTCACGCCTGCCGGAATCGCCGAGATCCAGCGGTTGCTGAAGCAGATGAATCTCGACGTCGGTCGGATCGACGGCCGGATGGGGCGTAGAACGCGATCCGCCATCGCCTCGTTCCAACGGGGCCACGACCTGCCGGTGACGCGCCGGCCCTCGGCGACGCTGCTGGAGGCTCTTCGCACCGCCACGCTCGTCGCCCAGAGCGAGTGACTGGATAAGATCCAGTCCGCCGACAGCCTTGACGAGGATCGCTACGCTGATCGATCGCCGATGCCTTCGTCCCAGGAGCCCTCACTCGTCGACCGACGTGCCCCACCAGCGGCCCCGGGTCTTCTGGTAGTCCGGCTCCGGATCGTAGACCTTGACCGGCAGGCCCATGTCCTGGGCCGTCAGGGTGCCAACGGCGTTACGCAACTGGTAACCGGCGACCACCTCGTTGCGCCGAGCCTGCACCAGGTTGAGCTGGGCGTTGAGCAGGTTCTGCTGCTCGGTCAGCACGTCGAGGACGGTGCGCGACCCGACCTGAGCTTCCTGCTGCAGGCCTTCCACAGCCAGCTGCTCGGCCTCGACCGCGGCCTGGAACGACTTGATCGCCGCCCGGGCCGTCACCAGCGCCTGCCAGGACTGGACTGCGCCCTGGATCGCCGTGCGGCGCTGTGATTCGATCTGGATCCGCCGCTGGCCATGTGTGTACCGGGCCTGACGCACCAGCGATTCCTGGTTGCCCTGCGAGTACAGCGGGATGGTCAGCTGGGCCACGATCGCCGCGGAATCGACACGCGACTGCGCCCCTCCGCTCGACCGCGGATGGGAGATCGTCGAATACTGCCGCTGGATCCGCGCCTGCACGTCGATCGACGGCAGCAGCGCGCCGAACTGCAGGTCGATGTTGTCGGCCGCGGCGCGCTCGGTGAAAACTGCCGCGACGATGCCCGGATAGTTCGCCTGGGCCTGCTGGATCGCGGCCTGCATCGAGGACGGCAGGCCGGCCGGCACTGTCGGCGTCTTCAGCGTTCCCGGCGGCTGGCCGATGAAGCGCTCGAAGGTTGCGCGGCTGGTGCGAAGGGTGCCTTCGGCCTCGATCCGGCCGGCGACAGCACTGGCCAGGCTGGCCTCGGACTGGCTGAGGTCGGTGCTGGTCACCTCGCCGACATTGAGTCGGTCCTGGGTCGCTTGTAGCTGACGGCGCAGCACCGCCTCGTTGCTGCGCTGCACGTCGAGCGCCGACTGGGCCTGGACCACATCGGCATAGGCGGTGGCGGCGTCCAGCAGCACAGTCTGCTCGGTGGTCTGTACGACCGCGCGGGTTGCCATCACCGTGTTCTCGGCCTGGTTCACCGACGCCTGGGTTCGGCCGCCATTGTAGATGTTCTGGGTGACCGTGATGCCAAGCGTTGCCGGGTTGACCTCGTGCCAGTATCCCTCCCGGCCGCCGGAATCCAGGGGATCACCTCTCTTCCCGCTGGGCTGCAGCTGGGAGATCAGGCCGGTGGCCTGGACGGCATCCGAGGTCGTGTTGGTGAACTGGCTCTCGATGCTGGCATCGGCGGTGATTTGCGGCCGGTAGCCGGATAGGGCCTGGGCGACGCCTTCGTTGACTGCCCTCAGATTGGCGATGTCGGCAGCGAGGTCCGGGTTGGTGGCATAGGCCGATGCCAGCGCCTCAGTCATCGACTGTGCCGAAGCTGAGGCCGTGCCCAACATCAGCGCGGCGGACAGCACCGCGGTGGAGAGTCCGAACCGTCCATATCGTGTCATCAGCAATACACCGCAGTCATGAGGCCATCCTGCCCATGAGGTGTCGATTCCAGGGTGATCACGAGGGAAGCCGAGCAGCTCGTGGACGAGCATCTCCGGGACGAAATGGTTCTCTGATCCCGGGAGGTTCGAGGCTGGACGGCGCCGGCATCCCGGCGCCGTCGTCGTGCCGAGAGGCTACAGAACGAAGTCGCTTGCGCTCAGCGACGGCACAGCCGCTCCGATCTCGAAATCGGCATGCCCGTCCCCGTTGATGTCACCGCTGACAATCCCGCCGGCAAAGCGCAGCTCCCCGGCATGGCCGCTGAAGGCGGCGGCGCCGATGAAGCTGAAGGCCTGATTGCCGGACACGCCGGCGGCGGCATCGATGTAGGACAGATCGATCTTGTCCTGCCCGGCGGTGAAGTCAGTGATCACGTCGCGATTGGCGCCGACCGCGGAATCGCCCGGGGTGATGAAACGGTAGGTGTCCACCGCGTCCCCGCCTGTGAGGATGTCCTTGCCGGCGCCGCCGTCCAGGAGATCCTTCCCAAGGCCGCCGCTGAGGATGTCATCGCCGCCGAGCCCGACCAGGGCATTGTTCCCGTCATTGCCGACGAGGCGGTTGGCGCCGGCATTGCCGATGGCGGTCAGGCCCCACAGCCCGAAGAACTGCACGTTCTCGACGTTCTGCACCGTGCTATCCAGGATCGTCGAGTAGCAGGTCACAACCCAGTCGTTGCCTTCGCCCGCCTTCTCGTTCACCACGTCGCTGCGGTTGTCGATGTAGTAGACATCGTCGCCCACGCCTCCCGTCATGACATCGGCGCCGCTGTTGCCGACGAGCGTATCGTTGCCATCGCCCCCTTTCAGGGCGTCGTTCTCGGCTCCGCCGCGGATGAGGTCGTTGCCGGCACCGCCGTCGAGGCAGTCCGTTCCGGCGCCGCCGTCGATGGTGTCATTGTCGGCGCCGCCGTCGATCTCGTCGATCCCATCGCCGCCGAGGATGATGTCGCGGCCGCCATCGCCGAACAGACGGTCGTCGCCGAGGCTGCCGGAGATCGCGTCGTCGCCCGCGTCGCCGTGGGCCTTGTCATTGCCAGCGCCGCCGTCGATCGTGTCCTTGCCGTCGCCGCCCTCGAGGATGTCCTGGTCGAGGCCACCGCCGAGGACGTCGTTGCCGGCGCCCCCCAGGATCAGGTCATCGCCTTCGTAGCCGCTCAGCAGATCGGTGCCCGCGCCTCCATCCAGCCTATCGTTGCCAGCATCGCCGACGATGATGTCCAGCCCGTCGCCGCCAGTGATGATGTCGTCGCCTAGGCCACCATAGATCGTGTCGTCGTCATTGCCGCCGTCGATCACGTCACGGCCGTCGCCGCCGTCTATGAGATCGTCGCCGTTCTCGCCAAACAGATGATCATCGCCTGCATTGCCGTTGAGCCGGTCCGCATCGTCGCCGCCGCGGAGCCGATCGGTGCCGTCACCGCCGTTCAGGAGGTCGAGCCCCGTGCCACCCCAAAGGACGTCGTCGCCGGCGTCGCCATAGAGGATGTCGTTTCCGCTGTCGCCGTTCAGGCCATCGGCGTCGCCGCCGCCCCAGATGCGGTCATCGCCGGTCCCGCCATTGAGCGTATCCGCGCCCATACCGCCATACAGTAAGTCATTGCCATCGTCGCCATCGATCCGGTCGTCGCCGCTGCCCCCGTCCAGCGTGTCGTTGCCGCCGCCGCCATTCAGGGTATCGGTGTCGTCGCCACCGTATAGCGTGTCCTTGCCGTCGCCACCGTCGAGATTGTCCAGGCCAGCACCACCGGACAGTGTGTCATCGCCTCCGTTGCCGTGGACGAAATCATCGCCATCGTTGCCCGCCAATATGTCGTTTCCGTCGAGACCGGAGACGATGTCGTTTCCGGCCAATGCGTCAATAGTGTCGGATCCGTTCGACCCCGTGATCACGTCGTCGCCTGATGTCGGGAAGGTTGCCATCGTTTCCTCATGGATTGAAATAAGAGCGGCGCATTTGGCTAAGAAAGAAGACCAATGCCGCGGTACTAAAGATCTCAGATCCGAATGGCGGCCTAGCCCTGAGATCAAATCGATTGCAATTTGCTCAAATAATCACGGAATTAGTCCATTTATCAGTTCGGACGTATGATGACATTCAAAAATCGGATAAGGGTCGATCGGAATGGACAGAAAGAAGGCGGAAAATCTAAAAATATGTGCTGCCTCAGGCGTCCGGAGGAGTGCGGGATTGCGAAGGCCATGCATCGAATGGATAGGATCGGCCGAAGACTTCAAGTCGAGATAGACCTTTGCCGGAGGTTCCTCGCCATTGTTCTGTTGTGAGAAGGGATGGCGTCGGGCCTGTCGGGATGTCGGGCCTGTCGGGATATGGCCGGCACCGCCGGTATCAGGGCTGTGATTTTCCGCTGCCTTGATGTGATCTTCGCCTCGGTGTTGATCCGATCAAACAGAAAGCGCCGATCCTGCCGCCAATATATACAAAAGCGGTACTCGTGTTTGACGATTTTCACTCTATCATGAAAAGGTCAGATAGTTATTCGTCGTATGTAGTTGCAGATGGCGCCGGGAATATGGTGCTCGCGAGACCGGATCTGAGGATTTCTTAGCAGAAATCGAATGGCAGCGCGGAGCCGGCTGGTTCGGCGCCTCATCTGGACGGATCCAAGGTGAAACATGCTCTCCTGATCTATGGCGCCGTGCTCGCGGTCTTTCCGGCGTCATCCACGATCCTATACCGGCTTTCGACCGAGTCATCGGATCCGCAACAGGCCGAACTGTCGCCGCCGTCGCCATTGCCCGGCAGTCATGGCGGCGTTGCCTCGCTGGAGCTCCCGTCGCCTTCGGCTGCGGGCGGGCACGAGACCGGTCAGGACGCGGCGGTGAATGCGGCGAACGAGACCCTCCTGCGGTTCGACGCAATCCGAATCAATTCGAGTGGATACCAGGTGATCGCCGGGAAGGGGCCTGCTGGAGCCCAGATCATCCTGTTCGATGGCGCAGAGGCGATCGGGTCGGTCGATGCCGATCCCAATGGCGACTGGGTCTTCGTCTCGGAGGCGCCGATCGCGCCCGGCGACCATCAGCTTTCGCTCAGTGCGACGCGCGACGGTCGCACGACGACGTCCACCGATATCGCGCTGGTCATCGTCCCTTCACGCGGCGGCACCATCGAAGGCATGGCGGCGGGACCGGGCCAGGGCGACGGCAAGCCGCTCGTCTTCGTGGTTCCGAAGACCGGCGGTGCCTCCACCATCCTGCAGGGTCCGGATGAGGCCGCCGCGGCGCTGCCCGGCCTGTCCATTGATGTCATTGATTATGGCGAAGACGGCGCGGTCATCATCAGCGGTCACGGCGCCGCTGCCGCCCTGGTCCGGCTCTATCTTGACGACGATCCGATCGGCGAAGGCTGGATCGACGCAGCGGGTGCTTTCCGGATCTCGCCGGACCGGCCGATCGCCCCGGGCACTTATCGCCTGCGGGCCGACCAACTGAATGCCGACGGCCGGGTGACCGACCGCACGGAGACGCCGTTCCGGCGCGCAGCCCCCGCCGACCTCGTCCTGGCCCGGGGCAAGGTTGTCGTCCAGCCGGGCAACAGCCTATGGCGGATCGCGCACAGCGCGTATGGACGGGGCACCCACTACACCATCATCTACATGGCCAACCGCGTCCAGATCCGCGATCCGGACCTGATCTATCCGGGCCAGATCCTCACCGTTCCCACATCCCAGACGTCAGCGGCAACCGGCAGCAGATCGTGAACGGCCTCCGCCACCGCGATGAATCGCGGGGGTCGCAGGCACGGGACGTGGCATCCCGCGCCGATAGGTGATGAAGATCCTGGCCCTGATCCTTGCCGCCCTGGTGGTCGCAGTCGCGCTCGAATCCCAGCTTCCACAGCGCGTCATGGCGCGGTTCCTGCCCGATGCCGCCTTCATCCAGCCCCGGCACCGCGTGGATCCGTTGCCCGTGGAGCTGTCGCGGCTGTACCCCACGATCCATGCCGACATCGTGATGCTGGGTGACAGCATCACCGCCGCGCCGCAGTGGAGCGAACTTTTGCCCGGCCGCGATGTCGTCAACCGGGGAGCATCCGGCGACACGGTGGGCGAGATCCTGGGGCGGATCAATGCCGTCACCAGGCTGCGGCCGCGTCTCGTCTTCGTGCTGGCCGGGACCAATGACCTCGGATACGGCACGCCGCCGGCCGCGCTGCTGCAGCCCTTCCGGACTCTGATCGATGAGCTGCGGAAGACGGGGGCAGGGGTCGTCGTCCAGTCCGTCCTCTACGTCACGGATGACCACGCCTGGCCCGACGTCCGGCGCCATTGGGACTTTCGCCGCAACGATCAGATCCGCGTCCTGAACGAGGGCTTGAGGGCGCTCGCCACCGAGACCGGCAGCGACTATCTCGATCTCAATGCCGGGCTCGCCCCGAACGGGGCGCTGCCGGCCGAGCTGACCACGGACGGCCTGCATCTCAGCGCCGCGGCCTATATCCGTTGGGCGGCGATGGTGGAGGCTTATCTGCGGTCCGCCCGGGCTGGTGTAAAGGCCACCGGCGGCTGAGGCTCGGGACGCGCGGGGCGGTGCCGCTCCTGCCTCCATCCGCTGAGCTACTCATCCGTTTGGCCGTCGACCTGCGGTGGCATCGACCGGATGGGGGAGGACGTCCTCACAACCGACCGGTTCCCCATCTGTCTGTCGGGGGAGGGCGCTCCATCCGGCGGTGGCGAACACGAACGATTGCCGCGAAGTGCCCTCCGATCGGACCTCTCGGAATGGGGTCACCCGATGACATAGCCTCTAACTCAGGCCGTCTGGCCGGCAACAGGCCTGTCCGTCGCCGTCAAGCTGAGGGAGCATCGGATGCGAGTTCTGGTTACGGGGCACCGGGGGTATATCGGCACGGTGATGGTCCCGATGCTGCTGCAAGCGGGTCACAGCGTGACCGGATGCGACAGCGATCTCTATGAGCGGTGCACCTACGAGGCCGGGGGCGACATCGCGGACGTCCCGAATATCCGCAAGGACATCCGGGACATCGTGCCGCGCGACCTGGAGGGCTTCGAGGCCGTGATCCACTTGGCCGCCCTCTCGAACGATCCGCTGGGCGACCTCAATCCCGACATCACCTACAGCATCAACCACCTCGGCAGCGTGCATGTTGCCCAGGCTGCGAAGGCGGCGGGCGTCGGCCGCTTCCTGTTCGCCTCGTCGTGCAGCAACTATGGCCTGGCCGGCGACGAAATGGTGGACGAAAACGCGGCGCTCAATCCGGTGACGGCCTATGGGCGGTCGAAGGTGTGGGCGGAGCGTGACATCTCCCACCTGGCCGACGACAGCTTCTGTCCGGTCTATTTCCGCCCGGCCACGGCCTATGGGCTGTCGCCTCGCATGCGCTTCGACATCGTCCTCAACAATCTGGTCGCCTGGGCGGTGACCAAGGGGCTGATCTATCTCAAGTCCGACGGCTCGCCCTGGCGGCCGATCGTCCACATCCAGGACATCTCGCGCGCCTTCCTGGCAGGTCTGCGCGCGCCGGCGGAGGCGGTGTTCAACCAAGCGTTCAATGTCGGCCGCACCGAACACAACTACCGCATCCGGGAGATCGCCGAGATCGTGGCGGAGGTCGTCCCCGGCTGCCGTCTGGAGATCGCGGCGGACGCCGGACCCGACAAGCGGTCCTACCGGGTGAGTTTCGAGAAGATCGCCCGTGTCCTGCCGGAGTTCCAGCCGCAATGGGACGTGCACCGGGGGGCCGAGCAGCTCTATGCCGCCTATCGGTGCTCGCGCCTGACGCTGGAGGAGTTCGAGGGTCCCCGCTACCAGCGGATCAGCCATATCCGCAAGCTGATGGCGGATGGGGTCATCGGTGACGATCTCCGCCGCGCCGGCCGGACGGCCGCACACGGGTCGTCCGCTTGCGCCGCCGAGTGACGCGGCCGAGCGGGGCGGAAACCGCCTCGCTCCCTTTGGGAAGGGCTGAGGCATTGGGTTTCGAATGGATGGATGATTTTGGATGCTAATATTTTGCATCAAAAATACAAAAGAGATTGCTCAATGATTTGACCAGCAGATCAATAAAATATCGCAATGAAGGATGTATCGACTGCAGCTTCAGCCCTCAATGGGTGAAGACGAGGGATTGCTATGATCACGAGCAGGTGCCGGGTCTCGATCGGCCTCCCGGTCTACAATGGCGAGAACTACCTGACCGAAGCTGTCGACTCGGTCCTGGTTCAGACCTTTGCGGATTTCGAACTGATCATCTGCGACAACGGGTCGACGGACCGGACCGAGGAGATCTGCCGCGGTTATGCCGCTGCGGATCCGCGGGTCCGATACCACCGCAATCCCCAGAACCTGGGGGCGAGCGCCAATTTCGGCCGCACCTTCGAACTGGCCAGGGGAGAGTACTTCCGATGGCTCGCTCATGACGACCTGCTGGCTCCGGAATGCCTCGAGCGCTGCGTCGCGGCGCTGGACCAGCAGCCGGACGCGGTCCTGGCCCAACCCTTGGTCGGCCTCATCGACGCGAAGGGGACGGTCAAGCTCATCAGCGATGACGGCCTCCAACCGGCCGCGTCGCCGCGCGTGTCTGAGCGCTTCGCGGCTCTGGTCCGCCATCCTCGCTATTGCTGGGAGGTCTTCGCGCTCGTCCGGCGGGATATCATGGCCAAGACCGGCCTGCTGGCTCCGTTCTCCTGCTCGGATGTCGTCCTCTGCATCGAGCTGGGCTTGCTGGGCCGCTTCGCCCTGGTGCCCGAGCCGCTGTTCCTGAATCGGGACCATCCTGATCGCTTCAGCCACGCCGTCCTGATCGACCGGGCCGCATCCTGGCGGTGGTGGAACAACAATGACCGCGCCCGCCTGCTGGATCTCTGCCCCACCTGGCAGGTTCAGTTGCACTCCCTGCGGGCGATCCGCAAGCATGTCACCAGCCGGACGGAGCGCCGGGGGCTGTATCTCGGGCTGCTGCGCCATGTTCTCACCTGGCACACGCTGTCTCGGCTAGTGATCGAGCCGCTTACCGCGGCAGACCCCCGAATCCAGACCCTGGGGCGACGGGTCAAGGGCTGGCTGCGGGGCCGAAAGACGCCCGAATTCGGCCCGCCGGGGATCCGGCCCGGCTCCGAAGTCCCGAAATGAAGGGCGGCATCCGTGTCGGCGGAGAGGGCTCCCGGCTTGAAGGAACCGGTCATGACCGTTGAGATCGCTTGTCCTGCCTGCGGCGGCGAGGTCGGCGCTTCATTCTACGACCTGCCCGCGATTCCCACCAACAGCTGCCTGCTGATCAACGATCGGAAGGCGGCGCTGGCCTTTCCGGTCGCCCCGCTGCGGCTGTGCCTCTGCCCGGGCTGCGGTTTCATCTTCAACGCCGCCTGGGAAGAGTCGCGGACGGTTTATTCGGAGGCCTATGAAGAGACCCAGGGCTTCTCCCCGACCTTCAACGCCTTTCATGAGCGTCTCGCCCGCCACCTGATCGACCGGCATGGCCTGCACGGCAAGCGCGTGATCGAGATTGGCTGCGGCAAGGGCGAGTTTCTCGCGCTGCTGTGCCGGCTCGGGGACAATGAAGGGGTGGGCTACGACCCCACCTTCGTGCCGGGCCGCCTCGACGACGCCGCGGCCGGGCGCGTCCGGTTTCTCCGCGAGCTCTTCGACGAGACGACCGGGCCCATCGCCTGCGACTTCCTGTGCTGCAAGATGACGCTCGAGCACATCCCGGATGTCGGCCGCTTCGTTGGCATGGTCCGCCGCGCCCTCGACGGGCAGGAGGGCACCCGCGTCTTTTTCCAGGTGCCCAATGCCAAACTGGTCCTGCAGGACGAGGCGTTCTGGGACGTCTACTACGAGCACTGCTCCTACTTCACGGCGCACAGCCTGTCGGGCCTCTTCCAGCGCTGCGGCTTCGCTGTGGATCGCGTCTGGACCGACTATGACGACCAGTACCTGATGATCGAGGCCCGGCCGGCGAACGCACCGGTGTCGGTCCCGGCCGACCACGCGGCGGTGACGGAGACCCGACAATGGGCCGATGCATTCAGGCAGGGCGTCGGGGCCACGATCGCAGCCTGGCGCGAGCAGCTGATGGAGGCCGCTGCGTCGGGCCGGCGGACGGTGCTCTGGGGGTCGGGCTCGAAGGCCGTCGCCTTCCTGACCACCGTAGGCCTCGACGGCGAGGTGGCTTCGGTCGTGGACATCAACCCATTCCGCCATGGCCGTTACCTGCCGGCCACGGGCCACGAGATCATATCGCCCGACGAGCTGTCCACGACGCCGCCCGACCTGGTGGTGGTGATGAACTCCGTCTACCGCGACGAGATCCGGAAGATGCTGCAAGCCCAGGGGTGCGTCCCCGAGCTCCGGTGCCTCTAGCCATGCCCGACCACCCGTTCGACGGTGGCCAGCGCGCTGCCGGACCATCCACCCTCTCGTCCCGTGCCGCCGGGACATTGCCGTCGTCCCCCGGAGAACGCCCGTGATCGGCCGGAAGATCGCCTTCGCCGTATCGGCCTCGTGGCTCAGCCAGGTGATCCGGATCGGGCTCAACCTGCTGATCCTGCCGATCATGTTCCATGCGATGAACCCCGAGGAGCTCGGGCTATGGCTGGTTCTCGGCCAGAGCACGATCTTCCTCAGCATCCTCATGGAGGCCGGCCTCACCCCCACCATCACCCGGCGGATCGCCTTCGTGGCGGGTCGGAGCCTGTCCGGACCCGACCGGCCCCTGGATGAGAAGTCGCGGCGCGATCTTTCGGATATGCTGGCATCCGGGCGCATCGCTTACCGCTTCGTGTCGATCGGCGTCTTCGCCGTCACCTTCGGGCTGGGCAGCCTGTATCTCTGGAATCTGGAGCTGCGGCAGGTCTCGCCGACCACGGCATGGATCGCCTGGATCCTGCTGTGCCTCGGCTACGCAACCATGGCCTGGTCCGGCCTGTGGACGGCGCTGGCCACCGGCCTGGGCTACGTCGCCGCCGGCACCATCGCCTCCACCGCGGTCGGGATCGCTACCCTGCTGGCGCAGATGGTGGTGGTGCTGGCCGGCGGCGGCCTGCTCTGGCTCGCGATCGTCTCGGCGCTCGGCGGCGTCGTCGTCCGCCTCTCGCTGCGCCTCTATGTCCAGCGCCGGCAGCCGCACCTGTTCTCGGTGCCCGGCCGCTGGGATGGGGCGCTGATGCGCGGCATGATGGCGCCGGCGATCCGGTCATGGCTCACGGCCGTCGGCTTCGCCGTGCTGTTCAAGACGGACCAGTACTTCATCGCGCTCTATGTCGACACGGCGCAGGTGCCGGCCTACTACGCCATCTACACGCTGCTGCACAACCTCGCGATCCTGGCCCTGGCCCTGGGCCAGACGTCCAGCGTCTATGTCAGCCAACTCTGGCATAGCGGCACGATGGAGGAGATCCACGAGATCGTTCTGCGCAGCCTCCGGATCACGCTGATCCTGATGGTCTCCGGCGTGGCGACGCTTCTAGTCGTGGGTCAGGATCTCATCGGCGTGTGGGTCGGCCCCGACCATTTCGCGGGCTTTCCGGTGCTGACCGCCCTGGGCGTCATGTTCGTGCTGTGCGTTCAGCAGAACGCGATCCTCACCTTCGCCCGAGCGACCGAGAACGAGATCTACGCCGTTCCCTTTCTACTCGCAGGCGGGCTGGCCCTCTTCCTGTCCTGGAAGCTGGTGCCGCATCTGGGGCTGCTTGGCGCCGCGCTGGCGACGCTGCTCGCCCAACTGCTGACGACCAACTGGATTGTACTGCGCGACGGCTTGCGGCGGCTGCGGGTATCGATCGCCACCTATGGCCGGACCTGCCTGCTGCCGCTGCTACCGGTCTCGCTGGTAACCTATTTCGCCACGATGACGGTGGCGGGCGGATCGCTGCTGCCGAGCGCTCTCGACCGACTGCTGGCCGGTGCTGCCGTCGGGGTATCCGTGTGCCTGGCCAGCCTTTGGCTGTTCGGCCTAAGCCCCGGCAACAGGTCACAGATCGCCGGCGTGCTGCGCGCCGCCCTGCGTCGGCGCCGGCATGCGGGCCGGAGCCAGGCGGAGCCGCCGCCGATCCCTCCCGGATGAGCCGGTCCCAGGTGCTTCTCCGTCGTACCCATTTGGTGGTAGCCGCCCGATCGAATGCATCACTTGAGCCGGTCGGTGGTGCGGCGAATAATCATGGACAGATATCCAAATCGATGACCGAAAACTCACTCTTGATGACGTGATTATTCGGTTTTCTTTTGCTGATATTGCCGTGGAGCAATGGTTTCGGTCCTTTTCCCGTGCGCGCGAAGAAAAATGGAGAGTTTCTGAAGTCTGTGGATCAGGGCGGACCTAAATTCACGATTCTCGTATTGGCGGTCTCTCGATATTGGGACGGGTGCAGATGGTATCCATGGAGATTGGGATGAATGTTCAGCTGGTCGACGCATCACGTGGTGCCATCGATGGGACATCCGACGCGCGGAAGGATCACGCTTCCCGGTGCCGCCTCTGCGGCAGCCTGCTCGAGCATGTGTTCGTCGACCTCAGATCCTCCCCGCTCTGCCAGACCGTCATCGCCCCCGAGCAGCTCGACGAGATGGAGCCGCATTTTCCACTCAACGTGCTGGTGTGCGGCGACTGTTTCCTGGTCCAGCTGAGGGAATATGTGAGCCCGGAGAACATCTTTCGCGAATACGCCTATTTCTCGTCCTATTCGACCAGCTGGGTCGAGCATGCCCGGGCCTATTGCGGCATGATCCAGCAGCGGCTCGGGCTTGGGCCGGACAGTCTCGCCGTCGAGATCGCCAGCAATGATGGCTATCTGTTGCAGCATTTCCGGCCGATCGGCGTCCCCGTGCTCGGGGTGGAGCCTGCGGCCAATGTTGCCAAGGTGGCGATCGAGAAGGGCATCCCCACCTGCGTCGATTTCTTCGGCCATGAGTTAGCCGGCACCCTCGTCGCGGCAGGCAAGCAGGCCGATCTCATCATCGGCAACAACGTGCTGGCCCAGGTCCCGGACCTCAACGACTTCGTTTCCGGGCTGGCCCGGCTGCTGAAGCCGGAAGGAGTGATCACGCTGGAATTCCCGCATCTCGAACGGCTGATGGCGGAGAACCAGTTCGACACGATCTATCACGAGCACTTCTCGTACTTCTCGCTGACCACGATCGAGCGGATGGCGGCCCGCCACCGGCTTCGGCTGATCGATGTGGAGGAGCTTCCGACCCATGGCGGCTCCCTGCGCGTGTACTTGGCTCACGCCGGCTCGGTCCGGCCAACCGCCCAGAGCGTCCCGGACCTGCTGGCCCGCGAGCAGCGCCTGGGCTTCCGCGATGTCGCGACCTACGCCTCCTTCGCCGAGCAGGTCCGCCAGACGAAGCGGCGGCTGCTGTCCTTCCTGATCGAGGCGAAAGCCGCCGGCAAGACCATCTGCGGCTACGGGGCGCCGGGCAAGGGCAACACCCTGCTGAACTACTGCGGCATCGGCACCGACTTCCTCGATTTCACGGTCGACCGCAACCCGTACAAGCAGGGCCACTACACCCCGGGCATGCGCATCCCGATCCATCCGGTGGAGGTGATCGACACGGCCAGGCCCGACTATATCCTGATCCTGCCCTGGAACCTGAAGACCGAGATCGTCCAGCAGATGCGCCATGTCGCCGAATGGGGCGGGAAGTTCATCGTCCCGATCCCCGAGGTGGCAGTCATCGATCCGAAGGAATTGCGCTCATGAAAGTCGTGCTCTTCTGCGGTGGCCTGGGCACCCGCATCCGGGAATATTCCGAGAACATCCCGAAACCGATGATTCCGATCGGGCATCAGCCGATCCTGTGGCACGTGATGCAGTATTACCGGCAATACGGGCATGCCGACTTTGTCCTCTGCCTGGGCTACAAGGCCAACATCATCAAGGACTTCTTCCTGAACTACCGACCGCAGAATTTCGCCGACTGCGTTATTTCGGGATTTGGCGCCAATGTCGAGCTATTGAGCGAGCCTGACAAGGACTGGCGCGTCACCCTGATCGACACGGGGATCTGGCGCAATATCGGTGAGCGGCTATGGGCTGTGCGAGACCAGGTGCGGGACGAGGAGATCTTCCTGGCAAACTACAGCGATGGCCTGACCAACTGTGATCTCGACGAGATGGTCGACCGTTTTAAGAAAAGCGGCAAGATCGCCTGCTTCATGGCCGTGCGGCCGCCGCTGACCTATCACCTGGCCGATATCGACAAGGACGGCGAGGTGCATGGCATCCGCAGCTCCGACTGCTCCGACATCTGGATCAACGGTGGCTACTTCCTGTTCCGCCGCGAGATCTTCGACTACATGCGCGAAGGCGAGGAGCTGGTCCTGGAGCCGTTCCGGAGGCTGATCGAGGCGAACCAGCTCATGGCCTACAAGCATGAGGGGTTCTGGCGTTCGATGGACACGCTGAAGGACCGTCAGGCGCTCGAGGATCTGGTCGAGCAGGGCAAGATGCCCTGGCGCGGGCTGCATCCCGCCAAGGAGACAGCCAAGACGCTGGTGCTGGCCTGATGCGGCCACTGGGTCTCGCTCGGCCGGGCGAAAGCCTGTCCGTTCTGTGCCTCGGCGCGCATTCGGACGATATCGAGATCGGGGCAGGGGGGATGCTCCTGTCCTGGATCGCGTCCGGGGTGCGGCTGCATGTCCACTGGTGCGTGCTCAGCGCCGCCGGTCCGCGCGCGGGGGAAGCGGAGGCCTCGGCCGCCGCCTTCCTTGGCGGCGCAGCCAGTACAGTCGTCGAGCTCGCTGAATTCAAGGACAGCTTCTTTCCGTACCAGGGCAGCGAGATCAAGGCCTGGTTCTCAGGGCTGAAGGGCCGCAGCAGCCCGGATATCGTCCTGACCCATCGCCGGGACGACGCGCACCAGGATCATCAGGAGACGTGTCGGCTGACCTGGAACACGTTCCGCGACCACCTCATCCTCGAATATGAGATCCCGAAATGGGACGGCGACCTCGGTCAGCCGAACCTCTACATGCCCCTCTCCCCCGAGATCCTGGAGCGCAAGATCGAGCTTCTTCTCGCGCATTTCGGCACGCAGCGGTCCAAGGACTGGTTCGACGCCGAGACCTTCCGGGGCCTCGCCCGCCTGCGCGGCATGGAAAGCCGCGCGCCCGGGCGCTATGCCGAAGGCTTCGTCCAGCGCAAGGGGCTGCTCGGTTGACATCCCGGATCAGGCGGGTGCGCCGCGTCCTTGTGGCGCTCATGCTGGCCGCGCTCGTCAGCGGCGGCGCCGTGGCCGCGGCCTTCAAGGCCTCGGAGCCGTTGCTCGTGGTCCGAACTGCGGTCGAGCCGGCCGACGTCATCGTCGTGCTCGGCGGCGACGGGCCGGCCCGGGCGTGGCAGGCAGCCGGCCTCTACCGGCAAGGGGTGGCGCCGAAGGTCCTGGTCACCGGCTTCGGTGATTGCCAGGACATCCGGCGTTACATGATGGACGAGGGCGTGCCGGGCGAGGCGATCCAGACGGAATGCACATCGCGCAGCACCTGGGAGAACGCGGTGTTCTCGGCGCCGCTGCTGGCGACGATGGGCGCGCGGCGCGCGATCCTGGTCACCAGCTGGTTCCACACCCGCCGGGCACTGGCCTGCTTTCGGCAAGTCGTGCCGCAGGTGGAATGGATGTCGGTGCCGGTCGAGCGCGGCGAATCCTACCGCAAGATGCTCAGCAACCACCACGGGCTCTCGGTTCTGGCCGAATACGTCAAGATCGGCTGGTACGCTGCCCGGTACGGCGTGGCGGCGTTCTGAAGAAGCGCCGCCAGGCCCGGATCATCGACGGGTCACCGCCTCGACCTCGAAGCCCTTGAAGGTGTTGCCGGTGTCGATCACGGTTGCCGTGCTCGGCCAGATCCGGCCGCGCGACCCCGTATAGGGGGCCGACCCCCGGGTGAAGTCGTTATCGCGAAAGACCATTCCGGCGATCGGCGTCGGCTGGTCGGGGGCGATGTCCTTCGCCTGCGGATCGGTCTCCACCATCACGCCGCCATAGATGTTGGCGAAGCGGTTGCGTTCGAACACCTCCATGGCATAGGCGCCCGCCTCATAGCCCTGCCAGGTCACGACATTGACGCCGGCATGGGCCAGCCGGCCGCCGTAGTTGTTCCGGAAGATGTTGCCGAGATGGCCGACCGCGCCCTCCTTCTCCGTCTTCAGGTACTTGGTGTAGGCGACGAGGCCGTCATAGGAATCATCGATCTCGTTGTTCACCACCAGGTTGAAGAAGACAGGATTCAGCGCCCCGTGGCCGAGGGCCCAGAGCTCGACGCCGCCGCGCATGCGGGTCATGACGTTGCCGTCGACCACGATCTCCGCCGAGTTGCCGTAGAACTGGACCCCGCAAGAGGCCGTGTTCTCGGTGCGATAGAAGGGCTTGCCGTCCAGCCTGTTGCGATAGACGACGGCGCGCACGGCGGCATTGGCCACCACCAACGTGCTGCCGGCATCCGGGACCAGCATCCAGGGCCGGTCGACGCGCAGCACCCGCCCCGGTTTGTCATAGCCGATGATGCGCCGGACCTGGCCGGTGCCCCGGCCTGCCACGACCATCACATCGTTGCCCGCCTCGATGCCGTCCGCCTGGGTGGCGATACCGTCGGGTGCTGCGGTCGCCGTGTCGGGATCGGCGCCGTTCGGCGCCAGCGTCACCGTGTCGGGCCCCGCCGAGAGAACGGAGCCGAACCCCGCCGTGCCGAACTGCTCGAACAGGATCTGCTCGCCGGTGTTCGGGTCGAAGTCCGTCCATTCGGGCGTGGGTGGGGCCATGTTCGTGGTGGTGTTCTCCGCGATGAAGATGTCCCGGGTCCCGCGATTGTGGCCTTGGGAGACGAAAAAGCGGCCCTCGGCGGTCCCCTCCGGACGCGAGGAATCCAGGTCCTCGGCATGGTTGCCGGTGATCGAGATCTCTTGCCCGCCGCGGGCCAGGATGGCGGCTCGCGCCCGGTAGGTGAGGCGGAACCGGCTGTTCTCGATGAACACCTGCTGCGCCGTCCCCACGGTGCCGCGGCTGCCGACGAAGTCGGACTCCGCCACGCGCACATCCTGCGACCCGTCGATGTTGAAGTAGCCGGAGGATGCGGCGCGGATGCCGACGCGGTCGAGCCGCAGATGGTCCACGAAACGGAGATAGACCGCCGCGAAGTCGGGGTCGCCGTGACGCTCGGGCAGCTCCAGGTCGAGATCGGAGATCGCGACGTTGTTGCCGGCCTTGTCTCCTTCGGCATAGAGCAGTGCATCCGTTCCCGGATCCGGTGTCGTGTCGGACGGAACCGGAACGGCGCGGATGATGGACCGGCCGCGCCCGTCGCCGACCCAGGCGACGCCGTTCGGCGGCACAAGGCTGCGTCCGATCATGTAGACGCCCGCCGGGAACCGGACCGTCGCAGGCGCCTGGGTGCGTGCCAGGTCCAGGGTGGCCTGGATGCTCGCGGCGTCATCCGTCAGCCCATCACCTTTTGCCCCATGAGCCCGCACGTCAAAGATTTGGGCCGCTTGGCCCGCCCAGGGCGAAGGCGCGAGGGAAAGGGCGATGGGGCCGCTCCAACCGAACCGCCCGCCATGGCCATTGTGCGCCCAGAGCTCGTAGTTGCCGTCCGGCAGGTCCGGCGGCAGCGCGAAATCGATCCGGTACGGGCTGATGGCCGTGACCTGGAGCCAGCGGCCGGCGGACCGGCCGGGCGGCTTCAGATAGATCGAACCCTCGGCCGTTCCATTGCCGTGGCTGAGATTCCGGCCGTACAGCGATGCGGTCCCGCCCGGCTGCGCCGGCTGCGGGCCTGCCCACCACGCCTCGGTCCGGTTGAGAGCGATCGGCGCGCCGACACCTTTCGCGTTCGTGGGCCAGACGAGATACATCGACCACGGAGGTAGGTCGTCCGGCAGCAGGAAGGTGGCGGCCAGCCCATTGGCCGCCGTCGGCGGGATGCCTGCGGTCAGGGACGGACCGACCCCGTCGGCCTGCGAGAACACGCGGATCCCGGCAGTGGCCAGAAATCCGGCCCCGCTCAGCACCATCGTCTCGTCCGGCCCTGCTGTCTTCGAGGCCTCGGCGATGGCGGGCGCATCCGGCGACTGGGCGAGCCGCGGCGGCTCGAAGGCATCGAACCCGGTGGGCAGGGCAGGTTCCGGATCGGGGATCGGGAAGCCGAAATCCGCCGGCAAGGCGGCGGGGGTCTGACTCTCTGCGGGAGCGAAGCCGGCGCCGGCCCATGCGACAGCCAGCAGGGTCGCCAGGAGCCAGAGCTCGATCAGATGAAGCCATGCGCTGGTGGTCCGGCGGGCCAGCACACCGCCGGCGGATCTCGTCAAGCTTGTCCGCATCGTCATCAGCCTTTCGAGCCGGCTCGTTTCGATTGGTCGGGGGACGACGCATCGCTTCCGCCCTGGCTATCCATGGTAGCCACCCCGTCGACCTCGACCAGTTGTCCTTTGAACGGGACAACCTCCTGCGGAAGACGAAGCTTCGCGGCGGGCGGGGCGCGGCGATGGGGCGAACTCGCCCTACTGGTCGAGGGGCGTCGTCGGACCCTGCGTCCAAAGACTATCTCCGAAGCAGCCGAATTGGCCTTCCGGATAGAGCGCCCCCCACTTTGTCCAGATCGAACAGGGCACCGGCCGCTGCGTAGAGTCGGCGAGGGCGATCTCGGGGGTTGCCGCTTCATCCGGCCTTTGTGCGTCGCTCAGGCGAACAGCGCGATTTCATTTCATGGAGAGGGCGCGATGCCGATTCTAGCCGCCCATTTGTTGAACGGGTTTCTTCTCGCGGTGGTTCTGGTCGTCTGGATGCAGCGGATCGCTCCGAGGCTGGGGCTGGTCGACCGTCCGACCGCACGCAAGGCGCATGAGGGCGTGATCCCGGTCTGCGGCGGCTTGGCGATGTTCGCCGCCTATGTCATCGGGACTTGCGTGCTGGCCCCCCCGCTCCGGGCCCCCTGGTCCTTCATCGGTGCGCTCGCGATCCTTGTCGCCGTCGGCGCCCTCGACGACCGTCTGAACCTGCGCCCGCTCTTGCGGCTGATCGCTCAGTCGATGGCGGCGATCGCCATGGTCGCCCTTGGCGGGCACATGATCGGCAATTTCGGCAGCGCCTTCCTGGACGCCCAGACCGTCGACGCCGACCCGATCCTCTCGGCGCTCGTCTCCTGCGTAACCGTCCTGTTCGTGGTCGGGCTGACCAATGCCTTCAACATGATCGACGGGCTGGACGGGCTCGCCGGCGGAGCCGCCGCTTCGGCGCTGTTCTGGCTGGCGCTGATGGCCTCCTTCCTCGGGCGCGGCGAGCAGATCACGCAGCTGTTCCTGCTATTGGCCGTGGTCCTGGGCTTCCTGGCGTTCAACATGCGGCATCGCTGGCGGCCGCGCGCGCTGGTGTTCATGGGCGATGCCGGGAGCACGATGCTGGGCGCGGCGATTGCTTATTTCATCATAGATCTGTCCTCGGGGGCACAGCCGACGGTGCCGTTCCCCGTGCTGCTCTGGGTCTGCGTCATTCCCATGGTTGACACGCTCAGCCTGATGATCCGCAGGCTGCATACGGGCCGCAGCCCATTCTCGCCGGATCGCTGGCACCTGCACCATTTGATCCTCGAGCGGGGCCTCACACACGCCGCCACGACCGGAGTAATCGTCGGCCTGTCCATATTGTTCGGCGCGATCGCCTATGTCGGCACAGTCTTCGCGGTCTCCGACCAGCTGCTCACCGTCGGCCTGCTGTTGCCCGTTGCCATCCATTCTCTCTTCGTCTGGACGTCGGTTCGGCGGGCGCGCCTGCTCCGGCCGACTGCCCCCACGCAGGAACGCCTCGGATGAAGCTCGCCTATTTCGGCTTCCCTCATATCGGCGGCACCTATTCCGTGTTCCGCCATCTTCGTGCCGGCCTCGCCGGCGCCGGGATCGAGCTGCGCTGGCTGGGCTGCGGCCCGAAGGCCCATGCGGCGGCGGACAATCCCATGTTCCGCGCGGAAATGGATTTCGGCCGCACGGTCGGGCGCCCTGATGACGGCGACTATGCGCGCACGCAGGCGATGGTGACCGCGATCGAGACGGAGTTCGACGGCGTGTTCGTCAACGTCCTGGCCGATCGCGTGCAGACCAACGCCGTTCGCTATCTGGATCCGCGGATCCTGCGAATCATGGTCGTCCACAACATCACTCCGGGAACCTATGCCGCCGCCCGCGCGATCCGCGACCATGTCCACGCGACGATCGGGGTCTCGGCGAGGATCCAGGCCGATCTCGTACGGCGATACGGCTTTCATCGCGACTGGACCGTCACGATCCCGAACGGGATCGATCTCGCCGGGAGCGTGGCGCCGCGGCCCGCGCGATCGCAAAGGGGCCTGCGTCTCGTTTATCTCGGGCGGGTTGAGGACCAGGCCAAGGGCGTGTTCTGGCTGCCGCGGATCTGCCGCGACCTCCCGCCCTC
Source organism: Inquilinus ginsengisoli (assembly GCF_031453975.1). Classification (NCBI taxonomy): domain Bacteria; kingdom Pseudomonadati; phylum Pseudomonadota; class Alphaproteobacteria; order Rhodospirillales; family Rhodospirillaceae; genus Inquilinus; species Inquilinus ginsengisoli. The sequence goes on from NZ_JAVDPW010000001.1 coordinate 823,871, forward strand.
CGTCACTCTGACGGTGGCCGGCGACGGGCCCGATCTTGCCCGGTTGAAGTCGCGCTGCGCGCGTCTCGGGGGCCGAGTCCGGTTTCGGGGTGCCGTGCCGCCCAACCTTGTCGGGGCACTCCTGGCGGAGCATGACGTGCTGCTGATGCCATCGCGCTATGAAGGCTTTCCGGTGACCCTGGTCGAGGCCATGGGCGCAGGCTGCGTGCCGGTCGCGTCCCATCTGCAGGGCGTCACCGACATGGCTGTCGAGGACGGCGTCAACGGCTTCCTCTTCCCCGTTGGCGACACACGGGCTGCGGTGCAGGCGATCACCCGGCTCGCCGAGGACAGGCCACGCCTGGCGACAATGTCCGCCCTGGCGGCCCGGAAGGCGCGTGAGCAGTTCGGCGTCGGCCTGATGGCCGAGCGCTACCGCGACCTGATCGACGGCGTGCGGTACTCGCAGCCGGCCGTCGCCCCGCCGCTCGGCCTGTCGGGCTGGCGGCTGCCGCCGGGGCTCCGGCCGGGCCTCAGGACCTACCTGCCGACATCGCTGAAGAACGTCCTCCGCACGCTACGGGAGCGCCAGGCTTGACGATGTCGGCTTCCCCCTCGACGGCGATGAACCGGTTCTTGCGATGAACTGGATCGTCACCTGCCTCCTCGTCGCACTTGTCGTCTGGATGCTGCTCGCCGCGGGGACGCGTCCGGGCAAGATCTACGAATACCCGTTCCTGGCCGCGACGATGACGTTCTCGTTCATCCTGCCGCAGCTGCCGGGGCTGGCGAACGACCCTTTCCTGCCGCCGGGTTCGTATCAGACCACCATCATCTTCACGATCATGTGCATCGCCATGTGCCGGGTGGGATGGATGCCCAACCGGCCGGTGATGCGATCCTTCCAGTGGCGTTTCAGCGAGAAGCGGTTACTGGTCGTCGCGGGACTTTTGTCGGCAGTCGGCGCCTATTTCTACCACAAGCTCGCCGAGATTCCGATCGACGAAGCTGTGTACACCATGTTCTCCGGCGGGAACGTGGTGCTGTTCTTCTTCTCCAAGCTTCTGCGCTACGGCCTCTGTATCGCGCTGCTCTGCTTTTGCTTCCGGCCATCCTGGCCGGCGCTGATCATCGTCATGGTCGACACCATGTTCTACCTCGACCGCATCATCATGACCGGCAAGCGCAGCGAGACGACACAGCTGGTCCTGATGTTCGCCATGGCGGTCTGGTTCTATCGGCGCCGGTCCATTCCGCACATCCTGTTCCTGAGCTGGATCGTTGTGGGCACCGTGCTGGCGAGCGCGACGCACGACTATCGTGAGATGAGCCGTAAGACCAACGACAACCCGACCTTGTCGAGCCTGTCCGAGATATCACCGATCGCGAAATTCGAGCAGATGCTGTCCAAGGGCGGCCCGGAAGTGCGGAACGCCATCCTGCGGATCAACGCCATGGAGCGGAACACTGCGTTCGATTTCGGCACGATCCATTGGGACACCTTGGTCTGGAACTATGTCCCGCAGCAGTTGGTCGGCCCCGCGCTGAAGGAATCGCTGTATATCGGCATGGAAGAGGAGCAGATCGACCGTGGCTACGACCGGCCGACCGGCACGTCCGAGACTGGAATGACCGACGCCTTCGCGTCGTTCTGGTGGTTCGGTTCGATTAAGTTCTTTCTCCTCGCTTATTTCATGAGCCGCCTCTACGGCGCCGCCATGGCCGGCTACGCCGCGCCGCAGATGTTCTACATGCTGCTGGCGGTGCCTGCGATGAACTCGATCTCGCATTACACCCAATGGGTCCTGTCGGAATGGGTCCATGTCGCGGCATTCCTCATCCCGTGCCTGCTCTACGCCCGGATCCGCGCGCCATCCGCGCAGCCTGCGGCCGTCGCCGCGATCGTGAGAGCATCATGAAAAGCCTCGAGACATCGCAGCTGGAGCCGCTGCTCGGCGGCCCGACGTTCGCCTTGAGCGATCGGCTGCGACGCTTCGCCTGGTCGATCTGCTGGAGCCTTCTGGGCGCCTGGACGCCGCGGCCGTTCCACAGATGGCGGCGCCTGGTGCTGCTGGCCTTCGGGGCGCGGATCGATCCGACCGCACGGGTTTACGGCCAGACATCGATCTGGTGGCCGCCACATCTCATAGTGGGGCGGCATGCCGTCATCGCCCCGCGGGTGATCTGCTACAATGTGGCCCCGGTCACGATCGGCGACTTCGCCATTGTGTCTCAGGGCGCACATCTGTGCACCGGCACACACGACGTCGACGATCCGCGGTTTCCGCTGCGCGCGCGGTCGATCACCATCAGTCCCCAGGCCTGGGTGGCGGCCGAGGCCTTCGTCGGCCCCGGCGTGACTGTCGGTGAGGGCGCTGTGCTCGGGGCACGGGGCGTTGCCTTCCGGGACCTCGATCCCTGGACGATCCATGCCGGCAATCCCATCCGCCTCATCCGATCCCGGATGCGGTTTGCGCCGCCGGAGCGGCGTCGCAGCGGCCCGTCCCGGCCACGCGCCGGATCCTGAACCCAACCGTCGGCGAGGGCACCGTGCCGAACCTCTGGCAGACACTGGCGGACGATCTCGAGGCCAATACGGGCAGGAGAGGGTGGCTGCGCGGCGTACTGGCCTATCTCTACCATCCGGGCTTCTTCGCGATCGCAAATCATCGCATCTGCCACTGCCTGGTGAAGCTGGGGCGGACGGGGCGCGCGGCCGGAGCCATCCTGAACCGGCTGAGCATCTTCCTGACCCATTGTTATATCGAGCCCAGCGCGACGATCGGGCCGGGGCTCAGCCTGCCGCACGCGGTCGGGATTGTGATCGGGCACGGCGTCCGGGTCGGGAGCCGTGTGGTCCTTTACCAGAATGTCACTCTCGGGGCCGGAAAGCCGAATGGCAGCTCGTATCCGGTCATCGAGGACCAGGTCGTCATCTGCACCAACGCGGTCGTCATCGGCGACGTCACGATCGGCCGCGGCGCGTTGATCGGGGCCTTGTCGCTGGTGCGGTCCGACATCCCGGCCGGGTGCGTCGCCGCTGGCAACCCGGCGCGCGTGCTGCCATGCGGATCTGTCCTCTCCCGTGGCGAAGCGGTGCGCAGGGGGCTTCGGGCATGAAGAGTTGAGCCGGGCGGCATGACGGCTTGGCTCGCGCCGCTGCCGTCAGTTGCCGGCCCCAGGGCGTGTCGTCAAAGCAGGGGTGTCTTGAATGCGGTATTTTATAACCGGCACGGCCGGCTTCATCGGCTTCCACCTGGCCCGCCTGCTGCTCGCCGGGGGCGCTTTCGTCTTCGGCTATGACGGGATGACTCCCTATTACGATGTGAGCCTGAAGGAGCGGCGCCACGCCATCCTGGCCGAGAGTCCCCGGTTCCAGCCCGTGATCGGCCTGCTCGAGGATGCCGGTCGGCTCCGTCAGGCGGCCCGCGAGGCGGAGCCGGATGTGGTCATCCATCTGGCGGCGCAGGCCGGCGTCCGTTACAGCCTGGAGAATCCGAGAGCATACATCGATTCCAACCTCATCGGTTCTTTCAACCTGCTGGAAGTGGTGCGGGAACTCCAGATCCGGCATCTGATCGTAGCCTCCACCAGCTCGGTCTATGGCGCGAACGCGAAGATCCCGTTCACCGAGGCTGATGCTACCGACGAGCCGATGACGCTCTATGCCGCCTCCAAGAAGGCGGGGGAGGCCATGGCACATGCCTATTCGCACCTCCATGACATTCCGACCACCGTCGTGCGCTTCTTCACGGTCTACGGCCCCTGGGGGCGACCGGACATGGCGCTGTTCAAGTTCGTTTCAGCGGCCATGAAGGGAGAGGCGATCGACGTCTATGGCGAGGGCCAGATGGAGCGGGACTTCACCTATGTCGACGATCTCGTCGAAGCCCTGGCCCGCCTCGCCGACGTGGTGCCGGTAAAGGGAAGGCCCGTGGTCTTCGAGGGAGGCAGAGACAGCCTCTCGGCGGTCGCGCCGTTCCGGATCGTCAATATCGGTGGTGGGGCTCCGGTGGGGCTGCTGCCCTTCATCAACACGATCGAGCGTCACCTCGGAGGCCGCTTGGTCCGGCGCATGCTGCCAATGCAGCCGGGGGACGTCCCGAAGACCTTCGCCGCGCCCAATCTGCTCGAGGCGCTGACCGGCTACATCCCGCAAACCCGGGTGGACGCCGGCGTCAGCGCCTTCATCGACTGGTACCGAGAGTATCACGGAGGGCTGGAAGCAGTGCCGAAGAGCACGAAGGCTCGCCGTCGCCAGCCGACCAGGCGGTCGCTTCGTAAGCCTAGGGCACCGGTCTTGATATCGGTTGCGGCCGCGGTCGACACTGACGCGGCCTGAGGGCCGGTGTCCCGCCGGCGACGCTGGCGGGACATCGGCGTGCGCCCGGCAGCGCACGCCTTGTCATCCGCGAAGGCCCGGACAGGTCAGCCGGCGTCGACGATCTCCGGCTGCGCCTGAAGGCCGAGCAGCCAGCGATAGACATCCTCGAACTGTGATGCGACCACCGGCCAGGAGAATCGGCTCGCGACCAGGGCCCGTCCGCGCGCCCCCATCGCCTTGCGTTCGTCGTCGGTCATGCCCATCAGCCGCCGAAGCCCATCCGCGATCGCCGGCTCGTTCGGATCGATGGAGAGCGCGGCCCCGTGCTCAAAGCCTTCCGGCAGGTTGCACTGTGGGGTGAGGAGCGACGGCAGGCCGTGAGCCCACGCTTCCAGCGCCGCGTTCGGCATGCCTTCGCTGAAGGACGGCAGTATGAACGCATCGGCCGAGGCTAGGGTTGTCACCTTGTCCTCACCATAGAGCGGGCCGATAAAATGGACCGACTCGCCGACTCCGAGGGCCGAAGCCAGTGCCTGGAGCTCCGCGCAATAGGCTTCGGAGCCGGGGCCGACGAAAACGAGATGCCAGGGCGATTCCGACCGAGCTGCAGGGTCGAGAGTGGCCCAGGCCCGGATGAGCGGGGCCGGCCCCTTCTTGGGCGTCAGCCGGCCAAGATACAGCAGGATACGCGCATCCGCGGGCAGACGCGTCCTCCATTCAGATCGGAGCAGGGCTTGGTCAGGCAGCACGGCGCCATTCGGAACGCGGCAGATGGGTGCCGTCAGCCCAAGGGCCCGGATCGACTGAGCTTCCGATTCACACAGCGCGTGCAGGCAGGATGCCCCTCGCAGATGCGTGTCCTCGTACATGCGCATCGCGATCCGCTTCTTCCAGCCGCGGTTTGCCAAAGCCCAGGGATCGAGCATTCCGTGGGGGCTGACCAGGTAGGGCTTGCGGGTGCGCGCGGCCCATTGCTTCGCCACGATGGACGTGTACATCCATAGCCCGTGAACATGCAGCAGATCCGCATCGCTCTCGCGCAGCGCGGCCTGCAGGCTCCGGGAATAGCCGAAGCTGCGGGGACCCCGGACAGGCGACAGATGGATCGGAACGTCTCCCCACCCCTGTCGATCGGAGCCGGCGTCGCGCTCGAGCGCGAACACCTCGAGCGAGATCGCCTGTGACCGCCGCGTGGCCTCGCACAGCAGCCTGAGGGCTGTGGGTGGCCCGCCATCGGACAGGCAAACCGTCGGCATCAGATGGGCGATCTTGATCCGGCGCGAGGCCCGGTTGTGGCGCATGGTGGCGGATCGATCGGACTGGAGCTGGACGCGGTGCTGGAGCATGGGAAGCCTTCTAGAGAGCGCGGATGGTCGCTGCAGCGCGGGCCTGATCAAGTGCATCGCAGAGGCGGCGGCCATATGACGGCAAGTCGAAGTCCCGGGCCCGGAATCGGGCGTTGTGCGACATCTCGAAGAGCTGGGCGCGGTCGTCGTGCAACAGCCGGAGGGCGTTCGTGATGGCCCCGGCGTCGCGGATGGGGACGATAAACCCGTCTATGCCGTCACGGACAACGCTGCCGGAATTGAGGGTAGTAACGACAGGCAGGCCAGCCGCCAGCGCCTCATAAATCACCGTAGCCGATCCCTCACACAGCGACGGCAGCAGGAAGACGTCGGCCCAGGCATATTGGGCGATGATCTCCAGCCGCGGGATGGGGCCGGTGAATTCGGCGACCCCGTCCAGGCCGGCGTGGGCCGCCGCCGGGGCTTTCCCGGATCCGACCATGCGAAAGACGGCTTGTCCCCGCATCTGCCTGGCCGCCTCCAGGATGTAGGGCGATCCTTTGCGAAGTCCCACCGTGCCAATGGTGAGGACCCGTAGCGGACCCTGCTGCCGATTGCGCACCGGGATCTGGAACCGCGTGTCGACGCCATAGGGAACGACGATGCAGCGATGGGCCGGACCGCCGCTGTCCGCCACCGTCTGCCGGACGAACTCGGACGGGCAGACGATCATGTCGGCCTCGGCCCACTCCGCCTTCTCGCGAGTGCCGAAGGCTTCCGCAGACGCCGTTGGCATGGCGGGTCTCTCCCAGTCCGGGAACCGCTCCTGCTCCTCCCACGCCAGGCGGTCGACGGTCTCCCGCGCGGCGATATTCTGCTCGACCGCCGTCCACAGGCCTCGGGACCGGGCCGCCTGGAGCTGCTCCAGGCACTCGCGGACGAAGCCGTAGAAACCGGTGGCCTCGCCGAAGCCATGGCGGACGACAAGCTCGGACAGGCGCCTCCCCGCATCCAGCGCCGCTTCCATCTCGTCGGAAGCCCCGTTGGCGCGCATGCGCCGCAGCGCATAGGACAAGCCGAGATTGGTGAAGCAGGTCATTCGCTGCGGCGGAATGCCCGATGGCTTTCGCCCGACGAGCCGTCGGACCCCTCGGGGCAGGAACCGAGGCGGAACATGTCCGGCGAGCCGGGGCCATCCTCTGATGGCGCAGATATCGGTGTAGAAATGCTCAAGCGCGCCATGCGCGTTCAGGATGCGTGGCACCGCATAGTCCATGCGGGCACCAAGCTGGCTGACGACCACTTGTTCCTTCACGGCCGGCTCCTCTCGTCTGCGGGAGCCTCGGCCTGCGGGAGCGCGCCGCCGACAGCGGCCAACGGCATGAACCGCGACAGGAGCTTGGTCCAGGCTGAGCATCCGCGGTCTTCGGTGTAATCGATCTCGAACAGGCGCCGGGCATTGGTCGAGAGGCGGTCGAGTTGCTCGGGCGATTCTCGCATGTCCAGGATATGGCAGGCGAGTGCTTCGCTGTCGCCGATGGCGACCGCATGACCGCAGTCGTGTTGTTCCAGGATACCCCCGATCTCGCCCTTCGGATCGCCGATGAAGAGAGTCGGCCGGCCGGCGGCCAGGATGCCGTAGAACTTGCTCGGGATGACGAAGGGCTCGAGCGGAGGCAGAAGCGACACCAGGTGAGCATCGGCGACGCCGAGGCTTTCGGCCAGGAACTCGCGCGGCTGCAGCGGCTTCAGGATGATATTGTCAAGCCGCTGCGCCCGGATCTCGGCTTCGATGGCTGCTCGCTGGTGCCCCCCGCCGATGAACAGGAAACGGATGTCGTCGCGGTGCTTCAGCCGTGCCGCGGCGCCCAGGATAGTATCGAATTCGTGAGCCCGTCCGAAATTGCCGGAATAGCCGACGACGAAAGCTTCACCCAGCCCCCACTCCCGACGAAGCCGGTTCCGGCTCCGAGGGATCGGCTGGATGGCGGCACCGTCCGACCAGTGGTGGACAACGGCGAGGCGCTCTTTGGGGATCCGGCGGTGCTCAAGAAACTGGGCCATCTGATCGATCGGAGCGACATTCCACAAGGCCCCGCGAAGCGACCAGTCGCGCGCGGCCAGCGCCAGCCGGGCGGCCGAGCCCTTCCTGACGACGGACAGCTCCAGCGCGACCTCGGGAAACAGGTCGTGAAGCCAGTTCACCATCTGGGCCCGCTTCAGCCTGAGGGGCAGGGCCAGGGTGACGGACAGCAGCGGCGGGTCGGTGCAGACCACGCAGACATCCCCCGCTTCCACGTTCCAGAGCACCCATAGCATCGCGCTGAGATGGAAGGTGATGTAGTCGAGCGCCCGGCCCCACAACCGGTCTCGGCCGAAGCCGGACGTCGGCATGCGGTGGATGGTGACGCCGTTCATCACCTCGCGGCCTGAAAGATGCCGGTCTCGGTTGTTGTGGAATTGCCTGCTGGCCAAGCCATGGACGGAAAACCCCCTCCGGGCGAGCGTGAAAGCAAGGCTGGACGTCATGCGGCTCGTCGCCGATTCATCCGGATATAAATAGCGGTTCGCCAGAATGATCTTCATCTCTCCGTCGCTCGCGGATCGTGGAGTGAATCGTCGGATTGCGAAACAATGATCGAGGTCGTCGACGAGACGCCGGCGACGGTGTCATCTCAGAAGGTGCAGGAGCGGCCCCCGTCGTTTGCGGAGGTATCGCGCTGATTCTATAGGCTGCTCGAACGTTATTTTGAGGAGACGCTGCCGGACTCAACAAGGGAGGCAAAGGCGGTATCGCGGCGAACCTTCAGCCTCCTGCCGTCGTAGGGGCGTGCCGACGAGTACGGAATTTGCCGCCGGCAGGACTATCCGGATGGATGAGCCGACTTCCGTGGCTGATCGCTTTTAGCGGCCGACCCTATCCCTCTTTGTCAACCTCTTGCCTGTCTGTGCGGGAGCTATGCTGATTTGAACTACCCTGTTAGTGGCCGGCCCAATTCAAAGCTCGGATCTGAGAATACAGAACTTCGGGGCGCATAATATAGTAATGAACTAATAGGCTTGGAGCTTTTGCGACCTAATGGAGGCAGCAAGGGCGGAACAAGCCTTCTGACGCATCAGCGCTCTTCGCCTACACCCCACCACAAGTTTGGATGGCCTCTCGTCATGGATCAGCACGAAAACACCAGCCGCCGTGGCAACCCCAAAGGATCATGATTCCGTTCCTGGATCCGGCTGCGCAGCACCGCAGCATTGGGGCGGAGCTCGAGCGGGCGATGCTCGAGGTCATCAGAGGCGGCGACTATGCGGCGAATCCCGTCATCTCTGAATTCGAGGATGCCTTTGCTGCCTATTGCGGGGCGCGCGAGGCGATCGCCGTCAATGCCGGAGTCTCGGCGCTGCACCTGGCCCTCCTTGCGGCCGGCATCGGGCCGGGCGACGAGGTGGTGACGGTTCCGGCCGCCTTCGTCGCGGTGGTCGCGGCCATTCTCTATGCCGGGGCCAAGCCGATCCTCGTCGACGTTGATCCGCAGACCTGGACGATGGACCCCGCGGCGATCGAGGCGGTACTGACCCCGGCGACCAAGGCTATCGTGCCGGTTCATCTGCATGGCCGCATCGCCGACATGGAGCGGATTCTGCCGATCGCACGGCGTCATCGCCTGTGGGTGATCGAGGACGCATCGCAGGCGCACGGGGCGGAGCGCAACGGTTCTGCCGCGGGCACGTTCGGCGACATGGGATGCTTCAGCTTCTATCCCGGCAAGAACCTGTGGGGCTGCGGGGATGGCGGTGCGGTCGTTACGGATCGGGCGGACCTCGCCGAGTCGATCCGATGCCTGCGGGACATGGGCCAGATCAGCAGGCATAACCACGTCCGCCACGGCTTCAACTACCGCATGGACGCCATCCAGGCCGCATCCCTGGGCGTCAAGCTCCGCTATCTGGACGGATGGATCCGCTCCCGGCGGCATGTGGCGTCATTCTACGATCGGGTGTTCGCCGGAGCCCCAATCCAGGCGCAGGCGCCACCCGTCGGTGGAGAGCACGCCTACCAGATCTACGCCATCAGAATCGCCGAGCGGAATCTTGTGCGCGCGCGGCTGGCGCAGGCCGGCATCGGTTCCAGCATCCACTATCCGCTGCCCGTCCATCTCCAGCCGGCCTATGCGGGATTGGGCTATGGGCCCGGTCGGTTTCCCGTCTCCGAGGCCCTGTCGGCACAAACACTGTCGTTGCCGATCTATCCCGAATTGTCCGTCCCTGCGGTCGAGCGGATTGCCCAGACGGTGAACGAACTCAGCCGATCATGAGGCGTTGTGGCCAGGATAGGACTCCGAAGGGGGAGCATCCAATGGAGGAGTAAGGTCATGCCCTGCATAGGTAGAGGTTTTCGCCTTTTGTATAGGATGCCGACCGGCGCCTAAAAATTTAAATTATAGATAAAATTGTCGACAGAAGCTTGCCCTCTTATAGGATATTTGGAGTGCATGATGCCAGAGAAGGTGGCCTTGATTATTGGAGTTACTGGTCAGGATGGCGCGTATCTGGCAGAACTTCTTCTTTCCAAAAATTATATCGTCCATGGAATCAAGCGACGGTCCTCGTCCTTCAACACTCAAAGGATTGATCATCTCTACCAGGATCCGCACGGCGATGCAGTGCGCTTCCATGTCCATTACGGTGATCTCACCGACTCGACCAACCTTTGCCGCATCATCCAGGACGTGATGCCCGATGAGATCTATAATCTCGGCGCGCAGAGCCATGTGCAGGTCAGCTTTGAGACTCCGGAGTACACCTCCAACGCCGACGCCCTCGGCACGATGCGGCTGCTGGAGGCACTGCGGATCCTCAAGCTCGGTGACCAGTGCCGGTTCTACCAGGCATCGACGTCCGAGTTGTTCGGGCGGGTCCAGGCGGTTCCTCAGGACGAGCGGACGCCATTCTATCCCCGCAGCCCCTACGCGATCGCCAAGCTCTACGCCTACTGGATGACCGTCAACTATCGCGAGGCGTACGGCTTTCACGCATCGAACGGAATCCTGTTCAACCATGAGAGCCCGATCCGGGGAGAGACCTTCGTCACCCGCAAGATCACCCGCGCGGTGGCGGCAATCGAGCGAGGCCTCCAGACAAGCCTGTATCTAGGCAATCTGGATGCGCAGCGCGACTGGGGCCATGCGCGCGATTATGTCGACGGGATGTGGCGGATCGTCCAACAAGACGTGCCGGACGATTACGTGCTTGCCACGGGGGAGACCCACACCGTGCGGGAGTTCGTCGAACTCGCCTTCCGTGTTGCGGGCCGGGACATCGAATGGGCTGGAACAGGTGTCGACGAGAAGGGGCTGGACGCCAGGACCGGCGCGCCGCTGATCGAGATCGATCCCCGCTACTTCCGACCGACCGAGGTCGACCTCCTGCTCGGCAATCCGGCTAAAGCCCGGGAGAAGCTCGGCTGGAGCCACACCACTTCCTTTCCCGACCTGGTCGCCGAGATGGTGAATTCGGATCTGGTGGCTGTGATGCGCGAGGCCGGACGCAATGACCGCTATGAATGACGACATCAGGCGACGGCCCCTTGATCTGCGCGGCAAGCGCGTCTGGGTCAGTGGCCACCGGGGTATGGTGGGATCGGCTCTGGTCCGCCGTCTTGCGCGGGAGGGCTGCGCCTTGCTCTTCGTCGACCGGACGGAGGTCGACCTGACCGACCAAGCTGCCACCGAGGCCTGGATGCGACGGGAACGGCCGGAGATCATCTTCGCTGCGGCGGCAAGGGTGGGCGGGATCGTCGCCAATGCGACCTACCCGGCGGAGTTCCTTTACGAGAACCTGATGATTGGCGCCAACGTGATCCACACGGCCTATCGCATCGGTGTCGAAAAGCTGCTGTATCTGGGGTCCAGCTGCATCTATCCCCGGGACACGGCCCAGCCGATCCGCGAAGAGCAGCTCCTCACCGGTGCCCTTGAGAAGACCAACGAGCCTTATGCCATCGCCAAGATCGCCGGGGTGAAGATGGTGGAATGTTACGCCCGGCAGTATGGATGCCGGTTCATCTCAGCGATGCCGACCAACCTGTACGGTCCCAACGACAATTTCGATCTGGAGACTTCCCATGTCCTGCCGGCGCTGATCCGTCGGATCCACGAGGCGAAGGTCCAGCGCCAACCGAATGTCGGGATCTGGGGGTCGGGACGGCCGCGCCGTGAGTTCCTGCATGTCGATGATCTCGCCGATGCCTGTGTCATCGCCATGCAACGCCATGAGGATCCCGTGCCGATCAATATCGGGACGGGATCCGACATTTCCATCGCCGACCTTGCCCTGACCATCGCCAAGGTGGTCGGTTACGAGGGAACGTTCGCCTTCGACAGCAGCCGGCCGGATGGCACGCCGCGGAAGCTGCTCGACATCGGGCGCATCGCGCATCTTGGCTGGCGAGCCGGAACGGACCTGGAAAGTGGAATACGGAGCACCTATCGCTGGTGGCTCGAGGAGACACGTCAGGACGCCGGCGCTGTAGGCTGTGAAGTGGAGGTGGAGCTGTCGCGTTCGGCGTCATCCGCCCTGTCGTTCGGCTAATCCCGGTTGGGCTACTTTAGGCTCGGCGGCTAAGTAGGACTTGACACCGGTGCATACAAGTAGATCTTAATTTATAATAAGTATGAAGAAAATTAGATGCATGCGCACAAATTGGTCCGAAGCGGATGGTAGGTGGCGCCATGTCAGTTTTCGAGGAGACCGATGATGGCCATCTTCAACCTTCGGCCGGGGTTGCAGCATGTCGGGAGGTTGGCTGGGTGGATGCCTCCGATCGCGGTGAGGGCCTGTCCCGCGGAAGATCGGGTGAAGCGGAGTCGTGGGGGCCGATGAGAGGATCTCATGGGTTCCTACGAAAATCGCTCATATTTTGGGAAGAGGCATGGGAGTTGATTGATTTCGATGCAATGATGAAATCAGAGTTCGATGGCAAATATAAATATGAAAGCAATTGAAAGCGCTTTTTTATTGAAGATTGGCCGATACTTTTCTCCGTCGCCATCTGAGATCGCTGCGCTACAAAAGATTGTAATCGAGAATAATAAGTATATGGCAAGAGTTGAGTTGATAGAATATTATGAAAATTATGAATCAGTATTTATCTTAAATGAAGGTTGGGGATATTCTTTTAAGGATCTGTCGAATGGGCAGAGGCAAGTTATAGATTTTATATTGCCGGGAGATATTTTTGGTCTGCAAGGAATTTTTCTGAACGGGGCCGGCCTTGGCTTCGCCAGCATTACGCCGGTGGATGCTGCAACGGTCTCGCCGCAATCGCTGCTTGCAATGTCCGCGCGGTGGCCGCGCCTGGGTGGAGCAATCCTCTGGAGCGCCAGCCTCCAGGGTTCCATCGCGGCAGAGCGTCTGGTCGCACTCGGACGCAGATCCGCCGCGGGCCGCATGGCTCACCTTCTTCTCGAACTGTCCGTCCGGCTCGAATTGATCGGCCAGGGCAACTCAGCCGGGTTCTTCTGCCCGCTCACACAGCACGACCTTGCCAATGCGCTTGGACTGACGTCCGTCCATGTCAATCGCGTCCTGCGGCACCTGCGCCAGCTCGGGCTCGTCGTCTTCCGAAACTCGGAAGTCGAGTTTCTCAACCGGCAAGGGCTCATCGATATCGCCCACTTCGATGCCGCCTATCTCGGCCGGGGCCGTGAGGCGTCGCGCAAGATCTTCGGCAATTGAATGGGAAAGGGCGCCTGGCGCCGTGTTGGATGACCTGCGGCGTCCCTGCAAATGGGGAGTTCGTTGATGAAGCACCACCACCCGATCGAGCCGGTCGAGAATGTCCTCGTCACAGGAGGGGCGGGCTTCGTCGGAAGCCATGTCGCCTGGCTGCTCTGTGAGTTAGGTTTCCGGGTGACCGTCGTCGATGATCTCTCGACCGGGCATCGCGCAGCCGTCCCGCCCACCGCGTCCTTTGTCCTCGCCGACCTCCGGCAGGTCGGCACGATCAACCAGGTGTTCGCGGAGCGACAATATGATGCGGTCATGCACTTCGCCGCCCGGACCCTGGTGGGTGAATCGAACACGCGTCCGATCGATTATGTGCGTGACAATGTCGGCACGCTTTGTAACGTCCTGCAGGCTGCGATCGACCATGGCACGCGCAGCTTCATCCTGTCGTCGACCGCCAGCATATTCGAGAGCCGGGATGGCTCGGACATCGATGAGAATCAAGTCGTCTCGCCCGGCAACCCATATGGCGAATCCAAGCGTATGTGCGAGCGGGTCCTGTTCTGGGCCGAGCGCAGCCATGGGATCCGCACAGCCGTCTTGAGGTATTTCAATGCGGCCGGCGCCAAGCCGGGTGGGGATCTCGGGGAAGACCACCGCCCCGAGACGCATCTTATCCCGCTGGTTCTCCAGGTGGCGCAGGGGCGCCGGCCGCATATCGACATTTTCGGGAACGACTACCCGACGCGGGACGGAACCTGCGTCCGGGACTACGTCCATGTCCTCGACCTCGCCGATGCGCATGTCAGGACCCTGATCGCGCTCCGATCGTCCGGGGCACTCGCATACAATGTCGGATCGGGCGCGGGGTACAGCGTTCGTCAGATCGTCGCGGCCGCCGAGCGGGTAACGGGCCGCCCCATCCCAACGATCATGCGGCCGCGACGCATGGGGGATCCGGCCGCCCTGGTGGCGAATTCTGGGAAGCTGCGGCGCGAATTGGGCTGGAAGCCCTTGCACAGCGATCTGCAGACGATCATCCGGACGGCATGGATCTGGCATTCCCGCCATCCGGGCGGCTTCGGATCCTCCTGCCTCCCGTTCCCGCCGGGTGCCGGAAGCCCGTCGGCAGTCGATCCGCCGGCGGCGCAGCCGTCGGACTAAACTGAACCGGGTTCCGACCCTACCCCTTCGGGTCGGGACCCGCCATCGATCGGTCAATGGCGCGGGCGCGCGGATGTCCAAAGTGGGGCGTGCCCATCCTCAGTTTGCGCGGCCGTTGGCACGATAGACGGGTTGGCAGCATCCGCAGCCCCATTTTTGCATATGTTGAGAAGACCTGTCGGCGCGGATGGCCCCAAAGGAGTACATTTCGCCTAATTCAGGTTAATTCCCAAAGAGGGCAAAACGGATATTATCCTTATCGATGATCCTGGGCTCGGGTGTATTCGACCCGTGGATAGGATCCTCCAATTTATACCAAAGCGACATGCAGGTTTAATGGAGAGTTCGGAAGTTTTTCCTTCTCTCTCCTGAGAAATCGAAGGGGGGTTGGAAGAATTGCTCCGGAGCAACAAGCAGTAATTTGCATAAAAATTGATGCAATGTCGCTCTGACGAACGGAGATGGCTTCTACAGAGGGAAATAATATGTCTTACAATCTGCAATTTTCTGCCGATGGCGCTGCAAAGAACTATATCGAGGCGGCCGAGGCAAGTTCAAAACTATATGACTTCCCCGACGCGAGCGATTTCAAGTCCAGGTCCTCGGATGACAGAGTGTCTATCGAGAGCAACGGCAATATGCATCTGGCGGTGATCGACTATAGGAAACTTGAGCTGGAATGCCTTACCCGGGGATTTAGATCCCGAAACGCGAATATCGAGGCATCTGCCTTCTCGGACATAGACGGATGGCGGAACACCGCGGACATCCACGACCAGGTGTCAGCGATCCTGTTCAACATCGGGTGGAGGAATGCAGCCGACCAGGATGTGGTGGATGCGGTGAAGTCCCTCGCAACGGACTTTCCGGGAATTCCCACGATCGTCATCGGTGACGTGGAAGACATGGCTCATGTCATGAAGATCCTGGAGTACGGAGCTCGAGGTTACATCCCAACCAGCGTGGGGCTAGACGTCGCCATCGAGGCGGTCCGCCTGGCACGGGCGGGCGGAATATTCGTTCCAGCAAGCAGCCTTGCCTCCTTCCGGCAGCATTTGTCCGGAGAAAAGCCGCATCAGAGCAATGCGATGGACGGCTTGTTCACGGCGCGTCAGGCGGCAGTAGCCGACGCGCTGCGTCGAGGCAAGGCGAACAAGATTATCGCCTATGAACTTAATCTTTGCGAGAGCACGGTAAAGGTACATATCAGAAATATTATGAAGAAACTAAAAGCCAAGAACAGAACCGAGGTTGCTTATAAGATAAACGATATGATGCCAAGAGGATCCGGTCCGGACCGATCCGTGTGCTGAGGGTAGACTCTATAATATTGCAATCTGGATGGTGCTGCCGTGATAGAGATCGTGAATGGCTCTGGGCATCATATGCGGGGTCTGCAGGACTATCTGCGCATATTGCGTAGACGGAAGCTGGCGGTTTGGATCTCGGTGGGGGCCGCCACGGCTATCGCAGGTTTTCTCTACCTGCAGGCGGAACCCCGTTACGTCGCGGAGGTCGTCATCGCGCTCGATGCGCGTCGAGTCCAGATTCTGCCAGCCGATGCAGTGATTTCTCCCATGCCGCAAGACAGTCCGGTTCTTCGGACCGAACTGGACGTCATCGCATCTCGCACGATGGCCGAACGCGTTGCCGGTATTCTCGAGCGCAGGGGATACGCGCCCGGTGACATCGCGCCGCCTCTGGCTGAAACCTTTCGACAGAGGATCGAGCGGTGGATCGGGAACGGCTGGGATACGGTGGTCGGGTCGGCTTCGCCGGAGCCGCCCGCGGCGCTATCCGATGCGGGAGCGGGGGCGCCGAAACCTGATGTGATCGGTCGTCTGCTCGAAAACCTCCAGGTGAGCAATGACGGTCGTTCCTACACGATCTTCATCTCCTATTCGGCCGGGGATCCGGAATTCGCCGCAGAGGCTGCCAACGCGTTCGGCGAAGCCTATCTGTCCTACCAAGCCTCGGTCCAGTCCGAGGCCACGCGACAGGCGAGCGAATGGCTCGGAGCGAAGCTCGACGACCTGCGGCAACGGCTCGAAGTCTCCGAGGCCGCGGCCGAGCGCTTCCGACGCGACGCCGGGCTCATCGAGTCCGACGGCACGACGCTTGAGACGCAGCGGATCAATGCCCTCAACATTGAGCTCGTCCAGGCCCGTTCCAGCCGTGCCGATGCCGAGGCCCGCCTCGACACCGCGAAGGCCCTCTCGCAAAATGAGGGCGGTCTGGACAATTTCGCGCAGGTCCTGGGTTCGGCCACGATCCAGGCGCTTCGGACCGAACAGGCGAAGCTCGAGCGCAGCCTGTCCGAACTGCAGGACACGGGCGCGGTGAAGAGCAGCCAGCTGCCGTCCCTTGAGTCGCAGCTGGCTTCGCTCAGGCAGCAGATCGCGGCCGAAGTGCAGCGCGTGCTCAAGAGCCTAGACAATGAGCTCGATGTCGCCCGGCGCAAGGAAAGCGCGTTGCAGGCCGCGTTCCATGAGGCCGAGGCCGATCTGACCAACACCAGCGACGCTCGGGTGCAGTTGAACCAGCTCGAGCGCGAGGCGACTGCCGACCGCACAATCTACGAGACTTACCTCAACCGTTATAAGCAGACGATCGAGCAGCAAGGCTACGCCGTTCGTGAGGCCCGCATGGTCTCCGAGGCCGAACCGCCATCTGTGCCGGCAAGCCCGAAACTGGTTCCCTATGCCGGGCTGGGCCTGCTGGCCGGCCTCGGCCTTGGCTTCGGCCTCGCGCTGCTGCGCGAGAATCTCGACGACCGGGTCCGCTCCCCGGAGGATCTGGAGCAGGCGATCGGCATTCCCGTGATGGATCTCGTCCCCCGGATTCAGAAGGGGAGGCGAGCGACACCGGTGTCCGCCTTCGTGCTGGATCAGCCACGGTCCGCCTTCAGCGAGGCCATCCGCACGCTACGATCGACGCTCCAGCTGGCGCCGGCGACCCGGCGCGCCCAGGTCCTGATGTTCACATCGGTCCATGCCGGCGAGGGTAAGACCAGCCTGGCGGTCTCGATTGCGCGCTCGGCGGCCCGAGCAGGGCTCAAGACGCTCGTCGTCGACGCCGATCTGCGCAAACCCGCGATAGCGGCCCAGTTCGGATCTTCCGCGGCCCCGCCGGAGCCCAAGGCTGCCGGCTGCTCGGAGGCATTGGAGGAAGTGATCCAGATCGATCCGCGGTCCCAGGCTCATTTCATCGCCCCGGCACTGCTCGGAGAGTCCCTCGATTGCATCTTTGGCGGCGGCAGTCTGCGGGAGGCGCTCTCGAAGCTGAGGAAGCGATACGATCTCATCATTCTCGACACCGCCCCGGCCTCGACATCCACCGACGCGGCCCAGATGGGGGCCTTGGCGGACGCAACCATCCTGGTCGTGCGCTGGGGCCGGACGAACAAGGAAGATGTCGCCACCTCCATCAGGCAGCTCGCCTTCCGCGGCGTCACGGTCTCTGGCGTTATCCTCAACGACGTCCCCGCAGGCCGGCAGACACGCTACGAGCCCAACTCCCTCACCATCGCGGCATGGTCTCCGGAAATCAATCAACCGCCCCCGCCCGATTTGCGCGGCAAGGGTATCGAGCTCGTGAAGGAAGCCTAGAGGGACGGACCATGACCATCGATCTCTGGACGTTGATGCCGGCGTATCCCCGTGAGGCCGCCGGCCCGCGCAGAGCGCACCGCGGTCTTCCCGCTCTGGTCGCAGGGCTGTTGTGGATGGCGGCCGCGCCCCCGGCCGTGGCGGGCGACGGGGCCTACCACATCGGCCCTGGCGACACCCTGATGATCTCGGTCTTTGGGCAGGAGACCTTGACGGGGCGGTTCCGCGTCGGCCCCGACGGGATGATCGGCTATCCGCTTCTCGGCGAGGTCGATGTCGGCGGGCTCAGCACGAGCGAGATCGCCAAGCGGATCGGAGCCGAGCTGGAGGAGCACGTCCCCGAGGGCAAGGCCATCAGCGTGTCGATCGAGGAGTACGCGCCGGTGTTCGTCCTGGGAGAGATTGAGAAACCGGGCCCCTACCCTTATCGGCCAGGCATGATCGCGCTGGAGCTCCTCGCGGTGGGAGGCGGGCTGAAGCAGCCGACCCTGGCCACGGACAACAGCCGGCTCCAGCTCATCTCGACGGCGCAGGACTATACCGACGCTCAGCTTCAGCGCTTCTCTCTCCGGGTGCGCCGCGCCCGGCTCGAGGCCGAGATGGACGGGGCCGAGGATTTCGCCTTCGCCCTGCCGGCGCATGACGATGTTCAGGATGTCGACGCGCTGAACCGGATCGTGGAGAGCGAAAGGAAGCTGTTCAGCGTCCGCAAGCAATCCATGGAGAGCCAGGACCGAGCGATGCTGGCCCAGCGCGCCAGCTACGAGCAGGAGATCACGACGCTGGAACAGGCCATCAAGCTGCACGGTGACGAACTCGCCCTGCTGGCCGAGGATGTGAAGGCGATGCAAACCCTGGCCGACCAGAAGCTCACCCAATTAACGCGGCTGCGCGAGACACAGCGCAGCTATTCGGTGGCCCAGCGCGACATGCTGGAGCAGCAATCCTATCTCGCGCGGGCGCATCAGAACCTGCTGGACATCGAGCAGCGCCGTGTCGAGCTGCGGAGCAAGCAGAGCGATGAGGATGCCACCGGCATCCGCGAGGCGGATCTCGAGATCGCTCGCAGCGACCAGAAGATAGCCTCGATCCTCACCACCCTGGAGGAGATGAAGAGACAGGCGACGGTCGCTTCCGAGTCCGTCGCCACCTTGACGACGACCTATGCCATCACCCGTCTGGTGGATGGCCAGTACCAGGAGATCACCGCCGATGAAAGGACGGAGATCAAGCCGGGGGATATCCTACGGGCCACCCAAAAGATCAAGCTGCGCGGCCCGCAACTTACCCTCAACTGATCGCCGCCGCGTGGGTGACGCGCCGGGGGCCGTGCCGCCGGCGCGTCATTCGTAAAGGAGTCCTATTCGACGGTCACGCTCTTGGCCAGGTTGCGCGGCTGGTCGACGTCGGTGCCCCTGACCACGGCGGTGTGATAGGCCAAGAGCTGCACCGGCACGGCGTAGAGGATCGGCGCCACGAAGGGGTCGACGCTGGGCAGGTCGATCGCCGCCACCGGGCCCGGCCCCAGCCTCTCGATGCCCTCGCGGTCGGAGAAGAAGATCACCTTGCCGCCGCGCGCCATCACCTCCTGCACGTTCGACACGGTCTTGTCGAACACGGAGTCCCGCGGCGCCAGCACGATCACCGGCACCTTGTCGTCGATCAGGGCGATCGGCCCATGCTTCATCTCGCCGGCAGCATAGCCCTCGGCGTGGATGTAGCTGATCTCCTTCAGCTTCAGGGCGCCTTCCAGCGCCAGCGGATAGGACAGGCCGCGGCCGAGATACAGCACGTCGCGCGCCAGGGCCACCTCGTGGCTGAGCGTGCGGATGGTCTCGTCATGGTTCAGCACGTCGGCCAGCCGGCTGGGCACCTCGGTCAGCGCGGTCGACAGCTCGGCCTCGCGTCCGGCGTCGATGGCGCCGCGCGCCCGGGCCGCCGCCACCGCCAGGCAGGCCAGGACGGTCAGCTGGGTGGTGAAGGCCTTGGTCGAGGCGACGCCGATCTCCGGCCCCGCCAGGGTCTGGATCACCGCGTCGCTCTCGCGCGCGATCGAGCTGTCGGGCACGTTGACGATCGACAGGATGCGCTGGCCCTGGGACCGGGCATAGCGCAGCGCCGCCAGCGTGTCGGCGGTCTCGCCCGACTGCGACACGAAGATCGCCAGCCCGCCGGCTGGCATCGGCGCCTCGCGGTAGCGGAACTCGGAGGCGACGTCGATCTCGACCGGCAGCCGCGCCACCGTCTCGAACCAGTATTTCGCGACCATGCCGGCGTAGAAGGCGGTGCCGCAGGCGATGATGGTGGCGCGCGGGATATCGGCGAAGTCGAAGGGCAGCGACGGCAGCATGATCGCCCGCGCCGCCGGGTCGATCATGGTGCGCAGCGTGTCGCCCACCACCGCCGGCTGCTCGTAGATCTCCTTGAGCATGTAGTGGCGGAAGTCGCCCTTGCCGATCAT